>JBDTUH010000001.1:0-576445 GCA_040007815.1 Chitinophagaceae bacterium
CTCTTTTCATAATTAATGGTGCTTTTTAAATCAAAAAGCTAAACTTTGGTATTTATATTATGCCTACTCTATTAGGTGGTTTTCGGCTTACCCACTTTTTACCGGTAAAATATCTTATAGGAAATAGGTTATTTCGTAAATGCAATATTCTTTATCACATCAATATCACATATACCAATTAAAACCTCCTTTAATTGTTTTTTGCTATTATACACAGCTAAATACGGCACTCCTTGAATCTGATAATACTTTGAAAAAGATGTGTCCGTTACTTGTGCCAGCGTTATATTGTTGTATTTGGAAAGACCGTAATCCTGGTCATACTTTCTTATTTGGTTTAATGGCGATTGTGCTATAAAATAGAATCGTATGTCTTTTACAGTTTTCATTTCATCTTTTAAGTCTTTTGTCATTGCCCTGCAGTAAGGACAATGAGGACTAAAATAAAAAAGAACAAATGGCTCCCCACCAGGAATATTTTCACTATTTAAGTAAGTTGTACTATCCGGAAGCAACATATTAAAAGATGGCAGGGGTTCTCCTTCTAAACCTGATATTATTTTTGTATGTCTGTCGTTACAACTTAGAATTGCAAATAATAATAGGCTAAAACTTATATATTTCATATAGTCATTTATTTTGTTTTAGATAGCAGTGTTTGGAATACTGTTCTCCAGTATAAACTTTTTGTCACTCTCATTTCTTGTTTGTATTATGGTGTAGCTCATTAACAGCCAACTTACCCCAAGCGTAAATATCATGGGGAATATTTGATAGCGTAACTCGATAGGGGCAGTAAAAACGCTAAAAGCCATATTGACAAACCAAACAAATAAAGTAATCCATAATATACGTTTACAATGGTTAGTGCAATTTTTATAACCTCCCAGCATAACAAACGAGAGAAATCCAAGAACAAATAAGATATTGATCGTTGCAAATAAAATTGGAAAAGGAGCAGTGATTTGTATTTCCTTATTTTTAAAGTAAGTAGGAAGTTTATTGTTTTTCCATCCAAACCAGTTTACGACTATTGGTTCCACTGTTTCACTTTTCATGTTATAAGCACTCATAAATTTTGCAGGAGGCGCGTAGTATTTTAAAAAGTTTGGCCACAAATAGTAATTAATATATTCTTTCGGGTACTGTTTAATTAGGAAATGCCCATACGATGCGTATAAAGGTGCGAGTGTGGCCCACTTATAGAAGAATTGCTCATCACTGACTTTTGGATATAACTGGCTCATGTAAATCCTTAGTGGCGATTTAAAATCCCATAAATAATAAACAGCAACTTCATAATCAGGTCTTAGTACCTCAGGGACTTTTTTAAGTGATTCCATATGTTTATTGACAATGGCGTGAAGCCGCCTGAATTTTGCCGGTACTTTTTCAACAGGGATGGGCTTTGCATGAGCGTAGGCATATAATGCATTAGAACCTATTTGCCAGCCGCCAAATGCAGAAAATTGTACGGTGTTTGTTCTTATCTTGTATTCATGGGCTGTACTTCCGACAAAGATTCCTATT
This sequence comes from Chitinophagaceae bacterium, assembly GCA_040007815.1. Taxonomy (GTDB): domain Bacteria; phylum Bacteroidota; class Bacteroidia; order Chitinophagales; family Chitinophagaceae; genus Terrimonas_B. The sequence goes on from JBDTUH010000001.1 coordinate 1,531, forward strand.
GACAAAACAATTAAGGCAACACCTCTGAGTTTCACGCTTCTGTTAGCAGGGCAAAATAGAATAACCGCTATGCTGATGAAAGGATAATATAGTGCCGTAAAGCGAACTATAAATGCCAATAATATGATGACAGCGTGCCAGTAGAAAATCTTCTTTGTCGGTTGACAAATGATCCATAGTAATTGAGTAAACCATACTACACTTAATGTGGTAAAAAGGGCATCGCTTGAAACAAAATTAGCGATATGAACCAGTAAGGGATTGAGAATGGAAACCGCAAACAATACGCGAAATCCCCATTTACCCGGCGAAAGCCAGTAGCGAATAGAAAACAGAAAATACAACAGACTTGCCTGTAATAGTAAGTATTGCAAAGACACCAAAATAAAATGTGAATTGGTAAAACAACTTACTAATCGAACAAACTTTGAATAACCGATTGGCCAAAGGTTAATCAACTGGTTGCTAAATGCTGCCTCCAGGTATGAATTAGAATCCGGTGGCATGAAGTTGGGATAGGGATACAGAATCTTTAACCAGGCAAATGATATAACCATAGCCAGCACAGAAAACTTTAATAATAGTTTATTCTCTGCGTCCTTCCAGATCCAGACTTTAAAACTTTCGGACGATATGTTGTGCGTGAATAGCATAATTATTTTATTCAGTCGGTTATTGATTCAGTGCCCAATCAGATATTTTCCGGTTTGATGTTCCAATCTCTAATTGTTGCCGATGACCATTGTAGTTTGTGATCATTCAAAACTTTCTTTGTCAGTATAATGCCTGTTATAGCAAGGCCAATAAATACAGTATTAAATAGTAAATGTTGCGTCCAGGACATTTCCGATATAATGCCACCACAACTACAAGGAATATGCTCACTAAAAGCGAGGGTTGCTGCTATATAAATGGTGAATGCTGTCATGAGAATTAGAGAAGCATATAGGCCTTTCAATCTCCAGCGAGGAACGATGAGTAATACCGTAACTAAAATTTCTGTCCACGGTAGCCCTGCAGCAATCAATTTTGAAACCGGCGCTAAGATGGGTGATGCCGCAATTTGTTCTTTAAATACACTATATTCCATCAACTTACTAATAGCGGTATACAAAAACAGAATTGTATAAGCCACTACTATCGTTTCTATAATTGTCGTTCTTTTCATGATTTACTTTTTTACACCTATATAAATAGATCCCTTATGCCATGGCTTTCTCTATTGTTCCTTCAGTGGTAACTAATTGCCCTGCGATTGCCTCTTTCGCAAACGCTACCACCCACAGCCATTCCAATAGATACACAGTAAATATTGTCGTGAGCATCAAAGGGAAAGACTGAAACCTCAGTGCAGCAGACGAAGCAAAGATTGTAAAGCCGGCGTTCAGCAGCCACATGATGCCACCCATTAAAATTCCAATACGAAAATTGCCTTTTTGTTTTCTGCCATTCAACGCAACATAACAAACAAGAGCACATAACATCACGACATTAATCAATCCTGAAAGAATCGGATAAAAATTGAGAATCCTTACTTCATTATCTTTTACACGAGTATAAACCTTCGGGCCATTATACTTAAACCAAACTTGCGCAAACATTGCGGCACTGTCTTGACCGCTATTGTATTGGCCCAGGAACTCAACTGGTGGCGCATAGTATTGTTGTGCATTAGGCCATAAAAAGTATCGAACAAAATGCAAAGGATATCTCCTGATGATCTGAATACCATAATCTTTAAACATCGGCCCCATAGACGACCATTTTTTTATTTCATTAGCCTTCGGGTCATTCCTAAACAAACTATCTGTGTATTTCCATAATGGCAAGAAAGGCGTCCACATATAAATAGTACTTGCTGGCACAAACTCCTGCGGATGTGGGTGCTCATTACGAGAAGCATCATAATATCGCCGAGCCATCAAGTCTAATCGTTCAAATTTTTTCGGCACCGGTTTCCGTTGGGCGCTGTCGACATATTTATAAGCATACATCGCGTTGTTAGCTAATTGCCAACCACTGAAAGGGGAGTACTGCCAATGCCCGGTCAACTGTTTGTATTTATAAGAAGTATAAAATACGAACGAGCCACAAAGCAGTACACCTAAGCATAAGCCTGCCCATTTTTGTTTTAACGGCATACTCGATATATAAAATGCCAGAATAGAAATAAATGGATAGATCAAAGCATTGTATCGCACAGTAAAAGCAATAAATAATACTATAGCATGTGTAATTATGATTTGTTTAGATGGCCGGTGAATAATCCATATCAAAAGCGCAAACCAGATTAAACTTAGGCAAAGAAATAGACCATCACTTGATATCAAATTAGCCAGGTGCAAAGACAAGGGACTGAAGATCACAAAACATAAAAGAGTTGCCTGCACTAGTTTTCCTGGCTTATAGAAATAAAACAAAGTAAACAGCAAAAACAAAGAACTGAATTGCATCAACAGGTATGTGAATGCTACCAGCGCGGTATCAGAGGTAGTAAATACACTAAAAAAACGTAAGAATCTTGAATAGCCTAGCATGTATGTATTAATATCCAAATTGTAGTAGGCAGCTTTTAAGTAAGCAAATGAATCACCATATATAAAGCTGGGGTAAGGATAAAAGTATTTGAAGATGGCAAATTGTACTACCACGGCTACACCGCCCAATAATAAAATAGTCCTGTTCCTTTTGGTCTTAAAAAGAAATTCTTTAAAGGAAATATTAGTAGTTAATGGGACAATTTGTTCACTCATAAAGTTAAGAGTTAACGGCCGATCATTTAATTAATATCTGTTTGTTTTCCACAGGTTTTTTCTCCATGCATTAGGCGTTGTTCCATGTATTTTTTTAAATTGTTTATTGAGGTTAGTTTTATCCAATCCTACCTTGCTGGCAATTCTTTCAACGGTAAGTGTTGTGGTTTCTAATAAATACATTGCTTTTTCAATCCGTACATAAGTCAAATATTGATAGAGATTTTTCCTTGTCACCTCTTTAAAAGAAATCAGTAACTTTTGTTGGTTTGTCGCTACCATTCGGGCCAGATCCTGATATGTATAATGCCTGCTAATGTCTCTATCTATTATAATTTTTGCCTCTATCGCTTTATCCAGGCCTTCATCTACGATTCTGTATGAGCTAATCAGTGCCTTTGTGCCCATGGGATTTTATTTTAAGTGACAATAATTACAAGTTGTAGACAGTTGTCTTATAATTCAACGCTATTCTTGGTTAAGTTTATTCCAACTAGATAATTGTCGTTCTTTTAATACTGTTGAATTATTGAACAACCCATACTTCACTATACAATAGATCGCCCTAACTCCATCCTTCCACCCAATCTTCTTTCCCTCTGCAAATGTTCTTCCGTAATAACTGATACCTACTTCATAGATCCGGATGCCTGGGACCATTGCTATTTTTGCTGTTACCTCCGGTTCAAACCCAAAGCGATTCTCATGTAAATAAATGCGTTGAATAATACTTGTACGGAATACCTTATACCCTGTTTCCATGTCGGTTAAATTAAGGTTACTGAACATATTCGAAAGGAAGGTAAGTATCCGGTTGCCGATAGAATGCCAGAAGAAGAGGATGCGGTGAGGATTACCACCTATAAATCTTGAGCCGTATACCACATCTGCCGAGCCGAACACTATAGGTTTTAACAACGTATTGTATTCGCCCGGGTCGTATTCCAGGTCAGCATCCTGTACCAACAAGTAATCGCCGGTTGCTTGGGCTATTCCTGTATGGATGGCCGCACCCTTTCCTTGGTTTATTTCGTGCTTTATATATTTGAAATAGTTGATCGTGAGGTTAGGCGTATTGTTCATATAGTGCTGTAGCGTTGCTTCCGTATTATCAGTTGAACAATCATTCACTACGATTACTTCCTTTTCTATATTTCGGAGCAGTTTTACTTCATTGATGCGACCGAGGATCAAGGAAATAGTTTTCTCTTCATTATAGGCGGGGATGATAATTGACAACCTTTGTATATAGGCACCAGACGTTCTATTGCCTTCTTCACTATAGCTACTGGCGTCGTAGTGTATGTCTGCCTGTATTGGTTGGGCCGCTATGGGCGTATCGATCTTGCCTTCTGTGTTGCGCATAGAATTAGGTTTGTGATCAGCAAATAGATTCACACGGTGATATTATATCAGATAAGCTTGTCGTCTTGGCAAAAGTTATTCGTTGCCAAATACGGCATTATATGTTTTGGGCTTAGAGGGTTGATACGTGAAATGCCGTATCAGGAAAAATTAACTCGCCGCAAATTGATGTTGGGTAATATGCCTGTATTATGGTGGCCAAGCGGCTTCGAATTGATGAAGATGGTGTGTGTAATCATAATGGATAAGTTTTAATGGACAATTATAGAACGAACAATCAGTTTTTCCTTTGTTATCACCAGTGCCTTAGCTAAAAAGAAAAGGCAGAAATGATAACTAAACTTTATCTAAATCGATGCAGAAATATTTTAGACGGTTTTTGACAACCACGCTCAATAAGTTTTTTATTCTGTTAGTCCTCTAATTCAGGCCGGTGCAAATAGTATTCTCACCCAAAACATCAATTGAGCGAATTGATGCAGTTCAAACCTAATACCGGGTAGCTAGCCGAGTGACCCTCACATCAAAATTGTTTTAATCGTGCAAGCTAATACAGTACCACCGGCCCAGATTAAAGGATTGTACTATCTATGAATATTAAAGTTTCCCCAGATACAATGATCATCCTTAGTTTAGTGTTGAAGTTGCTATATAATGTCTTAGCAATGCGGATTCATCTCCTGGATCATTCCAGGCATATAGCAACTTTCTATTTCTTAAAGGAATCATGCCAAATGCATGTTCAATGTGCACGTTCAATTAAAACTGCGATCTTTTTAACTATGTATTATTGTAGAAGTAAAAAAAACTTACTTAGTTGCTACACATCAAACCCTAACATCTTAACACCTTTCTTTATCTCCTGTTTCAATTACATAAGCAAGTTAGGAAGAACATTTTAAACTTTAAGGATCAGTTGTAATCCTAAAAATAGTTTTTCAACTTTGTTCATTGGCTTTACTGTCGCTATTTACAAACAACTTATTCCGTACCCATTCATCTGGTCCCATCTCAAATACTTTTCTGAAACTTCTTGTAAAATTGGTTGGATAATCCATATAGCCGCACTCGATACCTACTTCTTTAACCATCATGCCGGAGAGCAGCATTTCACTTGCTGTATGTATTAACCTTTCCAATTGGTAATGCTGTATTGTGTCGCCAGTAAGTGTTTTAAAAGCTGGTAACACCTTGTACCGATCCACATCAAAATTTGCAGCCAATTCGGATGGCGTTTTTTTACTGAGTGGGTTGGCATCAATAAAATCTCTTATGGCAATAGCTGCATTGTTAAAAGATAATTGTTCAACTGACATGAGGCAAGGTTTAATATTTAGTAATGATGCTACTGCGGTGTAAAATGACTATATCTTGCTTATTTCCAAATGGCGATTAATGGGTACTTAGTTAACTATGTACTTGACTTATTTATTCATCGCCTGTGAAATTTCTGCCAGCACTTTTGAGCCAGCCCCTCTCAGTATATGGATATTCTCCATTCCAAAAATTTCAATATCCCTTACGGTTAGGAGTTTACTATTTAGGAGTGTAGTAACAGCCCGTTTAGATAAGTTTAGTTCCCGAACGGATTTGCCATGGGGTTGCTTCAATAACCTGATTCTTCCAGTAAGCCACTGATGGGCAATTTTACATTCCATCAGGTTCAGGCTTTCAAGATCATCTTTCAATGAATCAGATAATTTATTTATTTCCACAAACCTGGTTTTATATTGTTATGAATATATTCTTGTATTAAGAATCGGGTAGTTATCAGAATATCAAAACATCGCCCTCATCTCTCCCGCCCACTCAAAAGGGGTTCTCAAACCTTATCACATAGCACGTCAAACCCAAAAGGGGGTTACCAGGTTACCAATAAATTTGAATGAAACTAGCCCTATCGATGAAATAATTCAAAAGCCTCGATTGTAAATGGCCTGTTATTAGTCGTAATTTCTTCCGGGGACAGCCGGAGCAATCATTCGATTCTATATGCAAGTTACATCAGCTAATTATAGATTTTTGCACGAATGTTGTCGATAAATGGTACGCTTCTGCGTTATAGTATATATAACATCTGTCAATGGCGCAATGCACATATCTCGAATAAGGTTTTCTTGTTTTTATCAGCATGAATAGAAATTTTAACTTAGGAATCAGGTTTATTTAAAATCATTCAATAGGGGGGAGTGTGAATACAAGTAGCTATATGCAAGGTACAACCGATACGATTTATACTTTGCACATAATAAGGTCCTGTTAGTATGATTTGTAGTCCTAAAAGTGGTTTATTGCATATGGGATCTGGTAGAGCGCAGTAAAGACAGGTCAGTAATGGTACTTTGATGGAATAGAATCCTGGTCACTAAGGGCTATAGGCATTGCCATAGAAATATTGCTTATGAGTTCATTCAACTTTAATTGATAATGTTCTATCTGCTCTTTAGCAAATGCAATAGTATCTTTTTGAGATTCGGCCAGGGATTGTGTTAATGCCAACTCCCTTTGCAACCGATTATTTTCCTCTACCATCTTGTCTACTTGACGGTTTAAGCTTACAAAATCATCATCACGTATACTTTTCATTGGCTCTTCGTCATAGAAGAATTTCAAAAAATCTTTTTTAAGAGCCACTGAAATTGTCACCAACAAATCAATCGACATAGTAGCGCGATTATAAATGCTTGGAATCGTTTTTTCATTTTTATGAATTAGGGCGCCAAAATCCTTGTAGGAAAGTCGCTTACTCTCTACTTCTGCCTGTATTATTTTTCCAATGTGAATTGGCTTATTTCCCTTTTTCATTATACTACCTCCAAAATTTCTTCATCCTTCAAGCCGGTCACTGTCCGAATTATCTCCATAGCAGCGGCTTTGGTAAGGTTATCACTGTTTTTTTGAATATACCGTGATATGGTAAATTCAGTACAACCCAAGGCATCCGTTTTAAACTATCGGTGATATCGTTCGAAGCGAAAGCACTAAGTACCGATACAGAAGCATACATATAATTCGCGAGGTAATCCTGAAATTGCCTACCCCCTAAAAGAAAGTAGACTACTGTTGCGATTTCTTCATCATAATCTTTATCTTTCTTTTTTTCATTCAAATATTTCTCTATGAGATTTAATATTTCTGCCTCCATTTGTTCATAGTCGTTACTGTTCTTATTTGTTGTAGATTGGTGATCCTTATCGTCCATAAACTAAATTTTAAAATTAAGCTTAACAAAACTGATTAATCTATTAATGAAAGAAGTCAGATTACATCCTTACTTCGCTAAAAGCAGCTTGGCTGCCTTTATAAGGCATAAAACATTGCGATTGGTATCATGAAGGTGGAGCGGACTAATCATGTTTTTACGCCATGAGCCTGGATAGCAAAGGCCCGCAATTAACCAATCATCTAACTCCCTAATAATATAAACTGTTGGATATGTTTCGAAAAAAGCAAAGATCACTTTTTGGGGGTTTGCTTTCTGATCCTCACTAAGCAAATGGACTTCATAGACTGGGATTTTTTCTTCTTTATCAGCATTTTTTACATTCTGCGAATAGATAATAAACAATGCTTCTATCAATAAAAGTAACTGATCATAGAAGAACACTAAAGTAAGACGTGCTCCCCAATTATCATAAGCATTGTAATCAGTCGACAGGCCAATAATCAGCCAATCGCTTAACTCGTCACTAATAAATGACCATTGTCTAAAATTAAATACTTCCCCAAGTACATAAAAAGGATCTTCATCTGCATGTTCAATAAGCTGCTTTTCTTTTTCTAATATATATTGTTTCAAATTATTTTCGGTAAATTCTTCGGTGAATTCCATAAGCTTTGGTTTAGCTAACAGTTTTGAGCCTTAATGGGTTAAAAGCTGTTTGGCTGCTTTTATGAGACATAAAACATTGCGGTATGTAAATAATGCTTGTAATTCACTCATGTTTTCAGGATGTTCACCAGCAAAGCAAATTGAAACTTCCAGCCAGTCATTTAATTCCCGGATGATATAAACCATTGGAAACTTTTTAAAGAAATCGGCTATTACCCGCATAGGGGTAGCAATTTGATCCTGGCTAAGTAACCGGGTTTTATCACTTTCAGTAATTTGCTTTTCTATTTCTTTGTCCCTATTCTGGATATAAATTATAAAAAGTGCTTCTACCAATACAAGCAATTGATCTTGGAAGGACAGTAACTGTCTCCGTTGCTCTCCATCTTCATAAATATGGCAGTCAGCCGCCATGGCTACATATAGCCAATCCCGCAACTGGTCGCGCAGAAAAGACAGGGATTCGTTATTGAAAACTTCCCTGATCACATAAATAGGATCTGTATCTACATATTCAATAAGTTGTTTTGGCTTATTCAGAATCTCACCAGTTTCTTGGGTTTGTGTAGTTGGTATACTTTCGGTTGTATTACTACGTTCGCTTATCGCTGAAGCTTGTTTTTTTTCAAGCCGGGCAATTTCTTTAAGCTTCCTTTTCCGATTTCTATGCCGGTGTTTATGCAGCCTTTTTTTAAGAATGAATGCAGCCTCAATAATACCTTCTATTTTCTCATAGAAATAAATATGATTGTTACGGTCATGCGGCTCAATGGCTATGCTCCGCTGGCTGGAAATTACTTCTGTTAGCCATTCCCATAACAGTTGCCGAACCTCAGTTAAATGGTAGCATTCGAAAAAATCATCCAAGACTGGCAGTGGATCTTGCTTTTGTTCTTTAGTGAGGCGTAATGGCTGGTTGTACCATTGGGGATGATTGTTGTGGGTTTTGCCAGAGAAAGATATCCCGGGATGGGCGTTGTTTAATGGCTCATTCATGTGAAAAGATTTTAGGTTACATGATATGGTTAATGAGCCTCAAAGAAAGGAAGGTTCCGGGGCGGATAAAACGGGCGATTAAAACTATAGGGTCGGAACCTACCTGCTTTTTGCCAGACGGGCCCTCACAAGGCCCACTACCTTTCGGTAGCCCAGAACGCAAAAAGCATAAGTAGGCCCAACCCTATAGTGCAATATAGGGATTGGGCACTTTACTTACTCTCGCGTTCTGTGAATTTGTGAGGATTCGTCTGGGCGAGACTCGTAAATAAGTACCTCTATTCAGGAGTACGGATTCTTTTTCAATTGCAAAATAAGATTAAATTGTCATAAAATGTATATTATAATAGGTATAAATAATTATACCTATTATAAAGGGTTGATTGTGATATGCCTATTATCTTAATTGCATTATGGCAAAAGCAAAAAAGGTACTTAGAAAAAAAGCCGAATTAGGTCATTTTGATCATGATGCCTTTCTCAAGAAACTTAGTAAGCGTATTAAAGCATTACGAAAAGAAAAAGGATTTAAATCTTACGAATTATTTGCTTATGATATCGAAATTTCCAGAGCCGGTATGTCTAATTACGAGTCTGGTGCATTTGACGATATAAGAATGCGCACCCTGTTAAAAATCATTGATGGTTTAGATATGACACCTAAAGAGTTTTTTTCTGAAGGATTAGATTAATGTCCTCGATTTCATGGAAGGGAAAGTCCTAAAAATAACGGGTAATGGTATTATTAAAGGTAACGCAGCTTTCCAGCTATATTGTTCCTGTTTATTCTTACCGTATTGGCTAAAAAACTCATAAGCATCATCGCAGTATTTATCAAATACTTATTCCTGTTACGAACTTATCGGGGCATTATGGGGCTTTACGATTTTTGTTAGCTAAATAATGAAAACAAGCTCTAAAACTTATTGAAAGTTTGGTGAGGAACAGATTCGGGGCGCAGTGCGCCCCGAATCTGTTTTTTATTTCGGTACTATGTGGTTGCAGTCATGAAAAAAGCCGGTAAAACCGGCTTTTAATATGATAGTAAAAGAAAGCTATTTGCTTTTCGTCTTGGCAAAAGATTTCGGCAATCCGGCTTTTTTAAGAAACTGTTCAGCCGTTTCTCTCTTTTTAATAAAGAAAGGATCATTGGCATAATCCCTCATGTTTTTATCTACTACCACCTTCGCTTTACCGGTTGCTCTCTTTTTTGTTGAATCTGCCATAATCAAATTGTTTACTTGTTCAAATTTACGATTTTATCGGGCTTTTAGCAAGAAGGCATTATAATTAACACCTTTTTGAAACGGTTGCCAGGTATCGCTTAAATAACCCTGTATTTCAAATAACAGAGTTATATCATTCAATATCCTCGCAATTCCCATCTGGTACAACCGGGTACGGGATGCCGTGCTGCCTGTTGCAAAAATGATAGCCCCGGGATGTTCCCGCATAAATTCCATCACAGTTGCGGCGACTGTTGCCAGCACTTTATCCCGGTCTGCATTGTTGGTAATAGAAAGGTCATTAATACGATGAGCAATTTCATCCCAATCACCAAATGCCAGGTTATATACTTCCTGTTTCCGCTCCTGGAGCCTGTAAAATTCCACCACTTTCTTGATGCTACCGTTCGGACCTTCACTGAAAAACTCGTAGTAATAGCTTTCAGGGCGCTTAATGAAAGGATATATTTCAAGGTGCATGGATTATCTTTTTATATGGCGTTAGCCTGGTTTGTTGTATTCATTGAAATAATTTCACCCCGCTGCAGCCATATTTCTTTAATCTTTTGTCCGGCTTCTTCAGGTGTAATCCTTATATATCTATAAAAATCCTTGATGCTTTTATGACCGCTGATCTTCATGATTAATTCTACCGGCGTTCCTGCTAAAAATTCATTGGTGCAAAACGAGCGGCGGCAGGTATGCGAAGTAATCCAACCATATTTAGGTTTAACAATAACTACATTTTTATTACCTTTCTTATGTGAGAACTTGATAGGTGTGTCAACACCTGCCAGCCTTCCCACTTCTTTTACATACTTATTAAATTTTGCATTGCTTATTTCGGGAATGCCGCTTTTAAAATGGTGCATTAATATATTATTAGCTTGATTCCTCAATGGAATTACTACCCAATGATCAGATTTCCACTGCTTTTTATATAACATGCCCTGTCTTATATCTTCAGACCGGATAATGGAAAAGTCAGAAAAGCGCAGGCCGGTCAGGCAACCCAATACAAACAAATTCCTGTATTTAATAAGTTGGGGATGTTTGGATAAATCCGTTTGATAAATTTTTGTGATTTCCTGGTAAGTCAGGTAGATGGCATCGGTTTCTTCATCAAGAATTTTAAAATCTTCCAGGTTGATAGGCGGGATAATTTTTTTCCTCATTCGGTTATTGAGAAAAATGCGAAGTTGTTTGATCGTCTTACCAACCGTGCTTACTTTAAAACCTTTTATGATTTGTTTCCTGCGCCGTAGTGTATGCTCGAATTTCATATACGCTATAAATTCTTCATAGAAATTGAAATCAAATGATTCGAATGTGATAGGCTTTTTTCTAAATTTCTCAAAAGCCTTCAGCGTATCTTTCATATTGCGGTAAACGTTGATCATTTTCGGCGTAACCTGCTTTCTTTTTGATTCGATATAGTCATCTATTTGATAATACAGGTCAAGATTAATTTTGGGTTTTTCAACCTCTTTTGCTTTTTCTTCCAGTTTGGAAAGATCAAAGCCGGGATGGAAAGTACTTTTAAGAAAATCCAGCGGATCGGCTATTTTCTTTTTCAGGGCATAGCTAACTATGTCCTGAGCAAGGCGTATGGATTCCTGCAATTGTTCGTTCAGTATATCGGCTTTACCATAAGAGGTGGGCAGATCAGCATTTATCCGCAACCGTTTCTGGTTCCAGTAAGTTGGAGGAATGGCAATACCTGAATTTAATAGTGTTCTTTTTTCCTGGGAATGGCAATACTGGATAAAAATAATACTGGTGCCATCCTGGCGCATCAGCGCTTTTTTGCAAACCGGTTTAATTGGTAACATTTACTCTATAATTTACTCTATAAAAATGCTGTCAGGCTGAGTAAAGGTAATTTGCAAAAAGATGCGACGTTGTTGTAAAAAACTGAAAATAAACGCTTTATGATAAAGCTAAAAAGTGATAGATAAAGTTAAAAAGGCACTTAAAAATCCCAGCGGGATCACCAGGCTCTCTGATTTTTATCGGAGAGCTTTTTTTATGCCTGATACTTACTAACTCAGCTGCTTAGTTGAAAAAATTTAAAGTAGGTTTGCCGAAATTCTCAGCAAGATGTTTCCCTATTTCAAAGATAAGGTGGTGGTAGTAACCGGCGGAACGGATGGCATTGGCAAAGCGATGGTAGATGAACTTTTACAATCCGGTGCCAAAGTAGCTACCTGTGGCCGCGACCATGATAAATTATACCGCCTCCAGGCCAGTTATCCTTCTTCCTTCCTGCACACGATGGTAGCGGATGTTAGCAGTGAAAATGATTGCCGCCGTTTCATCGAAACAACGATCAAGGTCTTTGGAGGAATTGATATACTCATTAATAATGCAGGCATTTCGATGAGGGCATTATTGAAAGATGCTTCGACAGAAGTATTGCGGAAGGTAATGGATATTAATTTTTTTGGTGCCGTTTATTGTACCAAATATGCATTGGATTCTATCATAGAAAGAAAGGGAACGATTGTCGGTATTTCTTCCATTGCCGGCTATCGTGGTTTACCGGGCAGGAGCGCTTATTCAGCGAGCAAATACGCATTGCAGGGTTGGTTGGAAGCTATTAAAACAGAATTATTAAATAGCGGTGTTCATGTTATGTGGGTAAGTCCAGGATTCACGGCTTCCAATATACGTTATGCGGCATTAAACAAAGATGCCGTATCGCATGGTGAAACTCCCCTGGATGAAAGTACCCTGATGACAGCTAGCGAATGTGCGGGTCGCATTTTGACAGCCGTGCAAAAAAAGAAAAGAACGCTGGTAATGACTTTCGCCGATAAGCGAACTGTTTTTATGAATAAGATTTTCCCGGGGTTGACAGATAAACTGGTGCGTAAATTTTTCTTCAAAAACAATGAGCTGGTTAAGTAGAAATATAAAATGATAAATCTAAAATGTAAAAGTTGGGAGAACCAAGAAAATATGATTTGGAAGACAGGCTTGTTAAGTTTGCAATCATAATACTGGAAATCTGTGACTTACTTCCCAACAGTAAAGCAGCCAACAATTTAGAACACCAGTTGTCCAAAATCGGCACAGCGCCAGCCCTTATGTATGGATAGGCACAGGCGGCAGAATCAAAGGCAGATTTTATACACAAAATGAAAATACTGCTAAAGGAACTCAGAGAAACCAGGATTTGCCTCAGAATTATTTTGGAAAAACCGATAATTAAACATGAAAAAATTGAAACGACATTTAAAGAATGTAATGAGCTTATTGGAATATTTTCAAAAAGCATAGAAACCGCCAATAAAAACAGGCTTCCCTAATTTTACATTGGGTATTTTACATTCTGCATTTTACATTACTAATGCCTTTACTTACACTCACTTCCGATATTGGTCACCAGGATTACCTGGTAGCCGCTGTGAAGGCGCGGTTATTACAAATAGATCCGGCATTTACTATTGTTGATATTTCTCATTCCATTTCTCCATTCAATTATCCCCAGGCAGCTTATTTATGCCGAAGTGCGTTTAAAAACTTTCCTGATTTTACTTACCATATCATACTGGTGAATCTTTTTGAAAAAAAACCCGAGCAGTTGCTGCTGGCTTTTCACCGCAATCAATATTTTCTTTGTGCTGACAATGGCCTGCTGAATATGATACTCGAAGAAAAACCGGAAATGGTAATCGGTATTCCTTTAGACAAAACGGCCATAAAGAATACAACGCATTGTGTTGGTGTGATGGGGCAAGTGGTCAATCAACTGGCGCAGGGAGAATCTATTCAAAGTATTGGGATACTGGATGTCAGTTATACAGAAAAAAATCATTTAAGACCGCTGCTGGATAATAACTGGATAGAAGGGCAGATCATCTTTATCGACAATTTTGAAAATGTCATTGTCAACATTACACATGAACAATTTGAAGAACAACGAAAAGGAAGAAGCTTCCGTATTGTTTTTAAAAGGGACGAAGTAATAGATCGTGTCAGTGAATCTTACGCTGATGTGCAGCCGGGAGAAAAACTGGCCCTTTTCAACAGTGCCGGTTATCTTGAAATCGCCATTAACAAAGGCAACGCGGCCGGGCTTTTTGGTTTGAAAGGCTTTTCCGAAAAAGCCAGCAAGGCTGAAGGAATTCTGCAAAACCAGCTGTTTTATCAAACAGTCCGGGTGTATTTCGAGTAGCCAAACCCATAAATTATAGAATTAATTACATGGGAGGAATAATAATAAATGACCCTGATCAGTTTATTTGTTTGTTCTCAATACTTTAAAGTTGTCATAAAACTGTTCAAATTGATTTCGAAACTTAAAACTTCTCCGAAAGGAGTCCTCCCGGACAAAACTTTTAACCCTATTTTTGCTTCCTTCAAAATAAACCCTGTTTATGAACTTTAGAAAAGTCAATAACTTGACCGGATGGGCCGTATTTCTTGCTGCGATGGCTACCTATATGTTAACCCGTGAAGCGAGGGGCAGCCTTTGGGATTGTGGCGAGTTTGTTGCCAGCGCCGCTAAAATGCAACTTCCCCACCCTCCCGGCGCACCGGTATTTGTGCTATTAGGACGTTTTTTTATCGTACTGTTTGGCGACAACCCGCAAACGGCTGCCAATGCGGTAAACTTTATGAGTGCATTGGCCAGCGCCGCCACCATACTTTTTCTTTTCTGGAGTATTACACATTTTGCCCGCAAAATGTTTGTTGGCGTCGGTGAAGAACTGACCAATCATCAACTATTTACCACTATGGCCGCCGGCGCAGTAGGCGCATTAGCCTATACATTCAGCGATTCATTTTGGTACAGCGCTGTGGAAGGTGAAGTATATGCTTTGTCCTCTTTTTTTACGGCATTAGTATTCTGGGCGATGCTGAAATGGGAACATGCGGATGAACATGCTGGTAATGATTTGCAGGCAAGAGCCCGGTCTGACAGGTGGATTGTTTTTTTATTCTTCATGATCGGATTGTCAATCGGTGTTCACTTATTGAACCTGTTGACTATTCCCGCCATTGTAATGATTTATTATTACCGCCGCTACCAGGTTACTAACAGGGGAGCAATTGTAGCCTTCCTGGTCGGCTGTCTTGTTACAGGTATTGTGCAGGTAGCCATTATTCAATACTCCATGAAGGCTGCCGGAATATTTGATGTTTTCTTTGTTAACTCGTTTAAGCTTCCTTTCTTCTCCGGCTTTTCGATATATTTTATCGCATTGGCGGCTGTTATAGCCTGGGCGTTAAGCTTCAGGGAAAAAACTATTTCCAGAAATAAACTGATCGTCTGGTTTATACTTTTCCTGGGGCTTTCAGCTTTACCATTTTTTACAAGCGCTGGCACAGGCGGAGAAAAGTTTGCTAAGTTCTTATTAACCGCGGGTATAGCAGTTGCTATAGGTTATTTCTTTAAACCTGGCGCTTTGAAGGTATTAAAGCTAGCCTTATGGTGCTATGCGTTTATCATGCTGGGCTATTTTGCATATTTCACCACCCTGATCCGTTCAAATGCAGACCCTTCTATTGACATGAACAATGTTGATAATCCTATCAACCTTGTTTATTATTTAAGTCGTGAACAATATGGTAGCGCTCCTTTGGTCTACGGTCCTCATTTTGCGGCTGAAGTAGCAAGAGATGAAGCCGGTTACCCCGTCGTTATTGAAGGAGAAATGAAATATGTGAAAGGAAAAGACAGGTATATCCCTGTCGGTCCTGCCAGGGAATATGATTATGAAAGTTCAGACAAACAATTATTTCCCCGTATATGGGATTCAAGCAACGATCAAAACCACGCCTATTTTTATGGTCAATGGCTGGGATTGAGCCAGGATCAGCAAACAGGAAAATATGAAGCCCCTTCTTATGGCGATAATTTTGAATGGTTCTTTACCTACCAGATGGGTTTAATGTACTGGCGCTATTTCATGTGGAATTTTGCTGGCAAGCAAAACGATGTGCAGGGAATGGGTAGCGTAAGAGATGGTAACTGGATCAGCGGTATTTCCTTTATAGATAATAACCGGTTGGGTGATCAAACGCAGCTGCCAGATAGTATCAAACATAATAAGGCCAACAATAAACTCTTCTTGCTTCCTTTTATCCTTGGGATTATCGGATGTGTTTATCAATATCTTAAAAACAGGAAAGACTGGATCGTCAATTTCCTTTTGTTCTTCTTTACAGGTATAGCGGTCGTTCTCTATCTTAATCAACCCGGAAACCAACCCCGGGAACGTGACTATGCTTTTGTGGGTTCATTTTATGCGTTCGCCATCTGGATAGGTTTGGCCGTAGTAGCGTTTGTAAGAATGGCGAGAGAAAAAGCGGATAAACAAGGCTTCCAGAATGCGCTGATATATGGTTCAGCACTAACTTTTATAATTGTATTAATGAGTTCACTGCGGGGATCACCCGCTACGGCATTACTAACCTGTGTTTACATTACGGCCTTGTATGCAGTAGTAACTATAGGTATCACTTATATAGTAAGGGCTGTTTCTTCCGGGGGAAACAACTGGCGTTCGCTGAATATCGCTACATCCGTTATCTGTCTTGCCGTGCCGGTAATTATGCTGCAGCAGGAATGGGATGATCACGACCGGAGTAGTAAAACGACAGCGCCGGATCTTGCAAAGGATTATCTAGAGAGTTGCGCAAAAGGAGCTATTCTTTTCACTTTTGGTGATAACGATACCTATCCACTCTGGTATGCACAGGAGGTGGAAAATGTTCGCCCTGACATACGAATTATTAATACCAGTTTGCTGGGCATTGACTGGTATATCAACCAGCTCCGCCGTAAAACAAATGAAGCCGATTCCGTAGACGTAATATGGTCCGAAGAACAGGTAGAAGGGCATAACCGTGAATATTTGCGCTATCGTGCCAAAGGAGATCAAAAGACTTTTTATGACCTGTATAGCATTATGAAACAGGAACTGGGCAGGCCGGCTATCGACCCCGAAACGGGGAGAGATGTTGGGGCGAATACTTTTCCCGTATCCCGTTTAGGAATACCCGTTAATGCGGCTGAGTTGAGGTCAAATAAAACCGTAAATCCGGAAGACAGCATTGTATCACCCATGGTATTTGAAATACCAAAGGCCAAATTAGATGCAGGTCTTACCCGTAGCGACCTGATGGTATTGAATATAATCGCCGCCAATAAATGGAAGCGGCCTATTTATTTCACTTCGCCTTACGGCGAATTGGGTTTCCCCCAATATCTGCGCAAAGATGGATTGTCTTACAGGCTGGTTCCGATGCAGGCAAAATATCCCCAGTCCAATTGGGTATTGGAGCAAACTATCCGCCAATCCGGAATTGGCGGCACTCAGGTTAGGGATAATAATGAATCTGCGATGTACAATAACCTGATGGAGAAATTCGAATTTGGCGGAGCCGGGAAAAAGGGTGTTTATTTTGATGAAGAGAACCGACGTCATTTACTAAACATCCGCGCAGTTTTTGCAGAAGCGGCAGGAAACCTGGCTGATGATGGTAAAAAAGATCAGGCGATAAAACTGCTTGAAAAAGCGGAAGCAGGAATTGATACGGGTGATCTGCCATACGCTATGGTAAGCCGTTTCAACAGCCATAATCAAACGGGTTTGCTTTATTTGGAAGCCTGTTATAAAGCCGGGAAAACTGACCTGGCGGAAAAAGTAAGACTAGTGGTTCGCAAAGACCTGGAGCAGCAAAAAAAATATTATGATTACCTGAAGATTAACCGCCCTGAGTTATTTGGTGGCACATTGGAAGGAACCGAAGTCTATATCAATGATATCATTTTGCAGGCATTGGATGCCATAGAGAAGAAATATGCTCCGCAGGCGCAAACGCAAACACCGCTTGAAGGAGGCAATACTATTATTAATACTACAAAGGACACTACAAAAAAAGCGGATACTTTAAAGAAATAAGATTTTACCGGCATATAAACCCTGCCTCATTTTGATTGAGGCGGGGTTTTTTATTTTAAATTGGTCTCATCCCTCTTATCAGCATTATATCTCCGCTCAGCATTTTCGAAGAGTTTTTATTTTATTAGTATCTCTGAAAAGCGAGGGCTGCGCATGGGTGGCTGCCTCTTTTGGAGGAGGTTGGGAGGAGGCCACAAAGATCTGTACTTATAGGGTCTCCTTTGAAGAAGACCTTATTAAGCCCGAACCAATTGGACCGTCATTTGTTATCATTAATAACATTTATCGCTGGCATTAATATTGTAAATTGCTGTAAACCCAATTCCATGAGAGGATTTAATTTCACCCGGTTTGATCCGAACGAAAATGGCAAAAGCCGTTTTGATCAGTTGCTTGATCTTTTCATGCAGCTACTCACCTACACCAGTGGTGATGTGAGCGAATCCCTGCAATGGTTAAATGAATTGGACAAGAAATACCAGCTCACCGATGATGAATATGGTATGGGTGACTTTTTGGATGAAATGAAAGAAAAAGGTTACCTGACGGAAGATAATCAACGTGGCGAAATAAAGATCACACCGAAAACAGAACAGGCCATTCGCAAAAAAAGCCTGGAAGAAATTTTTGGCAAGCTTAAGAAAACTAAAAAAGGCGACCATCATAGTTTCAAACCCGGGCAGGGTGATGAATTAAATCCCGAAACAAGACAATTCCAGTTTGGCGATATGCTGGAGCAAATTGATTTTACAGAGTCCATCCGAAATGCCCAGATCAATCATGGAGTGGACAGTTTTCGGTTACAGGAAGATGATCTTTCTATCCGGGAGTCTGATTTCAAAGCACAAACATCCACCGTTTTGATGATCGATATTTCCCACTCCATGATATTGTACGGAGAGGATAGAATAACTCCTGCCAAAAAAGTGGCTATGGCTCTGAGTGAACTGATTCAAACAAAATATCCGAAAGACACCCTGGACATAGTTGTATTTGGTAACGACGCCTGGCCAATCGAAATAAAAGACCTCCCCTATCTCCAGGTCGGGCCTTATCACACCAACACAGTTGCCGGTCTTGAATTAGCCATGGATATTTTAAGGAGAAGAAAGAATCCGAACAAGCAAATATTCATGATCACTGATGGTAAACCAACCTGTTTAAAGATCGGTAAACGTTATTACAAGAACAGTTTTGGGTTGGATAGAAAAGTAGTGAACCGGTGCATGAACCTTGCGGCGCAATGCAAAAAATTAAAAATACCGATTACTACATTTATGATCGCTACAGATCCTTACCTGCAACGGTTTGTTCAGGAATTTACTGAGATGAATCACGGTAAGGCTTTTTTTGCTTCATTGGATAAACTCGGGGCATTTATATTTAAGGACTTTGAAAGCGGGAAAAGAAAAACTGTATATTAAACCTTCTGTTATCTTAAGGTAGTTTATAAAATTTGACTCTAACAGCAAAGAAAAATTGAAACACGAGAAAATTTAAAATGAAAATAAAAGATATCAAAACACTTGGCGCATTAAAAGCCGCAGGCTATCAACCCAAGGGCATCAAAGAAGAGATACGCCAGAACCTTATTGAAAAACTAAAGAAGCAGGAAACTACTTTTCCAGGCATTGTAGGTTATGAAGATACCGTAATCCCTGATGTAGAAAGGGCGTTGCTGAGTAAACACAATATCCTTTTTCTCGGGTTAAGAGGACAGGCCAAAACAAGGATGGCCCGGCAAATGACTGATCTGCTTGACGAATATATTCCTGTCATTTCCGGTAGCGAGATCAACGACGATCCGATTAAACCCATTTCAAAATATGCACAGGATCAGATAACAGTATATGGCGATGAAACACCCATACACTGGATTCACAGAAGTGAACGCTATGGTGAAAAATTAGCTACGCCTGATGTAAGTGTAGCTGATCTGATCGGTGATATCGATCCTATAAAAGCAGCCAACCTGAAATTAAGTTTTGCGGATGAAAAAGTGATTCATTATGGAATCATTCCGAGGAGTAACCGCAGCATTTTTGTCATTAACGAATTGCCCGATTTGCAAGCAAGAATACAAGTAGCCCTGTTTAATATATTAGAAGAAGGCGATGTACAGATCAGAGGCTTTAAATTAAGATTACCACTTGATATCTTATTCGTGTTTACAGCCAACCCTGAAGACTACACGAACCGTGGTTCTATTGTTACACCACTTAAAGACCGTATCGAAAGCCAGATATTAACACACTATCCCAAATCGCTGGAACATGCGTTGGAAATAACAGAACAGGAAGCACTGGTAAGTGAAGAGCAGAAAGCTAAAGTAAAAGTAAGTGACTTAGTAAAAAGATTGATTGAACAAGTAGCGTTTGAAGCAAGGGGTAGTGAGTTTGTTGATAAAAAAAGCGGTGTTAGTGCAAGACTGACCATATCGGCTTATGAAAACGCCGTCAGTGCCGCCGAACGAAGAGCTATCATCAATAATGAAAAACAAACACAGGTATGGATCGCGGACCTCGCGGGGATTATTCCTTCCATCACAGGGAAAATAGAATTGGTATACGAAGGCGAGCAGGAAGGTCCGTTCCAGGTGGCTATGAATTTGCTGGATAAAGCCACGCGAACCCAGTTTGTTCTATACTTTCCCAATCCGGATTCGCTTAAAAAAAGAAAGCCAACCGGCAAACCTTCACAGCAAACAAAGGAAGAAGAAAACCCTTACCGTGCTATAACGGGCTGGTTCGACAAGGGAAATCATTTGAATGTTTCTTTTAATACCAGTGACAAAGACAAAACATTATTATTATACCAGGTAGATGGTCTTCATGCATTGGTAAAAAAATACTTTCCCCAAGCCAATGAAGCGGAGACGGCTTTCATGATGGAATTTGTTTTGCATGGTCTTGCCTCTTATTCGTTGATCAGTAAAAAAATATTTGAAACCAAGATCGAGTTTAAAGATCTGATGGGCAGCATGATGAATTTTGGCAGTAAGGACTATGAAGAAGAATTTGATGAAGAAGCATAAACAGCAAATCCGGCAAAATAATTCAGCCGGGTTTGTTACAAACTCATAGAGTACCATCTCACTTTATCAGCAAGCCAAGTTTTAAACCAAAACTGGCTGATAAACCCGGGCTTTTGCCTACCCTCGCATTGGCGTAATTAAAAGCAGAAGTATTCTCATAATAATCATATCCGGTATTATAACCCTGGAAACTATCTTTCTTGTTATCAATTCCATAACCCAGCCCATAATAAAAATCCAGCACCACTTTATCACCAAATACCCATTGCTTGCCAATTTCAATTTGCAGGGCGCCGAAAGTAACCTGCTGCTTTCCCACTTCATAGTTACTGTTTCCTTTATCTTCAATCAGGTTCTCTTTGTAATGACCGATATACAAAATAGGCTTGGCATAAGTGCCCTGCATGATATGAGACATCTTCGTCTTTCCAAACAAAACGAAATTGGGAAGCTTCCCAAATTTATACCCGCCGGAAATAAAAGCACCGCCCTGGTTTCTCTTCGTTGAGCCTAACTGATTATAATACCAATCCAGTCTTTCGGATTTTCCCAAACCAATAAATCCAACAGAAAATTCAAACCCCTTACCTACTCCGGTAGATCTTTCAAATCCAAATTCGGTGTATCCATATAAAGGAGAGAAAAAATTAATTTTGATCGCATTCTTTAATTGTCCCGCATAACGTTCAGGATCTTTAAGATTATCTATAAACTTTTCTTCCTTCCCGTTTTCATACACGATTTTTTTTATGCGATCCGATTCTAACACATAGATCGGGCCATTGGGGTTATTGAATTCTTTGTACTTAATTTCTCCGGAACCAACTTCAATGATTTTTGCTTCAATAACCTTTCCATTCTGGCGATAAATTTTATCTTGTGCAAAAATGAAAGAAACAGAAAAAAGTAAACAGATAATTGACAGTTGAATTTTTTTCATAAACGACGGTTGATGGTTTGTAAATTGACAATAGTCCCTGATATAACGCTGCACTAGCTCTTTTAGAAACAATAAGACAACGATTCTTTAACAAAAGACGGAAAACAGATCGGAGAATTACGACAATTGAAGATCTTAAAGAAATATGCCCCGTAAGATTGCTCAACCTTTCAGGCATATTTTTCACTATAAAGATTTGCTATAAGAGGCAAAGAAGCTAAATAATATTTACTTCCCTTTCCAGCCCGACACCGAACTTATCAAAAACGGTTTGTATAATTCGTTCACCTAATTGATGTATTTCCGTACCATCTGCCCGCCCATAATTTACCAAAACCAATGCCTGTTTTGCATGCACACCTGCATCTCCTGTTCTAAATCCTTTCCAGCTTTCGGCATTATTAGGGCCGCACTGTTCAATTAACCAACCTGCCGCCAGTTTTACGGTACCATCGGCATTTTCATATCCAACCAGTTTTTCAAATTGCTTTTTTAATTGAAGAAATTTCTGTTTATCAACGGATGGATTCTTAAAAAAACTTCCGGCGTTACCTATTTGCCTGGGATCTGGCAGCTTGGATGACCGGATATTGATGACCGCTTGTGAAATTGCATTTATGCTTAACGTCTCTATTCCCATTTTAGTCAATTCTTCTTCAATAGCACCATAACTTGTATTGAAGATTGGAGTCTTACTGAGTTTATATGTTACATCCAGGATCACAAACTGATCTTTGTATTTTCTTTTAAAAACACTCTCCCGGTAACCGAATTCACAATCCTTTAATTTAAAAGTATAGTTACTTCCCTCCTGCAAATGAAAAGCAGTCAGTTCGTGGAAAACATCTTTGACCTCTACACCATAAGCCCCGATATTCTGCATCGGTGATGCTCCCACACAACCCGGTATCAGCGATAAGTTCTCAATTCCCGCCCATTCGTTTTCGATGCAATGCAAAACGACCTGGTGCCAGTTCTCTCCTGCCCCACACCTGATGTAAACAAAGTTTTCATCTTCTTCTATTTTTTCGATACCACCTATTTCGTTTTTTAAAACAATTCCGCCAAAATCTTTGGTGAATAAAATATTGCTCCCGCCACCGAGAACCAGGCTGGAAGTTTGACTCGCCCTGGGCGAGATGAGGTCAGTGTTTATGGCTTCCTGCAATTGACCCACAGAATTGAAACGTAGAAAATATTTTGCTTTGGCATCAATACCAAAGCTGTTATAAGGTTTCAACGAAAAATTTTCCTGAACTTGCATAAGGCTAATTGTAACCGTGCCACGGTTTAAGCCGTGGCACAATTACCGGCAAAATAACACTAAAATAATGACTGAAAGAACAGCTACCATTATAGGGGCCACCGGCATGATCGGAAATTACCTGCTGGAACTGATATTGAATGATAATTATTTCAGTACCGTAAGAATACTGGTTCGTCGGCCTTATCCCAGAACATATCCGAAAATGGAAGTAAAACTGGTTGATTTCATTGATGCGGAATCTTTTAAACTGGCCCTGGAAGGAACCGATACCATCTTTAGTTGTGTTGGCACCACCCAAAAAAATGTCAGGGGCGATATTGAAATGTATCGCCAAATTGATTTCGATATTCCATTAAAAGCCGCCCGTTTTGGTAAAGAAGCGGGCTGTGAAAAGTTTATCCTTGTTTCATCCGTGGGAGCCGACAACCATAGTCGTACTTTTTACCTTAGATTAAAAGGTGAACTGGAGAATGCAATACATACGCTCGGATTAGGGGCTGTTCATATTATGCAGCCTTCCGTACTGCTAGGAGAAAGAAAAGAAAACCGTACCGGGGAAAGAATATTGCAAGGCGGCATGAAATTAATATCAGGATTGCTATTAGGCACTTTGCGCAGGTATAAGTCTATTCACGGTAAAACAGTTGCAGCAGCCATGTTGAATGCGGCTAAAAAAGAGGAGAAAGGTTTCTTCAGGTATACTTATGATGGAATAAAAGAATTGAGCCGTAAGTTTTAAGTTTTGGATTTTAAAAGTTAAATGACGTCACTGTTAAATATCAACATCTGGTACTATCACCACACTCCTGAATCTTTTTTCCGTATGCAAAACGGCCACTTGTTCCAATAAATCCTTCTTACATTGAATTAAAAGGTTTTTGTCTTTTGGTAATTTCAACAACAGTTCCATCAGGTATTGGTTCCGGATGCGACCGACAACCGGTTCAGCAGGCCCCACAAGGTAATTACCATATTTGTTTTTCAGTGCATTGGCAAACTGGTGAGCGGCGGCTTCTACCACTTCCCTTATTTTGTGTTTGAAGGACAAATTGATAAGGCGTGAAAAGGGAGGATAGAAAAACTGTTTTCTTTTTTCCAGTTCATCTGCAAACATCTTTTTATAATTATGTTGCTGCACGTATAACAAAACCGGGTGTGACGGCTGCGAGGTTTGGATTAATACTTTACCTGTGGTCTGTTTTCTTCCGGCACGGCCACTTACCTGTTCCATCAGTTGAAATCCTCTTTCATTAACCCGGAAATCAGCAAAGTGTAATAATCCATCCGCATCCAGTATCCCCACGGCATCCACATTATCAAAATCCAATCCTTTTACGACCATTTGAGTACCCACGAGTATGTCAATTCTCCTTTGCTCAAATTGTTGAATCAATACGTCATGCGCATTTTTTCCTCGCACGGTATCAATATCCATTCTCGCCACTTTAGCTTTGGAAAAAGTTTCCTGCAACATTTCTTCAATCTTCTCCGTACCAAAATTCTTTTCCGCGAAACTATGGTTGCCGCAGGCTGCACAGGTAAGAACCGGTGCGTAGGTTGTACCGCAATAGTGACAAAGCAGTTTGTTGGTAAACTTATGAAAGGTCAATGAAACATCGCAGTACTTGCATTGCGGTACCCAGCCGCATACCTTACATATCTGGTAAGGAGTATAACCACGACGATTTTGAAACAAGATGACTTGTTTGCCCCGGTCTAATACTTCTTGTACAGCTTCGATCAATGGAGGTGATAACATTACTTTCGACCGGTCTTTCTGTTCGATCTTTTTGGTGTCGATTAATTCTACTGTTGGTAACTGAACATCCCCATATCGCTCCATTAACTCAACGAGAGTGTATTTTTCCCTGGTAGTATTGTAATAGGATTCAAGAGAAGGGGTGGCACTGCCCAATATAACTTTCGCCCTAAACAAAGAAGCAAAATAAATGGCAGCATCACGTCCGTTATACCGCGGAGCCGGCTCCTGCTGCTTATAAGAAGTATCATGCTCTTCGTCACAAATGATCAGACCCAAATCAGCATAAGGAAGAAATATGGATGATCTCGCCCCGAGTATCACTTTCAGTTCTCCGCTCTTCACTTTATTCCATATCTCCACTCTTTCATTCTGTGAAAATTTAGAATGATAGATACCGATATAGCCGCCAAAATGTTTTTGCAGCCTTCGTATGATCTGCGAGGTCAATGCAATCTCAGGTAACATATATAATACCTGGTGACCCTGTCTAATATGCTGTTCAATGAGTTTTATGTAAATATTTGTTTTCCCGCTTGAAGTAATCCCGTGAAGCAAACAAACATCTTTTGAATGAAATGACTGCTGAACTTCCTGGAATGCTTTTTCCTGCGCGGGAGACAATTCAAAGTCGACTTTAATATCCCTGGGCAAAAAAAGCAGCCTGTCCACATTTCTTTTTTCCGTCCAGAGGATTTTTTTATCCACTAATCCTTTTAACTGCGCATCTGTTGCTCCGGACTTCTTAAGTAACTCAACTTTTGTTACTTCCCCTTCTGTTTTTACCAGGTACAGGTAGCTGAGCAATAGCTCCATTTGCTTTTCCGCCCTTTGTAATTTTTTGTCTTCATTCAACAATTTTTCCAGTTCTTCTTCTTTATCATAAGGATGACTCAGTAATACATAAGTTTCTTTTTTTGCAGTATAGGTTTGTTTTAAAGCCTCCCATACATAACAGACTTTTTTTTGAATCAGCCGGTTGATCACGGGATAAACATGGGAAGAGTCTAACAGTTGCTGCACTTCCGGCAGGTTTAGTTCCTTTTTGATCAGAAGGGCTTCCGCTACTATATATTCATCATGATCCAACGCGGAGAAATCATCCCCGTATTCTTCATTATATACCAGAATAGTTTCGCTGGATAATTTAAAATGCGCCGGTAATGCCGCAGCCATCACTTCACCCTCACTGCACATATAATAAGCCGCCATCCATTCCCATAATTTCAGTTGTTGTTCGTATACTACTGGCTCTGCATCGAGCAGGTTCAATATTTCTTTTGGTTCAACAAATTCAGGTTTATCGCGATGCAGGGTCTTTACAACACCAGCATACTTCTTATTTTTTCCTAAATTAACTTCAACCCTGCAGCCCACTTTTACAGTATCCAACAAATGTTGAGGCACCGACCAGGTAAATGTTTTGGGCAATGCCAAAGGAATAATAATTTCTGCAAAAACATCGCCCACATCCCCTAAGGGGGTGTTATTACTCTGTATGTTGGAGTTTACTTCTTTCATTGAACATTAAAGATAAAGATGATTGCACAAGACTCTTCCTTACCCCCCTTTAGGGGATGGGGGCAACCATGATACTTTGTATTCTATTAACTTTTTTTCCATTATACCGTACACTTTTTGTTTCAGTAATGAAACATCTTCGATCTTTAATCCATTGACAGGAATTTCATCCATGTAAAGGATCCGGCACATTCCCGGTGTTAATGAAAGGAGACTTTTATAATTCATCCTGTCATAAGTATCGAGGAACAAGACCGGCTTAACCGGTGTTTGTGTTTCAATAGCCAGGCGAAAAGCTCCATCGTAAAATTCTTTCAGCGGTTTCTTAGTCATGTTGAAAGTCCCTTCCGGAAATACTAAAACAGAGATCCCTTTTGAAATAATTGATTTTAATATCCGGATACTTTCAGCCCTGTTATCAGCATTACTTCTGTCAACCGTCACGATTGCTTTCTTATAAATAAATCCAAACAAAGGAATTTTTGACATTTCTACCTTTCCGAGCGGGCGAACAGGTTGGCGATATGCTTTAACTAATACCGCAGAATCAATATAGGCAATGTGATTGCTTACAAAAATGTACTGCTTTGTTTTATCGTGTGGCGATTCGTATATTTTTTTTGAAAACATAAAGATCAGCAAAAACCAAATGTCAGCCCACAACATGCATAATCGAAGGACTATATTACCGCCTTTTATCCTTCCCAGGAAACTGGCCATAAAAGCAAATGGAAGGATTAGCAGCATAATAGCCACAAAAGTTATAAGCCCATAGATGCTATATATCCATTGCAGTGGCTTCAGGAGCAATCGCATCAATTCTTATTTTTATATTTAGCATCATCACCGGGACAGTGACATTCCCAATTTGTGTCGAGATCAATACTGGTAACAACTTTTGTTTTAAGATCACATTGTGCAAACACAATGCGCACCCGTTGATCATCTTTGGTTATACCTTCAAGCGCATAAGTGGGACAAGGGCTATCATTCACATCACTTTTCGCATAATTTATTTTACCATCCCGCATGATCTCTTCTACTTCCGCCTGTGATATTTTCCGGCATTGCATTCTGCATTTAGCATGCTCGGTGTATTCGATATAAGAAACCCGGCGATCAAATCCCCTGTTACGATTTACATCAGAAGACGGACCTTTTGGATTGTTAGTCGTTACATCCTTTTTGGGATTGGTTGAATTATCATCCTTACATCTTTTTACAAAAAAAAGTATGATAGCGAGAATGGCAATGATCAGATAGGGAGTCCATTTCTTATTCACAATCAAAGATTTGGCTAAAAGTAGGCAAAAAGTTGACTGGTTGACCATGAGGTTTAAAGGTGCATAAGTTTATAGGCTAATAGCCATATCGCTCAAGGTGCCACTATCAACTTTTTAACAGCTTAACTTGTCAACCTTCCTCAATCAACCTACCTTTGCCGCCCTATGGCTGAATCCAGGACAGTAGCTTTTCACACATTGGGTTGTAAGCTCAATTTTTCAGAAACTTCCTCCATTTCCCGTTTGCTGGAAAATGAGGGTTTCCGGAAAAAAGAGTTTGACGACATAGCCGATGTGTATGTGATCAATACCTGCTCTGTTACAGAGAATGCCGATAGAGAATGCCGTCACCTGGTGAGACGTATTCAACGAAAAGCTCCGGAAAGTTTGGTGGTGATCACCGGTTGTTATGCCCAATTAAAGCCCAAAGAGATTTCTGAAATACCAGGTGTGGACCTTGTATTAGGTGCAGCTGAGAAATTCAATATCGCTCAGCATATCCGTGAACTCAGCAAAGGGGATTCCGCTAAAATCTGCAGCTGCGATATTGAAGAAGTTTCCGGTTTTCATCTGTCTTATTCCATGAATGACCGGACCCGTACTTTTCTGAAGGTACAGGATGGCTGCGATTACAATTGTTCTTTTTGCACCATACCAATGGCAAGAGGAAAAAGCCGGAGTGATACTATTGCTAATGTTGTAAAAAATGTGAAAGAACTGGCAGCCAGGGGAACAAAAGAAATTGTACTGACAGGAATAAACCTTGGAGATTTTGGCCTCACCCCAACCCTCTCCACAAGCGGAGAGGGAGCGGTGAAAACTCCGAAAGAACGAAAAGAAAATTTCTTTGCCCTTATACAGGAGCTGGAATTAATTGAAGGAATAGAGCGATACCGCATATCTTCCATTGAGCCGAACCTGCTTACGAATGAAATAATAGAGTTTGTTGCAAACAGCGACAAATTCATGCCTCACTTTCATATACCACTACAGAGTGGCAGCAATACTATTTTGGGTTTGATGAAGCGTCGGTACAAAAGAGAATTGTATGCGGAAAGAGTAAAACTCATTAAAACCTTAATGCCGCATTGCGCCATCGGTGTTGATGTAATTGTTGGTTTTCCTGGTGAAACGGAAGAATATTTTAAAGAGACTTTTGATTTTCTGCACTCACTGGATATTTCTTACCTGCACGTGTTTACCTATTCAGAAAGAGATAACACACATGCGTTGACATTAAAACCTGTTATTCCTGTAAATATCCGGCATGAGCGGAATAAAACATTGCGCAATCTTTCTTATATGAAGATGCAATACTTCACCGAACAACAAGCCGGGCAAACCCGTAAAGTATTGTTTGAAAAACAGGAAAAGGGTGAAATGATGGAAGGTTATACGGATAATTATATTCGTATAACGACCCCTTACCGTGAAGAATGGAAAAATAAAATCATAGAGTGGAAAATTTAAAATACTATTCGCCAAATTTGTTTACCGGAAATTTAAAACTGCTTATTTTTACCGACCCGGACTGTTAGCTCAGTTGGTTTAGAGCATCACGTCGACAACGTGAGGGTCACTGGTTCGAGCCCAGTACAGTCCACTTCTTCCTCTTATCTATAGCAATTTCTTTGCCCTCTGTGCAACTTTCCCTGTTTTATTTTGTCTATCTATTGTTATGAAGAAATACCAGGTGACTATTCGCTTTGAAATGCCGGATGATTTTATGGAGTTGGTGCCACCTCATCGTACTTATATCAACTACCTGATCAATAAAGACATAGTTGATCAGTATGCGGTGAGCATGGAAACACAAAGAGTCTGGATAACACTGAATGCGAAGAGTAAAAATGAAGTGGAAGATTTTCTTAAAAAATCGCCCCTCTTTAAATTCTGGACTTATGAAATAGATGAACTTTTTGTAATAGATGGCCATCACTACCGCTTACCTGCTGTGCAACCTAACTAAGGTTAACTATTTCTACAGTTGTTGTCATGCCAATTTCTTCTATTGAGAACTGCCGATTGCAAATTGCCTATTGTCAATTGTCGTCTATCGTTTCTCCGCCCACTTCGGCTTTTGCTTCAACACTTTTTTATACACAGGACAGGTTTCCACGTGGCATCCTTTTAAATAGCCTGTACTCATTAGAAATTCGTTCACGATCTCACCGCCGGTAAACCGAAAAGTCTGCTTGAAAACTTTCACCCATTCTTCTTTTGTTTTTGGATGGTGATGATCTAACCAGTTCTGGAACGAACCAATTTCCTTTTGAATAGTTTTGATAGCTTTCGCATTATGAATCGCCGCTTCTATTTTTAACCGGTTTCGGATAATACCGGCATCCTGCATTAATTTTTCTTTTTTCTTATCGGTATACCGGGCTACTTTATCGATATTGAAATTGTCAAACGCATTAAAGAAATTGTCTTTCTTTTTCAGTATCGTTTCCCAGCTTAAACCAGCCTGGTTTATTTCCAATACTAATCTTGCGAATAACAGATTGTCGTCGTGAATCGGGAAACCGTATTCATGATCATGATAGTGCCGGTGAACAGTGTCTTTACCGGCGTTTTGAACGAAATCACAATAAGAAGTTGCCATAAAAAAAAGCCGCCTCGTTTTAGACGAGACGGGGAACCTGTGGGAGTTGACGGGTTCGAACCGCCGACCCTCTGCTTGTAAGGCAGATGCTCTGAACCAGCTGAGCTAAACTCCCTTTTTAAAACGGGAGTGCAAAGATAGGGTCGAATACTTTTTTGCCAAATTTTTTTTCATTGTGCTGGCTGCTCCCACAACTCTATTTTATTTCCTTCCGGATCCATGATCCAAGCAAATTTTCCGTAATCTTCATTTACAGGTTCTCCTATTATCTCCACTCCTTTGCCTTTTAATTCCTCCAGCAATCCAAACAGATCTTCCACCCGCAAGTTGATCATTACTTTTTTTCGCTTGGATCAAAATATTTTGAATGGTTTGCGAAAAAAGAGAGAACATTAGAACCTGCCGTCAATTTTCCATCGGCTCCTGTAAAAGGTAAATCTACGTAGCTGCTTCCATTGAAGGAGATACCAAAGGTTTGCTGGTACCAGTCGGCCAGTGATTTAGGATCGTTTGCCTTTATAAAAACCCCGCCGAGACCCGTTATTCTACCCATAAAATTGATTTGTAGCAAAATACAAATAGATCGGCAGGATTATATCAATTCCCCTTCAGGAGAATGTATTTTAATGTATATTTTTGTAAAAATGTCCCGGCGATGGCTACGACAAAAAACAACATGCAGACTGATTACCAAATGGAGGTTGATGTGCTGACCGATCATGAAGATCCCTGTAATCTTATCGTGTGGAATGATGAGGTCAATACCTTTGAATGGGTGATTGAAACATTAATAGAAGTTTGCGGGCATAGTCCTGAGCAAGCTGAACAATGCTCTTATTTCATTCATCATAAAGGAAAATACGCGGTTAAAAATGGTCAGTATGAAGAGTTGAAACCTATGTGTGATGCCATTACCGAAAGAGGCATTGGCGCCACTGTAGAAGTAATAGCTGTATAAATTTTCCCTGCCTGCAATTCATAACGATCCCACCCCTCCTAATGCCCCTTTTTGTTCTTGATAAAAAAATTTATTTTCCGCCATCTCACCTGGCTGATCCGGGCGGTTTACTCGCTATGGGAGGCGACCTGTCGCCTGAAAGATTATTAGTAGCTTATCAAAGCGGCATTTTCCCCTGGTATGAAGGCGAACATATTTTATGGTGGAGCCCCGATCCCAGGTTTGTTCTGTTTCCTGATGAACTAAAAATAAGCAAGAGCATAAAACCCTTATTGAAAAGGAACGAATTTGATTTTACCATTAATAAGGCTTTCAGAGAAGTGATCCTGAATTGTAAAAAAATTTACCGCCCGGGCCAGGAAGGTACCTGGATCACTGATGAAGTAGTAAGAGCTTATACAAAAATGTATGAGCTGGGCTTCGGGCATAGCGCCGAAGTATGGAAGAATAATGAATTAGTAGGGGGCTTTTACGGCATCAAACTAGGAAAGATATTTTTTGGTGAGAGCATGTTCAGCAAAGTAAGCAATGCTTCGCGCTATGCATTTATTAAATACATAGATCATTTAAAAGAAGAAGGCATTGAATTGATAGACTGCCAGGTCTATACGGAATACCTCGAAAGTTTTGGCGCCAGGATGATTCCCGGAAAAGAATTTAAACTGCTATTAAAAAAATTGATCCAAGTGAGTAACAAGTAGCATCATTACAAACCTCACTTTTTAACCGCTCATCATTTACCGTTAAAATGCTTTTTTTACGCTCTTTGTTTCTATTTGCTTTTTAATAGCACTCTCATCTCCTACCATGACGATCAGCATCTTCTTATAATCAAGATATTTTTTTGTAATAGCAGAAACCTGTTCAGGAGTAATGCTATGAATATTTTTTACAAAATTTTCCAGATATGAATCTGGTAAGCCATGTTTATCGAGGAATTGCAGCTGACCTATAATACCACCCGGTGTTGAATTTTGAAGAACAAATATCCCTGCCAGGTAGTTTTGAATACCTTTCAATTCTTCCGCTGATGGCGGTTCATCCCGCAAACGATTAATTTCTTTTTCAATTTCGTTTAACGCATCAATCGTGTGCTCACTGGTAACATCCGCGGATTCGCTCCAAATGGAAACACCACGGCGATTGAGGACACTGCTGAAAGGAGAATAGGTATAGCCCTTGTTCTCCCTGATATTACTGGTGATGCGTGAGCCAAAAGAACCACCCAACAAAGCATCTGTTACATACATACCCACATAATCTTTATCCTTTGGTTGTAATATTGGCAACCCGATCAATAAGGTAGTTTGAGGTGCATCCTTACGGTCAATGATTAGCGTATCCTGTTTTACTGAGGACTGAACAGGTGGAGTATAAATATCCGGGCCGGGCTTCCAGCTTCCAAAAGATTTGCTGATAGCGGCATTTACAACGGCGGCATTATATTTACCAACAACATACAAAGCAGCTCTTTTAGCGCCGAAATTTTTGCCGTAAAAATCTTTTACATTTTTCAATGTAAAGCTGTTGATCTTTTCAGCACTGGAAAAATATCTCCCGTAAGGATGATCTTTAAAAAGTGTACTTCTGAATTTATCTTCCGCTATTGATTGTGGAACGGTCATATCCACCGCCAGGTCTCTTTTCAAATTGTCTTTCAAACGTTCCAGTTCCGCGGCAGGAAGAGCCGGATTCATTATCAGATCAGCGATAGCCGCAATGAAATCTGGTGCGAATTCTGAAAGCACGGAGCCATTAACACTGACTTCCTCTTTTCCTACACCTACATTCACGGTGCCACCCATAGCCGCTACTTTCTTCGAAAGAGTTTTGAAGTCCATCTTAGCAGAACCCTGCTTGATCATTTCGCCTGTTAAAGTGGCAAGACCTGTTTCACTGGCGCTTTCATGAATCGTGCCGGTTGAAATGGTCAGGTTGATCGTTACCTTAGGAAGGTCTCCATACTGTACCATGGTTGTATGTAAACCGTTCGGCAGTTTCCCTTTTTTCTTTTCAGAAAGTTTGAAATCTTTTGCTATTCCGCCTGGCGGTGGCATTTCTTTTTGTGCAATGGCAACATGGGTAAATAATATGGCGGATAAAGTCAGTATGTATAAAGTTATTTTTTTCATTGCTTCGGTGCTTTGGGATCAACAATTAAGATCGTGCGATTGGTCGGGCGGAGATATTCCCTGGCTGTTTTTTTAATCAGTTCCGGAGTTACCTTTTTGAAATTTGTTTCTATGCCATTTATCAGAGAGGGATTGTCATCAAACAAAGCGAATGAAGCCAGTAAATTCAACTTACCTATTCCAAAAAATCCGCCGATATTGTCATATAACTGGGACCGAATTTTTATCACAGCAAGATTAAGATCAGCCTGTGTTACTTTATTTTCAAGTTCTGCGACAGCTTTATCATATTCCTTAATGATGTCGTCAGCTTTAACAGTGGAATCATAAATAAGATTCGACATCCATTGCATCGGGCCATTATAGTCAAACATATTCCCGAGGTAATTTATGCCACCGCTTACACCGCTGGTATAACCTTTGTCCTGCACCAGGGCCTGGAATAATTTACTGTCATCGCCCTGCACCAGCATCTGGTCTATCAAGCCCATCGCATAAAACTCCGGTGTATTTTTTTCCGGCATTTTGTAAGCAATAGCTATGGCTGGTTTATTCGCCAGCTTGTCTTCTTTTACAAATCGTTTTTCCTTTTCCTGGCGAGGCTCTGATATATCAGGCTTAGGAGGAAGATCAACAGCGGGGATAGCCTCAAAATATTGAGTGATCCATTTTTTCGCTTCGTTGGTTTCAAAGTCGCCTACTACTACTATTACCGCATTGGTAGGTGAATAATAGGTTTTAAAAAAATTGCTTACATCTTCCAGTTTAGCGGAATCAAGATCGGCGAGATCTCCATAAAAGTTATGGGCATTAAACCAGTTTTCATTAGCATACTGTGGCATATCAAGCCAGGGAAAACCACCGTAAGGCTGATTCAATACATTTACTTTGACTTCGTTTTTCACCACTCCCTGTTGGTTGGTCAGGTTGGCTTGTGTAACAGCCAATCCTTTCATGCGATCCGCTTCAGCCCATAAAGCCGTTTCAAGTTTATGAGATGGCATTACCTCAAAGTAATTCGTAAAATCAAACCGTGTAGAACCATTCAGTATACCGCCGTTCTTTTGAACCAATTGAATGAACTCCATTTTGCCAAGGTTTTTAGATCCCTGGAACATCATGTGCTCAAATAAATGGGCGAAGCCCGTTCTGTTTTTGGGCTCTATCCGAAAACCGATATTATAATAAACCCCTACTCCAATAGTGGGCGCTGTTTTATCCGGAGATAAAACCACTTTCAATCCATTATTTAATTTGTAATAAACAATCGGCACATCAAGGTGATTCCCTTTTTTACCCGTCCAGGAAATAAGAGCGAAGGATATTGCAATCAATAACCAGCCTCTTTTTGGCAGATACCATTTTTTATTCATAGTAAAGTATTTCTGTGAAGTCAATAACTGTCATTATCCGAATTGGAGATTCAAAATAGTTTAAAAACCGATAGACCCCTCGCCACTCATGTAATGTTTTAGAATCTTGTACCGAGATAATGCGGTAACATTTTTCGCCAGGTATTCCAGTCGTGGGGCCATTCGGCTCCCCACATATCCAGCTCGTACCAGATATCTTTGTCATATAATTGTTTGGCGAAACGTCCGCTTGCCGCCGGATCCTCAAAGTTACCGCTACCGGTAAGGATATGAATATGCCCGCTTTGGCGGATCTGTTGGAGGATGTTATGATCGGTAAGATTAGGAATGTAATGTGCCGGGCTGTTGAAGTACACATTATCATCATAATGGCCTTTGGTATATTCGGTAAGATCATATACGCCGCTCATGGCAATAACACCGTTGATAATATCCGGGCGTTTCAAAAACAGGTTCATACTATGTAATGCCCCAAATGAAGCACCGCAGGTGATGATAGGTGTTTCAAAACTGCTGCTATTCCTGATAAAGGGAACT
The DNA here is from genome assembly GCA_040007815.1 of Chitinophagaceae bacterium. GTDB lineage: Bacteria > Bacteroidota > Bacteroidia > Chitinophagales > Chitinophagaceae > Terrimonas_B. The sequence goes on from JBDTUH010000001.1 coordinate 37,028, forward strand.
ATTTCATTAAAGACATAATCATTCCATTGCTGGTGACGGATCGATTTGTGCCAGGGATCCATATTATTATTCATCCAGCTTTCATTGTTGATACTGTCAATTGAATAGACTTTCACTTTACCTCCATCTATAAAGGGAGCGAGGGTATCCATCAACTGGAATCTTTCATACTCGAGATAATCCGCTGCGGCTGTAGGAACCATTAACAAGGCAAAGCCATAATCACCGTAGGTGGCAATTGGCATTTCCTTGTTTAAGGAAGGACTGTACCAGGATGTCAATTCTCTTTTCATATGCGGGGTTTTGGTGATACCGTTTGCTTAACCGGAATTGGTATAAAATATTAATAGTGAAAATAATTTCAGCGCTTCAACATCTTCCGACCAGGAATTTCGTAGATAACATTTTACGAATATAACGGGAAATCATTTTAAAGCATGAAAAGTCTGACTATACGCAGTAGTATGAAACAGAGGGCATAAGCTGTTTGGATCAGAGCAAATGGCTGGGTTTTTGGTATTTTTTCGAAGAAATACGTAAAATTTATTGGGAATTTCACCAAGTAATATTACTTTAGATTTCAGTATTTTTACTATTTTCGTGTTTAGCCAACAGCTGGTCTTATCATTTCCTGGAAAGTGGCTTCCGTAAATAGATAGAAAACAACAATTTGCATAACCTTTTAGCAAACAACTTCAATCCAGCTTCCTGCAAATCCCGGCTCCTTGCCTGTTTATATTGAACAGGTTGTCATTTAAATTATTTAATTGCTATTGATGGAAACAAGCCACATGAAGAAACAGATCAGGATTATATTGGTTGATGATCACCGGGCAGTACGTGAGTCATGGAAATTTCTGCTCGAGAAAGATGACCGGTTTACGGTAATTGCCCAATGCCAGGACGGAAGAGAAGCTATTGAACAAGCCCACCGGCTTCTCCCCGACATCATGCTGATGGATATTAATATGAATCACATCAACGGATTCGAGGCCACGCAAAAGATCACGGAAAAAACACCTTCTGTAAAAATAATAGGTCTTTCTGTCAACAATCACCCCGGCTATGCGGCTAAAATGCTGGGGTTGGGCGCCAAAGGTTTTGTAACCAAAAGTTCTCCTTTCACCGAATTAACCATGGCAATTCTTAAAGTCCACGATGGCGAAGATTATATCTGCGATGAGGTTAAAAACGATTCTTCCTATCGCCAAAGAAATTGAGTCCGAAGAAGTCCTTTGGACAGATAATCGCAGTGAACACAGAAAATGCATCTGTGTTGATCTCCGGTTTGATTAATAATCAAAATGAGACCCAGTCATAACCTCATAGTTTCGCCGTGTTAGCAAAAGCCGGTAAATTTGCCGCCTTATGGAACTGAGCAAAAACTTCGAGCCAACGGCCATTGAAGAAAAATGGATAAAGCAGTGGAAAGAAAAGCGCTATTTCAATAGCAACCCCGATAACCGGAAGCCATTCACTGTCGTCATACCTCCTCCTAATGTAACCGGTGTTCTTCACATGGGTCATACCCTGAATGAGACTGTCCAGGATATTCTCGTTCGTAAAGCCAGAATGAGTGGTTTCAACGCCTGCTGGGTACCCGGCAGTGATCATGCTTCAATCGCCACTGAATCGAAAGTGGTGCAAATGCTGGAAAAGGAAAAAGGCATTAAAAAATCAGATCTGAGCCGTGAAGAATTTTTGCGTTATGCATTTGAATGGAAAGAAAAATATGGTGGCATTATCTACAACCAGATAGAGAGATTGGGCTGTAGTGTGGATTGGGATCGTGTATCGTTTACCATGGATACCGACTATTATAAAGCTGTCATCAAAGTATTTGTTGATCTCTACAACAAAGGATCCATTTATCGCGGTGCAAGAATGATCAACTGGGATCCGGCGGCCAAAACAGCATTGAGTGATGAAGAGGTAGAGTATAAAGATGTGACAGGCAAGTTGTATTATGTAAAATATCTCATCGTTGATCCGAAGTCCGACCCCGATAGCTATCGGGACGGACCTCAGACCTCTGACTTCATCTCTATTGCCACGCAACGTCCAGAAACCATCATGGGTGATACGGCGGTTTGTGTCAACCCGACGGACGAACGATATGCTCACCTGAAAGGGAAGTTTGTGACTGTTCCATTAGTGAATCGCAAAGTGCCCATCATATTTGACGAATATGTCGACAAAGAATTCGGAACCGGTGCTTTGAAAGTTACCCCGGCACATGATATTAATGACTACAATCTTGGTTTGAAACATAACCTGGAAGTCATTGATACATTGAATGAAGATGGAACGCTTAGTGAAGCCGCGCAGGTGTTTGTTGGCCTTGACCGTTTTAAAGCCAGGAAAAAAGCGATTGAACAATTAGCGGCGGATGGCTTGTTGATCAAAGAAGAAGATTATACCACCAGGCTGGGTTATTCACAACGTAGCAACGCAGTGGTGGAGCCACGCATTTCCACCCAGTGGTTTGTAAAAATGAAAAATCTTGCGGGGCCTGCGTTGAAAGAAGTAACGGAAGGCAGAATAAAAATTCATCCGGGCGATAAATTTTTAGCGACTTATAAATATTGGCTGGAAAATGTAAAAGATTGGTGCATCAGCCGTCAACTGTGGTGGGGACAACAGATACCCGCCTGGTATGACAAGGACGGAAAATTTGTAGTGGCTGAAACAGAGAACAAAGCTAAAGAATTGTTCAAAGAGCAATTTTCTATCGCCAATGCACAACTAACGCAGGATGCTGATGTACTCGATACATGGTTTTCTTCATGGCTATGGCCAATGGAAGTCTTCAAAGGCATCAGCAATCCGGGCAACGATGAAATAAAATACTACTACCCTACTTCGGTATTGGTCACGGGGCAGGATATTATTTTCTTCTGGGTGGCCCGTATGATCATGGCGGGAATGGAATATATGGACGAGAAACCATTCAGTGATGTTTACTTCACGGGGATGGTTAGAGATAAACAGGGAAGAAAGATGAGTAAGAGTTTGGGTAATAGTCCCGATCTGTTAGAACTCATCGATAAATATGGCGCCGATGCGGTTCGCTTTGGAATTATGATCTCTTCGCCTGCCGGTAATGATCTTTTGTTTGATGACAGCAGTTGTGAGCAGGGAAGGAATTTTAATAATAAAATTTGGAATGCGCTGAAGCTGGTTAGGCTATGGGAGGGGAAGAAGTCAGATCCCGATAGCTATCGGGACGGAAGCCAGATCCCGATAGCTATCGGGACGGAAGTCAACTTCGCAGTTGAATGGTTTGAGCATCGGTTAAATGAAGCAAGGACAGAAGTTGATAAATTATTCCAGGATTTTCGGTTGAGTGAAGCGTTGAAAACAATTTACTCCCTTATCTGGGATGATTTCTGCAGTTGGTACCTGGAATGGGTAAAACCCGGATTTGATCAACCCATTGATACGGCAGTTTACAACAAAACGGTCAGCTTCTTTGAACAACTGATGCAATTGCTGCATCCCTTCATGCCTTTTGTCTCAGAAGAAATTTATCACTTGCTGAACGAACAAACAGATGATCTCTGTGTAAAACAATTCCCTTCAATTAAACAAATCGATTCATCGGTTTTACAACAAACCTTTTTATTGAAGGAACTGATCACCAATATCCGTGACGCGAAAAATAAAAACCAGTTAAAACCTAAAGACAAAATCAAGCTACATATTCAATCAAATGATGCTTCTGTTTACCGGTCCATTGCCAGTATTTTATCCAAACAGGTAAATGCGGAAACCGTTAATTATGTCACGGAAGCTGTTGCCAACTGTATCAACGTTGTGGTTCAAAAGGATAAATTTTTTATCGAAACAGAAAATGCGTTGGATAGTACATCCCAAAAAACTCAATTGCTCAAAGACCTGGAGTATCAAAAAGGTTTTTTGTTATCCGTAGAAAAAAAATTGAGCAACGAACGCTTTGTAACAAATGCAAAACCGGAGGTGATAGATATAGAGCGAAAGAAAAAAGCGGATGCGGAAGCAAAGATTAAGGCGATTGAGGAAAGTTTGAATGGCATTGGCTAAAGACGGCTTTCTGAATACAGTTGGAGAAGTTATCACTACACAGCCCCAGCGGCCTCCTCCCGACCTCCTCCAAAAGAGAAGGCCATCCATGCTCAGCCCTGGCTTTTCGGAAATACTGATAATGTTCAGAGTCTTCGAAATGTTGAGCAGAGATATAAAAATTATTTGGTAGTTGTAAAGTTGAGTAAAGATATACAGCTCCGTCCCTTCTCCGTCGGAGAAGGGATAAGAGGGATGAGATCATTTCGGGAATATACTCACCGGCAATATAAATTCAAACACTGTAGTTTTTGATCCGGTGAAAAGATCATTATCCAATAAACGACTTACACGAAAGCCAAAACTCAATTCATATTGGTTCCACCATTTGGTGTCTACATAAAATTCCGCACCGGCACTCCGCAAATCAAGTGTTTGTTTTTTACTGTTGGAATACAAACGCTGGAAATCGTAAAACACATTACCCCGGATGCGTTTCAGGTATAAAATATTAGCAAAGCCCCAATCGGGATACAAAAGAGGGAAATGATAATTGGCCGACGCCCGCCACATTCTTGATCCAGCATTAGTAGGATAATAATCGCTGTGTCCACGGGCATTGGCAAACCCACTGCTGAATACTGCACGACTGGTATCCCGTTGCTGAAAAGCCCCTGTAAGAACAAGGCTATGTGTGGATGCAACTCCAGGTAGGTATACGGAAGCGCTTCCAAGCAATTGATAAGCGTTTACTCTCGTCACTGCATGGCGGTGATTTACGTTTAGCGCATAACCCAATCTCGGAAAGATATGTTGACGGGCCGTCGCCACTTGCTGGGTCCAGCTGAAAAAATGATGCAGGTAAGTAAAATCATTTTTACCAGTCAGGTTTTTATTCGGCCCCGTATTAAACTGGTTTCTTAAAAAATAATTCGTACCGATATTCAGAAAATCATTCATTCTCCCATGCACGAAACTCAATGGTACGTTGATACCTATTCTTGAATCCAACTGGTTCCATTGACGCACCGAACTATCGACTATCTGCTGACGGGCGAATGTCATTTGCGTGCCAATGCTTAAATAAGGAAACCATTTACCGTATATCGCACTAACACCCGCCGCGTTTATTTTTTCATCTTTGTTATAGAGATAATACAATTCCGTTTCCATTGTGTTCAACACATTCTGACCATAGAGGGAGAAAGTGAATTCAGGGTCCTCATAATAAGGCCGCCAGCTATGAAAATTCAAAAGCTTTGTATCCTTTTTATAATTACTGATCGGGAAATAACGATTGGGTGTATTGCCCAGCAGAATTTCTGATATCTTATTTGTATTACTCACCGGGTATGCCGCTTTTAATTCCTCTGCGACATTCATGCTAACCGGTTCCCATACAACGGATGCCTCATCCTGCTGTTGGAACTGGTAACCTTCTGCTGTAAAAGCAGACCATGTTATTTTACCATTTCCTGCATTGACAAAATAATTTCCCAATACACTATTCGTAATCTTATATATCTTCTCGTCGCCCAACTTTATAGCATATACATTATCATTGCCCCCATACGAAGCAGTGAAGTAAACAATATTATTACTCACGCAGGGAAAACCCACCACATTAAAAGAAGGAGGTGTAAGCCTTATGCTGCTACCGGTTATCAAATTAATAATGGCGAGCGCCATTTTACCATCCAGCAAACGAACAGCGCTTACCACAGAATCTTCTCCTATGAATTTCGGATCGGTAAATAAGTTTACTTCGGCTGAGCTTATTTTATTTTTTACTTCGCCGGTAACGGCATCAAGTATATGCAGTTCGCTTTTACCATTGATAGCTATTTGAACAGCCGCTATTTTATTACCGCCGGCTGATATATCAGGTGAAAAATACTTTGATCGCCGGGTAATAGTTTGTTGCCGGCCTGTATGAATATCCAATAATTTAATAACACTATAATCCCGCCAGCTCCACCGAGCATCTTTTTCATACGCCGCATACACAATCTTTCCGTTGCGATACGAAAACTGCTCATCAATAGAAATATCCCGTACCCGCAGACGATGCTCACCCGCAGCATCCTTTATATAAAATGCGGGCCGGTGACGAAAGCTTGTTTTTAAATACAATAACGAATCGGCTGAAACCTGGTAAGGAAACACAGCATCGGTGACATAATTTTTATTGACCGCAGTGATATTTCGCATGAAAGACTCTTGTAAGCCCTCTCCTTTGAAGAGGGTTTGGGTGAGGTCTTTATAATATTCCAATGCATTATTACGAAATGATTGGAAAGTCACCCCTGCGTATTTCTGCACAGCTTTTTGAAAAGGATAAAATAAACCTTTGAAAGCGCTGGCATCCCCCGTTACTTTACTCCAGAAATCCAATCCATATTTTTCATATCCGTAATTAACCAGTAAGTAGCCAAGGTTATAATGATCAGGAACATAATCTTTCAATGATCCGTTTCGCAGTTTCATCCAGGAATATTTTTTATTTTCTTTCCAAAGTGAGGGATACGCATTCATGAAAAGCGGCAGACGACCCCTGCCCTGGCTTGATAAGATCGTTTCGTGGTAAACGGCATCACCTTCATAAAACCAATCCGGCACACTGGCATTTATCGCCAATGCATACCCCTCTTCCCCAAACAAAGTACCCATCAGTTTACTGATACCATTCCGGAAATTATTGAACTGCTGTACATGGCGGTACTCATGTATCGCCAGCCCATCGCCCCATGCCACACTTCCCTGGTCGAAATTGTTGACGTCAGGTGTCATGTAAAACTCACTACGATATGGCCCCAGCCCTACATAACCATTGGCAATGGCTGTTTGATTCTGCAAAACGATATTGATCTTTCTAACCTGATTGCCCAGGGCCGCCAGATTTTGAGCTGCCTGGTAATGCACCAACGAAGCCACCCGTTGCGCCTGGCTATCCAATCCCGCCGGGAAAATAATTCTGGCAGAGTCGGTATTGATCTGTTTCCATTTAACGGTGGGAGGCGTGCCGGCAAAGCGTTGAGCAGAACTATTAAATACTATTACCAAACAGGCAAGGGCATATATCCATTTTAACATGCAGGCACCAATTTCACGAAAGTTACGGAGGAAAAAACATTATGACCGATTTAGATAAATCCTGATCGGGGACCTGAGAACACATAATATTATAAAAATCCATAGTCGCCATTATCGCCATCAACAATATAAAAAAGCGAATACGCCATGTCTGATTTTCAGGGATGTGAAAATTTGGCTGGCTGGGGGATGTCGTCTATTTTAGTGCTGGGTGCAATCATAAAAACACTTCAACTTTGGATAAAAAATTTAAACCTTAATAAAACCAATGAAGAAGATTTCTTTTATATTATTAATCGCACTGTGTTTAAACTTTTTTAGCAGTGGTTTTTCGCAAAAAAATAACTTGACTTTTGACCTTGAAAAAGAAGTCGGCTTTCAAAGTCCAAAAAATCCTTTTAATAAATTTATTGGAGAATGGACTTTAAAAGATGATAATTGGTCCCAAAACTGGGGGCAAGGAGATGAAAAAATAAAAATCCCCAATCATCATACAATTTGCCAACAACTTAATACTGACAACAGCCTATTGGCGGTAATTGACGGCACTCCACCTTATGGACATATTTTTTGGTCATACAACCCGGTAAAAAAAGAAGTAAACCATTTGTCAAGTTTTGGAACTGCCAGAGCAGGTGTTGGTAAAGGAACTGTAAACGAAAATGGCGATGTTTCCTTAAAAATATCATTTGCTGACGAGGCAGAGGGAACATACAGGCTGTATACTTATAAGTGGATTTCAGAAAATGAATACGAACTAAAATCAATACAATATGACGCGAGTGACAGGCCAACGGGTTTTTTTTATGGTGGAACATTTGTAAGGATACAGGGCAAGAAATAAATACCGCACCTAACATCGGGTCTGGCGATATGGCGGCTTAACGAATATCTTCTCATTGATATATCGCTACCCGGCGACATATCAATCTGATGAATAAAGCTCAGCTAAAGAATATATTTTGAGCTTCAGTATCTTTACCCAGCATCAGTTGCGGCCTGCGTAACACGGAATATAGCCACATCGCCAAGATCTGACGTCGTGTCAAATTTTGGAAAAAGCGATAGTTCAGAGTTTTTATTAACAAGCGATGGTAAATAAAATGCGAACAAGTAGTTGTTTATATAATCTTAGCAATAAACATGAATTTGCAAAAATATTGGAGGAACAATAGCACAAACAAGTTAACTATTGTGCTATTTGTCATTTACTTGATCGCATTATTTTGGATTTTACTATTTAAGTTAGGTGTACAATTTTCCTATATGGGAAACGGAAGCGTAAATTTAATTCCGTTTAGTGATAGTAAACCTGATGCTGGTGGAATAATTTTGAATGTGTTGATTTGTGTACCGCTTGGTATTTATGCAGGAGTTTTATTTAAAAGACGGACTTTTAGCACTAAACTTTTCTTCTTTTTCTTAATTAGTTCATTATTTGAAGTACTTCAATTTATTTTGAGAGCCGGGGCTTTTGACATCACAGATATAATTACTAATACTTTAGGAGGGATAATTGGCTTAATGATCTTTAAAGCAATTGAAAAACTGTTTAAAAATAGTGTTAAGGCACAAAAATTCATCAACATAATTGCAGCAATTGGAACTGTATTGATGATTTCATTATTATTATTACTAAAAATGAACATGCTGCCAGTAAGATATCAATAATAAATCCAGGTACTACAGCTAACATCTAGTGTGACAAGAAAAACTTCGTACAAGAAGGGGTTTGGCTATAGCGCCGCTTAACGAATAAGTTCTGAGCTTCATATCGCTGCTCTGCGACATATCCAACGATGACTAAATCCAGGCTTTCGAATATGTTCTCATCTTTATTATCTTTACTCACGTGCGATTCGGGCCGGCGGATCACAAAATATCGGCACATCCGCCCTGACATCAGGCACAATAAACCAATCCAATACACCATAAATTAATGTAACTACTAACTAATCAATTCATGGCCGAAAAAGATTCAAAAAAGGACATTAACTATTACGGAAACATGAACCTTGATCTTTCTAAAAAACATGAAATCGAGAGTCTTGTCCAGGAACAAAACAAGAGGTTCCAGGTAATATGCAGTTCTAAAAACGATGCGATCATCACCTCTGATGAAACTAAACGGATTTTATTCTGGAATAAAGGAGCAGAATACATATTTGGTTATTCGTCAGATGAGGTAATTGGTCAACCATTGACATTAATAATTCCCCATGAATTACATCACAGGCACAATGAGGGCATAGAAAGAATGAATCAAAGAAAGAAGCCTCGTGTAGTTGGAAAAGTTCTTGAATTGAAAGCTGTAAAAAAAAACGGAGAAGAATTCCCGATTGAACTTACTCTCGGAAGCTGGGATAACGATGGCAAAAGATATTATAGCGGCATCATCAGAGATATTACAGAAAAGAAAAAGGCGGAGCGGATCATTTTGAACGAAAAGCAAAAATCAGATGAATTATTGCTGAACATCTTACCTAAACAGGTGGCAGAGGAACTCAAAAACAGGGGAAAGGCTACGACAAAAAAATATAAGAATGTTACAATTCTATTTACAGATTTTAAGGATTTCACGTCACTGGCCTCTTCAATTTCCCCGAATAAGCTTGTGAAAGAACTTAATGAGATATTTAGTCACTTTGACGATATCATGGAAGCATTTAAAATTGAAAAGATAAAAACTATCGGCGATGCGTATTTTGCGGCTTGCGGATCGCCGGAAAAAAATAAGGAGCATGCATTTCAATGCGTGGAAGCAGTAAAGCAAATGTTCAGGTATTTAGAAGAGCGAAATGGAAAAAACGAAATCCAATGGAGAATGCGTGCGGGAATTCATTCTGGTCCGGTTGTGGCCGGCGTCGTTGGTAAAAAGAAATACGCTTATGATCTTTTTGGAGATACGGTAAATACTGCCAGCAGAATGGAAACTAATGGAGAAATTGGAAAGATTAATATCTCAGAGACCACATATGAATTAATCAAGGGAAAATATAATTGCTTTCCCAGGGGCCAGATAAATGCAAAAGGAAAAGGAAATCTGAACATGTATTTTGTAGAATAAACAAATAAGAACTGTGCACCTACATGTATTGGAATACCCATATTCCATAAATCCGGAGAAAAGTATTTAATCTCAAATGATACAAAAATTAGTTTTATTAGCCCTGGCAACTTTTGCAATAATAAGCTGCAATAATTCAGCGCATGAAGTAGTTATTTTGAGCTTTGAAAAAGACTTAATACCAGAAGGGATAGCAATTGACGCGAGATCGGGAAGAGTATTTTTAAGCAGTCTTAAAAAAAATAAAATTGTAGCCGCCAATATTAATGGAAGTAATTCAGTTGATTTTATTAAAAAAGATCAGCATGGTTATTTATCCGGTTTTGGAATGACAATAAAAGGTGACACTTTGTATGCACTAAGTAACAGCTTGAAAAAAAAAGATAACTCATCCGTTCTGCTATTGTTAAATATAAAAACCGGGGAACTAATTGACAAATATCAAATTAATAGCCTTCCGTATGCTTACTTAAATGACTTAGCCATCAGCGCAGGCAACGAAATTTTTATCACGGATTCAGAAAGTAACAAGATTTATAAAATCAAACGGCCAGGCAAAGACCTGGAAGTTTATTTGGATACGGCAGAAGTGGCCCATTCCAACGGAATCGCGATTTCAGACGATAATTCCCGGCTCTATCTGGCATCTGACAGGGGAATCAGAATTGTAGATATCGGTACAAAAAAAATCCTCAATCATCCCAATAAACAATCTTCAGGTATAGATGGCATGAAGTTCTATAAAAATAGCTTAATTGGTATAGTTGAAAAAGGAGTGTTCAGGTATTACTTAAATGAAAAGGGCATCGAAATTAAAAGCAGGAAGGAAATCATCTTATTTGACAATACTTTCAAATCACCGACAACTTTTGATATTTCAAGCGACTCCATTTACTTTATCAAAAACACCCAATTGGACAATTTTAATGACAGCACGAACGAGGTGATAGACAAGACTAAATTAGAATCACTTATTTTGTTGAAAACTAAAATTGAATGATTTTTAACCAAGGAACATAGTAACAAAGTACTTGCAAAAGCGGGGACGATTTACGATTTTCATAAATACAGGCCTGTTGCGTATATTTAAATATTCAGCTACTATTCTATATGACACTCCCTAAAATTTTAACAGGACTTATAGCATTTATTAATAGCTATATTGGCCTGCGCTTTTTCTTAAATGTTATCCATGTACTGCAAACCAGCAAATATTCAAAAACAGCTACTGCAATTTTTGCTATATTATTTTTAAGTATGGGGCTCGTTGGGCTCTATTTCTCTTTCATTAAATCAGACAACAAAATGGCTTTTTGGATAGGTATTGGTCCCTGGGCGCTGGCGCTGGTAGTTCTGCTCTTTAATATGCTGACTGGCGATTACAAATAAATCCTTTTATCAAAAGTCTTAAAATGTCAACCATTTATTTTAACCCCCGATGGCGGGAAGAATTAGTAGCAAGCAGTGATGAAGGGACTCTAATTTTCGAGTTAACAATGAAAAAATACCATGTCTATTTCCCGGGCCAGGCCGTATGGCTGACCTCAGTACCTGAATGGGCCAAACCTAAATGGAAAACCTACTTAGAAGCATGCCAAAATTGGTGTGCACAGAATAAGATTCCAATAACAATTGTTGAAAATGCTTTGGTCTACGAAGATAAAGGCAGTCGATAGGTTAATAACAGTGAAAGAAAATTATTCCCGTATTCAAATAATAATTCCACGCGTCTGTCTGTAAAAAAGAAGAAGTGATATTGCAAATACTTAATAACTTTTACTCAACGCACAATCTGACCATCCAAACCCCTGTTTTTATTGCCTGAAATCATGCTGCATATTAAAGTCCTTAGACAACGTTTTCTTACCTGCGGTTGTCAAGGAAAATAAACTGATGGCTAACAGAAACATTATACTACTTGCAATTACTGGATGTTTATGGCTGGGCTGCCAAAAGCCAACGGTCGTAAAGGAGACCGCTGATTGCCAGAAATTGGAACATGGCATTACCACGGGCAATATAGAAGAAGTAGAGACCGTGATCAATGCTTTCATCGCCAGCTTACCCTCCCAAACGTACACTGAAGAAAATTTAAATAAGCTGGTGACCGCTATCGGGGAGCAATGCGGAACATCGGTTACGCTGTTTTGCTTCGATTGTATTAAAACGCTCCCTTCGCAAAGCGAAATAAAGATATCTTATTTTGGTACTGACGGTCCTGTTGAAAAAACTATCGATCTCAATTACACCACCAGTAATAAGATGGCTTTTAATAATATGCATGAATAAGATTAAAAGAAACGATACTATAAAGAATTGAAAAACAGAGACAAAAGGCACAGAGATATGAAGAAGCAATTTTATCAAGACAATTCCGTGTCTTCTTACCACCGTGTCTCTGTGTTTTAACGAATCATGGCAAATGCGGAGATTTGACGTAGAGTTTCGGGCTTCCCTGGCTAAACAAGTTTTTCGTTTATCAGGCAACAGCAGCTTTATTATACTTATTCCTGTATTCAATAGGCGACAACCCTGTAATTTTTTTGAACACCGTCCTGAATGCTTTAGTATCGGAATATCCCACATCATACATTACTTCGTTGACATTTTTCCTGCCGGTCTCCAGGTTCTTTTTAGCGGCTTCAATTTTTACCCTTTGTATATATTCCACCACCGTATTGGCGGTAGCTTTTTTAAATCTTCTTTCCAGGTTTCTCCGGCCAATACATAGTTGCGCCGCTAATTCATCCACGGTCATCTTATCCTGGAAATTGGCTTCTATTAATTCCTGCGCTTTCCGGATAGGCTCATCATCATGTGCTTTCTGACCGGAGAAAATAATAAACGGTGATTGACTGTAACGGTCGATATCAATCATAAACGCTTTGGCGATAAGTATGGCCATATCCCGACCGGCATACTTTTCTATCAGGTAAGCGATCAGGTTTAAAAATGAATAAGCTCCCCCGCTGGTATAAAGACCATCTTCTTCCGTCATGATCTTATCATCTACCAATTCTACTTCCGGGAACATGGCCCTGAAATCATTTGCGGCTATCCAATGCGTAGCGCATTTTTTTCCATTTAATAAACCGGTGGCGGCCAGGAAAAACGCACCGATACAAAAACTGGCTATTTCGGCGCCTCCCTTATATTGTTCAACGATCCATGGAATAAAATCCTTGTTCAGCTCCATAGCTTTTTGCATATCCCCATGCATAGCCGGAATAATAATAAGATCCGTTTTCTTCACATCCTGTATCAGGCAATCAGGCTGAATCGTATATAATCCGTTGCGTTGAACGATTTCCCGCGAAAGACCAACCAATTGAATTTTAAATGCCGGAGGCTTGCCCATACTGGCAGCGAATTTATTGGCCTCAGAAAATATCTGGTGTGTGCCATCAATATTAGGCAAACTGGAATGTCCGAGCGGGACGATGATGGATATATTTTTCATACTCTAAAAATAGGGGAATTTGCTGTCGCAATCAACACCTCAAAATGCCGTATCTGCACCCCATAAATAATGCCAATTGTGCATAGGTTTGCTTTTGAAAATAACCACGGCATGGAAACCTATGAACTAGCAAATGATATTAATGAGTAACTGAAAATAGCATGATAAAAGATATTTTACATAGAGAAGATTTAATCACCCCCCTTCAGAAAACGACCGATGAATTGGTAGCCCTGCTGGATTTGTTTAGTGAAAAAACTATTAATACTGTTCCGTTTGAAGGAAGCTGGACGGCGGCACAGGTCGCCGATCATATTACGAGATCCAATACATCTATTACAAAAGCATTGTTGCTTAAAGGAACTGCCATCAACAGGAACCCAGGTGAACGGATCGAAGAACTAAAGGAGCTATTTTTAAATTTCAGGAACAAATTAAAATCCCCTGATTTTATAGTACCGGCACAGGATATTTATGAAAGGGAAACAGTTATCGGGCATTTAAAACAATCCGTACAAAAAATGCAAGAAATCAGTACTACCACTAATCTTTCAGAAATGATCAATCACCCGGCTTTTGGCGACATAACAAAATTCGAAGTACTTCATTTCGTGTTGTACCATACCCAGCGGCACATTCACCAATTGGAAAAGATTTTTCAGGTAGTTTCGGGCAGGTAAAATATATTTAAATACCGAAATTAAACCACCAAAATAGATAGTCATGGGAATTTTAGTTACCATCTTAATTGTAATAGCGTCAGTAATAGCCCTGTTTCTGCTTATCGCCGCATTCACTAAAAAAGATTTTACACTGGAAAAACAGGTAGTCATCAACCGGTCGAAAAAAGATGTCTTCGATTACCTGAAGCTGATCAAAAACCAGGAACAGTATAGTGTTTGGGTAATGAAGGACTCCAATATAAAAATTGCGTATACAGGCACGGATGGTACGATTGGCTTTACTTCCTCCTGGGAAAGTAATGATAAGAATGTTGGTATCGGCGAACAGGAAATAAAAAAAATAACTGAGGGAGAAAGTATGGAAGTAGAGATCAGGTTTAAAAAACCCTTTGAAGGTACCAACCAGGCCCGCACTTCCGTAATTACTCTTGGAGATACACAAACCAAAGTAACACAGGTTTTCTATGGAAGTTCAAAATTTCCGATGAACATCATGAACCTGATGATGGATAAATTAGTGGGAACGGCTATGCAAAAGAACCTGGAAAACATGAAGGCTAACCTGGAGAAATAATTATTTTATTTAAATGACTGATATGGCAATAGCAACAAAAGCCCAGCATGCAACCAGCATCGATGAATACATCGCTGGTTTTCCCGGTGAAGTTCAGGCTATACTCGAAAAACTAAGAGCTACTATAAAAAAAGCAGCGCCTGAAGCCAAAGAGACGATCAATTATGCGATACCTACTTTTACGTTGGAAGGTAACCTGGTTCATTTCGCCGCTTTCAAAAATCATATAGGGTTTTACCCGGCGCCATCAGGGATAGTCGCTTTTAAAAAAGAGCTATCCGTGTATGAAGGAGCAAAAGGTTCTGTGCAATTCCCAATGGACAAACCACTACCATTGGGCCTGGTAACCAGGATTGTAAAATTCAGGGTAAAAGAAAACACAGAGAAAGCGAAAAAGAAACAAAAAAAGAAATAGGGGAAGTCGGGCTGCAGTTAGAAAATTTGGTAATGAATCAGGTTGAGAAGTTTACGCCACGGATGCACGGATAAATAATGTAATCCGTACATCCGTGGCTTATGTTTTAGGGGTATAAGAAAGCTCCGGAACACCGAAAATTCAAACTGATACACTACCGAAAATTTTAAAAATAATAAGGCAATTGAGGAATGTATTAGCTTAACGAAAACTTTACTGCTGCCATGCCAGGTCCGGACAAAGACACACAATTTCCGCTGGAGAATCATGAAAGGCTTTGCTTCCTGAAGAATATTATAACGAACCCGAACATCATCGTTGGAGACTATACCTACTATGACGATTTTGACGATGTATATAATTTTGAGAAGAACGTTAAATACCTGTTTGATTTCACCGGCGATAAAATGATTATCGGAAAATTTTGTATGATCGCTTCGGGAGTAACATCTATTATGAATGGCTCCAACCACCTGACCGATGTCCTCTCCACCTACCCGTTTGCGGTTTTTGGTAAGGGCTGGGAACATGCCATGGATGGAAAAAATTATCCCAACAAGGGTGATACTATCGTAGGCAACGATATATGGTTGGGTTGCAATGCAACCATCATGGCCGGCGTTAAAATCGGTGACGGAGCTATCATTGCAACAAAATCTGTGGTTACAAAAGATGTGGAACCTTATTCAATTGTTGGCGGCAATCCTGCAAAAGAGATACGGAAACGATTCCCGGATGATACTATGCAACGCTTGTTAAAACTGAAATGGTGGGATTGGGAGATGGAAAAGATCGCAAAGAACTTACAGCATCTCAATAGTATTAATATCGAATTACTCGAACGGAATTAATAATCAGAAAATTCAATGAATCTTTTTTCGGCGTTACCCAGACATTTTACTTTTCATCACTTCGGTTTCAAAAGCTTCCATTGTCATCGAATCCTCTATCTTAAAATTTCCGATACGTGTGCGGCATAAACTACTCAGATAAGCCCCGCAGCCCAATGCTTTCCCAAGATCAAATGCCAGGCTGCGGATATAAGTGCCGGTACTGCAAACTATTCTGAAATAAACAAGCGGTAGTTCAATAGAACCTATTTCAAATTCCTTTACCGTTACTTTTCTTGGTTCAATAATAACTTCTTTGCCTTGCCTGGCCAATTCATATACCCGTTTGCCATTGATCTGGATGGCTGAATGTGATGGTGGCACCTGCATTATTTCTCCGGTGAACCGGGTTGTCGCGGATCGTATCCGCTCTTCTGTCAAATGTTCAAATGGCTTAAAATTTTCTGGTTCCTGTTCCAGGTCGTAAGAAGCCGTGGTGGCGCCAAATGTAAACGTACCAGTATATTCCTTTTCCTGCGCCATGTAATCATTGATCTTCTTGGTAAACTTGCCTGTGCAAACAATCAATAAACCGGTCGCCAACGGATCCAATGTACCGGCATGGCCTACTTTTTTAATACGGATCAGGTTACGGATCTTTCTTATTACATCGAAAGATGTCCAGCGCAGCGGTTTATCGATCAGTATAACTTTTCCCTCCTCAAAAC
The DNA here is from genome assembly GCA_040007815.1 of Chitinophagaceae bacterium. GTDB lineage: Bacteria > Bacteroidota > Bacteroidia > Chitinophagales > Chitinophagaceae > Terrimonas_B. The sequence goes on from JBDTUH010000001.1 coordinate 53,919, forward strand.
TATTCTGACTATTCATGCTGCAAATGTCGGAGTGAAGAATCAAACCACGAAATGTACTTCGTACAGTGTGCACCTGTCATCATCGTGCTTAAATAGACATTCGTGTTTTCAGTTCAAGATATTTGTTCACTGTATTTACCGTAAGATTTTCGGGTGTAGTAAGAATAGACAGAATCCCGTTCATATGAAGCTCTTTTACCATCAATCTTTTTTCAAAGGCGAATTTCTCCGCGATGGTTTTGATATAAATATCTTCGAGTTTACTGGCTTTTTTCTCTGTTATGGCCTTTAGCTCCGTATTCTCAAAAAAAACAATTAAAAGCAAATGATAGCGGGCCATTCTTTTTAAGGCCGGCATCTCCCGCTGCAGACTTTCAAGCGATTCAAAATTGGTAAACAGGATCAAAAGGCTGCGATTGCTGATCCGGTTGCGGATAACGGAAAATAATTTTTCAAAATCGGCTTCTAAGAATTTTGTTTCCTGCTTGTGCAACGTTTCTAATAAGTGACTCATCTGCGTGGTCTTCTTGTCGGCCAGAACAAAGGCGTCCAGGTTTTCGGCAAAAGTAATCAACCCTGCTTTGTCCTGTTTCACTAATGCGACATTAGACAACACCAGGGATGCATTGATTGCATGATCGAGTAGTGTCATACCGCCAAAAGGCATTTTCATAACCCTACCCTTGTTGATAATGCAATATATCTGCTGACTTCGTTCATCCGTGTAGTTATTCACCATCAACGCATCCTTTCGGGCCGTCGCTTTCCAATTGATAGTTCTGAAATCATCGCCACGAACATATTCCTTTATCTGCTCGAACTCCATACTATGACCCAGCTTGCGAATACGCTTCACCCCCGCTTCCTGCAAGCGATTGCTTACGGCGAGCAAATGATAACGCCGCATCTGTATATAGGAAGGATACACTTTCACCGTTTGCCTGGCCGGAAAAATATAGCGGCGCTTAACCAGTCGCAACGGCCCGTGCACAAAAACATTAATGCTATTAAAAATATATTCACCCCTGGTCGTGGGTTGCAAGAAGTATTCAATATCGACCGGATCAGCTTCTATTTTAGCCTTACGTATCCAATTCCTTTCCTGGAATTGCACCGGCAACTCATCTATTACACTTACCTGAACGGGGAAAATATACTGATTATCCAATTGAATGACCACTTTATTCAAATCCCCGATACTAAACCGGTCCGTAGTTATCCTTTTTGCAAGCAGGCCTTTCTTTTTACTGAATATCAATACCGCATCCAGCAAAATAGCTACTACTAATAAAAGCAATATCATCACTGCAATTCTAAACAACGCCGGGTGAAAATAACTCAGCACAAACACGACCGATGCTGAACCGGCGACGTAGTAAGCGATATTATTCAGGTAGAAGGATTTCATTATTCTAAAGTTCGATGTTTGACGTTCGAAGTTTGATGTTTCGTGATAATCAACGACCCTGATATGTTTTTACAAGCCTTAGATTTGAAGTTGAATTAATATTGAATATTCAGCATACCGTGGATAAATAGTCGATGAGAATGACTTAACAATAAAGAAAAAGAGTCTTCCACACAACCTCAAACTTCAAACCTTCTTACCTAGGCACATCCATTCCCTGAATGATCTGCTTGATTACCTCTTCTTCCGAAACTCCTTCCATTTCCTTATCCGGTGACAGAATGATACGATGTCTTAAGACAGGTACCACTACTTCCCTTATGTCTTCGGGTGTTACAAAATCACGGCCCTGCATGGCGGCGATAGCTTTAGAAGCATTCATAATAGACAAGGAAGCCCGTGGTGAAGCACCGAGATAAATGGATTTGTGATTCCTGGTTTGATGAATAAGTTTAGCGATGAACTGCAGGAGTTTTTCTTCTATCAGAATATTTTTGATCTGCAGTCGCAGGTTATTTATTTGTTCAGCATTTAATACAGGTTTTACGATATCATTCACTTTTACATTACCCATATGATGAAAACGGGTAAGAATGGACAGTTCTTCCGACTCGCTGGGATATGGCACTACTATCTTAAAAAGAAAACGATCCAACTGTGCTTCCGGCAACCGATAGGTTCCCTCCTGCTCTACCGGGTTTTGCGTAGCCATCACCATAAAAGGCGCCGCCATGGGATAGGTTTTTCCATCAACGGACGCCTGCCGTTCTTCCATTATTTCAAGCAATGCCGATTGTGTTTTAGCCGGTGCCCGGTTAATCTCGTCCACCAACACGATATTGCTGAATACAGGTCCTTTTTTGAATTCAAAAACCGCATCCCTTGGATTGAATACCGGAGTACCCAATACATCTGATGGCATCAGGTCAGGCGTAAATTGCACCCTGGAAAAACCGGCGTCAACACTGCGGGCAACGAGTTTTGCCGTTAATGTTTTTGCTACACCCGGAACTCCTTCTATCAGCACATGCCCGTCCGCCAGCAATGCCGCCAGTATCAGTTTTACCATTTCATCCTGTCCAACGATCACTTTCTGAATTTCACCGCGAATAGCCAACACAGCTTCATTTAATGCCGTCAGATCAGTTCGGGGTTGAAATAATTGTTCTTCCATGCTTATGCTTTTTTATAAAAAGATTCCAGCTGTTTATGAAATGAGGCCAGTTGCTTTTCGCTTACTGAGTCCAGTGTGTCAAGTTTACTAATAAAGGAAACCATCTCTTTTATTTCTTCTTCAGCAATACCCGTTTTTCCATGAAGATTTTTTACAAACTCTTCATCTAACGCAGTGGTGGGCAGTTTATACCGGCTGCGCACATGCTCCAGGAAATAAGCCGACATCTTCCGGCAAAGATTTTTATGATCCCCCTTATCATGGTAGAGACGACCTATTGTTTTTACAAATTCCAATGAATCGTTTTTTGGTTTTTTTATCACCGGGATGATTCGCTGCTTTCTCCTCATTTCCGATAATACATATAGAAGGAGAGCCAACAAAGCGATCAGTATAGCCCATCTTAGTTCTTTATGCTTTAAAAAAGCGCTTAACCAGTTGGCTTTTTTTTCCACCCTCCGGCCTTTACTGATAAAATATTCATCCCATACTATCCTGGTTGTAGCAGGAGAAATAACAGACAACACATTTTCAAAATACGAGATATTATTTTTGTGCAATAAAAAATAGTTGCAAAAGGTAGTCGGCGCCAGGTGAACATACAAATTTCCTTTGCCTGCTTTCAGGTGAACAAAGTTGGGGTTGTTACTTTTATCATAGCCCAACACCGTTGTTGTTGTTGTGTCCAGTTTGTGGAAATAAAAATCATACCGCTTGCCAGGATAAGTGTAGGATGCCTTTTTACCAAATGGTGGTTTGGCAAGCGATACAGAAAGCAGGTCAGAACCTTCTGATTGCTCAAAATAATACATTAATCCCTCGGTAGCGTTAATATCGCATTTCATCATTTGCGTGACTTCATAAGAAACATTCATGGCGCTGACAAAAATATCATTGCCTTCTTCCATGAAATGAAGCAGTTTCTTCATTTCATATTCATCAGGGGTAAAATCAGGGGAAACAATGATAAGTGCCTGGCCTGCGTCATAGTTGGAAATTGAATCCCAATAACCGGGTTCCTTTTTACTCTCCACAATAGCTGCACCGGGGAAAAGTTTATCGAGATTTTCAAAAGCTATAAAGGTGCCATAGGGAATTTTGTCCTTTGCACGAAAAGTCATCCTGTCATCAAACTGCCGGTTTGTTTTGTTCTCGCTGGTGAAGAACAATACGAGAATGCCCAGTACTACAACGCCAATAAGAAGATATGGTGCCTTTTTTTTCAACCCTTATTATATTTTTCTTTCAAACCTGTCAAAATCGGTTTTAATCAGCGCAAATTTTTCTTTGTCAATATCAAACTGGCCGTACCAGCTATATTCGTAGTTGCGTGTAAGTTTAAAAAAATCAGGATACATAACCGTTGGCTGCAGTTGCAGCAGGTAATCAAAATTGGTACTATCCTGTTTGTATTGAATGATATTTTTGTCCGAAAGGTTTTTAAGCAACCGGAGAAACATAAGACGTACCGCTAACCTGTAATTACTCATGCCAACCGCCTTATCAATCTCCCGCTGATAATTGATAGCAAAGATATCATTGGTATCCACGTTATCTTCTTCACCGCCGATATTGCTGTTCTTACGAAAAAGTCTCACATTACTATTGGACAAATACATGATCAAAAAAATAACAAAGCCCGCAATGATGGCTACCCATAAAAGGGTTTGAAAAACGGGATGCGAAGTAAACCCTTCACCTTGCTTTTGCTGCTTTTTTTTAAACACTTCATCTGCATACCAGAACGCATCATCACTCCTCAACTGCTTCATGACAGAATCCGGCAATTTGCGCAGCCGCAGTGAATCAGGGAAACCGCCGGTAAATTCTTTTCGCAGAAAATATTCAGCTTCAGACCTGGAGACTTCAGTTTTATTTTCATTGTATGTTTCTTCTGCGGGAGGCTCTTCAGGTGGCAGTGCGGGTATTATTGTTGTGTCGAGCTCATATTTTAAAACAGGCACCGTATCAATCTTTTCGTTGCTTTGTGCGTGAAGCAAACCGTGCAGGATAATAAAAAGAAACAGAAATCCTGTGTTTTTAATTTTCCGGGATATATTATATGTGTTCACCTGGTGTTTCACTTATACGTCATCTTCGTTTAATTGCGAAGTCAATTTTTTCCCAAGCTGAATGGGATAGATAACAAAATACCAGACAACAAATACAACCGATAATGAAGTAATAATGGTTGTCAGAACAGAAAGATCATTGTATAAACGGGTAATAAAGCCCTCAAAAAAAGCAGCCAATGCGAATACAGGCATAAGACCAATCATGATCTTTACCCCATCTTTCGCACCCCCCTTAAAAGCATCCATCCGCCTGATGGTTCCCGGGAATAAAAAACTCTTTCCCAATATCAAACCGGCAGCGCCGGATATGATAAGCGCTGTCAGCTCGAGCGTTCCATGCACGAATACCACTAAGAAAAACTGTATACCTAATCCTTTTGCCGCAAAAAACTGATCAAATACGCCCACCATGGCTGCATTCTGTGACAGGAGATATAAACTGGGGACACCGGCAAAAATTCCAGTAACAAACATCAATAGGGACACCCTGATATTATGTATCATCAGGATCAGCCAGCTAAAAAAGGGATTCCCGGATTCATAAATACCGAAGGGATTTCCATTCTCAATATTCTCCAGTGTCTGGTCTACATAGCGATCACCAAAAAAACCCCTGGCTACTCCCTCATCCTGTTTAGAAACAAAAAAGCCAATACCAAAAAGGATAAGAAAAACAATGAAGGAAAATAAAATCACACGGTGATGTTTGCGTATCGTCAGCGGAAGATCATACTTCCAAAAGGTAATCAGCCGGTTTGATTCTTCCTTGCGATTTTTATAAATACTAAGATATATCTTTGACGCTTCGCTATTGATATACCTCGTCACCTTGCTGGAAGGATAAAATGTTTTAGCGTATGCCAAATCATCTACCAGTTGGGTAAAGTCTTTTGCCATTTCATCCGCATCCTCCGCCGGCATTTGTTGATTTTTCAACCAGCGTTCCCGGTTTTTCTTTATAAATAGGGCTTCTCTCAATTACTTCGTTTAGCTTGTAAAATACTGCTTTTTAGATAACATAAAAGTTTGGCGATGAAATTTGTTTTCGTTCAACAGATGCACACAGATCGAACAGGTATTGCTGAGAAAGATGATATATTTTTTTGCGCATATCCGCCTTTTACGTGAAAAAATATCCTTTTTTAATTGAAAGCTCCTAATTTAACAGCCTGAACAAAAGTCGCAGCCAATGGCCGCTATCAAAGTACCTACTTCCTTTAATATAGATGTTGAATTTGAAATCCCTGAATTTTACAGGCGCCTGATCGCCCTGCTGATCGATATTGTCATTCAGTTTTGTTATTTTAAAATTGCAGTTGAGATCTACAATTCGCTGCTAAGAAACTCTGACATTTTAGACGCTAATGCAAACAGTAAACTTGAAGCTATTGCGGTATTACTTTTTTTACCTCTCTTTATCTACCACATAGTGCTTGAAATAACGATGAATGGTCAAAGTATTGGAAAAAAAATAATGGGATTAAGAGTTGTACATGAAAATGGGGGAAGGTCAAGTATCAGCCAGTTTCTTATAAGATGGCTCTTACGTGTTTCGGATATGTGGATAGTAGCCATAATACTTTTCCTGGCCCTTGGTCCTGATTTCCGAAATGCAGAAACAACTTTTGTTGTACTTGGAGCATTAGGTTTTTTAGTAACTGATATAGTGCTGGTCATTGCATCTAAAAAAGGTCAGCGCATTGGCGATATCCTGGCCCGTACTATTTTGATAAGAACAAACCGCAAGGCCAGTATTGAAGAAACGGTGTTCCAGGAAGTAGCCGATGATTACACTCCTTCTTTCCCCCAGATCATGCAGCTAAGCGACAGGGATATCAATGCTATCAAAAGCATATTGGAAACGGCCCGCAAAAAAGGAGACCTGGAAATGGCGGCAGCTGCCAGTGACAAAATAAAAGCTCACCTGAAAATAGATTCCAACAAGTCCCCTTTTGTATTCCTGGATATATTATTAAAGGATTATAACTACCTGTCTGTAAAGTAAAAAAGCCCCGGAGGGCTTTGGTAATATTTTATTTAAAACCCCCTACATGCTACGCCCCGTTGCTGCACCAAGCAGGCCAACAATTAAAGCCAATACCCAAAAGCAAAGCCCGATAAGCGTGAGAATCCCAATAAAACGAAAAGTAGCTTTCAGATTCTGGAAGGAAGTATTCAAGGTTTCCTGGTCGTTCGAAATCAAGGCCGCTTTCATTTTTGTTGCAAACCGAAAAAGAAACAGGCAGGGGAAAAAATAAATAAGCGCTATGATGACATAGATTATTGCCATGGCTGTGCCCAAAGCGCCTGATGCAGGCATATCGCCATAGGGGCTATTCCGGTTTAACTGGCCGGAAAACATACTGAAAAAAGATCCAAAGAAAATTCCTATTAATACAATGAACCCGCAGGCGACAAAACCTATAATAGAAAGAAACTTCGCCCATTTCGCAGCTTCAGCGAGATGTGTTTTTCCCGTCTGGTCTACGCTCATGCCAAAAAGTGCTGAATCCTGATTCTGTTCCATATTCGTTGGTTTGTGGTTAAATAAAAGAGCTTTTAATGAATATAAATATAACAGGCCCAGTTGAGCTCTGCAAATTTTATTAAAATTAAAATGCCAGGCAGTCAACTCAATATCTACAAAGCAATAAGATGATTTCCATTAATAAGCTCTTGCAAATAATACCCGCTGCACAGAGGGCTTGCCGCTAAGAATACATTTTCCTTCCTCCTGCTGATTGTTTAAAGGAATGCACCGTATCGTTGCTTTAGTTTTCTCTTTGATGGCCTCTTCCGTTTCCGCAGTGCCGTCCCAGTGCGCTGAAATAAAGCCGCCCTTGTTATCCAACAATTTTTCAAACTCCTCCCAGCTATCCGCAGGAGTTACATGTTCCTGTTGATAAACCTTTGCTTTATTAAACATATTGTGCTGAATGTCCAGCAAAAGACCATCTACATATTGTGCGATCCCATCTAACCCCACCAATTTCTTTTCCTTTGTATCACGCCGGGCCACTTCCACTACATTTTTCTCGAGGTCTCTTGCTCCAAGGGCAATACGAACCGGAACACCCTTCAATTCATATTCCGCAAATTTCCATCCGGGCCGGTTATTATCGCTGTCATCATATTTCACTCTTACGTCAAGATTTTTCAGGTTATCCATGATCTCTTTGGCCTTCTTATCGATCACCGCTTTTTGTTCATCGCCTTTATAAATTGGAACGATAACGACCTGCAACGGAGCTATCCTTGGTGGCAGTATCAATCCCTGGTCATCACTATGCGCCATCACTAACGCACCTACTAACCTTGTACTTACTCCCCAACTGGTAGCCCATACATATTCCAACTGGTTTTCTTTGTTAGAGAATTTTACATCAAAGGCTTTGGCGAAATTCTGCCCGAGAAAATGTGACGTACCCGCCTGCAGCGCTTTGCCATCCTGCATCAATGCTTCGATACAATAAGTATTTTCAGCGCCGGCAAAACGTTCACTTTCCGATTTTACACCGCGAATAACCGGCAATGCCATAAACTCTTCCGCAAAAGTGGCATATACTTCCAGCATTTTTTCCGCTTCCTCCACCGCTTCTGCCCTGGTAGCATGAGCCGTGTGACCTTCCTGCCATAAAAATTCAGCGGTACGTAAGAACAATCTTGTCCGCATTTCCCAACGAACCACATTAGCCCATTGATTGATCAGCAATGGAAGATCACGGTAAGATTGAATCCAGTCTTTATATGTATTCCAGATAATTGTTTCGCTGGTTGGGCGAACGATTAATTCTTCTTCCAGCTTTGCTTCAGGATCTACAATCACACCCTCACCATTTGGATCTTTTTTCAGGCGATAATGAGTAACCACGGCGCATTCCTTGGCAAAGCCTTCCACATGGGCCGCTTCTTTGCTCAAAAAACTTTTAGGAATAAACAAAGGAAAATAGGCGTTCACATGCCCTGTATCCTTAAACATTTTATCCAATGCATCCCGCATATTTTCCCATAAGGCGAATCCATAAGGCTTTATAACCATGCAGCCTCTTACCGCCGAATAATCAGCGAGGCTGCCCTTTATTACCAAGTCATTGTACCATTGCGAATAATCCTGTTCTCTTGAAGTGATCTCTTTGCTCATACTTGTTTCTGTTCCCGTTTTTGATGACTGTTTTTTGTTTTTAATTAACAGGCGGCTATACAATATTATGCATAGATTGACTGTAACTTTGACTTACGACCGTTTGGGGAAAATCAAAGTCGCACAAAAGTAGTAACTTCAAGTTTAAACCGTTAAAACCGTTTGCCATGAAATTATCTATTCTTCTTCTGGCATTTACAGTCGCAACTTTTAGCAGTTGCACCACCGCTTACAAAACCGGGCAAACACCTGATGATGTATACTATTCACCGGTACGTCCACAGGACGAATATGTACGGGTGGAAAAGCAAGATGATCGTCAGTATCGTGGTTCTGATGACTATTATGAAGATCGTTTCCTTAGAATGAGGATGCAGGATCGTTATCGGTGGTCGGCGCTGGATGACTATTATTTCTATAATGCCTATGCATATAACTCTTACGGAAACTATTATAATTGGAATAGTCCCTGGAACAGCTATTGGGCCTGGAACAATTATTACAATCCCTATTGCGGAGGTATTCCCTATTATTATCCCGGTACCATTATTATAAAAAATCCGAGAACTTATACTCCGCCGGGCAGGGCCCTGGTTTTTAATCCCAGCAGCTATAACACAGGAAACCTTAACAGCTCAACGGGAAATAGAAGCCTGAACAGCAGCTATAATGGTAACCGTTATAATAACAGTAATAGAAATACTAACAACAACAATTCTCTTGGCGAATCGATCAGAAAGGTTTTCACAGGTAGTAACAATAATAATTCCGGCAACTATAACTCCGGCTCAAACAATAACTCAACTCCCTCACGAAGCTATACGCCTTCTTCTTCCAGCTCCAGCTCATCATCAGGAAGCAGAAGCAGTGGCAGCAGCAGTGGAGGTGGAACTACGAGGCCACCGAGATAAACATCGGGCTATAAACTCATTTTCATGGGAGGAAACGGTATTTAAGTATTACACTTGAGTGTTTCCTCCCTTGTTGTATCTGACCGATAACTGAAAAAGTTCATTTATGCGAAAAAGAACGTTACTGGGTACATTGATTTTGTTTTCCCTGTCCCTGCATGCGCAGATACCGGAAGACGTGTTGAAATATTCCTGGCAGCCCACCAATGGTACCGCAAGGATCAATGCTATTGGTGGTGCGATGGGTTCATTGGGCGGTGACATATCCGCCACTTTTGTAAACCCGGCGGGTCTTGGTTTCTTTAAAACAAGTGAGATCGTTCTGTCACCGGGATTTAATTTTTTAAAAAATAAAAGCAATTTCCGTGGTACCAAAGCTAGTGACAATGGATCGAATTTTAATTTAGGTACCAGTGGTATTGTAGCAGGCTGGCAGGGTTCAGGAAGATGGAGCAGTAAAGCCATCAGTTTTGGGATAACACGAACCGCTAATTTTTCCAATAAGATTTATTATACGGGGAAAAATGACTTCAGTTCCCATGCTGAACAGTATGCGGCAGAGGCTGCTGGCAGTGGTCTGACTCTCGATGAGATATTAAGCAGTACCAGTGTTTCAATAGGGACACGCATGGCTGTTTATACTTACCTGATTGATACAGCGACATTGGGTTCTAATCCCAATCCGGATGTAGTCAGCTCGTCGATGTATGATCAATTAAAAAATGGCGGAGCGTTTCTTCTTAATCAATCGCATAGTATTGAAACAAGCGGAGGTATTACTGAACTGGCGATAGGCTATGCAGCTAACATGGATGACAAGTTATATATTGGCGGGTCGATCGGTCTGCCCATTGTTAAGTACCAGAAAAAAAGCACTTTCAGGGAAGAAGACGCTACAGGTAACAATGCCAATTATTTTGATTTCTCAGAACTATCCGAAACATTTACTACCAAAGGAATAGGCATCAATGCAAAACTGGGAATCATTGTAAAACCCGTTGAGCTGGTAAGACTAGGATTTACGGTTCACACTCCTACCTGGTATAGTTTTGAAGATTCTTATAAAGCCAATATGTCGGTGAATACCGAAAATTCCCGCAGCAACCCTGGTACAGTAACAGTTTCTTCTGATGTCGTCAATGGCGGGCAAAACCCTACTTACAAATATGAATTAATCAGTCCCTGGAAATTTATGCTTAGCGGTTCCTATGTCTTGCGTGAAGCTGAAGACATAAGACAACAAAAAGGTTTTCTGACCGCCGATGTAGAGTATGTAACATATAAGTCCAATAAATTCAGGAATGCCGAGGATTATGACGACAACGGCTATTATAACCAGCTCAACGCTACCATGAAAGATTATTATAAAGGAGCGATCAATTTCCGTGTAGGTGGTGAGTTAAAATTCACCACTATTATGACAAGACTGGGTTTTGCTTACTATGGAAATCCTTATTCGGATAAAGAGTTAAAGGCGAATAAAATGTTTATCAGTGGTGGTTTAGGCTATCGCAACGCGGGTATCTTTATCGATCTTACTTACGTTCATGGCTTACAAAAGGACGTTAACTTCCCTTATCGTTTACCTGACAAGGCTAACACTTTCGCTACGACGAAAGGGGCTGGTGGAAATGTGATGCTTACGGTTGGATTTAAAATTTAGAAATACTATTTACACGTTTAAATAGTGGGCATTGTTAAGATGCCCTTTTTATTTATATCACGTTGTCCGGACAGGATAATGAAGCCGCTTGATTGACCCTACCAAAAAACCTACCTTTGCCTCCTATTAAATTGACTATGGATATCAAGAATAATATACTCGAAACGATTGGCAATACTCCTTTGATACGTTTGAACAAGATCACCAAAGACTTTCCCTGTACCGTATTGGCGAAAGTGGATTATTTCAACCCGGGTAATTCAATCAAAGATCGCATGGCTTTGAAAATGGTAGAAGTAGCCGAACAGGAAGGGAAGCTAAAACCGGGAGGAACCATTATTGAAGGCACCAGTGGTAACACCGGTATGGGCCTGGCATTGGCAGCTGTGGTAAAAGGATATAAATGCATATTTGTTACCACCGATAAACAATCAAAAGAAAAAGCCGATATACTCAAAGCAGTAGGTGCGGAAGTGATTGTATGCCCTACTAATGTATTGCCCGAAGACCCGATGAGCTATTACAGTGTCGCTAAGAGACTATCCAAAGAGATTCCCAATTCATACCACATGAACCAGTATGATAACCTGGCTAACAGACTTGCCCATTATGAAACAACGGGCCCGGAAATATGGAATCAAACGGGCGGAAAGGTCACTCACGTGGTTTGCACAGCAGGAACAGGTGGTACAATAACTGGAGTTGCGATGTTTCTCAAAGAAAAAAATCCCAACATACAAATATGGGCCATTGATGTATATGGTTCATTGCTGACCAAATATTTTCGTACCGGTGAAATAGATATGAACGAAGTGCATCCTTATATCTCCGAAGGGTTTGGTGAAGATTTTGTTCCGCTGAATTACGACATGAGTGTAATAGATCATTTTGAACAGGTAACGGACAGGGACGGCGCCATCATGGCGAGAAAACTGGCTAAGGAAGAAGGTATCTTCTGTGGCTACAGCGCTGGAAGCTGCATCCAGGGTTTGATGCAACTAAAACAGAAATTAAAAAAAGATGATCTGGTGGTTTGCATTTTTCATGACCATGGCAGCCGCTATGTAGGGAAAATATACAACGACCAGTGGATGATAGAACGAGGCTTTTTGGACGTAAAAACATTCAAAGACGTGATTAGTTCGAGAGGAACAAAACGTTTAATCACTGTAGAGCCTTCTCAAACGGTAGCAGAGGCGGTGGAGCTGATGAAAAAATATGACATCGAGCAGATACCCGTCATGAATGGTGATGGCCCGGTGGGTGCTATCAGCGAAGGCGGTTTATTTCAAAAAGTGTTTGACAACCCCGATATCAAACATTCCAAAGTAGCGGAGGTGCTGGAGCCTGTATTGCCTTTAGTGGCCTTCGATACGCCGGTGGAGAAGCTGAGTTCGCTGATAAACAAGGGCAATGGGGCGGTTTTGGCAAGGGATGAGGCAGGCAATTATCACATCATCACCAAGTATGACGTACTCCAGGCATTAGGAAAATAAACCATACGAGAATCACGTTATTGTTGTAGAACCAATTTGGTATCGTTTGCATAAACATTTTTCGTGGAATTACGATACTCCATTACGTTATTGCGCCAAAATTTCTTAGCGGGTTTACGATAAATGCAGGAAATACCGACGTATAAAAATCAGGTTGTTTTGCTCTTTATTGCTAACGCATTCACAACTATTTTTGATCCAGAAGTTGATTGATACACTAATCAGTTACATATCCAATATCATCCTGAATAACCGACCGTCCAGTAACAGATTTTAAGTAAAACCAATCCTTAGAAAAACCAACAAACTGAATTCTGGTCAGTCAACTTCTCTTCTAACTTTGACAATCTCTTGAAAGAACCGCATAAGAAAATCCAACATCCAGAAGAAAAGTAAGTCCAAAAATCCTGTAGAAAGCCAGCCGTTCGAATCCTAAAGAAAAACCCAAGATCCAATCCAGTCCTTGAAGACCAAAACTGAGTCACCTTGTCCAAATCCTTGAAAAGTTATTAAATCCGGAACCCTCCTGCTAATACTACACGTTTAGCAGGAGGCGCCGTGAAAAATCAGTCCTCTCCCCTTTGAATAGTTCATTGCTGCCTTTATAAAAATTACTACCGTTTACCCACGTGAGAAAGATATTCATTCAAGGACGGGCAAAAGCCAATACTGATTTGAGAAAGGGAGTCCACAACTCTTTCTCAAGTCGAATTGGCTAGATTGCAGTAAAATGCGCTATGCAGGCTTTTACAGACCAAACCGGACATACTATCTTTCTTGAAAACACTCCGAAGCGTATCATCTCCTTAGTTCCCTCCCAAACAGAATTACTATTTGATCTCGGTCTTGATGAAGAAGTGATTGCAATCACAAAGTTTTGTGTGCATCCCCCTGAATGGTTTTATACAAAAAGAAGAATTGGTGGTACTAAGAAATTGCATATTGACATTATTCATCAACTGCAACCCGATCTGATCATTGCCAATAAGGAAGAAAATGTAAAAGAACAGATAGAAGAACTGGCGAAGGATTATCCTGTCTGGATCAGCGATGTTACCGATTTGCCAACGGCTTATGAAATGATTGAACAAATCGGATTGCTTACAGGTAAATATGAAAAAGCGAAAGATATAGTTTCAACAATAAAAGCTGATTTTTCCCAACTTCAGTACTCCCGGAAACCGAAAACTTGCTATTTAATCTGGAACGACCCTTACATGACAGTTGGTGGCGACACTTTCATTCACTCGATGATGGAATCGGCTGGATTTGGAAATATTTTTAAAAGCAAACAACGCTATCCAGTGGTGACAACAGAAGACCTGGTTGCTGCTGATTGCGAATTGTTACTTCTTTCCTCCGAACCATTTCCTTTTAAACAAAAACATATTGACGAATTGAAAGAAAGCCTGAATATAATTGGTTTGCCCAATATCAAAATTGCGTTGGTAGATGGTGAGATGTTTAGCTGGTATGGAAGTCGCCTTCAACATGCACCACACTATTTTAAAGAATTGCATACGCTATTAACGAATAGGCAATAAGCAATGGACAATATGCAAACGGGCTCCGTTTTCGCCATCAACTATTGACTATTCCAGTCGGACTCCAGACTTCCGACTTCTAACCTCTTCTTCGTATCTTCCCACTTATGAGTTTTACCGAACATACAAAGGAGCTGGAAGGCAAAGACGGTGACAAACCTTCCCGTAAAAAGCCGATGTTCCCGGTTATTCCTTCCCTGCGTTCCTATCTTAAGTATCATGGCCGGGAAGTGAAGTTGCCCGTATCTTACAAAGACCTTTTGAACTATACTTTCTCTGTTCCTATTAAAGATAAAACCGGCAAGGACACCCTTTGGGAAAAAACGGTTTATGATAAAAGAGAATGGGATTTTATCCGCGAGGGGCTGGTAAAAATTTATGCCATTCTGAAAACAGAAGGTGACTTTAGTTTCACCAGTCACCTCGATGTGGCCGGGATCGACTATTGCACGTTTGGCAATTCACATCCGTTTCGCATACGAATTGTCAACAAATACAATGACAATTACGATCATTATTATATTAAGATAGCAGATGCTTCCCGGATCTATGGACTGGAACTGGAACATATCCTCTCTCCTAACCGGATCACTTTTTTCACTTGTGACAACACGCTGGTGGAAGAACATATTCCCGGCATCCCCGGCGATGTATTCATTCAGCAAATGATGAACACTCCCCACACCAATAAAATAAGATTGGCCAAAGAATTTGTCCGGTTCAATGAACGTTGTTTTGTAAGGCTGCTGGGTGATATGCGCAGTTACAATTTTGTGATAGACATTACTCCGGATATTGAAGACTATCAATACCGGATCAGGGCCATTGATTTTGATCAGCAATCCTATGAAGGCCGGAAAAATTTATACCTGCCCCAGTTTTTCAAAGAAAATTATCCTTTCGTTGATCTCTGTTTAAAACATTTAAATAAAGAATCTATAGAACAATACCAGGCCGAAGAAAGAACGCTTATTACTTTCCGTCTCGCCTCTTCAAGATACCGTATCAAAGAGCTGCTGGATATCATGACTAAAGATGAGATTTCAACACCGGTGAAAATTAAGCAACTGATAAACGAATTGAATGAGCATCTCCATACCCATTTATTCAGCAAGTGTCAATCCATGGGGCAAGTAGTTAAACGTCATTTGAAACAAACGCTTCAGAAAAATCTGTTGCTGGTACAACGAAACCTGGGAAAAAGCAGCGACTGATCTTTATTGGTTTTTTTCAGCCACAGATGAACGCAGATTGACACAGACACAAGTATTCTTTTACGGTTTCAAATTGAGCATTATTATCAGGTCACATAGCAACTCAGCCAGGGACAGATTATTTGTCCGCGTTTATTTGTGTTCATCTGTGGCCAAATCCTCTACGATTTTCTGCCAAAATTCCCGGCTAAAAATAAATAAGTATATTAGCCCATCTTTTTAACGGTCGCTGCCATCTTTAACCACTTTTATTACCATTTAAAGAAGAATTTGTAAAAATGAAAAAGTACAAAGCCGGGGTGCTATTCGGAGATGAGCTGGAAGCCCTTTACAATGACGCAAAAGATAACCAGTTTGCGATGCCCGCAGTCAATACCATTGGCACTAACACCATCAATGCGACACTTGAAACTGCAGCAAAAGTAAATTCACCTGTTATCATCCAATTTTCCAATGGCGGCGCCCAATTTATTGCCGGCAAAGGAATGCCGAATGACAAACTGCAAGCCAATATTTCCGGTGGTATATCAGGGGCATTGCATATTCACACAGTAGCTAAATATTATGGTGTACCTGTAGTATTGCATACGGATCATGCCGCTAAAAAATGGCTGCCCTGGATAAGTGGATTATTGGATGCAGGCGAGCAATTCTACAAGGAAAAAGGCCAGCCTCTTTTCAGTTCGCACATGCTTGACCTGAGCGAAGAACCTATCGAAGAGAATATTCACACTTCGGTAGAATTTTACAAGCGGATGAAGCCATTGGGGATGAGTATTGAAATAGAACTTGGTGTTACCGGCGGTGAAGAAGATGGTGTTGATAACAGCGATGTAGAAAATGATAAACTGTATACACAGCCTGAGCATGTCGCTTATTCTTATACTGAGTTAAGTAAAGTAGGAAAACTATTTACCGTTGCTGCTGCATTTGGTAATGTACACGGCGTATACAAACCCGGCAATGTGGAATTAAGACCGGAGATATTAAATAATAGCCAGGTTTATATTGAAAAGAATTTAAAGACAGGACCTAAACCGGTTTACTTTGTGTTCCATGGCGGTAGTGGCTCACCTCAACACCAGATCCGCGAAGCAATCGGTTATGGCGCTATCAAAATGAATATTGATACCGACATGCAATGGGCCTTCTGGGAAGGTATCCTGAATAATTATAAGAAGAGTGAAGCGTACCTGCAGGGACAATTAGGCAATCCCGATGGTCCGGATTCTCCTAACAAAAAATATTACGATCCCCGTGTATGGCTGCGCAAGGGTGAAGAGAATTTTATAAAACGCCTGGAAGTGGCTTTTGAGGATTTGAATTGTATTAATCGAAACGCATAAGTTGTTAAAAAGCCTCGCAGAAATGTGAGGCTTTTTTGTTTTATTCGTTGTTGTCAGAAATATTGCAGTTGAACTTTTGTTATCTTGGTTTTAAAATCAATATTTTTAATGAAACGGCTTTCTATTCTTCAAAGATTAGTATATCGATCAGCAACTCTTTATTTGTTATTCACAGGACAGAATAGTTATTCCTATGGGCAATCATCGTGTATTCCTACTTCTCTTAAATGTGAAAATCTTATTGACCCCTTGGGTATAGATGCTACCTCGCCCCGGTTATCGTGGCGTTTGCAGGATGACAGAACCGGTGCCATTCAAACGGCCTACCAGGTTTTCGTTAGCACCGATTCTTCAGAGCTCGTAAAAGGAAAAGGGAATGTCTGGCAGACCAGAGTTATTTCACCGGATCAAACAATTATATACAAAGGAAAACCGCTGTTATCTTTTACGAAGTATTACTGGACGGTAAAGGTTTGGGATAAGGACGCCCATCCGTCCGCCATAGCAAAGGTTAACAGCTTTGAGACAGCCATGCTGGATATGAAAAACTGGAAAGGCGCCTGGATCAGCGATACAAGAGATATACAATTGAAACCAGCCGCTTATTTCAGAAGAACCTTTAATGCAGGAAAGAAAATCAGGTTGGCAAGGGCTTATATTGCTGTAGCGGGGGTATATGAATTATATATCAATGGATCGAAGATCAGTGATCACCGGCTTGACCCCATGTACACCCGTTTCGACCGGCGCAATTTGTATGTTACACATGATATTACTCCGGAACTGCAAAAAGGGGAAAATGCTATCGGTGTGTTATTAGGGAATGGCTGGTACAATCATCAGTCTACCGCCGTTTGGTATTTTCATGAGTCTCCGTGGCGGGCAAGACCCACATTTTGTATGGATGTACGAATAACATACGAAGATGGTTCAATAGAAACGATCAGCACCGGTAAAGATTGGAAGACCTCATTGAGCCCTGTCATTTTTAACAGCATCTATACAGCAGAACATTATGATTCCCGTCTAGAACAAACAGGATGGAATACAATTGCATTCAATGATTCCGCCTGGAAAGAAATTATTTACCGGGCCGCCCCCTCTAAAAATATTACTGCACAGGTTTTACATCCTGTTCGCAATGTAGAAACAATAGAACCAAAAACCATCAACCAGATAAATGATACCACTTATGTTTTTGATCTCGGAAGAAATATCAGTGGTGTAAGCCAGATCCGTATACGTGCCGAAGCAGGAACTATCATACGACTGAAGCATGGCGAACGATTGTACAATAACGGGCATGTTGATCAATCCAATATTGATGTTCATTACCGGCCAACAGACAATACCGATCCTTTTCAAACAGACATTTTCATAGCAAATGGGAAAGGCATGCAAACATTCATGCCACATTTCAATTACAAAGGATTTCAATATATTGAAGTTACCAGCAGCAAACCGATCGATCTTACAAAAGAAAGTCTGAATGGTTATTTCATGCATAGCGATGTGCCTCCTGTTGGATTTGTAAAATCGTCTAATCCAACATTAGAAAAGATATGGTCAGCTACCAACAACTCTTATCTCTCAAACCTTTTTGGTTATCCTACCGATTGTCCGCAAAGAGAAAAAAATGGCTGGACAGGCGATGCGCATATCGCTGTTGAAACCGGGCTTTATAATTTTGATGGCATCACGATCTATGAAAAATGGATGGCGGATCATCGTGATGAACAGCAACCAAACGGTGTATTGCCGTCTATCATACCTACCGATGGTTGGGGTTATGAATGGGGCAATGGCCCCGACTGGACAAGTACCATTGCCATAATTCCCTGGAATATCTATTTGTTCTATGGAGATAGCAAGATATTAGTTGATTGTTATGAAAATATTAAGCGCTATGTTGATCATATAAAAGATATCAGTCCTTCGGGGCTTACTACCTGGGGATTGGGCGATTGGGTTCCCGTCAAATCAAAATCACCCGTCGAGTTTACTTCTTCCGCTTATTATTTTGTTGATGCCACTATATTATCAAAAGCCGCGAAACTATTGGGTAAACAAGAGGATCATGAAAAATATGCAAAGCTGGCCTTGAAGATCAGGGAGGCTTTCAATAAAAAATATTTAAATACCACAACGGGCACCTATAACAAAGGAACACAAACAGAATTATCTGTACCGCTCTTCTGGGGATTGGTACCCGAAGAATTAAAGAGCAAAGTAGCCGCGAATCTTGCCAGGCGGGTGGAAGCCGACAGCAATCATATCGATGTTGGTTTGCTGGGAACAAAAGCTATCCTGAACGCATTAAGCGAGAACGGCTATTCCGGGCTGGCTTATAAACTTGCTTCGCAGGAAACCTTTCCATCCTGGGGTTGGTGGATGGTGAATGGCGCTACAACACTGTATGAGAATTGGCCCATTGATGCTAAATCGGATATCTCCATGAATCATATCATGTTTGGTGAGATAGGCGCCTGGTTATATAAAGGATTAGGGGGTATAAAGACCGATCCGGAACAACCCGGATTTAAAAACATCTTATTGGAACCACATTTTTCAGAAGGACTTGATCAATTTGAAGCGTCGCATGAAGGACCATATGGGACTATTCATTCGTCATGGAAAAAGTCCGGTAAAAAAACTACTTACAAGGTAATTGTTCCGCCTAACTCAACAGCCACGCTACGTTTAAATATCACGAAAGGCCAGAAGTTATCTGAGAATGGTAAATTATTAAATATCGTTGCCGGCATTTTCGTCCAAAAAATAAAAGCAGGTACTTATCAATATGAGTTAGAATGATTTTGTGGGAATATTTAATTTCTCTTCGAAAATATCATTTCAAGCATCGAATATAATTCAGGATGTTTCGTCTTTAACAGATCAGGCCGTTCAAAAAAATATTCCGCAGCCACCGCCAGGAACTCGGCCTGATTGGTGGCACCATAAGGATTAATGTCAGAACGATCCTGCATAATTTCTTTTATTTTCTTATGCACCATATCCAACCAGGGCAAAACATATTGATTCGACAATAAGACCTCAGGCACACCATCCACATCACCATCTGTTTTATCTACCAGGTGTACGAATTCATGAATGGCGGTATTAGTTTTATCCGTTTTATTGGAAAAGCCTTGCCGCAACGCATGTTGGGACAAGATCATCACCTGTTGCATCGGCCCATTACCCACCATACCCATTACGGCCCGGTCGCCTCCTTCTGTTTGAAAATTCTCGCTAAATGTTTCGGGGTATAACAACACCTCTCTCAAATTGATATACTCCCAATCATTGAAAGCATAGATAGGTATAATAGCGCTGGCTCCGATCAATACCTTGTCAATATCTTCCACCGTGGTTTTTACACCAGTGATACGGGTAGTGGAAAGAAAATGTTGTACACGGTTCTCAAAATTAACTTTCCCTGCATCATCCAGCCGGCGATAGAAACCAACATTTTCCTTTAGTAAAGCTTTGTAAATCTCTGGCAACGGAGTCACCACTGTTACTTTCTTCCGGGGTTTAAACAACCAGCCCAGCAATACCATCAGTATTCCTATGCCCACCAAAAACATCAACACATCATTTGCCATAAGTAAATATAAAGAAGCAGAAACATTACCGGATCGTACCACTCAAAAACTTATTCCCAGGCCAATGCTTCCAAATGCATAGAGTTTGGGGTCCATATTCCAAAAATCGTTGGACGGAGGATCCAGGAAAACAGAAGGGCCGATGGCGGCTTTGAAAAAAAGCCCTCCCCCTGCTTTCTGGTATCGGTAACCGATTGCAGGATTTACAAAAATATATTTATCAGATTCGGCATGGTTGCTGCCAATCAAATGAACGTCATAATCTACATAAGGAACTACCGTAAAGCTGAATTCAGCATGGTGTTTATGCTGACCGGTAATAAAATTGATGCCGACAGGAAACGAAACCGTATTACTATAAATTGAAAAGCCAGCCCTGAAACTATACGCCAGCTTTTCGCCCTGCCGGAATATTCTGTCATAATTAATAGAATAAACAGGCCCCCGGGTTGCCCCTTCAATATAAACCGTATTCCTGGCTATTGCTCTATCCTGCGCAGAAACAGATCCGTTAGATCCTATTAAAAAAATCGATGCTGACAAAAGAATATTCCTGCAAGAATTCGCCTGAAATAAATTAAGCATGTTACTATTTGCAATTTTCCAGTCCATTACCGCCATTAATTTTTGTTCTTTTAAATCATCAATCAAGTTGTCGCAGCTAAAAGTAATACAGCCATCCAGAAAATGCAAGCAGGCTTGCCGTCGCACAAATTTTACCCGTTTAATAATTTAATAAAAGAAAATATCCTCATTCTGCACAGGTGGCAAGCAGGTTGTTCCTATCGGCAATACCTTTGCGGCTGTTTATGATAAAAGCTACAGCACTCACTTATAAAAATGCTTACTCAGGTCTTTCCCGTCCTACCTGGTTACTCTCACTGATCATGCTGATCAATCGCAGCGGTACCATGGTAGTTCCTTTTATGACCCTATACCTCACTACCAAAATGGGCTATTCGGTTGGACAGGCCGGTTTTGTGTTTGGATTATTTGGTGCCGGGGCTTTTTGTGGCGCTTATTTAGGCGGCAAACTCACTGACAAGATTGGCTATTACCCCGTTCAGTTTATCACATTGACAGGCGGAGGTATTCTCTTTATACTGCTGGGACAAATGAAAACCTTTCCATTGATTTGTCTTTTCACTTTCCTGGTAAGTTTTATTAATGAAGCATTTCGTCCTGCCAACACAACAGCTATTTCATTTTATAGCACTGTCGAAAACAGAACCCGTTCCTATGCATTGAACCGGTTAGCTATCAATATTGGTTGGGCTGTTGGCAGTGCTATCGGCGGTATCCTCGCGAAGATCAACTACGAATTATTATTTTGGGTAGATGGTATCACGAATATTTTGGCGGCATTCATTATGCTGGCTTTCCTGAAGCCCGTCAATCATAAAACACATGCAGATACGCAACAAAATACAATTAAGGCTATACCAGCTTACCGTGATAAAACATTTATCATCTTCATATTGGTAACGGCTCTTTTCGCCAGCTGCTTTTTCCAGATATTCACCAACCTGCCGGTTTATTTTAAAACACACCTGCATTTGTCAGAACCCTATATTGGTTTTGTGATGGCTATCAATGGTATCATCATCGCTTTAATAGAAATGGTATTGGTATATAAACTGGATGGAAAAAGAAGAAGCATGGTTTATATCACTACCGGTGTTGCGTTGGTAGGTATTTCATTCTGGATACTAAATATTCCGGGCAATGGAGCAATGATCGGACTCTGCATGATCATATTTGTAACATTTGGTGAAATATTCTCCATGCCTTTTATGAATAGTTACTGGATCAGTCGTACACAAACTACCAACCGCGGACAGTATGCCGCCTTATATACGATGGCCTGGTCAGCTGCTCAAACATTAGGGCCGATGGGTGGATCTCAATTAGCTGAACATTTTGGATTCAATCTTCTGTGGTGGGCTGTTGGCGGGCTATCTATAATCGCTGCTTTAGCTTTTCGCAAACTGAAATAAAGTCGCGAACCAGGATAAAAAAATAGTGGTAACTGTTAACATTCTATTGATGTTATTACTATTGGGTTAAGCGTCATTGTAAACTATATAATCCCCTATTTTTGCTTAAATAACAGGCTGATGCAAAAAATATTAACGACGCTGATCGCATTTGTAACGTTTAGTACCGGTATTGTTCAGGCGCAATCTACAGAGCGCCCCAAACTGGTAGTAGGCATCGTGGTGGATCAAATGAGATGGGATTATCTCTATCGCTTTAATGAACGTTATACGGCCGGTGGTTTCAAAAGAATGCTGAGCCAGGGATTCAGTTGTGAGAATACTTTTATTCCTTATGTCCCCACCATCACAGCCTGCGGACATAGTACTATTTACAGTGGTTCCGTTCCGGCCCTTTCGGGCATTAGCGGAAATTTTTGGTGGGACAAAGAACAAATGCGATCCGTTTATTGCACGGAAGACACCTCTGTCAATACAGTAGGAAGTTCGTCTGCGTTAGGCAAAATGAGTCCGAAAAATTTGTTGGTTACAACTATCTGCGATGAATTGAGACTTGCTACTAACTTCAGAAGCAAAGTGGTGGGTATTGCGATAAAAGATCGCGGTGGCATTTTACCTGCCGGCCATAGCGCCAATGCCGCTTACTGGTACGATAACACCACCGGTGACTGGATCAGTTCTACTTATTATATGAAAGAATTACCATCATGGGTGAATGATTTTAATAAGCAAAAATTAGTAGATAAATATTTTCAACAGGGATGGAACCTGCTCTATCCGGCTAATACGTATATACAAAGCACTGCGGATGAAAAAAAATATGAAGGGAAACCCCTGGGAGATAAATTTCCTTATGATTTGAAAAAATTCGTTGGTAAAAGTTATGGAACCCTTCCTGTCACTCCATACGGAAACACTTTCACGGCGGAGTTCGCTAAGGCAACCATTACCGCGGAGAAACTTGGAGCTGATGATATTACTGATTTTTTGACCGTTAGTTTTTCTTCACCTGATTATATCGGGCATACATTTGGCCCCAACTCAGTAGAAGCGGAAGATGGATTTTTAAGGCTTGATAAAGAATTAGAAAGTTTATTCGATTTCCTCGATACCAAAGTAGGCAAAGGTCAATATACTGTTTTCCTCTCCGCAGATCATGGCGGCGCACAGGTCCCCGAATTCATGCAGGAAAATAAATTACCGGCTGGTCGTGTGTATATGGGAACAGTAATTGGAAATTTGAATAAAGCTTTACAGGAAAAATATAATATGGCCAACATCATTGTGAGTGACGAAAATTACCAGATACACCTGAATCATCCCAGGCTGGATTCCGCAAAAGCAAATAAGAAAGAAATCATTCAGTGGATTGTCGATCGTTTATCAGCGGAACCGGGAGTATACCGTGCATTCGCATTGGATGACCTCAACAATGTTCCATTGCCCTCCCGTGTAAGGGAAATGATCAATAATGGCTACAATCCGAAACGAAATGGCGATATACAGGTAATGCTCCTGCCCCACTACATAGATGCCTATTCGGCCACAGGCACGACGCACGGTTTGTGGAATCCGTATGATTCGCATATTCCCCTGCTTTGGTATGGCTGGGGTATCAAACCAGGAAAAACCAACAGGGAAACATATATGACGGATATAGCGCCCACGGTAGCTGCCATGCTGCATATACAAATGCCCAGCGGTTGCGTTGGACATGTAATAGAAGATGTAATGAAATAATAACCGGATAAATTATCCTTTTACCCTTTAAAAAAGCCTGATCCCGTACCTGCCTTTCTATGGAAGATAATAAACAGGTTGCAGAAAAAACCTAATATTGTATTGGCGTCTGATTTTTCACCGGAAGAAAACTTGCAGTAGTAACCAATGCTCATGAGAAAAAATAAATGGTATATCATTTCTTTCCTTTTGCTGGCCGCCCTCGCCTCTCCGGCCCAGGAAACGGTAAAACAAGCGGTAAAAAAAAATCGCTTCTTTAAAGATGAGCCCCCGATCATGATGGATCTTTCAACCGATCTTAAAAAATTAGTATCCCAAAAAAAATTAGACAGTTATCAGCCGGCAAAGATTACCCTCCGTTTCCCGGATAGTTCAGTAATATCTGAAGAGATTCGTTTAACCGCCCGTGGAGAATTTCGCAGGCAAAATTGTTTTCTTCCCACCATGAAATTGGATTTCAGAAATCCAGGTTCTCCGCAATTGGCTCCTTTGAAAAAATTAAAATTGGTGTGTGGATGCGGAACCGGTGCTGAAAATGAAAGACTGGTATTAAAAGAATTTTTGGTTTATAAAATGTACAACCTGATAACTGATTTAAGTTTTCGGGTCCGGCTGCTGCGGATCAATTACGAGGATACGAGAGGAAAAATAAAATCCTATACCCAATACGGTTTTTTTATTGAAGACGTAGATGAAATGGCGAAGAGAAATAAATGCTACGAGGTGGACAAGCAGGCTTTCAATACGGAAAGAACCGACCGGCAACATATGACCCTTGTCGCTATATTTCAGTATATGATCGGCAACACCGATTGGGCCATTCCGAATTATCATAATATGAAATTGATGAGACCAGTGACCGACTCAATCGCATCACCCTATCCCATTCCTTATGACTTTGACTTTTGTGGTATAGTGGACGCAAGCTACGCCACCCCGGATGAAAACCTGGGAACCAAATCGGTTACGGAAAGAGTTTATCGCGGTTTTCCAAGAACGATGGAGGAATTGCAAACGACACTTGACATTTTTCGTGAAAAAAAAGAGGCCACAAAAAACCTGGTTAAGAATTTTGAACTGCTCCCCTCACGTTTCCGGGATGAAATAATTTACTATTTAAATGATTTTTATAAATCTATCGAAAATAAAAATTTTGTTGAAAATGTCTTCATTACCAATGCAAGGCACAGGAATTGAAAAATTGTATAAAACAAAACAGGTTAGTGCCGACCCTGTTAAAAATGTATTTTCATATAAACCTCATACATGGAACTGAAAGAACTATTTGAAAAAGCGATCAAAGAAAGCAAAGAGCTTCCCTCAAAACCGGACAATGAAACATTGTTGAAATTATATTCGCTTTTTAAACAAGGCACTGAAGGCGACGTTAATACCGATCCCCCTTCCAATCCATTTGACTTTGTCAACAAAGCCAAATACCAGGCCTGGTCGGATTTGAAAGGAAAAACAAAAGAGGAAGCTATGCAACTGTATGTATCGTTGGTGGAGAAATTAAAATTGTAACTAGTATTTTTTCAGAATTGCCTTTATTATAATTAGTCATCTGTCGTAAGACTCTCATGCCGGGCTCCGACCTGGCATCTTTCCCTTAAAAAATGCTTATTGAGAAAAAGACACAGGGTCAAGCCCGGTGTGACAACGAATAGTCTTTATCATTTTGACCATTCATTCATTAGTATTATTTATAGATTTTCTATATCGTTGCGATCGATCCACTATAAAGCTGCCATGCCGGGCTCCGACCCGGCATCTTTACCTAAAAAAAATGTTCATTGAGAAAAACACACCGGGTCAAGCCCGGTGCGACAGCGAAGAGTGTTTATGAGTTTGAAGATTCATTCATCGGCAATGCCTTGTATCAATTTTTTCTCTTCGATAGTGTAGTTATGGACCTGGTACAGGACTGTCATGCCGGACCCCGACCCGGCATCTCTCCCTCCATTAATATTTTGTTTTTTTTGATTCTTTTTTTATTTTGTTCTATGCCACGCATAGGGTCATATTCAGTTTATTCTCTCCAATTTTGCCCGAACTGTTTTTTATATTGGTGTTACCAACAATCTTCAAACAAGAATAAGAGAGCATAGAAATAATGAAGGTGGAGCATTCACCAGTAAATACAAATGCCATTATTTGATGTACTATGAAGATTATGCTGACGTTCGAAATGCAATAGCAAGAGAAAAACAATTGAAAAGCTGGATGCGCAAATGGAAGATTGAATTGATACGTAAAGAGAATCCTGATTTGATTGACTTAGCGAAGGGCTGGACTTAGAACACACTTTACCTTCAAAACTTTCAATATAACAATCACTTTTCAATTTTAGGACTGTCATGCCGGGCTCCGACCCGGCATCTTTCCCTTAAAAAATGCTCATTGAGAAAAAGACACCGGGTCAAGCCAGGTGTGACAACGAAGAGTGTTTATAGTTTTGATCATTCATTAATAATGTCGCACCCTTTAATCAGGTATCCATAAAAAAAGTCCCGCGCAACAGGACTTAATAATTTATAACACTTCAATTCACTAATTCTGGTTCTGATTCAAATTTCTGAAATCCACGCTCACCAGTTTACTCACTCCAGGCTCCTGCATCGTGACCCCATAGATCACATCCACCGTACTCATCGTCATCTTATTGTGAGTAACGATAATGAACTGTGAGTTATCACTAAACTGGCGGATCATATTGGTGAACTTACTGACGTTGGCATCATCCAAGGGAGCATCCACCTCATCCAGTATACAAAACGGCGCCGGCTTGATCAGGTAGATGGCGAACAACAAAGCCGTCGCCGTCAATGTCCTTTCACCACCGCTCAATTGGGTCAATGAACTAGGACGTTTTCCCTTTGGTTTTGCAATAACTTCAATACCGGTCTCCGCCAGGTTCTCCGGATTCTCCAATACAAGATCACACTGATCATCTTCGGTAAATAATGTTTTAAACACTTTATGAAAATGATCCCTTACCAAATTGAATGTATCAAGGAATTTTTGATTCGCCGTTGCTTCCACTTCTTCAATCGTCTTCAACAAACTTTCTTTCGCCGTCACTAAATCATTCTTTTGCTCCACGATAAATTCATATCGTTTCTTCATTTCCGTAAACGCTTCTATCGCCGTTGGATTTACTTCCCCCAGGTTTTCCAGGCGTTTCTTCATTCTATCTGCTTTCTCCTGCAGTTCTTCTACGGCCGTTTCGCTGGTACGTTCCTGGTCAAGTATATCTTCCAGTTGAATACGAAACTCTACATTCAATCTTTCTTTGGTTCCCGCCAGCTGAAGCTTTAGTTCATTCACTTTATCCTTGATAGCCGCCAGCATGTGCTCTACCTGCTCCTTATCTTTTACTTTATGGCGCAGCTCACTTTCTTTTTCACTCAACTGGTTACGCAGGTTATAATAAGCCTGGTCAGCTTCATTCAATGTCCTTTCGGCTTCTTCCCTCTTTCGGAACAGATCCAGTAGTCCTTCTTCTATTTCCTTTAACGATTGTTCAGACTGGTTGATATTATTTCCCGTTTCACCCAACTGCGTGGTATTATTTTCTATTTGCAGTTTAAGATCATTAATTTGATTAGTCTTGAATTCCAATTCCTGTTTCAGCGCATTGATCTTGCTCTGCTGACGGGTAACGTTCAGGTTAAATTCGTTGTACTGTCTTGTCGCTTCGCTGTACTCTGCTTCTACTGCTTTAAAGGCTTCATCCGCTTCTGACAATCTTGATGCATTGGCCTGCAACTGTTCATTAAATTCGCCTAATTGCAAACGAACCGCTTCAACAGAAAGCTGCGTTTGTTCCATCTGCCGGCTCAGCTCTTCCCAACGGTGCTGACTGCTGGCCTGTAATGAATGAAGATTCTCTAGTTTATTATGCAGGGAGAAAACCTGGTTGGTCAGTTGCTGAATTTCCCTTTCTGTTTCCCTTACCGCATTTTCTCTCAGGTCTTCATTAAAAGCAATCACTTCATTATGTCTGGCCTGTATCGTAGCACGAAGCGCTTCCACTACTTCATCCTGGGCCGCTATTTCTTCCTGCAATTTTTCCAGGTTCTTCACCCTGCCGATCTTCTTCCCCTCTATCATTCCCACGCTGCCACCAGTTAATGAATATTTTCCTTTTACATACTTACCATTCTTTTCTATCACCACAAAGCCATTACTGTTTTGCAAAGCATCTTCACTATCCGCGATAAATACATTACCCAATAAATATTCAGCTAGCTTTCTATACTTTTCTTCCACATCCACCACACTCAATGCAGCGATAGCTCCTTCCAGGTGATGAGCATTCGCATCATTCGTGTTTTCATTCGTATTAACCTTGTCCAGCAAAAAGAAATTCGCCTTTCCTTTTTTATTGTCATCCAGTAAGTGCACCGCCTGCAAACCTTCTTTCAGGTCATTTACCACATAATAACTCAGGTAAGGCTCCAACACATTTTCCAGGGCGGTACGGAATTCTTCTTTTACATACAATACATCTGATAGTATCGGCGACTCATGACTCCAGTTATGATTGTTATGCAAAAACTTTACGCTATCCGGGTAACCTTCCATTGAATCGATCATACTCTTTAACAGATCATGCTCGTTCTTTTTTGAATCTAGTTTCCTGGTTTCAATAGCCAGTTCACTCCGGAGTGTTTCTAATATAGATTGCGTTTGCAGTATCTGCTCCTTGGTATTATCCTGGTGCTGCTGCAGCTGTTCAAGATCTACTTTCTTTATCTCCAGTTCTTTTTCATGCAGTATTCTTTCCTGATCTAAACGATGACGTTGTTCATCTCTTTGTTCTCTTTCTTCTTCTATTTGTGCAATTGTTCTCTGCAGGTTTTGAATGGATGTATCCGCTACCGCCACTTTCTTTTCCGAATCAAACTGGCTGCGTTGCACCTGCTGGTATTCGTGACGCAGGCTATCCACTGCGTTTCGTTTTTCATCCAGCACATTTCTTTTTGTTTCCGCTTCTTCCCGCAATTGCACCAACCTTTCGTTTAATCCTGCCAGGGCGTTTTCTTCTTCTTCAACCTGCACACCTGTAAAGGCGATGCTTTCATCAATACCCTTTAGCTGGCCTTCCGCTTTTTGCAAAAATTCTTTCAGGCTTCCTTCTCTTTCTTTCAAATATTCCAAGCGTTGTGCCGCAAGGTTCTTTTCATTCTCTTTGCTACGTACCGTTTGCACCAGGTCATTAAAACTATGCTGCATACTTTGCAGGGCTCTTTCCTTTTCAATAAACGCCAGTTTTTCCTGTTCCAATCCCGCTTCTTCGGTTGCTATCTCCGCCTCTAATTTTATTCTTTTATCCGTCTCTATATCTTGTTGTTCATTCAGTTCTTTATAAGTCAGGTTAAACCCTTCCAATGCAGCCTTGGCCAGTTCTATACTCACTTCACGGTAGTCCTTCTTTATCTCGTGGTATTTCTCCGCCTTCTTCGCCTGGCTCTCTAATGATTTCAATTGGTTGTTGATCTCAAATAACAGATCCTCTATCCGGGCCAGGTCCATCTCCGTAGCATCCAGTTTCGACTTTGCCTCCTTCTTACGGGTTTTATAAATGGAAATACCGGCCGCCTGTTCCAGCATGCGGCGGCGGCTATTGTCTTTATCCTTGATCAGGTCGTCCACCATGCCCAGCTCGATGATGGCATAGCTATCGGTGCTGATACCTGTGTCCATGAACAGGTTCTGGATATCTTTCAACCGGCACTGCACATCATTCAGGCGGTATTCACTCTCGCCACTTTTATAAAATTTTCGGGTAACTGTCACGGTACTGAACTCAGTCGGCAAAAGGTTCTTGGTATTTTCAAAGGTCAGGCTTACCTCCGCGAGGCCGCTGGCAGAACGGGTTTTGCTACCATTAAACACCAGGCTGTCTAAGTTCTCACTCCGCAACTGGCTGATCTTTTGTTCGCCGATCACCCAGCGAATGCTATCCACGATATTGGATTTGCCACAACCATTCGGCCCCACGATGCCCGTGATATTGTCGTCAAAATTCACGATCGTTTTGTCCGCAAAACTTTTGAATCCTTTGATTTCTAGGCTCTTTAATCTCACTGTGTACAGGTTTTAAGTCAGACGGCGAATTTAGGTGAAACAGGGGTAAAAGGCGGTTTGGCTATCAACCATTTATTCACAATGGATCGCCAAAAATGTGGGGAAGAAAATAACGGCATTGACAGCTGTATTCGCGAATGTTCGGGATCATGGCATCAGCTGTTGCGATGCTTTGTTCAGGATTCGGTTCGCAACATCGGTTACAAGGCCTGGCAACGTAACCTTGACGAAGACTCTGAAAAATACTAACTGGCCAGAGCGTCGCAGTTCCCAACATTTAAAAAAATTCCTCTACGATCTGACATAGCAGCAGGCTACTTACTTACTACGTAAGGCTTTTCAAGATCACTGATAATGGTATTCCCCTAATTGACCAAAATCATTTATGATTTTACATTATAATGAATACTAATAATAATAGTCGCTCGTTTAGCTAACGCTGTTAACCAGCTTCTTGCTTAAATGATAGACTGGTTACGATACTTTAAAATCTATAAAAACCTTCTCCTATGATTCCAGTTTTACTTCCTTCAAGATTATTTTGGTCAGCCTTCCCGGAAAGATATCTTCAAAAATTTTTTCATTCACTCCGAAAGTTAAATTTACTAAGCGTATTCGTGTTAACCCTTACTACTTCTAATACCGGCCATTCCCAGGTAAATGGATATAGCTTTAGTACCAGTACCGGAAATGCCCTGGAGACCGGTGGTTTTACCAACTTACTCGGAACCTCTTTAGATGATGATGTTTCAGCGGTAACCAATATTGGGTTCACCTTTAACTACGGTGGAACTGACTACACTGATTTTAGTGCGACATCCAATGGGCTGTTGACATTTGGAGCTCCGGCTGTTTACGACTATAACAACTACACATCAGACTTAACAGGACCTTATCTTGCGCCTTACTGGGATGATAATTATACCGACGTCGATGGAAATGTACAGTACCTGTTGTCAGGAACTCCTGGAAGCAGAAAATTGGTGGTTGAGTATAACCTTTCCTTCCTCGGAAATACAGGCACGGCGGACAAACATTTTCAAATATGGCTGTTCGAAACTACCAATAACATCATGTTTGTATATGGAACGGGTAATAATGTAAATGGTAATTTTTCAACAGGTATTTTAACTGATGGAACTACGGATTTTATCAGCGTGAATTCAACTACCCATGCTTCAGGTACCGTAAGTCAAATTGATAACAATACGGATTGGCCCGGTGCCGGAAGGGCTTACACGTTCAGCAGTACCGGTGGTACTTTACCTGTTAGTTTTCTAAACTTTAGCGGTTACAAAGATGGTACCGGCAACCAGCTGCGATGGGCAACGGCCAATGAAAACAATAACCTCGGCTTTGAAGTGCAACGTTCAGCGGATGGTATAAACTATTCAGTACTCGACTTTGTAGATTCAAAAGCAGTCGGTGGCAACAGTACAACCGTACTGAACTATGCGTTTACAGATTATAATTCAACAGGCATACGGCAATACTATCGCCTTCGCCAGGTGGATTTTGATAACCGTAGTGATTTTAGCAATATCATAATAATAGAAGGAGAAAAGCCATTAGGATTAACGATCGGCAGGTTATTTCCGAACCCAGCCAGAAGCATCGTCAACGTACAGATCACGTCACCGGGTAAAGATAAGATCACTGTTTTCATAATTGATTTGGCGGGGAGAATAGTAATACAGAAGTCAATGAATGTAGAAGCCGGTAATAACATTGTACCGCTTGACATCAGTCAACTTAACAATACAAACTATATGCTAAAAGTGACCGCTGCTAAGGGGTCTTCCAAATCGCTCAAAGTGCTGGTGAGTAAATAATATGTATCTGCGCCAAAAGCGTAATAACAGAATAAAAATTTTCTATGAGGCTGCTGAAAAGCAGCCTCTTTTTTTCTGAATTGTGTTCGGTGTTCTGTTCCCGGAAGATATATGTTTTCCTGTCCATTTGTTTTAAGTTAATGTTTCAGCTAGTGACAGCAACAAAAGTTATTTAGTCCCCTATATTTTTCTAAAAATTCGTTCTGTCAGATACCTCTGAGAAATCAACACCTGCCTTGAAACCCATTTTGGATCGTCTATTTTCTTCTATTCACTCTGCCTTTTCTTACAATAAGCAGGTGTTTCCACATATAAAAAGGCCTGTCAAAAATTCGCCGTGTTTACTCTTAAAAGATCAATAAATGAGTTCATATCAATTATAATGGCGTACTATTTACTTGGTGAATGAACGTTTGTGTAACCAGGTCAGCAAATAATATCAATACTTATTTTATATTGAATTTTAAATAAGAAACACAGTTTAAATCCAGCCTATGAAAAATCATTTACTTCTTATCAGCACAGTCCTTTCGTTACTACTATTCCCGGCTATAAATTTTGGACAAGCTCCCAACCTGGGGACCGCCGGTAATTTTATCCTGTTTTCAACTACTGGAGCTGTAGGCAACACAGGAATTTCACAGCTTACGGGTAATGTTGGTACGAATACCGGCGCTATCACTGGTTTTGGAAATGTAAATGGTGTGATGCATAATACCGATGGTGCAACTGCGCAAGCTGCGATAGATTTGCAGGCTGCCTGGGAATATCTTGAAATGCTGCCCCCAACTGCCATTCATGGACCTGTACTTGGAAACGGAGAAACCCTTTATCCAGGAGTCGACACCATATATGCTGCGGGATCTATAGTTGGAGTTCTTAACCTGGATGCACAGGGAGATCCCAGTGCAGTATTTATTTTTAAGGTAGGCGGAGCACTTACCACAGCAGCTTCGGCTACCGTCAATTTGCTTAATGGTGCGTTGGCTTGCAACGTATTTTGGATAACAAAAGGCGGTGCAATATCCCTTGCTGCATCAACTAGCATGAAGGGAACTCTTATTGCGCATCCCGGCGCAATTGACACGGGCGATGGTTGTACACTCGAAGGCAGGGCTCTTTCGACTACCGGGGCTGTTACGGTTTATGGAACACTCGCCTACATTCCTCTTGGTTGTACACGTCCCATCCTTACCGGACCTTTGGCCCCTGACCTTGGCCCACTGGAATGTTTTGCATTATTTTCTTCCAATGGATTCGTTTCAAATTCGGGCATTACGAACATCGCAGGTGATATTGGAACGAATAACGGGTCAACTACCGGATACGATCCGTTATTAGTTGACGGGGCTATTCATCTCGGTCCGGATGTTTATACGGCACAGGGTGCGACCGCATTTCCCTATGTTTCTGCTTACCTGGACACAGTTGCTTATGATATTGAGTTATTGTATCCCGCCCAGTTAGGAAACAACCTGGTTCTTACTCCCCATACCTATCTCATGAACGCAGCAGCTGCATTTACTAATATACTTTACCTGAATGCAGAAGGGAATGCAGATGCAATATTTGTTATCCGGGTAAATGGAGCCCTTACCACAAGTGCTAATTCGGAGGTCAGGCTGATTAACGGCACGAAGGCAAAAAATGTGTATTGGAAGGTTTCAGGCGCAGTAACTATAAACAGCAATTCTACTTTCTGTGGTACCATTGTTAACAGCGGCGCCATTACTTTGAATACAGGAGTTATACTTAACGGAAGGGCACTGACAGGCACCGGTGCAATAGTTACTTCTGCAATTACAGCGGATAAAGGTCCTGGTTGCAGTTTTCTTATACTTCCTACTGGATTATCGTCGTTTACAGGCACCTGTGGTGAAGAAGCTGTGATGTTGAAATGGACAACATCCGGCGAAATCCATAATGGCTATTATTCTATAGAACGCAGTAGGGATGAAATCAACTGGCAGATGCTGGGAATGATTGATGCCATCAATTTATCCGGGCAGCGCAATTATGGGTTTACCGATAAAACACCATATGAAGTTTCGTACTACCGGCTCAAACTAAGTAACCCTGACGGGAAATCGCAACATTTTAGAACTATTATGGTTAAAAGATGCAGCGAGGATTTAACTGAGCTTACTGTTTATCCTAATCCGTCAACCGGAGTATTCAACTTGCTATTTAAAGGTGACAATGGGAAGGTTCATTCAGTTTCAATTTATAATGCATCAGGTGAAAAGGTTTATCATTCGGCAGGTTGTCTGTCAGCAATTGACATGTCAGGAAAAGCCGATGGTTTTTATGTTCTTCATTTGAATTTAACATCATCATTAGTTATTAAGAAATTGATGTTTAAAAAATAAATAAACCACGTACATCAAAATGGTTCGGGAAGCCACGAACGAGTCAGGAAATCACATTGCTTCGGCCGACAATAATATTTAATTGTCGCTTCCACTGCGGCCTTACAATGACGGAGAAACCGGAAGAGGCCAAAGTTTCCAGTAAATCGGAGACCCAACTGCAAAAGAATAACGACACTCCCACCCAACGTGTCTCCGTCATTGCGGGGTCTGCCAGTTGTATCTTTATACATTAAAGAATTTACCGGCAGGCCGAAGCAAACTAAATTTAAACAGCAGCAAGCAAGTAGTAACACCAACGCACACAACTATGCAGAAAGGAGCATGGGTTTACATTATGCGCAGCATGAACAACACAACACTGTATGTAGGAGTAACATCTGCCATAGGTGCCAGAATTACTCAACACAAAGAAAATTTTTATCCCAATAGTTTTACAGCGAGGTGCAATTGCAAGAAACTTGTATACTACAAATGGTTTGATACGATCGTGGAAGCAATAGCCGGGGAGAAAAGAATAAAAGGTGGTAGTAGAAAAAAGAAAGAGATACTTATCAATAGTATGAATCCGGGATGGAACGATTTACATGAACAGGTCAAATTTCTTTAGATTGTTTCGGCCGGCAACAAACATTTAATAACAAAATTAACTTCGGCCTCGCAATGACAAGCCTCCGAAGAAACTAATCCACACCACGAACCGTAGCAGGGCAGCTTTGATTAAGACCCTTTAAAAAGACAGGAATTCTCTGCAAGTCGTAACAAGTTAACCTTGACGAAGAGCCAGCAAAGTAAAAGATGTTCCTTGCATCATAACCCAAACCACAAATCAGTAACGCCAACTCCACAGAGTCTTCGACTGTGCGAGCCAGTTTTACCTTCATACTTTAAAGAATTCCGCGGGAGGCCGAAGCAATCTAACACAAACCTGACCACGTTTACGAAGTGTTGTTTACAGCTAAAGAAAAAATAAAAACAATCTTACACATGCCCTTTATACACCAGCGCAAAATCCTGCGGGCCATGCGGAACATTTGAAGCCACCACATCGACCCTCCAGTTGCCAACCGACGGATTATTTACATGAATCACTTCTGCATTATTGATTGAATCAAAGGTCAAAGAACCGGCACTCTGGTTGCCAGTATATTTCTTACCATCAGGAGCGGTGAGTATCATATTAAGATTGTTGACCAAAGCACTGCCGGGATAATCACTATAGGCGAGGGCGATTCGCAAAGGAACAGCACCGGATTTAATATTTATCGTCATTGAATACACTGCGCCCGTTGCCAGACCCGGCTTTACTTCAATAAATGTACTCGCGGCCGGTGAAGCAGGAAAAAGTATGCCATCGATATTCACACGTCCGTAGCCCTGGTGATTATCGACAACTTCTATTACTCCACTATTATCCGGCAAACGGATAGCTCCGGCAATCAATGTGGCTTTTAACAATGCAGCTGTTGGCCTGCTGATATGTCTATGTTTCCGGAGGTATTCACGTATTAAGGCTACTGCCCCTGCAGTAAGGGGTGTGGCCATGCTGGTGCCTCCCATATAAAAATATTTTTTACTTGCCGTGAAAGCAGCCCATCCCTTGTTGTTGGATGCGATCATGCTGGAACGTGTAGAAAGTATGTAGGTTCCGGGAGCAACTACATCAGGTTTAAAACGTTTGTCACGGGTCGGGCCGCGGCTGCTGAAAGCGACTACTTCGTCGGGATTATCCGCCATCGGTGCGTTTTTATAAGGCGCTGCCGGGTAATCCTCTTCCCACCAATCACCATAGTGCTGGGCATTGAACTTTGTTCTTTTATTTTCACAAGCACCCACAGTGATACAGTTTTTAGCCGTCGCAGGAGATGTTATACTTTTCAGATTTATTTTTCCGTCACCATCTTTATCCGTTCCGTCATTACCCGCTGCTACTAACACACAAAACTGTTTGTTATTCCAAACAAACTGGTCCAGTTGCCGGCATTGCTCATCATATTCGCCAGGCTTTCCACCACCCCAGGAATTGGAATGTATCCTCGCTCCTTTCTGATAAGCATGGTTAAACAGGTCCGTCAAATCATTGGGAATACCCGCCAGTATGTAACGTCCATTTTCTTCTAAGTCAGCAGGCTTTTTCCAGTCTAATTCTTGCTCAACGGCCTGGAATACCAATTTAGCTTTGTAAGCTAATCCCCGGATTGGACCGCTCAGCCCTGTTAAACCTGTAGAATTTGTCCCGTTTCCCAATACAGAACCGGCAACATGGGTGCCATGTCCACTGTCAAGATCTGCGGGACCGTCATTTGCTCCGGGATTTGTTATGTCCGTATCAAAATCAGGAGTGATCGGGTAACTTTTTATAGCGATAATTCTGCCTGCGAAATCCACGTTGATATGATTGGGATCACCCGTATCCAAACCCGTGTCGCAGATGCCAATTATTTCTCCTTTACCACTCAATCCCAAATTGGTGCTCCCGTTGTTTCCGGTAGCGAGAGTAGTTTCCATAATGCCTGCAGCGACATCATTGCTTGTACGGTTAATAACCCGTTCATTAATCCTGCGAACACCATGAACCATTGACAAATCAAGAATCTTCGAAATTTTTTTTATCTCAACAATCAATAATTTACCTTTCAAACTTTTGGCGAGAATTTTAAATCCGAGCTTTTTTATAAAAGGTTCTGCATTAGAAACATCTTTGGGTCCAAAGAATTCTACCGTATAAACTCCCGGTAGCTGGCGGGTCCGTGGAAGTACTGAGCTATTATCACTACTTCCTTTCGTAGCTCCTGTCTTTTGAAGAAGTGTTCTTTCTATCCGCGACTCATAGGGTAAATGACCCGTCCATCTTACAAAAGGCAAGGCAGTTATTTTATCAATTTGTTTTTCGCCTGCCCTGACGATATAAGTAAAATCGCCATAAGGGTCACGCAATTCGCCGCCTGCTTTCTTTATACCTGCAAGCCATTTATCTTTTATAGGCCCGATAAATTGTACCAAATAATGATGTTTCCCGGGAGGAAGCCCTTTCTTATCTTTTCCGGTATAAGCAGGATGAACAGTGGTTTTGCCAGAAGTCGTAACCCCGGGCACTGAGGTATTAATGGCACCAGTGCCTGTTTTGATACTGTAAAGATCTGTGATGTCTTCCAGCAGGTATGCCTGTGAAATATCGTTTACTTTATCTTCCTGCACTTCTGCCAGTATAAACCCATCGTATTGTTCAATTACCTCGTATGCATTGATAATAGCAGCTAACTCGGCGGGAGTTCCGAAAATTTTTAATATCCGTTTCATAAAATAAAGTTTAGGAGGTGAATTTGATCTCCTGCGTTCAGATGCATATGTGCAGGGCGGGTTTGCCTAAGGAAAGGTATTTTATTTTTGCATCCCGGGAAATAGTTAAACCATTTTGGTCAACTTTTGTCATTACTCTTACTTTCCTGATTTCTTCTTTTTTCCAGGTTTTGCCCTTCTTTGCCTTGACTGGCAACAGACATGCAAAAGGCTTAAACATTCGCACAAATGCGCAAATAAGAACTATTGATGCACGTACTCATTCAAACAACAGTCTTGCCTTTTGCCATACTATAGACGAGGTAACTCAAAATAATAAATGTCGCAACAATGCCAAATATCCGGCCTGGTATTTTCCTGGACGGTATATCATATAAAGTACCAGGTAAGGTGTTATAATAATTCTCATTAAACTTAATGCCGCTGTAAAATTTATTTATTTCCTGCTTTATCTTTTCATCAGAAGGTCCGTAGAGTTTAGCGTAAAATGTGTAAGCAAAGCTGTCTTTTGTTGTATAAAAGATATGAAGCTTCTTTATAGACATTTCTCTATCCGGGCTGTGCAGGATAACATAAATACCCTTCGTGCCGCCTATTATGGTGTCACAGTAAAGTTTAGTAAAATAAAGTGTCCGGCTAAAGCTATCAATTGATTTTTTGAAAGTTTTAAGTGAGTTGTCAAATTCTTCTTTTGATCTGTCAGCAACAGGGGAAAGTTGTATAGAGACAGAAAACTCAACTATACCAGACTTGCTGTTATAATATTCCGTATTTCCATTTTCAAAAGAATCAATAACCGAAGGAAACAAAACCTTGAGATTTTTGTCAACGAATTTGGTAAGTGATAAATCCTGGGCTTTGATAAACGCAACAGCACTCGAAAACAAAATAACCTGGATCAGGCTTTTCATCGATAGATAGTTTCTAAACTGAAGTTAAAATTCTTTTACCGGGATGTCAAGTATTCTCCTTTTGTACTAAGTATTCGATAAAAGAATCAAATATGTAAGACCAAAGTTCATACTATGCTAACTCATCTTAAACTATGAAAGAAAGAAAAAATCAATAACTGTGTCTCTTGTTTATTCGTAAATAAATACGTCAAAATTGTATTCAATGAAACAAACACCAACCGTTGAACTGGCACGAACATTAGAAAAAACAGAAGCCGCCGCGTGGCAGTATATGGTAGCCGCTGCCAGTGAAGATTATAAAATAACATTTCATCTTAAGTTCGATATTTAGATTCGTACATAAATCCATGAATTGGAATTTGACTTTAGATGAAGATCTGTTAAGCAGATTAAAAATAGTCAGCGATGATCTAAAAGACGTTTTCTTGAACTATTATCTTTCCTGTTCAATAGCCGGAAGATTCGACCCCGGACATCATTTCCGCTAGTTTGAAATGGCAGTAATTTCCCTCCCCGGGGCTGTCACTATCATTAATGACATCCATTTTATTTGTAAAAAGGTAAGTGTTTACACATACAAAAACGATTAATTACTTTATCATTCCATCCTATTTGCAAAATATTTTATTTTGTTACCAGCTTTTGTTTTTTTCCGTTTTTATAAGGAGAAAAACCCTGGATTCCGCGGTTTTAATTCACCGATTTTACCCGGTTAATTTACTACATTAGAAACCGAAAGAGTTATAAGCCACCTCCCTATTGGTTAAACAAATTATGTTTGCTATTTTTCGAAAAAATATTTAGGTTCTACTTTATCATTATTAAAATTTTAAACTATATATGAAAAAGCAAGTTGTCCTCGCTTCCCTATTATTTATCAGCATTTCATTGATGGCCCAAAAAAATAAGAAAGGAGATGACAATATTCCCGCTTTCGGAAAAGTGGAAAAAGCGGACCTTGAAATGAAAGAATGTGATTTCGATCCCAAAGCCGAAGCGGTAGTATTATTAGACGATGGACAATTAGATTACCTGGCGCAATCAGGTTTGGAGTTTAAGAGAAGAGTAAGAATTAAGATACTTTCTGACAAAGGCCTTGGCTGGGCGGATGTTCACCTACGCTACTGGAGTGAAAGAAATGCCCAGGACATTACGAATATCGAAGCACAGACTTATAACCTGGATCCTGCCGGCAATATCGTTGTCACGAAAGTTGAAAAAAAATTGATCTACGAAAAAAAAATTAATAAAAAACAAACAGAAAAAGTATTCACCTTTCCCGAGGCAAAAGTGGGATCGATCATTGAATATAAATTCAAATACGAAAGGGTTGGCTTAATAGATTGGTACTTCCAGCGTTCAATACCCGTTAAATTCAGCCGTTTCGCTTTAGACTTTCCCAGTGAAATTGAAATAGCGACAATTCCTTACTGTTCCGGAAAATATGAAAAAAAAGAAGTTGAAAAATATGGTCGGTTATCCCAGATATATACGATGACTAATGAACCTGGCTTTCGCGATGAGCCTTTTATCATAAACGAAGATTATTACCGCGACCGTCTTGAATCCAAATTAGTCGCTTACCCTATCTACGGCAGACGGGAAAGCAGAATTATTGAC
The DNA here is from genome assembly GCA_040007815.1 of Chitinophagaceae bacterium. Taxonomy (GTDB): domain Bacteria; phylum Bacteroidota; class Bacteroidia; order Chitinophagales; family Chitinophagaceae; genus Terrimonas_B. The sequence goes on from JBDTUH010000001.1 coordinate 94,364, forward strand.
TGGCTCAAGGTTATTAAATCCCTTATGGAAGATGATGATTTTGGTGTACAGATCAAAAAAAACATACCACGTACAACAGAATTAGATGCCATGCTAAAAAATATGACGGATCCTTATCAAAAAATGAAAACCATTTATAAATATGTCCAGGATAATATGGCCTGGAACAATTACTTCGGTATATGGGCTTCGGATGGAGTAAAATCAGCCTGGAAAGATAAAAAAGGTACGGTGGGGGAAATAAACCTGATACTGGTCAACCTTTTGAAAGATGCAGACTTAAATGCTCACCCGGTGTTAGTGAGTACCCATGATAACGGCGTTGTAAACACGGGAGACGCGGGCACCTATGGCGATCCCGGCTTTAATCAGTTTGATAAAGTAATGGCCTATGTAAAAATGAATGACAAAGTATATGTACTGGATGCCTCTCAAAAAGGAACACCTGTACACCTGGTGCCACCGGATGTAGTGATGACAGAAGGAATGGTCATCGAAAAACTCGAAACGTTTGAATGGGGCTGGCAAACTTTATGGAGCAAGGATCAACTGTCGAAAAATATTATTCAAACGATAGGAGTGATAGACGAAGGAGGAATAATGAAAGGCGATATAACAATAACAAGCTATGACTACGCACGGCTTCCCAGGGTGTCAACCGCCAAAAAGGGCAAAGATAAATTCACTGAAAAATATTTAACTGAACCGGGAGTAAATATAGATGAGGTAACATTTGAAAACCTTGAATCGGATAGCCTGCCGCTGGTGCAAAAAATAAAATTCAACCAGGCATTGAATGTTTCGGGCGACTACAGGCATTTCTCCGCCAATGTTCTTTCCGACCTAAGCAAAAATCCTTTTGTAAAAGACAGTCGTTACTCAGATGTATTTTTTGGTACTAACCAAAGCTATTTGATACTTGGAAACTTTACAGTACCTGACGGCTACGAATTAGAAACGCTTCCTAAGAATATTAAGATGATAATGCCGGATACCAGCATAACCATATCAAGAGCATCGCAATTTGCCAACAACACACTACTAACAAAAATTCAGCTGGAATTTAAAAAATCCGTATTCTCCGCTGAAGAATACCCTGAATTGCAGGAGTTTTATAAGCAGCTTTACGCATTGCTGAATGAACAATTTGTTATCCGCAAAAAAAAGTAAAGCAGCCCTAATCCGACAAAAATGAAAAAGATCAGCAGTTTGTTTTTATTGATCGTCTTCGCTTACCAGTATGCAACGGCACAGACCTGGGCTTATAGCCTCGCCACTATACCCGAAGCGATAAAGAATAAAGCTTCAGTGATCAAACACCTCGAAAATATTGACCTGGAAGTGGAAGATCTTGACAAGGTAACCTTGAGCATACACGAGATTCTCACGGTTATGAATGAAGATGGCAAAGAATCTCTTTTTTTTAGCGCCCCCAATTCAAAATACTATTCTCTCGATGATGCGGAAATAAAAGTTTTTGATGTAAACGGTAAACAAACAGCCAAGTATAAAAAAAAAGATATGCGAACGGTTGCTATCGGAGAAGGATTGGTAGAAGATGGCTATATGACTTATTATAGTATTACGACGGCTTCTTATCCCGTTACCCTCGAAATAAAATATGACATCAAGATAAAAGGCACACTCAATATCCCGGACTATAATTTTATAGGGCCGAAAGAAGGTGTTGTTGAGTCAAATTATACGGCCAAAGTTCCTGCTAATATGCCTATCCGCTACAAGGCGGAACATACTTCACTACAGCCTGAAGTAAGTCAATTCGGAAATTATAAAATATACAAATGGTCGGTGAAGAATCTGTCACCTGTCGAATATGAAGAAGGTTCTTCTTCAAGCAGCGATAAATATCCTCACATAAAAATTGTGTCTGATAAGTTTTCGCATTATGGCCTCCCGGGTGATTTCAGCTCCTGGAAAAGTTTTGGATCATGGATGCAAAGCCTGTATGAAGGGCTTGATGTTTTACCACCCGATCGTCAGCAGTTCTTTAAATCATTGGTTGAAAATGCCGGTTCCGAAACTGAAAAAATAAAAAGAATTTACACATACCTGCAACAAAATTTCAGGTATGTCAGTATTCAAATAGGAATCGGCGGGTGGAGACCTTTTTCAGCGGACTTTACAGACAAAAAAAAATATGGCGATTGCAAGGGCCTTAGCAATTTCATGAAAGCCGCATTGAAAGCTGTAGGCATTAAAAGCTATGTCGCCATTATTAATGCTGAGTATGACCAGGAACCGGTAGACCCCGGATTTCCTTCAAATGATTTTAATCACGTCATCTTGTGCGTACCCCATCAAAAAGATTCCATATGGCTGGAATGCACGAGTTCTACCACCGCATTTGGTGAGCTGGGTACTTTTACAGAAAACAGGAATGCGCTATTAATAACCGACGATGGCGGCGCTTTAGTGGCTACTCCAAGGAGCCAATCCTCAGCCAATATATTTTCAACGATGACGAACGTGACCATGGATGAAGACCAGTCTGCATTGACGGAAACTGTTTTTAAAGTAACAGGACAATACAAGAGAACGATGAATGATCTGTTGAAAGAAAAAAGGGATGATCAAAAGGAAGCGATCGTTTCTTCTTTTGGTTTCAAACAACCGGATGATTTTATATTGACAAAGCAGGAATCGTCTGCCGGCGACACGATAAAATTAAAGATGGCTCTGTCAAAACTGCCGGAATTTAACGCAGGAGCCAAGTTATTTATCAGTCCGCACATCTATAGAATATTAGCAAAACCACTTCCGAAGTCCGACAACAGAAAACTTGATTATTATTTTCGTAATCCTTTTGAAAAAAGCGATACCACTATTTATAAACTGTCCCCGTCAATGAAACCCGACGCATTGCCAACGGAAAAGGAATTGAAATGCAACTATGCTTTCTATAAATCAAAATGCTGGTACAATGAAAAAGAAAATTCAATCTATTCAGCCACCAGCCTTATCCTGAAGAATCACAAAATACCTGCTAAGGACTATGCACAGGTAAAGTCATTTTTTGATAATGTGATGCAGGATGACGGGCAAAAAATTGTTATCGTGAAGAAGGAAGCTGAAAAAAAGGCTTTTTAATCTATTATGGGATAGGCTGACTGGATTATAGTGTACATTATTTTTCCTGAACCATTATTGAGGGGCAGAAGGAAAATGCAAACTTACTTCCGGGTGCATCGTATAAAGCCTGTATTGCGATCCATCATTCACCAGTATCCCGCTCGATTTATTTTCTTTCATAATAGGGTTCGCCGCATATTTTTTCCAATTTCTCAAATCACTGGAAACGGCGACATTCGTGCTCCACTCACTCCAGTCTTTTAATGCGGTGCCATGGTAATAGCCATAGTACATCCCTTTATACTTGATGACCTGGTTCAACGCTACACCATATTGGTCGTACGCTTCCGGGCCTTTATTAAGTACCGGCTCATCCTGTACATTCGTCCATAGTTTCAGGTCTTTCGATGATGCCAGCCAGACTGCGGAATCATTGCGTTCGTAAAAAAGATACCAGATACTATCTTCCACCCAAACTGCAGGAGTTCCATACGGCCCGGGATTTAAAGGTTGCCCATTCGTGTATGCTATTTGTAAAGCACCGTGATCTTCCCAATTAATTTTATCTTTTGAAGTAAGCATGTGGGCTGTATCACCTCTTCCTTCGGCAAACATCGTATACATGTCGCCGGATTTCACCACCATCATGTCTTCCGTCCAGCTACCGCGAAATATGGGATTGTGGGCATATCTCGTCCAATTGATGCCATCCGGCGATGTGGCATACCCGAGTATTAGCGTATCATGCTTATTTTTTTTATACCCGGTGTACCACATGTGATAGCCATCATCTTCTTTCAATATATAGCCCCGCTCCCTGATCTGCTCATCCCATTTAGTACTATCTGAGCCTGAAAAAACAGGATTATTCTTATAAGGAACAAAGTTGACAAGTTCAGAAGGAAATAACGTTGAGTCCGCAACCATTTCTTCTTTTACGGAAGATGAATTTTTACAGGACATAGCAAGAAGAGAGATAAATATGAAAGGAAATGTCCTGTTGACAGGTAACATGGTTAAAGATTTATTCGATGAAACAAAAGGGGATATGATAATCGTAAAACCGGTTATTGATATATATAATCATTATTCAACATCAACCCGGTTGATATTACTGCACTTTAATTTTTCCACTACTCAAATGTTATACATAAAAGCTGACGCAATGCTATGATATAACATCGCTATCCATAAATAAATGAAACCTCGAATCTTCTACCCACTACACCTCATTCATATTAAAAGGCAACTTCCTGATTCTTTTACCTGTTAAATCAAAAATAGCGTTACACAATGCCGGCGCAAATGGTGGTAATGAAGGCTCACCTACGCCTCCCGGCTTTTCATCATTTTCCATGATGTGTACTTCTATCTCAGGAATATCACTCATGCGTGGCATGCGGTATTGATGAAAATTAGTTTCAACCGCTTTCCCATCTTTGAAATTGCTGGCGTGTACGGCGGCAGCTCCGTAAGCCATTACAATACTTCCCTCGACCTGCGCCCGAATGATATCGGGATTAACATACCAGCCACAATCCATCACGGCAATTACTTTATCAATCTTCATTTTGCCTTCCGCATTCTTAGAAACTTTCACCGCTTCACCCACTATACTTTTAAAACATTCGGTAAGAGCTATGCCCCACCCTGAATTCTTTCCCCTCGATTTCCAATTGGTCAATTGTTCCAGTTTTTCCAGCACCGCCTGGTAACGCTCGCCCCCTTCACCGCCCAAATGATTTTTTCTGAATTCAAGCGGGTCCTTGCCTGCTTCGATGGCCAGTTCATCCATAAAACTTTCATATGCGAATCCATTGGTGGAAGAATAAACCGAACGCCACCACATCACGGGTATATTTGATTCGGTTGGAACATCTGCAAAACTATAGTGACGCAAGGTCTGGAAATATTGCTCGGCAAATCCTTCCGTATCACTACCATTGTACGACGTTTTATCAGGATTGGGTGACGATTGAAAATCCATATTTTGCCCGGCCATTTTTGCCTGGAAAGACCTGATCCACCCATCATTTGATAAGCTTCCCTTACATTCATAAACCGCACCAGGCCGGAAAGGTCCTTGGGTCATATCATCTTCCCTTGTCCATACTACTTGTACCGGCGCTTTTACTTCTTTTGAAATGATCACCGCCTCCGCAGTATAATCCGTAAATGCTTTTCTTCCGAAACCACCACCCAAAAAAGTCATATTGACCGTAACATTTTCTGGTGGAATTTTTAACCGGTCGCTGATATCCTGTTGTATCCAATCAGGTGCTTGTATAGGTCCCCATATTTCGCAGGTCTTTTCTTTTACGTCAGCAATACAACTCAGCGGTTCCATACAACTGTGCGATTCGTATGGCGTTTCATATACCGCCGTGAATTTCTTTTCAGCTTTTTGAAAAACAGCTTCAGGGTTTCCACCAGTTCTTTGCGCTAAACCCGGTTTCTTCAAGTCTTCTTTCATGCGTGCATACAACTGGTCTGTATCCAGGTGTTCAAACCCTGAATCATCCCATTCCACTTTCAGTGCCCTGCGTCCCTGCATAGCCGCCCATAATGAGTCAGCAACAACAGCAACACCTTCTCTCGTAAATGAAAATACGGGCATCTGTACTTTAAATACATGTCTTACCCCTGGTATTTTTTTAGCAGCGGTATCATCAAAGCTTTTTACTTTGCCATGAAAGCGTGGATTGCGTTCCACCTGGGCATATAACATGCCTGTGATTTTTTTATCCTGTCCAAACTCAGCTTTGCCATTTACTTTAGAAGGCGTGTCCTGTCTTGCTAAAGGCTTACCGATAATTTTATAATCTGAACGGTATTTTAATTTCACATTAGCAGGCGGCTGTAATGTTGATGCATCTTCTACCAGGTCGCCATAACCAATTTTTTTACCATCGGGTCTGTGAATAACCATTCCGTTTTCCGCATAGCACTCGCTCTTGTTCACGTTCCATTTTTTTGCGGCGGCTTCAATCAGCATTTCTCTTGCTGTAGCTCCGGTACGTAGTAAGCGTTGATAGGCTCCTCTTACAGTAGAACTTCCTCCGGTGATCTGGCTACCGAATTTGCTTTGATGACCCGGTGCGAATGCAATTGTCACCTGGTCAAGATTAACTTCCAGTTCCTCCGCCACTATCTGCGGCACGGCCTGGAAGGATCCCTGTCCCATTTCAGACCGGTGATTGAGGATTGTTACTTTTCCGGATCTGTCAATAGAAATCCAGGAGGTGAGTTGCAGGCTGAGACTATCAGCTGCTTCTTTCGTTAGAATTTTTTCAGTTCCTTTTCCCAGGGCAGGCATACAATAACCTATAGTAAGCGCTGCACCGGTCATACCGGAGAGCCTGATAAAATTTCTGCGGGATAAATTTTTATCTGTGCTTTGCATTTTCTGTCAATTTTTGGCCCTTCCAATCCCGCTGCAAGCGGGACTTCAGGTCGTTTACAATTTAAATTACTTAAACTTTGGACATGCTTTTCGCGGCTGTCTTAATCGCTTTGCGAATACGCGGATAAGTTCCGCAACGACAGATATGACCATCCATCGCAGTATCGATATCCGAATCAGTTGGATTGGGATTACGTTTTAACAAGGCCGCCGCTGCCATTATCTGACCACTCTGGCAATAACCGCATTGAGGAACCTGCTCAGCGATCCATGCTTGTTGTACCGGATGCGAGTTATCCGCTGAAAGGCCTTCCACCGTGGTAATGGGCTGTTTGGCAGCCGCGGAAACAGGGATAGAACATGACCGAACGGGATTACCATTTAAATGAACAGTACAGGCGCCGCATTGCGCCATTCCGCAGCCATACTTGGTCCCGGTAAGATTGGCCAGTTCCCTGATAGCAAACAGGAGCGGCATTTTCGGGTCCGCTTCTACTTTGTAGATTTTTCCATTAATTGTAAGATTGTAGGAAGCCATAGCGAAGTAGTTTTAATAAGCTATTAAGTTACGGAAATCCTAAAAGCATTGTGGTGAAATTATTTCAGCGGTGGAAAATGCTAATGGGTTTGGTGTGTTATACGGAATTAAATAATTTAATTTATGCAAACGATCACAGATTCAAGCCGGACTTTATATGAATGTTAATTAGATTTGAAACAAGGAACAACTTCATTGAAGTGACTTAAACAAAACGAGAGAATAAAAACTATGGAAATAATTTACAAGGTCGGCATCATCCCAACGCCAGAACAAATTATAGAACTTTACAACAGTGCAGCCCTTCCAAGGCCTACCAACGACCCTGAACGAATAAAAAAAATGTTTGAAAACTCCAACCTGGTTATTAGTGCCTGGGATGAAAATAAACTGGTGGGTGTTTGCCGGACTATTACAGATTGGGTATGGTGCAGTTACCTGGCTGACCTGGCTGTTAGCCCCGACTATAAAAAATCAGGTATCGGCAAAAAATTGATTGACCTTACAAAGGAAAAAGTGGGAGAACAGTCGATGATACTACTATTATCAGTTCCTGCTGCTATGGACTATTATCCCAAATTAGGTTTTAAAAAAGAAGACAGGGGTTTTATGATACCCCGGACGAAATAACATATTCTTTGAATCTCTGCTCTTAAGTTTAGACAAATAAATAAACAATAACAAATGAAATTCAAAACAAAAATATTTCAAACGGGAAATAATACAGGCATAGTTGTCCCTGAAAAAATTATTGAAAGCTTTAATGCCGGGAAAAAACCACCCGTAGTTATTACCCTGAATAAATATACCTATCGCAGTACTGTGGCAGTAATGGGCGGCAAGTACCTGGTGAGTTTAAGTGCGGAAAATCGCAAAAATGCAAAAGTAGCCGGAGGTGATGAAGTGGAAATTATCATTGAATTAGATACGGAGCCAGGAATAGTGGAGCTACCTGTTGATTTTAAAAAGGCCTTAGATAAAGATCCGGCAGCAAAGAAAAATTATGAAAAGCAATCCCCGGGTAAGAAAAAAGCCACGGTCGCTTTGATAACTGATGCCAAAACGGAAGAGACAAGAGCTAAGCGTATTGAAAAAGCGGTAAACTCACTATTAGTATGATATCTAAGTGTGCCCAAAAAGATTTTAATGATATCTGCGAAATCATAAATGACGCCGCCTCCGCATACCGGGGGATAATTTCCGCGGACAGGTGGCATGAACCCTACATGCCGGCAGAAGAACTAAAAAAACAGATTGCTGATGGAGTTGAATTCTGGAAGTACACCGATGAAAATGAGATCATAGGAGTAATGGGTATTCAGTACAAAGAGGATGTAACCCTCATTCGTCATGCGTATGTCCGGACAACAAAAAGAAATAAGGGAATTGGAGGTGAGTTGTTAAAGCACCTCTATGAAATATCGACGACACCTGTTTTAATAGGTACATGGGCCGATGCGATATGGGCGATAGAATTTTATCAAAAGCACGGATTTCATTTAGTATCTGAAGACGAGAAAAATATTTTACTACGTAAATATTGGACAATTCCAGATCGTCAAGTAGAAACATCGGTAGTACTGGCTGGGCCTGATTGGGAAAGTTAATGTTTCCCCGAAGTCACACCTTCTCATATACAAACTTCTCCCCTTTCATCAACGGGTGTCTTCCTGACATAGCAAACCTGGATATTTTTAATTGAAAATTATCGAAGAACACTTCCATCAGCCAGGGTTCAAAACGGAATTCAAAATAGTTATGACCGGAATCTTCTATATTGAAATGAGTGAACCGCTCCTGGCAAAATTCAAATACCATCGACACATTCGTGACAGGCTGTAATGGAAAGGCCGCCTCTCCCCTTTCATTTGTTTTTATCCACGAACCGGTCTCACCTTTCCTTAAACTAAAAAATACATGCCCAAGCAATACGGGGTTGCCGCCTACAATTTTCGCCGTAATAAAACTTTGATTAACCGCTTTACTATCCACCCCTGCAAAATCGTTACCTGGCCAGGGCCTGCTTTGCAAAACAACATGATCATCTTCTACCGTCCAGTTGCCAGAACCGTACCTATCGATAGCACCATAGGTAAAAAAAAACTGGAAGATACCATTGGGATTTAGTTTAAAACCAGAGGTGGTTCCTTTTATTTCCTGCAGGTGATACATCCCCGCTGCTTTGTCCATTGTATACTTAGCCATAGAGTAAAGAAATATCAGGAGTAAAAAATTTATTACTAGCGAACAATGAGCTTTTATTTCATTTCTTCCACCGTTACAATTACACTGGTGCGTCTTAAACTCACATCCGGATTAAAACCAACCGTCATGAGGTATTCACCGGAAACAACAAGATCAGCTGCCAACGTTGATCGTGTACCGGGATATAGATTAATCTCTTTAACACTGTATTTCTTTTCCGGGTTCAATCCTTTTAACTTAACCGGCATACCCGAAGCTGCTGTATTATTATGACGGAAGCTGGTTAAATAAGAAAACACCACCGCCTTGCTTTTATTTTCGTTGACAAATTGCAGTGAGGCGAACGGCTTTTCCCATGGATTAACTAACCTGTACAGATCACCATGCCAGACAAGATCATTAATCGTTTTATAATTTGCTAATGCCTGCTGGCTGAATTGTAATTCTTTTTCATCAAGCTTACTTACTACGATATCATAGCCCATTTTGCCCATCATGGCTACGTCCGTTCTGTATTTGATTGGCAGCTTACTCCAGTCGGTTATATGATTGCAGGTAGCAATCGCCGGATAGAAATAAGAATATTCCCATTGCATAAACACCCGTTCCAATGGATCAGTGTCATCACTCGGCCAGAACTCTGTAAAATATTTCAACGCTTCATAATCCACGCGGCCACCACCACCGGAACAAAGCATCATCGGCACTTTCGGGTATTTCGCACGAATCCTCTCCAGTACTTTATATAATCCCTTTACATAGTCAACATACAAATGTGTTTGCGGCTGACCCGTTTTTTTCAGGTATTCGGAATTGGCATTGTAGATAACGGCATTGCAATCCCATTTAATAAAAGCTATCTCCGGGTTTTTAATAAACAAACTGTCCACGATACCAAATACAAAATTCTGTACATCGGGATTGGTGAGATCCAGTACCAGTTGATTGCGGAAATAATATTCAGGGCGTTCGGGCTGGCGTATCACCCAATCAATATGTTTTTCATACAATTCGCTTTTAGGGCTAACCATTTCCGGTTCCAGCCAGATGCCAAATTTTATTCCGGCGTCTTTCGCCTCTTTCACCAGGTAACCAAGACCATGAGGAAGTTTCTTTACGTTTTCCTGCCAGTCGCCCAGCCCGGAACGGTCACTGTTTCTTGGATACTTGTTCGCAAACCAACCATCATCCAGTAAGAACATATCGACACCTAATTTCTTTCCGTCTTTAAAAAGTCCTGACAATTTATTTTCATCAAAATCAAAATAAGTCGCCTCCCAATTATTCAATAGGGTTAAACGAGAACCTTCTCCATCCAGTAAACGATATTTTCTCGCCCAGTTATGGAGGTTGCGACTGGCCTCGCCTTTACCATGCTCTGAATAGGTGGTAATAAAAGAAGGCGTTTTAAATTCCTGGCCCGGTTTCAACGCATACTCTGATGCATGAGGATTAATACCTGCAATCAGTCGAAGATTATGATAAGAGTCCACTTCCAGGTCAATTTGAAAATTACCTGACCATGCCAAAGTACCAAACAGCACTTTACCCTCATCTTCTGTAGCAGGCTTGTCAAAGGATATCATAAACGTGGGTGGTTGAAATAAATTAGCTCTTGTGCCCAACTTTGAATCCAGCACTTTAATACCGGCGGTTAACTGTGTCTCTTCCGGTTTCATCTCCTGCGCCCAGGTGCCATGATAATGCGTGAGAAAATAATCATCAGCGATAAAATACAGGTTGGCCGACGCATATTTATTAAGTGTGATGGGTTTCTTTTCATTGCTCTTAATCACCGACCATTGCTCCATGATATTTTCCTTCGCATACACTTTATAATACAAGTTTACTTCAACGGCATATACAGGATCTTTCAGCGATACCATTGTTGTGCTTACATTATCATCCTGCTTAGCAGTTTGATGACTGACATACAATAAATCAGTTGATGTATTCCCATCCGCATGCGTGATTCGAATGGCAGGCTCCACGAGGTTCCATGAACCGCTGGGAGTATAAGCCGAATTATAAATACCGGCGTTATCTTCTACCTGCCGGTATTGCCCGGGTATTGTTCCATAGTCACTACCTAAGCTCAATTTCTTACCAAAATAAATAATACCGGGATGATTGTCTTTGTCAGTCTGCAGAACTAATGCATTCTGGCTGGTCTCAACAGGAATTACGGTATTTTTTTGAGCAAATAAACCGGGACATAAAAAAAGGCCAACTATAAAAAGAATCGAATTCTGTGTTCCTTGAAAAGGGCATTGGTAATTTAATAAAAGTCGCATGGCAGGCGGTATATCTTTTTATGATGATGATTATTGGCTAAAGATACAGTTCTTAAAAACATTTATAACAGGGAGTTAAAACATCAACCAACGGCAACTATGCGAAACTATCTTATCTTATCTTAGATTTATTAAATTTATTTGTCACAACTCATTAACCATGAAATCTCTAAAAAAAATCTTTCTTGCCATAATCTTTTTTTCATTAATCTGTTCACGTGCTTTACCTCAACAGGCCACCTCTGTTTCTCCGTATAAAGCCCAGCCTGTTTCCGTAGTCATTGATCGATTGGAAAAAGATATTCCCCAATTGATGAAAGAAGCCGATATCCCTGGTTTATCCGCAGCGTTGATCCGCAATGGAAAGCTGGCATGGCGTAAAAATTTTGGTGTGGCCAATGCCGAAACCAATGAACCCGTAACGGATGAAACAATTTTTGAAGCAGCTTCGTTGAGCAAGATTGTAACCGCTTATGCCGCTTTACAACTAGTTGACCAGGGAAAACTTGATCTTGACAAACCACTTAATCAATATCTCGGTAACAATTATGATGCGGGTGATGATAAACGCATTAACCTGATTACTGCCAGGCATGTGCTCACCCATAGTACGGGCTTTCCCAACTGGCGGCCCCGTGATTCAACTATTTTGCCCATACTATTTACTCCAGGAGAAAAATTCAGTTATTCCGGCGAAGGATTTGTCTATCTCTCCAAAGTGATCGAAAAGATCAGCTCCATGAAATTTGATGAATACATTAAAAAAAATGTATTGGTTCCTTTACAAATGACTCATAGTAATTTTAGCTGGCTCGACAGTTATAAAAAACTGCATGTGTACCGCCATGATGGATTTGGGAAAAAATCTTTTCGCCCGGAACAACCCGGTTATAATGCAGCGGCCAGTTTGCGAACTACGGCGGAAGATTATGCGAAATTTGTCATTGCTATTTTAAAAGGTACCGGTTTAAAGAAAGCAACCTCGAAACAGATGCTTAGTTCGCAGATTATTGTCAATAATGAAAAGGCCCCTTTTGTATCCTGGGGTCTGGGATTAGGATTGGAAACAAATACCAATGGAAAAACTTTCTGGCATTGGGGCGACCAGGGCGACAGTAAATGCTATATAACCGCTTTTATTGAACCACAGGATGCTATTGTTTATTTCACCAATAGCAGGAACGGGCTTTCCATTACACATTCTATTTTGGAAGATGCCATCGGTGGGGAACACCCTGCACTGGCCTGGCTAAACTATGAACGCTATAATCCGGCGGCGAAAAATTTACTGCATGCTATTAATGATAAAGGCGCAGTCGCCGCATTGAAGGAATACCGGCAGTTCCGGGAACAAAACAAAATACAAGCGTTACAGGAAGCCGCAATGAACACAATCGGCTACCAGGTGTTACAATCGAATAAAGTGGATGACGCTATTGAAATATTTAAACAAAATACAATAGATTTTCCCCAATCTGGTAATGCCTGGGACAGTCTTGCAGAAGCTTATATGATTAACGGAAATAAAGAGCGGGCTATTGAATATTATGAAAAATCATTGAAGCTTGATCCTGGTAATTCCAACGCTGTTGAACAGTTGAAAAAATTAAAATCCTGATACTCTAATGCCATTGACATGGTCATCATTTGAAGCTTCTTTATTCTTTTGTTGTAACAATTTTAGTTTTCATCGAGCTCAATAAAAACAATATTACCATATTCGTAATCTGCGGCCTCGAAAGCCTGGTAGGCATAGATGCCTTTACCATCTTTTCGCCAGGTGGGTTGTGCAATAGATCCGGAAAAATCAAAACCCTTTTTAAGTTCTGATCCATCTGCGTTTACCATGTACAACTGACCCATATTAGCAGGTCCGCTCCGGTTAGAAGAGAAAGCAATTTTCTTTCCATCCGGTGACCAGCAAGGCCATCCATCAAAGCCAGGGCTTTTTGATAAATTAATGGCATTTTTTCCGTCCATATCCATGACAAATACTTCTGAGTTGCGGTTATTTTCATTTAATGAAAGATCCCAGTTAAACGCCGGACCATCGATTGCCCTCCTGAAAACAATTTTCTTTCCATCAGGAGAAACGGATGGATAAGTACTTACTGTTTTGAAAGATGTAATTTGTTTTACATCCGACCCGTCGATATTCATAGAAAATATTTCGTGCCATTGCTTTCCCCAATCCGCCTTCAGGTCGGGTGAAGTTCTTGCCGAATTAAAAATGATCTTTGATCCGTCCGGAAACCAGTGGGGATGGGAATCATCTCCGGATGTTACAGTAAGCCGCTTCTGACCGGAGCCATCGGCGTTCATTATATAAATTTCAGGATCTCCATCTCTTTCTGATGGAAAAACAATCTTACTTCCATCCGGTGACCAGATAGGTCCGCCATCAAAGCCAATCGCATGTGTTAGTTGCTGCAGGGCCGTCCCATCAACATTCATTACAAATATTTCCCAATCACCTGTCCGGTTGGATTGGAAACAAATTTTTTTCCCATCCGGTGAAGACATTGGATAACTGTCAATCACATTGGTAATTCTTTTGACGCTTTTGATAGCACCTGGTATCTGTGCAAAAACGAAAGAATTAAAAAGAATAAGATTAAGACATAAAAACATTTTGATCACGGCAATCGTTTTTTATAGATTAAACAAATAGAGGCGGCTGTTTCAACCGAAGTTAATCCGATGGGAGGAAAGGCTTTTACCGCTTATAGAAATGTCAATAATTGCCAACCTGATAAGGATATGGGAACACAATAGCCGGTTGGAATTATGCCGTTTTTAACGATAGTGAAAGACAAGAATATGTGTTGGGATATCTGTTTCCCACTTAATGATATCCATTGACTTCATGAATAAATTACACCCTCAAAAAAACTTTCTTTTTGTACATAAAATAGAGGAACAGCCATTTTACCATTACATAACAAATAGCCATTACCACAATATTAAAAGGGTCGCCTACCAATTGTCCCAACCCTTGAAAAAAACCATTGTTGGTATATTCCCAATTGATAAACCTGCCGGACATATAAATAAGTATGGAGTTCATACCAATCACTTTAAAAAAGAAGGCCCATTTTTTATAGCCGAGGATATCTATAATATAATAGAACAGGGAAAGCAATATCAGGCTATACCCTCCTACATTCAATACAAAAGAACTTGACCATAGATTTTTGTTGATGGGAAAATCAAGATCCCACAGGTGTGCAAGCGCAATAAAAACTACCCCTGCAACTGCCATATAAATTGCCTTTTTTGTACCGGGTATTGGGTTCTTCTTCAAAAAATTACCGGTCATGATACCGAGCAAGCCGGTAGCGATCGCGGGAATAGTGCTCATCAACCCTTCCGGGTCATGAACACCGAGATAAAGTTTTCCGGGCATTATAGACCTGTCAATATAAGATGCGAAATTTCCTTCCATGGTAAGGTCGCCTGCCGCGAAACCCGGGGCAGATGTGAACTTTAATAACAACCAGTAACCTAACAGTAAACTGCAAAACCAGATGATCTGTGTTCTTGCTTTACTAAGGATATAAATAATATTGGCGAACATATAAGCCAACCCAATACGTCCTAATACGCTGCCAAAACGAATTTCTTCGAGGGGTCTTAGCTTCAATCCGTTATTGTAGATGATACCGAGAAGAACCAGGATAAGCCCGCGCTTAACCACCCTCCATATCAATTGATTTTTGCTTTTCCCCTTTTCCAGTTCACGGCCAACGGAATAAGGTGTAGCCACTCCTGCAATAAAAAGGAAAAGCGGAAAAATGAGATCGTAAAAGTGAAATCCATTCCAGTCGGGGTGCGTTAGTTCATTGGCGATAGCGCCCCAGAATGGCGAACCGGTTGCTTTAAACAACGCATGAAAAATTTCTTCCGCACCCATGATCCAGAACATATCAAAGCCGCGGAGGGCGTCCAGGGAATACAATCTTTCAGAAGTAGTGGTGGTGGTAAGGGCCATAAGATGCTTAATTCAGTTTTATTACAGTCAATCCTGTTTGATTAAATAAAAGCGTTGTTCGTAAAAAACAATTGATGTTCGCTAAAGATAAATAGTTTATGCTGTAAAAGAAATCAATAGTAACCCGTTAACAATTCAGGGGAGAGATATTGATGTGCCGCCGGGAATTTAATAAGTATAATCCATCGTCCAACTATTATGTAAATTTACTATCAGAGAAATTACTTGATCAGGCAGTCCTGTTATTGAAAATGTTTTGAAAGTTGACTGCCATCGAATAGATATTCCCGGCCTCTTTGGAATTCCTTGGTTAAAAACGAACAAATTCAAAGAAAGGTAAAATGATAAAAAAACACTTTTTTCTATTACTAATTGCTATTGCAAATCTACCGGTACAACTTTTCGCACAACACCCAACACATCAAGAATCTGTGCTCCAGGGCATCGTTGCCGGCGTAGAGCCCCAACCCCTCCTGGCGCAGGCCATACGGTTGAAGGAAACCTTATCTTTTCTTGGCAGCTCTTTGACGAAGCAAGATGAGCAACGGTTAATAGCCCTGCAGCATCAACCGCTCACACGGGAAATGCCAGGTCTAATACAAAAAATACTCGATCCTTATTGCCTAGCAGTAATTAATATTAACCCTGAATCAAGAGTGAAAGTATTAAGGGGAGAGGCAAAAGCAAAATTGATACAAAACGGTTGGGTTAGTTATTTAGTAAAGGTGAACAATGATGCCGGCATTACTGCGCAATTGGAAGCCGAAAGTCCAAATGCGGCCACTCCTTTATTCGCACCATCTTTTGATCATCGTGTGGACGAAAAAAAAATATTGACTCCCGGCCAGGTTGCTAATCGTTTTTTGGAAATACAAGTTTACCGTAGTCGCCCGATGCTGCCTAATCTTTCAGGACTAAAGCTGGAATACGCGATTTTACAGATCTATTGCAAAGATGCCGGGCAACGTGAAGTGGAAATAGGATTCAATGTAGGACAAGGCACACAGGATATTGGCTTCCGCAATACGATTAATATACTCTTCAATAGCAGTCCCTCTGTAAATGTAACCTTTCATATAAAAGATGACGATGATTCTCCATCGATGGCGTCCTTTTTGATTACTGATGGTATAGAACACATTCTTGATGATAGTGTACAGACTATAGCGAATGCGGACTTACGTTTGGCGGCGGCACAACGAAATTTAAAACCCTTTTTTAATGCTGTTAAAGACTATAAGGTTCCTGCTACACTGGTAGGAATTTATCCATTGCCGTCAAGACGCGTTGCGGCTTATGATGAGTATCCCGATTTTTTCTTTCAGCCGCAGATCTACCGTTCGGATGGAGAGCATGTGCAGTTGCCTCCCGGCAAATACAATGTGATGGTTACAAGAGGCCCTGAATATATTACTCAAAAGATGCAGCTTTCAGTCCCTTCCGGCGTAAAAGATTTTTCCGCATCCTTCCAATTGAAGCGTTGGCTGAATATGTCAAAACTTGGATGGTATTCTGCGGATCATCATGTTCATCCCGCGGGTTGCAGTCACTACGATAGCCCCGAGGAAGGCGTAAAGCCAATGGATATGTGGCGGCAGGCTCTCGGTGAAAACCTGAATGTTGCCGCTGTATTAGCCTGGGGGCCCAGTTGGTATCACCAGAAAACTTTTTTTACCGGGAATGATGACCCTCTCTCGACTACAAAAAATATTATGCGCAATGATGTGGAGGTTTCCGGTTTCCCATCATCACATGCCGGCCATGTTGTATTGTTAAGATTGAAGGAAGATGATTATCCCGGCACTACAAAAGTGGAAGAATGGCCATCCTGGACCTTACCTGTATTTAACTGGGCCAAATCACAAAACGCAGTTACAGGATATGCGCATTCGGGCTGGGGCCTGGAACCAACTGCGGCAACGACGCAATTACCAAATTATGTATTACCTAAAATGGATGGTATCGGAGCCAATGAATACATTGTTACCGTCACCCAGGATGTAGTTGATTTTTATAGCGCCGGAGATACGCCAGCTCCCTGGGAATTGAATATGTGGTATCATTCTTTGAATTGCGGTTTCACTACAAGACTTAGCGGCGAAACAGATTTTCCCTGCATATTTGATGAACGTGTGGGTATGGCCAGGAGCTACTTTAAACCGGAAGGCAATCTTAGTTATGACGGCTATGTAGAGGCGATCAAAAAAGGCCGCTCTTATATTTCCGAAGGAAACTCTCATATCATCAATTTTTCTGTTAATGGATTGGAAGCGGGTACCAATGACAGTCAACTAAATTTAAAGAAGGAAGAATCAGTGAAGATTACCGCTAAGGTTGTGGCTAACCTTCCTGAAAAACAGGACCAGGCAGGCGCCGCTATTAAGCAAAGTGCAATGACGGAACAACCTTATTGGAATATTGAACGGGCACGTATTGGTACAACACAAAAAGTTCGTGTGGAGCTCCTGGTAAATGGTGAGCCTGTGGATACCGCTGAAATTACAGCTGATGGTAAATGGAAAGATATTTCGTTTGACCATTCTATCAATCATTCTTCCTGGGTAGCATTAAGAGTGTATCCAAGCTCACATACCAACCCCGTTTTTGTGATCGTTGATGGGAAACCCATTCATGAACGCAAAAGTGCTGAATGGTGCAGGCAGGCGGTAGATCAATGCTGGAAAATGAAACAGGCAAATATCCGTGCGGAGGAACGCGCTGATGCAGAAGAAGCATATAATAAAGCCCGTAAGATTTATGATAAGATTATTCAGGACTCTCCGGGTAAATAGCAGCAATATTGAGTTTTGTAAAAACCTGACTTATGCCGTTAAATGAGTTATCTGAAAATTATAAATGAAGTAATGTTTCTTGTCAATTGTAAAAAGGTCCCGGTAGTTGAAATAACTTGCAATTTTGGATCGGCTTTACAAATAACTTTGCCTGCATTAACAAGAATAGTATGAATCAGCAATCCACCTTTTTCGCCCCGATGATCTATCTCAAAGTGTTGGCCCCAGCCATTGAATTTTATAAAAAGGCATTTGATGCAGTAGAGTTGCGGCGCTGGAGCAATGATGATGGCAGTGTGCATGTAGCAGAACTTATGATAGACGGAGCTTTGTTTCATATGCATGAAGAAACTACCAGGCACAAAGAACTGAGCCCGGAAACATTGAAAGGTACCAGCATTGCCATTGGGCTGTTTGTTAATGATCCGCACGCCGTCATGGCAAAAGCAGTTGCAGCAGGCGGCACGGAGCTGGATCCTGTAACAGACTATGACTACCAATACCGGCAGGGATGCCTCGCTGATCCTTTCGGTCATCACTGGCTGAT
The DNA here is from genome assembly GCA_040007815.1 of Chitinophagaceae bacterium. GTDB lineage: Bacteria > Bacteroidota > Bacteroidia > Chitinophagales > Chitinophagaceae > Terrimonas_B. The sequence goes on from JBDTUH010000001.1 coordinate 113,224, forward strand.
TGAAAAAAAATTGGATTGAAATTCTTTTGCCAGGTTTACATCTTACCTTTTCTTCAATCCACTTACACATTTCATGCGCTTCATTTATCAATTGATGAATGAAGCTGTTTACTTCGGCTTGCCTGATGCTTTTCTTTACATGGAAAAACATACAACCATGAAATATGTAATCAAAGGAGCGATACTGGCTCTCATCCTTCTGAGCTTTTGTGTTGCGATTATAGCCATTGCCTGAACCATTCCGACCAATAAAAATATTTCCCCGCTGAACAGCTCTCAGTCTTTTCAGCGGGGAAATAAATGATTTCCCTTTACTTTCCCAGGAATTCCTGTTATTCGTATACAGACGTGGAAAAAAATATTTGCGCAACCAAATAGTTGCACCTATATTTGCAACCGAACAGTTGCTAACAAAATATTTTCCACTATGAGACGAGACGTATTCCAGGGCATAGCAGACCCCACCCGCAGAGCCATCCTCAACCTTATCATCGTGCAAGCTATGACTCCCAATGCACTGGCTGAACACTTCCACTCCAGCCGGCAGGCCGTATCAAAACATATCAAAATCCTTATGGAATGCCAGTTGGTAAAACAAGAATATTCCGGCAGGGAAATCTATTGTCATTTAAATACAAAAAAAATGAAAGAAGTTGATAAATGGCTGAAGCCATTCAGGACCCAATGGGAAACCCGGTTTGAACAATTAGATACTGTATTAAAAAACATTAAAACTAAAAACTCATGATGGTGACAAAGGAAACGCTCATCTCGAAAGATGCGGCGAACAAAAAGCTTAAAGTAGTAAGAGAATTTGATGCTCCGGTAGAAAAGGTCTGGAAGGCCTGGACTGAAACGGAACTGCTTGATCAATGGTGGGCGCCCAGACCATGGAAGGCAAATACCCAATCAATGGATTTCCGGGAAGGTGGTACCTGGCAGTATTATATGGAAGGTCCTGATGGTTCCCGTCACTATTGCAGGGCTGATTATGAAACTATCGTTCCTAATAAATCTTTTGTTGGGCTGGATGCCTTTTGCGACGAAAATGGCAAAATCAATGACGATTTTCCCCGTATGCACTGGAAGTGCGTATTCAGCAAATCGGATAGCGGAACAAAAGTAGACGTGGAAATTACATTCGCTACCGAAGCCGATATGGAAAAAATAATTGAAATGGGATTCAAGGAAGGATTTACTGCCGCTCATGGAAATCTTGATGAATTGCTGGCAAAGTAATTTTTATAATTTCAAAACACGGATGACAGAGAATCGAATGATTTAAACGGCTTGTATTCGGAGTATTCGTTCGATATTTGTCATCCGTTTTCTTTTAAACTTTGACCGTTTTGCTTTGGAAACTATTTGGGAAAATTTTACATTGAATCTTTTACTGAAACGAAAGCAATTTTTTGGATATAAGCCAATGCTCTTTTACAGATAATCCGATATAGCAGGCTGCAGGTATCAGCACCAGCGAAATAAGTGACAACGAAAACTGCCTGACAATACTAAAACAATAAATCATTCCGGCCGCAAAAAGGATAGCGGCAAAAGCATACAACCATCTATCAAAAACAGGGGCCGCTTCTTTCCGCCTTCCAAAAACCTTATTAGCCACCGACTTTGCCAGATCCGATTGCAAAGGTTTTGTTTCATAAAAATTCTTTATAGCTTCTCCCAACTCATATTGTTGCTTTTTTTTCATAGCGTTTTCTTTTGATTGAGTAATTGTTTCAGTGAATTCCTTGCCCTGAACAAATGGCTTTTTACGGTATTAACAGGCAAACCTGTTATTTGATTTATTTCATCGATGCTCATTTCATCCCGGTAAAAAAGTAATAACACGGTCTTTTGAAATTCGGTCAGCTTATCAATAGCACTGTTTAGTTGATTGATGTCTTCCTCCCTTATAATTATTTGTTCCGGGTTATTGAATTCAACATTTGACATTTCAAGAAAGGAAGTCTCATTTTCCGGTGACTCGATACTGCTAAGTAAAATATTCCTTTTCTTTTGTAAAAAATTAATACTGGTATTATAAGCTATGTGTCCGATCCAGGTACCGAGCTTTGACCTGAATTGAAAAGTGTTCAGCCGTTCATAGACTTTCATAAAAATATCCTGGCAAATATCCTCCCTGTCTTCATTGACACCGATCAGCGGTGTGACGATATGTAAAACCAATCCCTCATATTGCTTAATCAGCTTGACAAAAGCCTCCCTGCTGCCGGAAAGCACTTCATTCACCAGGTATGTTTCGTCAAGCCCTTTCTGCATGCTGCTATTTACGGCATAAAAATATGCAATTAGACAAGCCAGGTGGAAACAGGTTGCAGCGTGCCTGACAAAAATTATTTTTATACTATCCGCAACTTTCAGGCACCCTGCCTGTCTGATTTCTCAACAAAATTGCTATTATGTCTAAAAAAATACTGATAACCGGAATCGTTCTATTTATAAATTTTATTTGTCTTGCACAAGGCAACCCCGAAACACATATTTTAGACTACGATCCCGATAAACTTAAAATAATTCCTGACAAGGTTTTTGAAATAGGACTTCCCCTCCTATTTATATTCCTGTTGCTGAATACAATCGTAACGGTTTTAAAAAACAGGGCGGAGCAGCAACTCAAATTGAAAATGATTGAAAAGGGTGTTTCGGAAGAAACACTAATAAAGATTTTCCAGGAAAGCAATGCCATTGCCAGGCTACAGCCTTTAAAATGGTTCCTCTTTAGTTTGGCTGCCGGAATTTCGCTACTAATCATTCATTTCAGCCGCGATTATCTCGTCAATCAATCCGGCTACCTCGCCATAGGCATATTTCTATTATTTATATCAGCCGCTTTCCTTATTTATTATACTATTCTTTCCAGGAAGGCTTAATCCTATAACATAAAAAAATTTACTAATGAAATTACTTCAAAATGGTTTCACAGGCATTTGTATGTTTATCATATTCGTTAACCATATCAATGCCCAGCCAAATACCAGTTTTACCAGGCAGGAAAAAACTTTCATTACCGATAAGGCCATACAACTGTTGAAGGAAAATTATGTTTTTCCCAACCGGGTTCCGGAAATTGAAAAATATATCGCCGAAAAATTAGCAACCGGCGGGTATGATTCTTTGAACAACCCGGAAGAGTTTATCGAATTCCTGAACAAGGACCTTGAACAAAAGGGAAATGACCATCACTTAGATATTTCTTATGGACCTGACAGGGTAAAACAAATTATTGCCGGCAATAAAAATGAGCAGGAAGGAGTAGAGGAAAAAATAACCAAAGAGTGGCTGCAAAAAATTCAGTATGAAAATTTCCGGTTAAGAAAAATAGAACGCCTCGATGGGAATATCGGGTATTTTAATTTCCTGAATTTTACCCCGCTTGCTCCGTCCAAACAAAGTATCGCCGCTGCTATGAATTTCCTGCTTTATTCAAACGCCATTATTATAGACCTGAGAGAAAATGGAGGTGGCTATGCTGAAACAATGAACTTTATGTTAAGTTATTTTCTAAAGGACTCTACACCAATTTCAACATTAATATACAGGAAGGAAAATAAAGTCATTATCTCCTACACTCTAAAGGACAGCAGCATTCATAAAATTCCTGACTATATCCCTGTTTATATACTTGTGAGCCACCGAACATCATCAGCCGCTGAAGGTTTTGCTTATACACTACAGCAATATAAAAGAGCTGTCATCATCGGCGAACAAACGAAGGGAGAAGGCAACCCGGGCAGGTTATTTGTTATCAATGAGAATTTATACATCATGATTCCCACAGCTGAAGCCATCAGTCCGGTTTCCAGAAAGTCGATTGATGGTACAGGAGTTATTCCTGACATTCCAATCAATAAAAATAAAGCATTAACTAAAGGATTGCTTGAAGCTTACAGATCGTTGGCCGCTAAAACTGATACTCCGGAACTCAAATTATTGTATCAATGGCAGATACCCTTGCTGGAAAATGAATTAATCCCTGCACCACTGACAGAAACTATTATTGCCGCCATTACCGGCGACTATGAAGGAGGCCGGAAAATAATTTACGAAAGCTCTTCTCTATTCTACATAAATAGTATAGGCGAAAAAGAAAAATTGGATTATATCGGGAAAGGTATTTTTCAAAATACGGTAAAAAGCTCGTTGCGCCTGGTCATGCCATTTACAGATAAACCCATACCCGGTTTTGAATGGACCTGGGACGATGGAGGAAAACCTCAGAAAGTGAAAAGGATTTTAAACTAAACCTTTATCCTCTACTAATTGCCGGGCAGGGCGGCAATGTACGCCTCCCGGCAACTCATCAGCATCTTTGAATTAACTGAAATGTACCGAGGCAGTTTACTTAAATCGTTCCATAAAATAAGCTACCTGGTATCAATTATTCCTTCAACTTCTTAAAAATCCCAGCGGGTATATCCTTACCTGCTGAACCTGCTATTTGATTCAGGTAATCGTTGGGTATTCCTGCCGTCTTCACCTCACTCAATAATACCTTACCTGTCTTACGGATATTAATTTCTTTAATGCTATCGGTTTTAGCTGGAACCGGTCCGCTTGAAGTATAATAGCCCATATACTTATCGTTCTCCACTATCAGTGAACTACTAAATTGGTAGGCGGGTTTTGTATTGTCAGGACCTAACCAAAAATAGTTACAATGGGTAATAATATTATCCCTGAAAACAAAAGGAGAAGTAAAAGGTCCAAACCATACCGCCGCTTCATAAGAGCCGTAAATAATTGAATGGGTCAGCGAAAAATCACTGATGGATTTGAAGAGAAGCAAAGCGTTCTTGCATTCGTAAAATATACAGTGATCCACGTGAGTGCCTGCGCCATGCGCCCATACAGCGCCTTGTATGGGGGAGGAATTTCTTTCACCGATAAAATAGCATTGCGATATGGAAAGACCCGCGAGATTTTCACTCTCCCTTGTTATAGGGTAATAATACCTGACCGCCGGATTAGCATTACCGGTAAACTTCAATCCTCTAAAGCTTACATTGTTTTTGGAAACCAGGAAACCGGCGCAATGCGTAAACTGGTTGGTTGAGTTGTCGATGGATACCGATTGTATAACCGGCGTTTTGGAAGGCAACCAGTCGGGATCATCTGGCAATACCATCGCTTCAATAATATATGGAATCGTATCTTTATCCTTTTTGCCCGTACGAATCTCAGCAAGTTGCTTAAATGTATAAAGACCGGGCGCCACTTTTACAATGACAGGTTCATTTCCTGAAAAACCACCGGCAAGCATTACCGCTTGCTCCAGGCTTGGCAGCGGATCTGCAATGGCGCCCCGTGCTTCAGGGCGGCCTTTAACCGCATCCACGTAAATAGTTTGAGCGTAAAGACCGGAGGCTATCAGTGAAAACAAAACAGGGATGATAAATTTCATGTTGTTTATATTTATTATATAGTGTAAAAAATCTGTTCGTCAATATCTTTTAACTTTCTTCTATGATTTTATGAAAGGTGATGCCGGGAAAAGTTTTGTGTGTACTTTTATTTCAACCGATCAACTTTTACAAACTTATGGTGATGTGCAAATGGGGAACCATTCACGGGTCATTCAAGTTTGTTCAAGTTTTATCACAATGATTATCAAATGTCAACTGAAATAAAAAAGCTGCTGGAACTGATTGAAGAAAAACTGGATTGGGGAGAAAGCAATGGCTGGCAGGGAAAAGATTTTGAAAAACTGAACCATCTGATCCTTGATGAAACCGGCGTTTCTCTGAGCGCCAGTACCTTAAAAAGAGTTTGGGGCAAAGTAGAATACAATCACCTGCCAAGCATGACTACCCTTGATGCCATCGCAAAGTTTGGCGGCTTTGAAAACTGGAGGAATTATCTAAAATCACGCACTCAGGTTAAAAAGCAGGAAGCATCATCATCAACTGTTTTTCCCCAACAAAATACGGTTTCTAAAAAATGGATAAAGACTGTCAGCATAGTTGGTATAATCGTCGCCATTGGCCTGGTCTGTTTATTTGCTTTTAAAGAAACAAAGAAACCCGGTCATCCTTCAGGATATAGCTTCAGCAGTGAGCCGGTGACCCGTGATATTCCTAGTTCAGTAATCTTTAATTACGATGCAAGCGGTTCTCTTGCTGACTCAATTTTTATTCAGCAATCCTGGGATGAAAGAACCAGGGCACTGGTCAATAAAAACGAACACACGCATACATCCGTTTATTACGAACCTGGATTTTACCAGGCTAAACTAATAGCCGGAAAAGAGATCGTAAAAGAACATTTATTACTTATTCCCACTAAAGGGTGGCTGGGTTTGATCGATCATAAACCCGTACCTGTTTATTTGCAGCCGCAGGAGTTTAAACAAGCGGACAGGCTGAGCGTGACAGAAGAAGTGATACAGAAGAAAAATATTACGATGCAGCCACAGCCCCCGATGGTGAAATATTATAATGTGGGTAACTTCGACAGCGTTTCAATCAACGATTTCTCCTTCAGTACGGACATTAAAAATGATTACAGCAGCGGATCGGCCATTTGCCAGTTGTCTTATATTTTTCTGATCACCGATGCAGCGCCGGTTACCATACCTCTTTCAGCGAAAGGATGTGTATCAGAACTATTTCTCCGGGCTGTTGATTATATGGTTTCAGGAAAAAAAACAGACTTGTCCGGGTTTGGCGTGGATTTTAATAACTGGATACATGTTGCCTGCAACAGTGAAGGAGGAAAGATCAGGTATTTTGTCAATGACAAAGAAGTATATAGTTGCTCCTTACCGGATAAGCCTGTTCATATTGTAGGACTTGGCTTTTATTTCCAGGGAACAGGTTCCGTGAAAAATATAAGATTATTCAGCAAAGAGGAACTGCTGTTTCATGATTTTACTGAAGTGACTAAATAGAATCAACTGTATTTTAAAGACAGATCAAAAAAGATAATGGTCAAAGCAATTAAAACCAGCCTGGAAGAAATTTTACCTTTACGAAATTTGTTTTTGCAGGAAAATAATTTTCAAATCAGGTATAATGCCTGTCATGAACGGGGCTGGACTGACAGCTATATCCTGATATACAATGAAGCAAAAATTGGCTACGGATCTGTAAAAGGAAATGAAAATCGTAATGACAGGGATACGGTTTTTGAGTTTTATATCATTCCTTCATTCAGGAATATATCCTCACTTGCTTTTTCTGAACTACTAAGCTTTTCGAGGGTAAGTTTTATTGAATGCCAGAGTAATGACTGGCTCTTAACACTCTTATTGTATCAACATGGGCAAAACATAAATTCAACTGTAATTTTGTTTGAAGATCATATACAATCGTCGCTGATCGCAGACGACGTTACCTTCAGAAAGCGAGCCGACAATGATACTATGTTTGAACATAAATCAGAACCTGAGGGTGATTTTGTTTTAGTAGTAAATAAAGAAATCGTGGCGACAGGTGGCTTTCTTCTGCATTACAATATGCCATTTGCGGATTTATATATGGAAGTTAAAGAAGAACATCGCAGAAAAGGATTAGGCGGATTTCTGATTCAGGAACTTAAAAGAGAATGTTACCTGGCGGGCAGAGTTCCCGCGGCCCGTTGCAATATTGAAAATAATGCTTCAAGAGCGACATTGCTCAAAGCGGGTTTAAAAATCGCCGGCTTTATGCTTTTAGGGACTGTTAAACCATTATCCAATCAGTGATCATAAACAGGTGTAAAAATCAATGAGCCAAAAAAGAATACAGCTAACGCTTTTTATTGATGAGAATAAATCCGAAGCTATTGAAAAAATCCGCAAAGAATTTAACCCGGAACAATATGGATTAATCAAAAGCCATGTAACACTGTGCCGTGAAGATGAACTGGAGTCCGTTGAAATAGCTATGCAAAATTTAGGAAAACTAAACTATTCCTGGATTACGATCGACTTTGGAGCCGCAGTGAGATTTTCCAAGGGAAAAGGAGTTCTGATACCTTCTTATGGTGACAATGAACAATTTCATCAACTAAGAGGATTTATCTTAAAAGGAACAACTAAAAATCCGCAATGGTACGAACCGCATATCACCTTAATGCACCCGCGAAATTCCACCTGTACTGACGGTATATTTCAACAAATTGAAAAGGTCGGGTTACCCGTTAAATTAACATTCAGAAAAGTAAGCCTCATTGAACAGGAAGAAAAAAGCAAATGGAATGTTTTGAAAGAGTATGAGTTAAAAGCAGTCCTTTGACGCAGATAAAGAAAACTAAACAGATATTCCTCCATTTTTTTACCTTCAGCACCTCATCTTAAAAAACCTCTTATGCCTAACAAAAATTCAACACTTACTTACCGCTGGATGCGGGAGGTATGGAATAATGGCCGCGAAGACGCCATTGATGAAATGATGGATGTCAATGCTGTGATATATGGTATTGAAGACATCAAAGAAAAAGGTACTCTTGGTTTCAAACAATTTTTCCGGAATTTCAAAACCCAGTTTCCCCAGCTTCACATCGAAGTAGAAGATGTAGTGACACAGGATGATTGCGAAACCTCCCGCTGCGTTGTTAATGCAACTACTGCCGGCGGGCAGAAAGTTAATTTCACAGGAATGACTTTTGTAAGAATTCAAAATGGCAAGATCATCGAAGGCTGGAACAACTTTGATTTTATGAAGATGTACCAGCAACTAGGATTTAAGCTGGCTGCGCCGGCTGAAGCCCTTGCTGACTGACGGTTAATTCGCTTCTTTACAGGTGATAATTAAGATACGGCATGGTTGCCGCAGAGGTCATATTATGCCATAGTTTCGTTCCGGCAGGATGTTTGTACTGTTCTAACCTGCCACTTACTATTTTACTAAAAAAAATTACTGGCACCCTGTTTTTTTATTGGATGAATTGATGCCACAAAAGAGACTATTTGTCGAAATAACAAACCAGCCAGTGATTTCAGGACTGCATTCTGGTACATTTTTTTATGAAGAAACTTATATTTTCAGCTTTGCTTTTACCATTTCTGGCTTTATCGCAAAAGCCAGGGGTTATAAATAGTAATGATCAACAATATCCAGATAGTTCCTGGCAAGAAATAAATGACTTGACAACAGCCGGATGGAGTGCAACAAAGTTAAATGACCTTAAAAGATTTATTATCGATAGCACTCATTCAACCGGAATGGTCGTTATATACCATGGAAGAATTATTTTTCAATATGGAGATATCCAGGAAGTAAGCTACCTGGCTTCCTGCAGAAAAAGTGTATTGTCGATATTGTATGGCCCTTTCATAGAAAATGGAAAAATAAACGTAAATAAAACTATTGAACAATTAGGACTTGATGATGTTGGTGGATTACTTCCGATAGAAAAGAAAGCTACTATTAAAGATTTACTCACAGCCCGTTCGGGTGTATATCATCCTGCCAGCAATGAAGGAGACGCTTCCGCTATGGCACCCAAAAGAGGAAGTGTGAAACCCGGAAGCTTTTGGCTATACAATAACTGGGATTTCAATATCGCAGGTTATATCCTTGAAAAAGAAACAGGCAAAAGTATTTATGACCTTATTGATTCTATTCTTGCCAAACCATTACGTATGCAGGATTGGAAAAAAGATGCTCAACGCAAAACCGGCGACACAACAAGGTCTGAATATCTTGCATACCATATGTGGTTTTCAACCCGTGATATGGCAAGGATTGGCTACTTAATGCTTAGAAATGGCAAGTGGCAGCACCAACAAATCATTCCGGCTAATTGGGTAAAAACTTCAACTTCTGTTGTTACTACTTATAAAGAAGCCGTTCAAAACAAAACAGCTTATTTTAATTTTGGGTATAGTTATTTATGGTGGGTTTGGGATAAACCCTATAATACCGGAGATTACGAAGGAGCTTATTCCGCTACCGGCGCCTTTGGACAATTTATAACGGTAATTCCCAAACTGGACTTAGTCATAGCTCATAAAACCAAGTATGAGTATGGACGGCAAACACCTACGGATGTTTATTTGCAAATAGTAAATAAACTTATATCTGCAAAACTTAATGGCAAATAAATACAGATCTTCGAGACCTGCAGCCTAAAATATTTTTCTGACTCCCATTAAATTTTTACAAAGCATAGGCCACCACATAATCCCCCAATTTAGTTCCTACTTTACCATGACCACCTGCCGCTATTACAACATACTGTTTCCCGTTTAATTCATAGGTCATAGGAGTGGCTTGTCCTCCTGCAGGTAACATGGCTTGCCAGATCACTTCCCCGGTACTTGTATTAAATGCACGGATAAATCCATCCAGGCTTGCACTGATAAAGACAAGTCCGCCTGCCGTGGTGATGGCGCCACCAAAATTGATGGATCCCCATTTTGCAGCATCGGGATATTTCTGCGGATCCATCATGATACCCAAAGGAACTTCCCATTTCAATGTCCCGGTTTTCATATCAATGGCCGTTAATGTTCCCCATGGCGGTTTTGTCTGCATAACGAAGCCGCCTTTGTCAACGGTGAAAAGATATTCACGGCTCATGATATAAGGCGTTCCTTCCTGCGGCGCTACTTCCGCTCTTGGTAATGCTGTATTTACTGATTGTCTTGTGTTTCCCGTTTTAGGAAAAAGTGTGATCAGGGCGGCGAGATGATTGGAATTGGTAACAAGAATATTTTGTTCAGGGTCAAAACTCGCACCGCTCCAGTTCATTCCGCCAACATTGCCCGGAGTAATAATGGAGCCTTTTAACGATGGAGGTGTGAATACGCCTTTTTTATTATACAGGCTAATCCTCTCCTTCGCTTTTTGAGTGAGTTCAGGCGTTGGTCCCCAGGCATCATCTTCCGTCACATTTTGTAATCCCAATGCGGGTAATTGTATGGGGAATGGCTGCGTTCTTGAAGCTTCTTCACCGGGAACATCAGAAGCTGGTACAGGGCGTTCTTCAACTGGAAAAAGATGTTCTCCAGTTTGCCTGTTTAAAACAAATATGTGTCCCATTTTAGTAACGATCAACACTGCGGATATTTTTTTCCCATCTCTTTCAATTTCCAATAAAACAGGTTGCGCCGGAATATCATAGTCCCATATATCATGATGAACCGTTTGAAAGTACCATACTACCTTGCCTGTTGAAGCCTGGATAGCCACGATAGAGTTGGCATAGAGATTACCACCTTTTCTTTCGCCTCCATAATAATCAGGACTGGGACAGGTGGTGGGAACAAATACCAAATCAAGAGAAGGATCAGCGGATATGGTAGCCCACGCATTGGCCGCCCCGGTCTTTTGTGCTTTATCGCCGATCCAGGTGTTATAGCCCGGATCAGTTGGATTTCTTGGAATAGGATCCCATGACCATTTCAGTTTTCCTGTTCTTGCCTCATAAGCTCTTACCACACCGGGCGGATAATCAAACCTTCCGTTATCACCCATGGTAGAACCAATCACGATAAGATCATTGATCACAGCGGGTGAAGAAGTGAACTGTATAGAACCAACTCCCTCTTTCAGATCAATTATTCCATTTTTTCCAAATGACAAAACAGGCTTACCCGTTTTTGAATTCAACGCAATCAACCTGCCATCAATAGTAGCAGCCAGGATACGCATATAATCCGGATCGGTTGGTTTGCGATTCGCATCTATCCATTTGGCCACACCTCTGGAAGTCACTTCTGAATAATCGCCTTTCAAATCAACGCCGGAATTATATATCCATAGCTCTTTACCGGTAGCAGCATTAATAGCGATGATCCGATTGGTGGGAGTGCTGAAATAAAGTACCCCGTTTATCATTAAAGGTGTTGCTTCAAAAGCAGCTTTACTGGCAAGATTAGTTCCCTCATACGTTTTCAATTCTCCCGATTGATAAGTCCATGCGGGTTTCAGGTTTTTTACATTGCTTAAATTAATTTGTGTAAGCGGGGAGTAACGCATTCCACCCGGGTCGTTACCATAGTTGGCCCATTGCCCGGTCTTTGCAAACCTGGTTTCCCTTTCCTGTTGTGATTCTTTCTTTTTTTGAGAAAAGCTTGTTATTGCAATAAGAGATAGCAGAATAACAGAAAAAAAATTATTTCTCATCTTGGTATTCGTATTAATTGGTAGACCTGTTAAAAGTAGTAAGTATGGTTTGAAGGTATGAAGTTTTTGGGGAGTTAAGGATACACAATATCTCTGGTAATATCTCAGTTTAAATACCTATGAAACACTAAGTCACGAAGACACGGGAGGCACAGAGATTTTGGCTTACATAGGGTTGTATCCCTGTGTCTCTCTACTTCTGTGGCTCCGTGTTTCAATGGTCTGAAAAACCGATTTTAGACGTTACCAAATCCCGGATAGTGTCTCCAGCTGAACTCACGCAAAGACTACTTGTCATTGAGTGCCGAAAATGAAGCAGCAACGAAATATTTCCTGTGCACCCTGCGTGATATTCTCCAACTAATACTGTAAAAATTCTCAGACCTTGTGCAAACGAGCGATCAATTCAAAAAGAAAATACATCTTTGCAGGGATCACTTAAACTGTTTTTATGCGGGTATTCTTTTTATCTGTCATTGCGTCTCTCCTGTTAGCCCTTACCGGGCATACACAATCCAAACTGGGAGAAGTGGCCTGTGTATATGTCACTACGCCCGACCTTGACTCTTCCGTTGCTGTCTATGAGAAACTTGGTTTCCCAAAAATCGCCTCCAATACGTTTCCCATTCCCTGGTCGCAGGTAAGCGATGGCAGCCCGCTTATTATGATGCGAAAAGATGCCACCCCTTATATCGGGCTTACTTATTATGTAACGGATATTGAAAATGTAGCGGCGCAATTAGAGAAAGACGGAATCGTCTTTGTTTCAAAGCCCAAAGAAGGCGACCCTATAAAACGTTATTATATCAAAAGTCCCGACGGATTCAACATCATGCTGGCTTCTAATCTTGGCGGATTTCAACCACCAACAGGCATAACCCTGCTTAACATGAAACCGGAAGACTTCAATGCTGCTAATAAATACCCGAATAAGCAATGCGGTGTATTTGGAGAATTCGCACACCCGGTGACTGATCTGAAAGCCTCGGTTGCGTTTTGGAAAAAGCTGGGTTTTAAAACAAGCGCTGAAATGAAAGAGCCCTATCCCCATGCCATTCTTACTGATGGCCTCATGATCATCGGTCTCCACCAGACAACACATTTTACTTATCCTGCTGTTACTTATTTTGGATTGAACACAGAGAAGCGGGTACAGCAACTCAAAGACAATGGATTGAAAAATTTCAGTGAAGTAGCGGGTAAAAAAAATGTTGTTTTTAAAACATTTGAAGGACAACATTTTTTTATTTTTTTGATGGGTATGTAAAGTGTGGTTAACGGATATAGGATCTACCCTCCATGTTCATATTATTTCATGATTCACATTTGCCCCCCTTCACCAGGAGTTTGGCGGCAAATGGCTATTGTTGACCGAAATAATTTCTTCCCCGCTCTCTCCTATTCTACTTTAGCTGTACAATTTACTTATCATGAAAAAAATTATTCTGATAGCGGCATTCTTCCTGGGGGTTTTATTTTTAGAAAGTTGTCTTACCACCCTTCATCCCATCTTTACGGAAAAGGATTTGGTATTTGATCCACGCCTGACCGGCAACTGGAAAAAAATTAAGGATAGCTCGATAGCTACTTACAGGCAAGCTACTGCGAAAGACCTGCAAACGCTTTCTCCGGTATTGCAACACAATGCCAATAAGATATATATACTGGAAGAAGAGGATGCAAAAAACAAAACCAGGTCAACCTATTATGCTTTTTTGGTTAAGCTGGGAAAATATTATTACCTGGATTATTATCCTTCAGGTTTAAAAGAAAACCAATCAGCCGATGAGTTTTTTGCAGCGCATTATATTCCCATGCACAGCATTTACCGGGTAAAATTCAATGGTAACCTTTCTTTTGACCTTCAGCAACTGGACGGAGGCTACCTGGAAAAACTTATCAGGAATAAAAAGATACGATTAAGGCATGAGGTGACAGATGATGGCAACTATGTAATCACAGCACCGACTGAAGAACTGCAACAGTACCTAATCAAGTACAGCGATGTGCCTGAAGCGTACAGTAAGGACAATAGTGAAAGCTATAACCGGATCAACTGATCAATAATCTTTAAATTCCATCGTTATGAATAAGAAAGTTTACCTGGCAGCAGCCATTACATCGATGATCTTGCTGAGTTCCTGTCTTACCAGTCTCCAGCGTTTAGTTACTTATTCGACAGTTACTACTGATAACAGGATAATTGGTAACTGGCAGTATGAAGGCCTGCCAATAAAGATCGAAAGCATTCCAGGTAGTCATTTTTATAATGAGATTCTCGCTTCCTTCTCAACCACGGAAGAAAAAAAATCGGTTTATGAAAGCAAGGAGGACTCCATGCTCTATACAAAATCCTACGTCGTTGATTTTATAAAAAAAGGTTACCGGTATTATATGGCCTGTAGCCTTATCCGGCTGGGTAATGATATATTCGCTGATATAGAACCCATAGATGCTAAGCCATTGAACAACCCCACTACAAAGGATGTGGATGATCTTTTCCATGGGGGTACTTATATTTCATCGCACAGTATTGCCAAAGTTGTTTTTCGTGAAAAGGAAACAGAATTCCGATTCCTGAACAGCGACTTTATCCTGGATCAGCTGAAGAATGGCAGAGTGTCTATTAAATATGAAAAAGATGATCTTTTCCAAACAAATCTTATCACTTCATCATCCAAAGACCTTCAGCAGTTTCTTGCCAAATATGGAAATGATGAAAGATTGTATAGCAAAGAAAATACTGTTACCTTAAAGAAAATCTGAGCATGGCCAACAGGAAATTTAATGAGAATAATAAGGTTATGCGTATCATTCAGCATATCCTTTTTGCTGTACTTGCTTTTTTTATACTGCTGAATATATTTAAGTTCAGCAGCCCTCCTTCTGCAGTGGACTATGTTTATACCAGTCTTTTCCTCGCTACCATTCTGCCTGTTGTTTACATCCATCTTTATTGGTTGCTACCAAAACTTCGTAGCAAGACTTCCCTGTTTTACTACCTTATTCCCTTGCTACTGATTATGGCGTTTTTTATCTGGATCAACCTGGAGTTGTTCAATCATTGGTCAGTAAAATTTTTCCCCGGTTTTTACTTTATATCTTATTATACATGGTGGGAGATCGCCCTTTTTTTTATCGCCTTTATCATTATCACTACCCTGCTGAAATTATCGAAATCATGGTTTATAGTCAACCAGCTTCAGCGGGAGTTGCTTGAAAAAGAAAAACAAAGGGTACAGGAAGAACTAAAAGCATTAAAAGCGCAAATCAATCCTCATTTTTTCTTTAATACCCTGAACAATATTTATTCCATGTCACTTGACAAGGATGAACGTCTGCCGGGAACCGTATTGCAGCTATCCGAGCTAATGCGTTATTTTCTCTATGAATCGAAAGAGGATCTTGTTCCACTGCCAAAAGAAATACAGGTGTTAAAAGATTATATTGCCCTGCAAAAGATCCGGTCGAATGAACAACTAAAAGTGGAAACTATAATTGACGATAATATCAAAAAGCAGAAGATCGCTCCTTTATTACTGATCACTTTTCTGGAAAACGCTTTTAAGCACGGAGCTAAGGGTGAAACAGGAACTACTTTTATTAATTTGAAAATCAGCCTGGCTAATAATTTACTTAATTTTTCATTGGAAAATAATAAGGGAAACGTGGATATCATTGAAAAAAAGGATCAGAAAGGCCTGGGGCTTGAAAATGTAAAGCGAAGACTGGAGCTGATCTATGCAGGCAGGTACGAACTTTCGATCCTGGATAAAGGAAACAGTTTTGCAGTAACCCTTCAAATACAGTTATGAACCCCGCTATCCGTTGTCTGATCATAGAAGATGAACCACTTGCCCAAAATGTATTGAAAAAATATATCGAAGACCTTCCTTCACTGGAGCTGGTAGCCATTTGCGGCGATGCGCTGGAAGCCCAGGGAATTGTTCAGTCAAAAAATATCCAATTACTTTTCCTCGATATTAACCTGCCTAAACTCTCCGGTATCAATTTCCTGAAAACCCTTCCGCAGCCACCCGCTGTTATATTCACTACTGCTTACCCGGAATTTGCAGTGGATGGTTTTGAACTGAATGCCATTGATTATTTGCTAAAACCATTTTCGTTTGAACGATTTCTGAAAGCCGTGAATAAAGCATCGGCTAAAACAGGCCAGGCGAGGAATGCCGCCGCAGAAGCAAAAAGTACCGATGATTTCATTTTCCTAAAGGCGGATAAAAAAGTATATAAAATTGACCTGGCAGATATTCTGTATGCAGAAGCTACCGGGGATTATGCAAAAGTAGTGACCAAAAACGGGCAGTATATTACAAATATCACGTTGAAGAAACTATTAGAAGAGTTGCCATCACATGGATTTCTCAGGGTACATAAGAGTTATATCATATCAGCCAGTAAGATCAAATTTTTTGAAGGCCATTATGTGAAAGTGGGTAATACCGATATTCCCATTGGCGCTGCTTATCGTGAAGAGGTATTTGCAATGTTAAAAGAAAAAAATATTTGAGTTTTAACCTCTATCAATAAATACGATTTATTATTTCAAAACGTGTAACATAAAATTTCTTACTATCAGTGTATTTTATTTATCGCTAAGTTTTGTTATCGGCGTCAACTCCGCTTTCCGGAATTCCACTTCCGACCCTTCTGCCTGCAATGCGATATTTCCTTTACTGGCAGTAGCATTGTAACCATAGTTCACCATATCACCATTGACCCATACTTTAATAGAATTGCCCACACATTCAACCGTCATGCTATTCCATTCTCCCACGGGTTTTTCAGAATTGTCAGTAAGATTTTTTACACGGCGTTCTTTTCCTTCAGTAATCCCCCAATCAGCCTTCGGGCCGCGACGGGTTTCCATATCAGGCACGGTTATGTCTTCTACAATACACCAGAAATCCCCGGCGTTCTCGTGCATCATTTGTACCTCGATTGATTTCGGAAACATTTTATACAAAGCGCGGGGAGTTGACGCGAACACCAGTACTCCACAGTTTCCCGGTACGCCGGCAAAACGATATTCCACCTTCAGGCGAAAATTTTGATAAACAGAATCGGTAATGAGATGGCCACCCGGTGTACCCAAACTTACAAGCATTCCGTTGCGGATAATAAATGGATTGATAGCGGCTTTATTGGTGTCCATTTCGGGAACATCCACATGCCAACCATTTAAATTCTTTCCATTGAAAAGGCTATGAGATTGTGCAAAAGAGGTAAAAGCAGAAGCAAGTATTGAACAAATAATTAAGTAGACAGCGATACAATTTTTCATATAAAAAACAATTTTTTTTAATTCCCTGGTGAAAATTAGCGATTAATATCTTCTCTTCCTGCTGAATTAAATTATTAAAATGGAGAAGGACTTACCGAAGTCCATCCTCCGTCAATAACAAGACTTTGACCGGTTATATGGCTGGAAGACGGTGAAACAAAAAATAAGGCTGCATTGACAATATCGTCCACCTCCGCTGCCCTGCCAAGGGGAGTTATCTCCGCCCAGGTTTTTTTATAGTCCGCATCATTCAGGGTTCGTTCAGTCAACGTTGCCCCCGGTGCAATGGCATTAACGGTAATACCATAAGAAGACAATTCAATGACCAGGTTTTTCGCCAGCATTTCAACGGCCGCTTTGGTCATACTGTAAGCTCCCAGGTTTTTATGCGCCTGGTGACCCGTTACGGAAGACATAAAAAGAATGGATCCTCTCTCTTTCAGCTCTATCATCTGCCTCGCAGCATGCTGCGCCAGGAAAAAACTACCATTCATATTTACATTCATCACCCGCTGAAACTGTTCGGGACTGTACGAAAGAAAATCTCCAAATAAAGTAACACCGGCATTGGCAATGGCGATATTCAGTTTTCCAAATTTTTCAATGGCCTGGTCCGTCATGTATTTTATAAAGGAAGGATCGGCCACATCGCCGGCACAGGCTTCACAAATACCACCGGCATTTTGAATTTCAAGCGAAGCATTCGCGGCCAGTTCTCCCATTTCATCATTCAGCAACACTTTTGCTCCCTGCATACTTAGTGCTTTGGCTATACCAAAACCTATACCCTGCCCTGCTCCTGTGACTATGGCTACCTGGTTTTTAAAATTATCCATTGGCATTTTTTCTATTAATCTTTTGGACTAATACACAAAGTACAATTTTATGCAATTAATACAGGTAAGCCAAATGCATATCCTGATGGATGAACACAAGATGGTGACATTTTTTTAGCAGATAGCCTGATGCACACAGGGGATTCTTTTTATCGCCGGACACAAACAGCAGCAGCCACAACCCTGGTGTCAATTTTTTTGAACAGAGTTGTTGAACTAATTTTCTTATTTGTCGGGAGATGCCTGGATGGCTAAGTTCCACAAAGGCATTTCGTCAATTTTTGCAGGCCCCAGTTGGCGGCACAGCGTCCGTCGCCTTGTCTCATTTTTTTTATTTTGTTGTCCTGGCTCCAATTTTATCGCCGAGTTTTTCAAATTCGATGTCATTGGGCTCCCATAGTTCAATTTTATTGCCTTCTATGTCCATGATATGAATGAATTTTCCGTAGTCCGCAGTTTCAACTTTGTCCACGATAGTTATACTGTCTTTTCTAAGCTGATCAATAAGTGCTTCCAGGTTATCAACTCTGTAATTAATCATAAAGTCTTTCGTTGAAGGCTCAAAGTATTTCGTTTTCTGAGTAAAGGGGCTCCACTGGGTAAAGCCTTTTTTTGTGGTATCTGCACCTTGTCTCCACTCAAAAACCGCCCCATAGTTGTTAGTATTTAAACCGAGATGAGTTTGATACCATTCTCTGACTTTTTTGGGATCCTTGCATTTGAAAAAGATGCCTCCTATGCCTGTCGCCTTTTTCAATGGTTGTTTGCCATCAGAATTTGAAATCAGAGATTTGAAAGCGAATCCAAGTGCGAATGTGGTGATAAGTGCGAGAGTGATTAATATTCTTTTTTTCATTTGCCGGCATTTTAAATTTGGGATCGTTGCCAATTACGCTAACGGCCAGGGCTGCTGTGCTGACATTGTGTGATTCGTTAACCCGAACCGCTATTGCGTAAAGTTACTATAGTTGATTTTATATTCTGTTGCCCGGCTTTATTCGCTTAGCGCGGGCTGCAGATGGGAAGCGACTGGGGGCTATAAGTATATATTCTTCAGCCAGCAGAAAGCCTCATCCTGGCGGCAGTTTATTTTCGTTCAATACGGTCTTTCAGATCTTCCAATGAGTAAATACCCTTTCTGTTCTTCATTTTATGTTATTATATCCCAGCTGTTTAATTTCACTTATCTGTACAACAGGCTGAATATTGGTATAATTTTTAAAGTCACTGATAACTGCATCTCTGTTTTGTGCTATCGCTTTACTATATTCAGCGACGTCATTAATGTAAAAATAACCTATAGCTACAAAAGGCACTTTATCATTTGGTGTTCTGCCAGCAATGCCCTTATCAATTTCATAAAATTTTAAATTTTTACCTAAAAATCGAGCTACCATCGGCATGTGCTTTTTTTCATAATAGTCCATGTCAAAAGTTTTATCCTCCCCATTCGGATAAAGTATCGCTACCTTAAACATTCCAACTTCAACTTTGGATGAGTGTTGAGGTTGACTGGTTTTACAACCTATCAAACCTGCAAAGGCGAAGGTTAGCAAGAGAAGGGTAATTTTAGTTGTCATATATCGATGCTATTTTTAAGTTCATTAAGGCGTTTAATTGACAGCAACGGTCAGGCTGGACGCTGTGGCGGTATCCCGTGATACGTTAGCCCGAACCGATGCAGAGTAAAGTTAATGAAGATGATATTATATGCTGTTGCCCGGCTTTATTCGTTCAGCCCGGACTACAGGTGATAAGCGAACGGGACGACCAGTATATATTCGTCAGCCAGCATAGCAGAAAACCCTTTGTTACCTGCCGTTTTTTCGTCACACAGTTGTTGCTTTGTCGAAAATTCTGCAATAATTTTCACCTCCAATTTGGATGATTTCATTTTTTGTAAATCCTGATTTTAGCATTGCGTCTATAACGGTGTAGAAAAATCCTTGTTTACTATTGTCCCAACTTTGATTGGTGTTTTTTCCAAATCTGTCGTTTGTATTTTTTGGTGTTGCCATTTTTGTGTCTGTACCAATGCAAACATGCTCAACACCAACTACGTCTACCATTGCACGAATATTTTGGGCAAATTCAATTGGTGTATCTGCAAGATGAGTCCAAATTCCAATAACGCCACCTGCATTGGCAAATAATTTTGCTTGCTCTTTGCTGATTAATCGTGGCCTCATCATTTTTGCCATCCTTTCATTTGTGCCCAATTGTGTATCAAGTCCTGTATGCGATATAATCATTGGTTTTGTGGCCACTTTAATCGCATCGTTTATGGTATCGTTACTACAATGTGTAAGGTCGACAAGAATGCCAAGCCTGTTACATTCTTTAATTACGTTTTTTCCCATTTCAGTAAGTCCGTTAAACTTTGCTGTATCGGTATAAATATCTCCTAAAGGAAAGGGAGATTGGTTGTCGTGGAGTAAGCCAAGAATTCTTAATCCTCGTTTGCAGGCAACTTCTATTCGTTCTAATTTTTCCTCAATAAAATGTCCGCCTTCTGCCGATTGAATAACAATTGGCTTCTTTTCTTTGTGTGCCTTTTGTAAATCAGAAAGATTTAATGCCCTGTTTAAATTGTTTGTTTTGAGCATTTCGTCCATTTCATCTAAGCTTAAAATAAACCGTTCAAAGGCTTCTCCTTCTTTTGTCAAATTGGGTCTGTCCACACAAAACGTCATGCATATCGCTGATAAACCAGATTTCTTTATCTCATCGGCGAGGTTATAATTTGAGGCACTAAAATCTGCTGGCTTAAATGGCACATCCATGTGGTTATGTGTATCAATACCAATTGTTTTGGCTACTATTTCGGCTACCCTGGGGTCAATGTCATCAATTGCCCAGGAAGTAAATGAATTAAAAAAAAGTGTAGCACCTGCTCCAGTTGCGGTTACGATAAATTGCCTTCTTGACCATTCTTGAATCGTATTTTTCATTCTACTTTCTTGTTGATTAAAAATTACTGATTCAATTGCTGTTTGTTGAACGAGTTATTCAATTTATGGATTAATCAATTTTATAGATTGCCGCGGATACCGCCGGCAAAGTAATTTCATCTACACTTTTGCCAATTTTATAACTGGATTTTTCAGTGGTTCCAAAAATATATTTCGCCTCTTTCGAATGTATGTCACCTAATTCAATTTTTACTTTTTTATCAGAAGGATTAATAAGAATAACATATTTTTCACCGGTTGTAAATCGCATATACATTAAGGGATAAGGCTTGTTTACATCGCTTATTAATTTCCATTCACCGTCATTACCAATGGCGGGATATTTTTCCCGAAGCTTAAGCAATTTCTTTACATAATTCAATTGCGAATTGGGGTCTTTATCCTGTGCCGCCACCGTTGGACGGTTTGGATTAGGGTCTTGTGGAATGTATATTTTATTTGTTTCAGCCATAGAGAATCCGGCATTCTTACTATTGTCCCATTGCATTGGCGTTCGGGTGCCGGAGCGTGCACGGCTGCCTTCAACATCGGGGGAGTTGGGAATATATTTCATACCTATTTCATCCCCATAATAAATAAACGGAATGCCTGGCAAGGTTAGTAAAAATGTCATAGCAACTTTTAGCTGGCCTGCATCATTTCGGATAGAATCCGAGAACCTCGGAGAATCGTGATTTCCCGTTGGCAAAGAAATATATCCTTTGTTTAAAGTGCTTTCATATTGGTCTTTAAAATCGGTATACCATTTTACAATATCACCTTCACCGGCTTTATCAAAATATGTTTTTGAAGGTGTTTTTTCACCTCTTTCCATAGGATTAAACAAATGACCTGGCTTAAGAAAATCTATATCAAAACCAGCTGCTATAGATTGTTTTGGATTAAACCATTCTGCTATTAAAACACCATTAGGAAATTTAGTGTCGAACCAGGTATTCAGTTCTTTCCACAATGCAATCGTGGCAGCTTTATCCGGGTCATTTTTAATAAGACTGGCAGCCAAATCCACCCGAAAGCCGTCAATTCCTTTTTCCATCCAAAAAGTAATAATATTTTTAAGTTCATTTTTTACAGCCTGTGGCCCTGGCGCATCAACCGACTGCTCCCATGGATGATTAGGATTTGGCTTTGCATAACCAAAATTTAAAGCGGGTTGAATGTCGTAAAAATTTTTGATATAATATTTACCTCTTGGGGCATTGGCTTCTACCCAACGGGATGATTCCTGTTGAGTTAAGTCGTTAGGTTTATAGGGTGCCCATATATAATAATTACTGTAACGAAGATTTGAGTCTGCCTCCATAGATTGTTTAAACCATTCGCTTTGATTAGAGGAGTGACCGGCAACAAGGTCCAGCACAATATGCATTCCTTTTTGATGAACTCTATTAGCAAGTTCTACCAAGGTTGTATTTGTGCCAAATCTTGGGTCAACCTGGTAAAAATCTATTACATCGTACCCTCCATCCTGAAAAGCAGATTTGAAAACCGGGTTAAGCCATACAGCATTTACTCCAAGCGATTGAATATAATTAAGACGGGAATGAATTCCTTTAATATCCCCTATACCATCACCATCATTATCTTGAAAAGAGGACGGGTAAATTTGGTAAAATACAGATTGTTGAATCCACTTAGGATGTGTTTGTGCGGATAGAGAAACTGTTAACAATAATCCCATCAAAAAAAATAATAATGGTTTCATACTTGCTATTTTCATTTTGTGCAGAGTGTCATTTTATAATGGCAAGTAACTCGCGGATTGCCCTAAGTTCCTGTTCTAAATTTAGTTCATTTTCAATACGAAAAGGAACAAGCCATTGTATTAACTATTGTAAAATATCAACCCCTCCCTTCCAGCAAACTAAGCACCCATTCTTTTTTTCGCTGTGCCAGCGGCACTTTGAGGTTGTCTTCCAAAATAAGGGAGCCGCCATCTGATTTATCGAACCGGATGATCTTTGAAGGATTGACAAGATAACTGTGGTGTGTGCGGATAAAGCCGAGTGGCTCCAGCATGTTTTCATATTCCTTGAGGTTTTTTGAAACCATGACAGGCGGCCTGTTCTGCAAAAAGAATTTAGTATAAGTCCCTTCCGCGAGGCAATAGAGGATATCGCTCACTTTGACAAAATAGATATTGTCAATGTCTTTTAATACAATTTTTCTTTCATGATCGTACTTATCGCTTAACTGGTGCAACAGGAATTCTATTTGCCGGCTCAAATCTTTGCCCTGGATATTACGAATGGCCTTTTGTATGCTTTTTTGCAAAGCATCCGGATCAACGGGTTTTAATAAATAATCAATAGCGCTGAATTGAAACGCTTCGATGGCGTACCGGTTGTGCGCCGTTACAAAGATGAGCTGAAAAGCAGGATGCGGTACTTGTTTCATCAGGTCGAAACCACTGCCATCATCCATTTCTACATCCAGCAACACAATATCCGGTTGAAAGGTTTTTATTTTATGCAACCCCGACTGAACACCGTCGGCGTCTTCAATGGTTATTATCTCAGGGCAAAATGCCTGCAACAACACCCGCAGGGCGGTACGAAGATTGGGTTCATTATCGATGATGAGCAGTTTCATGCGTCTTTATATACCTAAGATATAGCTTGTTTATCCAATAGCGGAAGGAAAATTTTTACTGTAACCCCATTACCTTCCGCATTACTGTCAATAGAAAACCGGGCTCTTGTTTTTAACTTAATATTCAGCAGGTATATCCTGTCCTTAATGATCTGGCTGGCACGGGAAATATGATCATTGTTTTCTTTAACGGATTGTAACAGGCCCTTCCCATTGTCTGTAATGGTTATTTGCAGATCATTGGCTTCCTTATTGAATTGTATCGAAACATGACCCGGATAGTTAATGCCGGTAAACCCATGCTCAATACTGTTTTCTACAAAAGGCTGCAGGATCATGGACGGTATCATCAGTTCATCCGCATCAATATCTTCGCCGATTTCAATTTCGTAGGAAAATTTCATGGGAAACCGCATCTTCTGCAACTCAAGGTATTCGTTCAGGAAATCTT
Organism: Chitinophagaceae bacterium; assembly: GCA_040007815.1. GTDB lineage: Bacteria > Bacteroidota > Bacteroidia > Chitinophagales > Chitinophagaceae > Terrimonas_B. Next base: position 137,448 of record JBDTUH010000001.1, read on the forward strand.
TTTCCTGTTCAATGGTCACATATTCTTTATACGTACTTTCTAATGTCTCCCGCATAATGTGTGAGAATTTTGAAAGATTGCTGGCCAATGCTTTTCCGTCATTTTCCAGCAGGGCGAAAGATTGCAAAGCGGACAAAGCATTAAAAAAGAAATGCGGGTTCATCCGGGCCCTGTTAAGACGTTGCTCTGTTTCCAGTATCGTTTGTTTGCTTTTCAATGATTGCTGACGAATAAAAAAAGTTAACGCAACCAATCCAAGTAAACCCGCTACTGCCAGCAATAAATAAGTTCTTCTTTGTTGCGCCAGTTCTTCAATCTTTTTTTCGTTTTTCGCCTGGCTGTATTTTCGTTCCAGCTCAGTTACCTGCTTTGCTTTTTCAGCATTTCTTATACTGTCAGTGATAATCCTTCCCAATTCTTTGTATTCATACGCCTTTTCAAAATTACCTGATTCTTTTGCAATCCTGGACAACAGTAAATCATAAATCTCAGCGATATAGGCGGGGTTGCTATCCAATTTTCGATAATACATAGATGAATCGGCCATTCTCGCCGCGGCATGATATTCCTTCAATTCAATAAGAATATCAGCTTTGTCATAATAGTTTGTACCTAAATTATCGTAATTATCGCTGTCAGTATATTGGAAGGAACTGTCTAATAACTGCAATGCTTTTTTTAAATCATTTCTCTCATAGGCAATGCCCTGCAGGTTGCTGAAGGCAACAGCGATAGAACTTTTCCTGCCTATTTGTTTTGCTATAGCGAGCTGCTCGTAGCTGAAGAGCTCCGATGAATCAAGACTGGTAGCGGTTTTAGTATCCTGGTAATGCCATAGATAACGTTTTGACAGCTTGAAAAGGATGTCCGCTTTTTTTTGCGGGTTATCAATTTTTTTAAGAAGAGGAATAGCGAGCCGGGCATATACAATTCCTTTACCAGCCTGGTCTGTTTGATTGAATAACTGTGCGATCATGGTATAACAACCGGCTATTTCATGCGGATTACCGGATGACTCCGCTGATTGCAGTAATTTAAAAGTGTATTCCTGCGCTTTTGGAAAATCACCTTTGGTATAATGCAACTGCGCCCAGTATTTATAAGTACTTAAAAGAATACTATCCGCACAACCGGATTGCTTATATAGCTTTTCGGCTTTTTTAAAATAAATTTCCGCTGTATCAAAACTATTTTCTTCCAGGTAGTCATTTGCCATCCATTCATAGCTTTTAGCCGTGCAGATAGTATTGGCTGATGATAACAGTTTTTGTTGTGCGAATTTGTTGCCAAATGATGATTTTCCCTCTTCGGATTTTGCAATAGCATATTCGGGACAATCGCATTTTGACTGCGAATATATCTTATTGGGTAAGAAAAAGAATAGCACAAGCAGTAAAAAAGAGCAAAGCTTTTTGTCATGTGAACTCATCCGGAAGAATTGGTTTTGCATACCTAAAGTAGTGTTACCGGATGACGAATGGCAAAAAACTTTTCCCCTCTGCGTTAATAGTTGCAGTTATTAATGAACAGGGCGCCATTATTAACCCGGTGGGTTCACTTGTTAATGAATTTGATTTGAGAGAGTAAATAGCATAGTTGATGAAACCGAAAATCCTCCGTTGTCACGGAGGATTTTTCTTACTGTTAATGGTTATGCTTAAGACCGAAGTCTAAAATAGTTCCATTGTATTGTTTCATCCGGGAAGATAAGTAACTGAATAGATCCGGTTAACAGGCGATTATTTAATCGAAACAAATGAAATATCGATCTATATAAGTACAGGAATAAATTTTGAAGGAATTAGTTAATACTGGTGAAAGGCCTGGGATACAAACTCCAGCACTTCAGGCAGGGAAGCTCTCCAGTATGTCCACGTATGTCCACCATCGCGTGTACGAAATTCATGCGGTATTTCTTTTTTTCTCATGGCGATATGCACCAAAGAATTTCCTTCGTACAGAAAATCATCGTCGCCGCAGTCAATATACCAGCGTACCGCTTTTTTCGTCGAGTCGGGCAATGCGTCTATCAATGCAGGTACGCTGTATTTTTTGAAATACTTTTCTACCAGCGAGTCCGGGATAGCGGGGTCCTTCTTTTTTAGTTGGGTTATTGCCATCTGGAGTGTCAATGGTCCGGTGTCGGCGCTAAGCGGGCAAGCCGAGGAAAACAATTCAGGATGATGCAGGGCGTAAAAAAAAGAACCTCCTCCTCCCATACTTAATCCCGAAACAGCCCGGTAACGCTTCTCTCCTTTTATGCGAAATTTTTTTTCTACATACGGCATTAACTCCTCAAAGAAAAAATCTTCATATCGCCAGTTATTTCTCGCATCATTAACATATCCACGTGTTCCGGTATTCGCATCCGGCATCACAATGATCATGGGAGTTGATTTTCCTTCCGCAATCGCTTTGTCTGTTATGTGTAATACCTCACCAAATTGTACCCACCCTGTCTGATCGTCGCCGCCGCCATGTAATAAATACAATACAGGATAACTTCTCCCGGATGTTTCGTAGTCTGGTGGAAGATATACAGCAAACTTTCTTTCCATTTTCAAAATTTTACTCGTCATGGAAAGATTGTCCATCACTTTACCGGTCGTTTGCCCGGTACTGAAAAAAGGGAACGCTATTAAAACAGTAAAAAAAATCAAGAGTTGTTTTATCATTTTTATTTGTTTGACATGAAGTAATCGTGGATTTTAAAGATACTTAATTCAACCAAGCGATAAATAATTTTGAAGTCAGGTATGAATAAAGCGGGCAGAAAATTTTAAGCGTTACATTTAATAAATAGGGCTGAATACTCAGTCTTTTTTATTTTTGCACAATGGATATTTTTAAAAGAATGCTGGCAGGTGGTATAATTCGAAATGATGATCCTGAAATGTCAGAAGCCTGGAAAATAGTTTTCCGAACGATAAAACTATCTGTTGGCCTTAATAATTCCGGTGATGTCGATCAAATCCGGGAGCGATTGAGCGAAATTATCGGCAGCGAGATTGATAAAAGCACTACAGTATTCGTTCCGTTTTATACAAATTTTGGGAGGCATACTAAGCTTGGCAAAAACGTATTTATCAATCATGCTTGTAGTTTCCTGGATTTGGGAGGAATTACAATTGAAGACGATGCTTTGATAGGGCCAAGGGTTAATATAATTACAGAAAATCATCCTTTAGACCCGGCAGATAGAAAATTTCTTGACCTGAAATCTGTTCTAATAAAAAGAAATGCCTGGATAGGTGCAGGAGCAACAATTTTACCGGGTATTACCGTTGGTGAAAACTCTGTAGTTGCGGCAGGGGCGGTAGTTAATAAAGACGTTCCGGATAATACCATCGTAGGAGGCGTTCCGGCAAAAGTGATAAGGTCTGTATAGCACTTTGACTGCCTTCTCCGATGGAGGCGGTTGATAATTTCAAACTGAGACACTGGCAGCTTTTTATAATCGGGCGTTACAGCTGGCTGAGGTTATTCCTGTATTGTTTGAACAGCAGGTAATCAAGACTGTACTTTCCTCCTCCCCAAAACACAAAGATCAAAGCGAATAAACAATAAGAGATAGTGAAACCGCCGTCTATATTAAAATTCTCTCCAAGATTAGCCGTGAGTGTGGCTACCAACATAGTAAAAGCTATAGAGGAAGATGCTATCCTGGTACAAAAACCAAGGGCTAAGAAGATACCCCCGAAAAATTCGGAGCCCTTTGCCAGGGTTGCCATGACAACAGGAAAAGGGAAATGGAGTTCATCACCAAACCAATGCCTGAAAAATTCACGTTCCTTTGCAGAAGAAAAAATATCGAGTACCGAGTTGCCGTTCATGATCATCGCATAGGCAAGCCAGACACGAATAAGCAATAGCAAAACATTCCACCACTGGCTTTTTTTGTAAGGCATAAAAGTAAAGAGGGTTGACAGAAACAGGATGCTTGTAACGAATTGGATGAAATTAATTCTTACCCGGCATAATTGGGTAACCGATATTAAAATTCATGCCGTGTTTAAGTTCAAACATGAATAAACAATCCTGAAGTCCTTGTCTGTGGTTCTATTTACTTATCTTTTCCTCGTACTTACTTTTTTCCAGGAAGGCTTTATGATCCTGTATCGAAAGCAGTTCTTTAATGGCGATTTTTTATCAGCAACCTGCTCGTAATACGATTTACAGATTTCGTATCCCATATAGTAACCAAGATCAGCCGGTTTATCTTTTGTTTCTTTATCACCATTACCTACCCAATTATATACCCTGTCCCGGAAGCCAACAAGTACGCAGCCGCAGCCGCCTTATAACTCTTCACCTTATACAGGTTGTCTGCTTTTTTTGTTAAGCTGTTTTTTTAGCACATGAAACGGAGATAGTAAAAAGAAACAGGAAAGAAAGAAGACCAGGTTTTCTCATGTGTTTTACTTTTAAAAGCAATTTAAAATAAACAGATCAATAGTAGCCACTGATACAATTGTTCTTTTTGACATAACCAGTTTTACGTAACTTCAGGTAACGAATTAAAATAAATCCATATGGCTATTTTCAACCTCCAGGTAAACGGAAAAGAATACAAAACTGATGTTGCAGCCGATACACCCCTTTTATGGGTGCTAAGGGATCATCTTGGTTTGGTTGGCACCAAGTTCGGTTGCGGTATCGCACAATGCGGGGCCTGTACTGTTCTTCTCGATGGCAATGCTGTCAAAGCATGTGTGCTTCCCGTTTCTGCAATAAAGACTTCCAAAGTAACAACGATCGAAGGCCTCTCAGCCAACGGTGATCATCCATTGCAGCAAGCGTGGGATGAAGTGGATGTTCCTCAATGCGGCTATTGCCAGGCGGGCCAGATCATGACAGCCGCGGCATTGTTAAAACGAAAGCCCAAACCTACCATGCAGGAAATTGATGAAGCGATGCACCCTAATATTTGCCGGTGCGGTGCATACCATCGTATTCGTGAAGCCGTAAAATCAGCCAGCAATAAAATCTAAATTATGACAACGCTCAATAAAACTAACCGAAGAGATTTTCTGAAAATAACCTCTATGACCGGTAGCGGCTTGCTGCTGGGATTTAGCTGGTTTAGTGCAGATGCGGAAACCCCGGTCGTCATGACCAAAACAAATTTTGCAGGTGACCTGGGTTTTAATAGTTACCTGTCAATAGGAACAGATGGCACGATCACTATTTTTTCACCCAACCCGGAGCTGGGTCAGAACATCATGACTTCCTTCCCCATGATAGTAGCGGAAGAACTCGATGCGGACTGGACAAAAGTAAAAGTGGTGCAGGCTGCATTGGATACTGTAAAATTTGACAGGCAATTGACAGGTGGTAGCGGCGCTATCCCCCACTCCTGGAAAAGATTGAGAGTTGCCGGTGCTACTGCCAGGCATTTATTAATAGCCGCTGCCGCGAAACGCTGGAATGTTGATACAACAGAATGTTCTACCAGTAATGGCTTTGTTATACATGCAAAAACAGGAAATAAATTCGGTTATGGTGAGTTGGCGGAAGAAGCTTCTAAGATGACTGCGCCTGCAGATGTTCCTCTCAAGAACCGGAAAGATTTTAAGATCATCGGTACAGCCGTCAGGAATATAGAAAATAAAAAAATCATAACGGGTAAAGGAATGTTTGGTTTGGATTTTTATCGCGAAGGAATGGTCATAGCGATGATACAACGTCCTCCCGCGTTTGGTACAAAAGTAAAATCAGTTGATGCCACTGCCGCCAAAGCGATGCCCGGTATTGTTGATGTAGTTACTTTCAAAAACAATGTGGCCGTTGTTGGTAAATCCACCTGGGAAGTGATGAAGGCAAGAAAAGCGGTAAAAATTGAATATGAAAAAGACGGAAATATAGAGAGCACGGCGGACCATGATCAGTTATTTGTTTCGCTTTTGAACAGTGATAAAGCAACGGTGCGGAGAAAAGACGGTGATGTTGAAACAGCTTTTAAGAATGCAGCAAAAATTATTACCAGCGAATACCAATGTCCTTTCATTCCGCACAACCCAATGGAGCCGATGAATTTTTTCGCGGATGTACGGGAAGGCGGAATAGAATTAGTGGGGCCATCGCAAACACCCGGCAGTGCCCGAACAGCCGTGTCGAAACTTTTAAATATTCCTGAAAATAAAATCACGTTAGAACTTACCCGTCTTGGCGGCGGTTTTGGACGAAGGCTTAAATATGATTATGTACTCGAAGCAGCTGAACTATCCAGTATCATCAAAAAACCCGTCAAATTAATATGGTCACGTGAAGATGATATGATGGGTGGCAGCTATCGTCCTGCTGTCCGTTATCGTTTTGAAGCGGCTCTCGATGCGCAGGGGAATCTGATTGGTTATAAATTAAGGGGCGTTGGTATTAATGTAAACAACTCCACGAGGGAAGATAATTTTCCTTCCGGCGCTGTTGACAATTTATTGATCGATACGCTGGAACACGTTTCTCCTATTACTACAGGAGCATGGAGAGCACCCGTCACTAACTTCCTCGCCTTTGCGGAACAAGGTTTTATCGATGAAGTAGCACAGGCTGCCGGGAAGGATCCGGTGCAATTCAGGTTGGAACTTTTACAAAAAGCAAGAACGAAACCAGCCGGGGCAATCAAATATAATATTGACAGGATGGAAACAGTGATCAAACAGGTCGCAGAAAAATCCGGATGGGGGACAAAGAAAGATGTTTCGCAAGGCTTCAGTGTTTATTTTTCCCATGCATCTTACGTGGGCCAGGTTTGCGACGTAGAAATGAAAGCTGGGAAACCGGTGGTTAAGAAAATATATGCTGTTGCTGATTGCGGCGAAGTCATTAACAAAAGCGGGGCTCAACAACAAGTCATGGGAGGCATTGTTGACGGATATGGGCATGCCATGTTTGGAAAATTAACCTTCAAAGACGGAGCACCCGGTCAAAATAATTTTGGTCAATACCGTTTGATAAGAATGAAAGAGATCCCTGAAATAGAGGCGCATTTCGTTGATAATGGCATCGATCCAACCGGTTTAGGTGAACCCGCATTGCCACCAACAGGCGGGGCTGTTGCCAATGCGATATTCAAAGCCACCGGCACACGTTTAAAAAATCAACCGTTTATTGACGAACCTCCATTCAAAGCAAAACCAGCCAAGGGTTTTTAATAAATTATAATGTTGTTTACGCTGTAGGGACAGGGCAATGCCCTGTCTCCTATTAATCAGGATAACCCGGCGCCAGACAAATACCAAAACAAATACCGCATTCCATCCGCCCGTTTACAAACCTGGGATTATAGTAGCAACGGAGCCTATTTTATTACCATCTGTACGGCAAAACGCCAACATTATTTTGGGCAAATAGTAAATGGAAATATAGAATTATCAGATCGGGGGAAAATAGCCAATCAACATTCGTTAGAAATCTTGGATCATTTTTCATTTGTGACGCTGGATGAATTTGTTGTCATGCCGAATCATATACATGGAATCATCGTAATTGATAAACCCTTCGATAATGAAAATTTCATGAACGATACCGTAGAGACGAGGCATGCCTTGTCTCTACAACAATCGAATACCTCTCCACACCCGGAACCAACAAAACAACCTCACCTCCGATTCCGCAACCAGGGAAAAAATACCATTTCGTCAATGGCTGGTTCGTATAAATCTGCCGTAACCAAACATCGCAGTGAAAATAAATTACCATTCGGATGGCAATCCCGTTTTCATGATCATATAATTCGGGATAACACTGAATTTCATCGTATCAAAAACTATATCATGTCTAACCCGGCGAATTGGGAAAACGTTAAATTTTTTAAACCCGATCCCGCATTCGATTAATACTACTCTTATTTTCTTTTCATTATTGGCTGCAATTCTTAAGCAGCAGAATAATGAATTGATACATTTCATCCGGCTAATAAGTCAATTGATGAAGCACCCCCTTTTTCTGCACCTCCGGAATATCTTCTTTTGTTGTCATTAAACACACAAGAATGAAACAGGTAAAAATTTGGGAAATACTGGTACTATCACTGATTAATTTTTCAGTTGTAATGGCTCAATCAGCAAAAAAAACAACCACGGATGAAAAAATATCCGCACAGTTCAACAAAACTCTTTCAAAACTGGGTAAAACCGATATTTCACAGTCTAAGCAGGTGCAAAAAAATGCGGCCATTGAATTAACAGACGATGAACTCGTGCCGCTATTCTTGCCAACGATCATTGCTGCGCAGGAAAAAAGTAAGAAAGAAATGGAAGAAAAGAGAAAGGAATACATCCCGGCAAGCAGTAACAAATCACAACAAATAGATAAGGATTTGCTTGCGCTGCTGGCTGGTATGCCGGAACCAATAACCAATTTGCCCGCGGCTAAGAAAGAAATGAGATTAAAGTATGATGAGAACATTTATTCGGGCTATATAAAAATGCTGGAAAGCAGGCAGGCTCAAATGGAAGAATCAGCACGCCAAAGCATTCCCGATGATATGAAAAATCCGGAGCTGGTTAAGAAAGAAGCCTACAAAAATGCGGCTAAAGCCCAGCAGGATCTCAACAACAATCCTGTCATTCGCAAAATGGGTGGTCTTGAAAACTTAAAAAACATGACGCATGCACAAAGGGAAGCGCTGGCCAAACAAATGACGGCAAAGATCAAACAGGATCCAATGGCTTATACCGGTAGCGATGCTGATCCAAGAAAAGCTTTCGCGGGGAAGATGATGACAGATCCGGGGTACGCCGCCAGGTATAACCATATGAACAACCAGCAAAAAAAGGAAGAATATGATTTGTTTCTTTCTGAGAACGGCTTCGTTGGTAATTCGTCGCAGGCTGACAGAGATAAATCATTGGATGACCGTAACAAAGCCCTTACGGCAATTGCCATCGATAAAAGATTAGCCACGATCAGGGTACACATGGGAGAACTGGCTGCCATTGCGGGGCTTCTTCAAACCAGGACAGATGAAGCTTTTAATGAGCTCAACAATAAGATCAGTAAAGAATATGGGCAACGAATAGCAGCACTCCCGGAAGTGGAACATGGTGAGGCAGGCCGGGGAAAAGATACATACCCCGTCGATCTCGCTTATAATATTATAGTCTATCCCGTGAACACACAAAATGCAGCATCCACTAAAGAAGTGTGGAAACGTTATGCAGATGTATTAAAAATCACCATCGCCGAATACAATGAGTTGCTCAGTGATTTTTGGGGGAAGGACAATACAACGAACAGGCTGATGGCGGAAAGGAACCTTGTTCCTGCCGGTATTAGTGCAGGTATCTGCGAAGAGCTGATCCGGCTTACTAAAATGGCGGCTTCCCAAACGAACCAAAATGCAAGCTGGCAAAGAATCTATGATGAGAAAGTATTGAGTATTTATGAATAATTGATATTACTGAAATACTGCAATCATTTATGAAGCCGTTAAACTGACTTTTTAATATAATAACAATTAGGGCTGTTGTGCTTAATTTAGCTAAGCGCACAGCCTTTGTTGTATTTGAAAAGTGTATCTCCGTGTCGCGATTTCTTTACAGCATCGTACATTATCCAGCTAACCAACCGTCTTAAACAAGAAACATCAATGAATATTTTCAGAAAACTATTTGGCTCATCTAAGAAAACTGCGCAGTCAGGTCAAAATCGTGAAGAGCATGTACAACGTATTAAAGGGAATACTGACAAGCTGTGGAAATTCATAGAAGAAACGCTTGAGTTTTATAGTACCCAAAGTTGCCAATGTGCTTTCCCACGGTTTCGCCAGATCGTAAGTATTGATTGTACCGATACCGGCAAGTCTTTCTATTGCAGCGAGACCGAAGGATTTATTTCACATGCAAAAAAATATTTTACAGTTAACAAAGCGGAGACTGGTGCTGAAGCTTACAATGAATTATGGTGCTGTAACAAATGTGGTTCCTTGTATGACTATGGCTGGTCAGATTTTAGCATTCATGTAAACCGGGCGTTTCTGAAAATCAAAGAACTGAAGACAACTGATATCGGCGCCGCACCTCAAATTCCCATTCCTTTATTTGTAGGGATCTTTGGTCATAGCTTTCCGGGAAAGGATCAGCTAATTCCTGTAGACTTTGATACTTTCAAAGCGTATGTAACAGAAATGAAATCCTGATTTTATTTCCACTCGTGTCCGGGAAAATAGAATAAATTTTGTCAAACTAAATATTATCAAGCCTTTCGGAGGCTGATAATATTTCGGCATGCATTTCACAAACCTTTCCTTTTTAACCGATGAATGCTGCACGATGCGTTCCAATGGAACGCTTCGCAAATTGACTCATTTAACGCTACCTACAGGGTGTTCCGCTGAAACACAGGAAAGGGGCAACAATTGATGAAGTATCTCCTATTATATAAGCAAGTAGTTACAGAGCTTGCCTATGTCCCAGCGGGACATTTTGTGGGTAGTTTCCAATTGAGGTCATGTGACGCCACGTTCCATCGGAACGTTTCGTGCAATAATCGTCGATACAAAACTGATAACAGCTATTTTAATTTTCTCCGGACAATACTGCGGAACTCATTATCAAAAAACTTCTTTCTTATTATAACTAACACGAAGAATAGTTATCCCGGACAACTGTAAGCTGAAAGTTTCAGCAGGGCATATTCTTTTTACTTATTTTCACCGTCAATACTTTAATGCCAATGAAAAAGATAAATCTCTTCTTTGCCGCTATAGTCACACAACTGTTCATCTCACCATTGTCGAATGCGCAACAAAAACCAATAGCGCTTCATCCGGGAAACCCGCATTATTTTATTTACCATGGCAAGCCGGCTGTTTTAATAACATCCGGTGAGCATTATGGAGCGGTGATGAATACCGGTTTCGATTATATTACCTATTTGAATACACTGGCTGCCGATGGACTCAACTTAACCCGCACTTTTAGCGGTAGTTATCACGAACCCGGCGATGCATTTAATATTTCACATAATACAATGACCCCTGAGCCTGGCAACTTTATTTGTCCATGGGCCAGAAGTAGCGAACCGGGATTTAAGGAAGGCGGAAATAAATTTGATCTTGCTAAGTGGGATGAAAAATACTTTAAACGCCTAAAAGCTTTTATATCTGCTGCGCAGCAACGGGGCGTTATAGTGGAGTTTACTCTCTTTTGCCCTTTTTATGATGAGAGTCAATGGTTGCTGAGTCCTATGAATGGTATCAATAATATTAACAGAGTGGGTGGTATTAACCGGACGGATGTTTATACATTGGATAAAAACGGAAGCCTGCTTGGTATCCAGGAAAGAATGGCCGAAAAAATAGTAAATGAGTTGAAAGGGTTTGACAATGTGATGTACGAAATATGCAATGAACCTTATTTCGGCGGTGTGACTCTTGAATGGCAACAGCGTATCGCTTCCGTTATCAGCAAAACTGAAAGTAATTTTTCTTCAAAGCACCTTATTACCCAAAATATCGCGAATGGTCATAGCAAAATAGAAAACCCGTTTAGTGAAGTATCCGTATTTAATTTCCATTATGCAATGCCTCCTGTGGCGGTCGCGCTGAACTACGGTTTAAATAAAGTGATCGGCGATAATGAAACAGGTTTCAGGGGTAACAGCGATTCCGCTTACCGGATGGAGGCATGCAGATTTATATTGGCGGGCGGTGCATTCTATAATAATCTTGACTATTCTTTTGCCCCCGGTAATGAAAAGGGTGACTATATATATCCTGCAACCCAGCCCGGCGGCGGCAGTATAGCTTTGCGTAAACAGTTAAGCTACCTTAAGCATTTTATAGAGAGTTTTAATTTCATCAATATGCGACCCGACAGCATAACCATTACTGGTGGAATACCAGCAAACACCGTATCTCAAACGCTTTCAGAACCTGGCAAGCAATATGCTGTTTACATATTCGGAGGTACACAAGCAAACCTGGAGCTGGAGTTGCCTGCGGGAACATACAAGCTTGAATGGCTTAATACTTTGACTGGCAAATATTCCGGTAAAACATTATTAAAACAAACAAAGAGCGGGAAAGCATTTATCACCTCACCGGTGTATATTGAAGATGTCGCCTTACGATTGCTGAAAAAATAAGGTATTACCTGATCATCATCAGCGATGCCATTGTTTGAATTCCATCAAACAGGTTTTGAAGACGTATATTTTCATTTTCTGCATGCTGGTTATTATCGTGATTGGCAACCGGGACTGTAATAGTTTTGGCGCCCAGGTAATTTTCAATTAAAATCAGGGGAAGGCTGCCACCCATTGTCGGCTGTAATACTACCTGATCTTTGGTGGTCGCTTTCACTGCACTCACTACCTTGCCAATCACCGGCAGATCCATGGATGTACGCTGCGCATTATACCCATCGTTGCCGGCTATGACTTTTACTATTTTGGCATACTTTATTCTTTCTTCATCCGATGGTTCATGATCCGTCACGTAATAGCCCTGGCTTTTAATATGGCTGATTACTTTTTGTTGCTGCCGTTTCCAATCATTACCCAATACCAATCTCAGGTCAATGACGGCTGTTGCATAAGTTGGTATCTGGTTGGATGCCATTTTACCCACATTACCGCTTTGCACACCGTTGATGTTTAGCGAAGGCTGATTGATAGCTTCACTTAGTGAAGCCCCTTTCGTTTCAACGGCGCTTATCCCCAATTCACCTTTCATTTGTTCATCTACCGAAGGTACTTCCTGCAAGGCTTTTCTTTCGGAAGGGCTCAAGGGTATCACATCATCGTAAAATCCTTTGATGGTCACTTTGCCATCATCGTTTTTCATTGACGATAATAATTTTGCCAGCATCATCGCCGGGTTGGGCGCCCAATTACCGTAATGCCCGCTATGCAATGGTCTCTTTGGACCATACACTGTCAGGTCAAGATGGGCATCACCACGAACGCCAAAGGCAATTTGCTTTTTTCCTGATTGATGCACCGGTCCGTCACAAATGATCCATAGATCTGACTGAAGTAATGGTCTGTATTTTTCCAGTATATCACCGAGATGCGGAGAACCTGCTTCCTCCTCCCCCTCAAAGAAAAATTTTAGATTATAAGTTGGCTGAAGCCCGTTTTTCTTCAACGCATCATAGGCGTTTAGAATGACATCTACCCCGGCTTTATCATCGGATGCGCCCCGGGCATAAATTCTCCACTCATTATTATAGTTACCATCAGCAGGAAAAGAAATACTGATTCCATTTTTATCTATTGCACCTGAAAATAATTGGGGTTGAAACGGATTAAGCCCTTTCGCCCATTGAGCAGGATTGACAGGTTGTCCATCGTAGTGCGCATAAAATACCAGGGTTTGTTTTGCCCCGGGAACTATTGACTCACCATATACCACCGGGGGCACTCCTGCAAGGCCTGCCTGCAAAAGCTGAACTTTCTGAATGCCTCGTTTATTCATCATGTCCATAATAAAAGCTGCGTTCTTCTGAATGTTTACGGTATCACTGGCAACATTCGGCAAGGAAAGAAATGATCTGAACTCATTGATAATATCCTCCGCATGCTGCTGGCCGTATTTTTTGATAGCGGGAATATCGGGTGACTGCGCACAAACACGTGAAGCAGCAATGGAAGTCAAAAGAAGAAGAAGTAATTTTTTCATGCAGTTAGTTTAATGATAGCCGCTAAAATTACCGGCATTATTTGATTGCATTCATTTAGAATTTATTAAAGCTATTCGCACAACCTGCAATTAAACGGAAAGTCTTATGATTTTAAATTCATTAGTGGCTTGAAAGACCATACACAGCTGGTGCCGCTATTTTTATTTTTTCATTGCCGACAACTTTGTGTACGTTGATAATTGACGGAATCGCCGCAACCTGGTTTAAATCTCTTCCACTCCAATTTAATCGGGTAATTTTTCTCCTGGTGCATAAACCGTTTTCTCAATTTTGTTGTGTACAGGCTGCAGGGATTTAAGATATTTGTAAACCGCTTTCACATCCACTTCATTCATCCTGGAAAAGAAACTCCATGGCATAGGCGAGCCTTCATGTATCCGGCCGGTACGGAACCTGGTGATAAAGGTTGATTCGCTCCAATTTGTAATAACTCCCGTTTCCGGATCTGGTGTCAGGTTAGGCGTTACAAATGAAAACCCTTTCGTAAACTCATCAGGCTCCATATGAAAACCTCCTGCAAAAGCAGGCCCGGTGAATTTACCCGTTTTTAAATCTCTTTCTGTATGACACCCGACGCAATTGGCTACACTGTTTGCCAGGTAAGCTCCGTTCAAGATAGTTGAATCAATGGCAACAGATTTTGGAGGAGTATTTTTGGGCGCTACCGGCTTTATTAATCCGAAAGCCATGACCGCCTTTCCGAGAAACGAATACTCCGTTGGTTTAATGAAATTTTTTACCGGCTTTTGTGAACGTAAAAAAGAAATGATAGCGGTAACATCTTCATCACTCATTTCCTGGAAAGGCATGAAAGGGAAAATAGTTCTTCCATCATGTCCTACGGAATATCGCATGACCCTGGCTACTTCCCCATCAGTTAATTTCCCGATTCCCGTTTCCATATCAGGTGTGAGATTCCTGGCCCTGAAAGTTCCGGGTGGAATGGTCAGTTCCCAACCACCGCTCATGGGTACATCCATTCCTTTATCAATTCCCGCTATTTTATCCGCCGGCACATGACAGCTTGCACAATGGGCGGGTCCAAAGGCGAGATATTTTCCACGGGCGATTATAATGGAATCGGTACTTGCCTTGATATCAGGATAAGGAGCGTCGTGTTTTTTATTCCACGTAGCGAAAATGAAAATTAATAATCCTGCTATAATTATCGCTAAACCGGCAAGAATTCTCAGACTAATCTTTTTCATAATTGTTTGTTTTGTTTTGATTGACCGATCTCATTTATATAATCCATGAAAATACAGGCTGATTATTAAAGTTGCTGAAAAGCATGACGAACAATTTAAAGGCATTGTGTTTTTGGGGCTACACCTGGTCGTTGCCACTATTGACAGTTGTCATACGGGGTTACTAAAGATAAAAATTTATTCTTATGCTAAATGACAAAAGTTCGGATGTGGAAATTTGGTGAACTATTTGACAAATGAAATATTGCTATTCAAATACGCGGATTGCTTCATACAATTCTATTCAGCCGGGGTGGTGTATCATTCACTTAATTGTAAGTAGACCAAAAATCCGGCGGCAACCGTCATTATAATTAATGCCGCGAATCCCAGGATATTTGTTATCCGCCGGTTTATATTCGCTCCCATTATTTTTTCATTGTTGGCTATATGGAGAATGATGGCGATGATAACAGGAGCGGTAACACCATAGAGAATGGCTGTATAAATTAACGCCTTGATAGGTGAGATTCCGATATAGTTCATGGACAAGCCAAGCAATAATGAAATAGCGATAATGACATAAAATCCTTTCGCTTCATGAAATTTTTTGTCAAGTCCCTGCTCCCAGCCAAAAGTTTCAGCAAAAATATAGGAGACTGAACCGCTAAGTACCGGGATGGCTATCAGCCCGGTTCCGATCACTCCTACCGCAAAAAGAAGATAAGCCAGATTTCCTGCTAATGGTTTCAGTGCTATGGCCGCTTGTTCCACCGTATCAATTTGATGAATACCGCCCTTAAACAAAACAGTCCCCGTAGTGAGAATGATAAAATACATGACAAGTCCTGAAAATGTCATTCCAAAATCTACATCCTGTGCCATGTTATGCACAATCGTTTTATCAACTATCAGCAATTTTTTCCTGCTTCTCATTTCTTCTACTTCCACCGATGCCTGCCAGAAGAAGAGATAAGGTGAAATGGTAGTGCCAAGTATACCCACCAGGATTGCGATGAAATCTTTGTCGAATTTTATGGTGGGTATAAAAGTCGCTTTAAGAATTTCTGTAAAATCCTGCTTATATAGAAAGGGAACGATGAAGTAAACCAGCATAACGATGCACAAATACTTGAGAATGGAAGCGATTCTTTGATAGGGCAAATAAATGATTAAGCCTATCAGTAAAATAGTAAAAAAGACGCTGAAGAAAGAAGCGTCAATCGAAGGGAATAACAAATTACCTACAGCACCCATCCCGGCTATGTCGGCACCTATATTCATCACAATAGCAGGAAAACTAAACAATAGCATCAGGTACAAAACAGGTCTGGGGTAGTGTTTTTTCAGTGTGCCGGTTAAACCCTGGGAAGTAACCAAACCAATTCTTGCACACATTTGTTGTATAGCGGCCATTAAAGGAAAGGCGACAATGGATGTCCATAGTGTGGACAATCCATAAGCCGCACCCGCCTGGGAGTACGTGGCAATGCCCGAAGGATCATCATCGCTTGCACCCGTTACCAATCCGGGCCCTAATAATTTCCAAAATCGTAAAAGTTTAAATGATTTCCTTTTCCGGGGGCTTATTTTCTTAATTGTCATTGAATGGCTGGCGTAAGTATAATCAAGGTAAGCAAGATTGTAGTTATTACACTTATTTTATAAAAAATTAGGAGTTAATGTCAGCCGAAAAGAAACCTATAATCCGCTACAAACCCAAATAAGCAAGTAAGGATTGTAAACACTGTATTTCATTTGCGTATAAACGGATCATTAAAAACATCCGGAAAATCAGAGATCAATAGTTTCAACAAGATTCAATATCCTGGTTTGCGCCTTTACCATGACAGTACCCTCAATTTTTTTCCAAAGGTTTTGCAATGCCGCGAGAGTGGCTTGCATATCTTCCGTATTATCAAAATACAAGTCAATGACAACATGGTTAGGGTCATCCGCCTGCCTGTAAACCTGCTATCGTTTTACACCTGATTTTTTCCGGCTGATGGGGTCACTGTCAAATGCTTTTTTCCATCCTTCATAGTTAGGAACTTTGTGTTCGATTTGAAGTATCAGCATATGAAAAGGATTTGGTTACTCTGCAAATTAGTTCAATGATAGCAAAACCATGAACGGTATTCGGCTTGTTTGAGCCAATCGGAAAGAAATGTGTGAATAATGTAATTTATCCCTTTAATTGTATAACACCCTCCTGCAAAAAAAAGCTCATCTTTACTGGCTATTTAATCGATATACAGGCACCCTGTTTTAAGCCATGATGGTTCATCCCGGAATGATGATTTAAAAGATAAAGGGGATGTAAATATCAAATTAGCTGCCGCCAACGCTTCTTTTTCATTTAAAATATTTACAAATGTCCAAATCATTTCTATTGATTGTACTCTTTTTTGCGGGAGTACTAACCGCCTCTTCCCAGGCCAGCTTTACAACTATTACAATCAACAAAAAAATACAACCGGGACTGGTATTGGAATTACCAAACAATACAGACGTCGCGGAAGGCACCATACTGCAAAAGCTGAAAGAAACCGGCTATACTCCTGAAACAAAAGGAAAGCTATTCTGGAAGAAAAATAAACTGGATGGTTTTTATGTTTTTAACGGTATTTCGTTAGCAGCGCTTAACAACCAGAAATTGGATATGTATTTCAAAGTAGAACCCAAAAGCAAAACACAAAAAGATCAGTCAATCATTTACCTGCTGGTGAGCAAGGGCTATGACAACTTTATTTCGCCGGAAGCAGATACCGCTACTTTTGTCGCTGCCACCGCTTTCCTGAATGGCTTTGTGGCCGGGACGGCCAACTATCGTTTAAATCTTGATATTGAAGAGCAGGAAAAAGTGGTGAAAACTGCTGAAAAAAAATTATCTGATCTGCAGGATGATGACAAAGCTCTTGCAAAAAAGATTGAAGGACTCCAGGCTGACTTACGCAACAAAAAAGATGACCAGGCCATGCAGGAAAAGGAAATCGCCAACCAGAAAATGAAACTGGAAGAATTGAAAGCTAAAGTGATAAAGCAGTAAGCAAAAGAGACTTTTTGCAGTCCATGCTCTGTCCCATAGTTTGTTGCATGTTATTTTATTCCGCCAAAAGCGCCAAAGCATATATTCTTATGAAGTATTTCAACGCTGCTAAAGCCAACTTTTTTCATGAGATCCAATTGATAATTCATGGATCTTGGCGAATCTTCTTTTGCGACATAGTCTAATACTTTTAAACGATATTCTTTGCCACCCAATGTTTCCAGGTAATCGCCATACCTTTCCCAGGTATAATCATTCAACAATTCCGTGTCCTGTGTTATTAAGTCTGAAATCATTAAACAGCCACCGGGCTTGAGCAATCGGTAAAATTTCTCAAATGTAGTTTCCCAATCCCGGTCATCCCGTAAATGATGTAAAACAGCTCCGGCCAAAATAATGTCGAAATGATTTTCCTTTAACACAACTTCTCTTATATCACCTTGAATAATTTCTACAGCTTTCTTTGTGGCTTGTGAAACCCTTTCAAATGCTTTGTCCAACATCGGCTTACTTAAATCTACCAACGTGCAATTTAAGTTGGGAACTTTTGATAACATCATTAAAGAGTAATTTCCTGCGCCACAACCAATGTCCAGCAGGTTCTCAGCATTCGGAACTATTCGTTTGGAAGCCTCCGTAATTAATTCCAACGATACCTTTGCGTCTATGGTTGAAAGTTGCCCCGTATCAAGATTTGAAAATCGCTCTACATCATTGTCGAAGCGTTCTCTAATTTCTGCTATCGTTGATTTGTTCATTTGTTCTTATATTTTGCGTTGTACGTTTTTTGTCAGGTATCCTCATAGTTGATAAACTCCCTCTATGCTTATATTTTATATTCCATCAGCCACGAATAAAAGTCGGTTAAAACCGAAGATAAAATTAAGATCTACTATTGAGATTTATTCTGTCAGGCAGAACCATAGTTACATACTTAAATTCGACAAAAGCGATAGAATTAAATTTTTAACCGTCATATTTTGTTACAGTTTTAGTTCTGCACTTGCTTTCGCCATTAAATCTTCAGCAAAGCCGTTTTTTAGAAAAAATGCAAAATCCTCTTTTATACTATTCTTTTGAGATGTTTGTTCATTAAGCCCTTTGGCAATTACTTCTTTATATAATTTAATGGCTTTATCGTATTCGCTTTTGAATAAATAGCAGTGAGCAAGATTATTGATGGCATCATTGCTATCCGGCTCAAGCTCCATCCCTCTATTCAAAAATAAAATCGCTTCATCAAATCTTTTGGTTTCTAATAAGTGCCGGCCAAAAGCATTCAATTGACCTTCATTAGGTTTTATTGTATCTACCCCTGCAACCCTCGTTGCCGCAGGCAATTCGTTGCCATTAATTTTTCTTGAATAACCCGTCACATTTCCTAAGCCATCAGTTATAAATGATTTTTCGGTTGGAAATTCCATGTTTACAAAATCCTTTTCAGAAGTGAAATACATCCTGCTGGTTTGATTATCTGCCCAATAAACCAAACCATCTTTTTCTTTAGTTATTTCAGCAAACTTTCCTTCATATAAATATACACCCGGGTACTTTTGCGTTATTGTTTCAGGCACAGCAATCGTATTTATGTTTATTGGTTTGTCAAAACCTTTCCATTTGTAAACAGAAGCCACACTATTTAATAATTCCAGAATAATATTTCCATCATCAGAATTCACAAATATCACAACACCATTTCCACCTTCAACACTTCCATAATATAATCCCCTGTATCCTTCATTTCCTGCGTCATGAAAAAAATACTTTTCTCCATTTCTATCACCAATAAAAGCACCCACTGTTGCAGAGTTATCTATATAAGGGGTCAGATGTAATTGAGCCATTTTCTGATTTATAACCTTTGAAGATTTTCCCTGATAGGCCAATTGTATTTCAATAAGATAATTACATAACTCGGTTGGGGTAGTCCATAATCCCAGCGGTGCTTGCTCCGGATATATGTGAAATGTCGCTCCAACTTTCACACCATCGCTTGTATATCCCGTGGCTATTTTTTTAAGTTTGTCTTTCGAAGGCGGGGCTGCTGAATAAAAACTATGTATCATTCCCAATGGTTTCAGCACGCTGTCATACATGAATCTTTCGTAACCGATATGTGTTACATCAGAAATAATGAGTTGAGAGATTATTGTTCCTCCACCTGAATATTGAAATTGCAGCCCCGGTTCAAATAAAGAACGGACAGGTGGGGTATTGGCGGGTTCTTTGCCATCTAAAATTTGGGATATGGTAGGAATTTTGCCTTTTCTGTCATAGCCGGGAAAGCCACCATAAACTGATAATCCGGCAGTGTGGCTAAGTAAATTAGCCAAATTGATTTTTTTCCCTTTTGACAAACTGTCGTAAGGAAATTGCCATGAACTTAAATATTCGTTTATATCTCTATAAAGGTCCATTTTGTTATTTTGAACCAATTCTAAAACGGCAACTGCGTTTAATGATTTACTAATGGAACCTGGTTTAAATAAAGTCGCTGTTGTTACGGGCCGTTTTTCTTTTTCATCTGCCAAGCCATATCCTTTAGCCCAAATCACCTTATAATTTTGAACTACCGCCATACTTAATCCCTTAATTTTATAATGTACCATTCTATCCAGCAAGTTGTATGGTTTCCCATCAATAATAATGCGTCCTGCAAGATTATTTTCCACCTCTTCAATTTGCTTTTTAATCTCTTTAGAGTCGTTGGTTTGCCCTATTGCTATCTGCGTTAAACCGTGAAAGAAAGCCACAGTTAAGCATAAGTAATATTTAGTCATTAAATGTTTGATATTATCTGTTCAAGTTTAAGTCTTGCCTGTTCGTTCATTGTAGCAATGTTCAGGTTAGCACTGTAGTGGAAGGCGGTTGCTACTAACACTTATATTCATCTACTATGGTCATTCCGTTAAAAATACTAATTATTAATACTCAACAAAATAGTATTATACGTTTTCTATTGTTTATAGCATAAATACAAATTCGAGTTGCAGGTTTCGCCGAAGGTTTCTCAACATAAAAATAGATTTCCGCTTGAGTCTGTATTGAATAATAAAATTCTTCGCAAATGCTGAGCAGAATTACTGAACCCTGGCCCGCCGCGGCGGACGCAACAGGCGATGCTATCAGTAGTGTAGCTGGGCTAAATAAAATGCTACAGGTTTTCCCTTACCAATGTGCAAAGAAAGTCAATTTCTCCGCTTGTACATTTTCATAACTTTATAAGGAACCAAAACCTGAATCCCATGACACTGCATGACCAGGCCGTTATTGAAACATTAAAGGCCAACCCCGCTACAACACTCGCTTCAAATGGTAAACTGATCCCCTATCCTTTTCCTTCACCGGTTGACTGGCGCGATCACTGGATTTATTTTTTATTGGTTGACAGGTTTGATAATCCTTCCGCATTACCCAACCCCAATGTCGTTCCCTGCAATACATACCAGGGAGGAACGTTTGCGGGCATACGTCAGCGGTTGCCATACCTGAAGGAATTGGGTGCCGGCGCTATCTGGCTTTCGCCGGTGCTGATCAATCCGCAATGGTTTAATGACTACTGGGGCGGCTATGGCATATTTGATTTTCTCCGTATAGAGCCGCGATTTTGCAGCGACCCCGAGGCGGCGAGGCTTGATCCTTCCATTGCGGATAAAGAATTCAGGGAACTGGTGGATGAGGCGCATGCCATGGGTATCTATGTGGTGCTGGATATCGTACTCAATCATACCGGCGACCTCTTTAACTATGAAGGCATGCGGGATACACAAGCATACCGTCCTGACGGAGAATACAAAATCTTCTGGCGTAATAAAGACGGCGTGCCACAGGGCGGCTGGACGGAGATTGCGGATGTAGATAATCTCTCCATCAATGAAGGGATATGGCCGGAAGAATTGCAGCGGGATGATTATTTCCGTCGCAAAGGCACCAATGGTAATGATGGGGATTTTGATCGCCTGAAAGAACTGGTAACCGAATACCGGGAACCGGGCACGGGGGTATTTCCTGTAAGGAGTTATTTGATCAGCGCTTATCAATATTTGATCGCGAAGTTTGACCTGGATGGTTACCGCATAGATACGTTGCAATATATCGAGCCGGAATTCGCAAGAATATTTGGCAATGCGATGCGTGAATATGCATTGTCTATCGGCAAGAAAAATTTTTTCACATTCGGAGAAGTATGGCAGGATGATGATGAAGAGAGGATCGCACAATTCATTGGTCGCAATACGGAAAAAGATGATGAACTGATCGGTGTGGATGCCGCGATTGATTTCCCGATGCGCAAGCGGCTGGTTGATATCTGCAAAGGATTCGCACCTCCCTCGATATTAGCCAACCATTTTGATACAAGAAGAGAAACACTGAAGAAGATCGTAAGTTCACACGGCGATGCGGGTAAGTATTATATTACTTTTTTAGACAACCATGATCTGAATGAACGTTTCCATAACCCTGCTTTTCCTGAACAAACCAAACTGGCCCTTACCTGCCTGATGGCGATGCAGGGTATCTCCTGTATCTACTACGGTACGGAGCAGGGATTGGACGGTCATGGCGACCGGCGTGAATATGCAAGAGAAGCCTTATGGGGAAGACAAGATGCATTTTCTACTTCTCATCCTTTGTATCATCATATACAGAATCTGAGCCAGCTGATCAGTGAACAACCGGCATTGCGTTATGGCCGGCAGTATTTCAGAAAATGCAGTGGCAACGGATCGGATTTTGGTTACTCTCCTTTTGCAGGCGGTGTCATTTCTTTTTCACGAGTATTAAATGACAGGGAATTATTGGTAGTAGCGAATACAAATGTCAACGAACCAGCTACTGTGCATGTAGTGATTGACAAAAATCTGAATCCAGAAGGGAAAGTTATGCATATCATTTTCCCATTTGATAAGAGAGGGCCGCTGGCCGATGGTTGTGAGACTCATGGTTTATTGCGGACAGTGAAGGTGACGGTGGCGGCGGGTGAGGCGTTGGTGATTGGGTAGTGCACCGCATCCGACATACTGTGCATCGCATGGCGTATACACCGCATACGATACGGTGTTACTCATGTTCGACCCCTTCGGGGTCTGTGATAAATCCCGAAGGGATTAAATTTGAGTAACCATCGGTGAAACCGGTGGCGAGTAGCTAATAATCAAACCCTTTCTTATGAGCACTTACAAACAAATACTCTATCAAATAGTTTTTGGTACCAGGCACCGGGAAAGAACACTAATAAAAAGAGATAGATCTGAGCTATTTAAATATATAGCTGGTCTGCTTGAGAAAAAGAATTGCCATCTCTATCGTATCAATGGCGTAGAAGATCATTTGCATATCATTACCCATTTACATCCGTCTGTTGCGCTGGCAGATCTTGTAAAAGATATAAAGTTGGCAAGTACTAAATATATAAAGGAGCAGCAGTTATTCCCCAATTTTGGAGGCTGGCAGGATGGATATAGTGCATTCACCTATTCTGCAGAATCAAAAAACAATTTGATTGATTATGTTAAAAACCAGGAAGAACATCATAGTATTAAATCCTTCGAAGAAGAATATATTGAACTATTGGAAGAACAGCACATTGAGTTTGACGAGAAATATATACTCTGATTGCTTTTTTTTGAACACGGATGACACGGCTGTGAAAGATTTATACGGATTTTATCCGTGATAGTCCGTTTTATCAATGTCCTCCGTGTTCTATTTTATAAAATTTAAGATCCTTATTATAAATTTTATAACTTAAGAGCCACCTTCTTACCCTTTTTGACGGCAAGATAAATAGCATCTATAATTTTAAGATCTTTCAACGCTTCCTCTCCATCCACAGGTACAATAGGTTTTTTATCCTGCAAAATAATTCCCGCCATTTCATCCATCTGCACTGTTTGATGTGTGACATGAGGCTGTGTCAATTCACCTTTATGCGT
Organism: Chitinophagaceae bacterium; assembly: GCA_040007815.1. Lineage (GTDB taxonomy): Bacteria > Bacteroidota > Bacteroidia > Chitinophagales > Chitinophagaceae > Terrimonas_B. The sequence continues at coordinate 161,266 of JBDTUH010000001.1, forward strand.
ACGACCCTTGATAGGTCCGTATCCTGTTGAAGGTTGCATCTCAGCATATCCTTTTTCTCCATCCAGGAAAAAACGATCCAGGCTATTCATCGTATAAGTGGATAAACAGGATGCTACCGTACCGCCTGGAAAACCTAATTGAAATTGAATGGTTTCATCTACACCTTCTTTAAATTTTACCGGATCTGTTTTAGTTTCCTGAGCTGTAACCCAAATAGGGTCCTCTCCTATCATATATCGGGACCCATTCACAGAATAAATACCGATATCCATCATAGAACCGCCGCCGGCCAGTTTTTTATTCAACCGCCATTGGGTTGGATCACCGATCCTGAATCCGGACAATCCCTGGAAAAACAAAACCTTTCCAAACTCCCCTTCATTCCGCATACGGATGATCTCAAGCGTTTTTGCTTCAAAATGCATTCTGTATCCTACGAGTAATTTGACATTCGCTTTTTTGCAGGCATCTACCATATCCTTTCCTTCAGCTGCATTCAATGCCATTGGCTTTTCACAAATGACATGCTTACCTGCTTTGGCGACACGTATAGCCTGTTCACGATGCAAGCCATTAGGTGTAATGATATATACAGCATCAATGTCCGGGTTGTTTTTTATTGCGTCAAAATTGTCGTAGTTGTAACAGTTCTTTTCAGCAATACCATACTTACTCTGCCAGTCTTTTATTTTAGAAGGAGTACCGCTGATAACACCGGTGAGTTTAGCCATTGTACAGGACTGCATCGCATCCGCTACACGGGTTCCGTAACTCCCCAGTCCCATGATGGCTACCCGTAGCACTGGTCCATCATATCTCGCTGTGAAGAGCTGGTTCTTAGTTTCTGTATCAAACTGGCGCAACACAGGTAAAGCAATCGCTGAAGCGGTAATCGTTTGCAAAAATTTTCGACGGGAATTCATAAAAAGCGTTTTATATTAAATTAAATAGATAGCAAGCATAACCCTGAACATGAATATATGTAATGTATTTATAAATTAGCTTATTTGTTATAGAAAAACAATGCTGACCGGGAAGAATCTGCTACAAAAGTATATTACCTCCATTGACTGAAATGACCACACCTGGTGAGGCTGCCCCCAAAGGAATAGATCTGCCGGTCCATAGGACTCCTTTGTAAGAAGACGGGAATGCGGGAAAAAATCAAAACTTTCCGTCTTCCCGACTTACCGGCGTAGTTCATAAATGTTTTTTTTAAGACGCCTCACAGAGAGATGAAAACCAAGATCCGTTACCTCTGTAAAAATAAAAAGTTCCGCTTTTTGCGGAACCCCTTTATATAATAATTATATGGATGATCTTATTTCATATTTCTTATAGCATTCATAGCTACATCATGTCTTGATTTTAAAATATTGGAAATACTGGCATACTTTCCTCCAAGGGCCGCTATTGATTCCTGCAACGCATGAAACTGTGAATTCATAGCTAGCATTTTCCTGTTCACCTCATGCATGGCTGTCTCCTTATCCATGTATTCTATATTGGCTAGCGTTTCCTGCAGTGCGGATACTGTCAGCCGCTGGCTTTTAATATTACTCCGGCTGGTATTCACAAGTTTTTGTTCACTGGATTTATCAATACTCAGTTGATTTTCCAGGTCGTCTAATGATGATATAAGGTTTTTGATATTATCACGGCTGGTATTAACGGTTCGCTTAAGGGATTCAGGGGCCATCCATTTTACCGGGCCAAGATTAGATTTTCTATTTTCATCACCGCCGTTGTCCTGGTCATCTGCAATAATGCCGGACGTTTTATTGGAACGGGAAGAATTATGATCCTGTGCATTTGTTTTATTGCCTCCTTTTACCGTTCCATCCCAACCTTTGCGTGCCGCATTATCATCCTCGTCTTCATTATCCTGGTCATCGGCAATAATGCCGGACGTTTTATTGGAACGGGAAGAGTTATGATCCTGTGCCTTTGTTTTACTGCCTCCTTTTACCGTTCCATCCCAACCTTTGCGGGCTGCATGATCAACTTCTTCTTCATTGTCCTGATCATCTGCAATAATGCCTGACGTTTTATTGGAACGGGAAGAATTATGATCCTGTGCATTTGTCTTACTACCTCCTTTTACTGTTCCATCCCAACCTTTGCGGGCTGCATTATTATCCTCGTCTTCATTGTCCTGATCATCGCTGATAATACTGGCAGTTTTATTAGAACGGGATGAATTATGATCCTGTACCCTTGCGTTATTACTTTCCATCGTAACAGCGGTTTCATCATCAATAAGTATTTTTTGTACAATGGTGAATGTATAATCACCTGCTTTCAGATTGGTGAATTCAAATTCTCCATTTGCATTACTGGTAGTAGTTTGGAGGGACTGTCCACCCGGGTTTTTACCCAACTTGACATCAATACCGGGTATAGGTTCGCCGGGACTCATCGCAGCAGATATAACAGTGCCACCCGGAACAAGTCCTCCTACTAATAATTCCGTTTTGCCATCGCCATCTGCGTCTCCGGTTGCCACCTTGAGTATTTTAATATTGGAACGTGGGCTCCATATATCATCAGTTTCATCATTACCGATCGTTCTGTTGTTTTGAATATTAGAGCGGCTTTTAGTAATCTTAGCTTTTGCATTTATTAATCCATTATCATTATCCCCATCGCCCCCTTCATCATTAATCACCCTGTTATTTTGAATATTTGAGCGGCTTTTGGTAATCTTAGCTTTTGTATTCAGGCCATCAGCATTCATATCATTGTCAGCTATGCGGTCGTTTTTAATATTTGATTTCGTTTTTACTCTCTGTCCGGAGCCTGTTCCATCATTATCACTATCATCTAAAGGAATAACAAACTGAATCACATTAGGGTGATGACTGACCCTTGCCATTACCCTGGTTTCTTCCTTCGTTCCGTTTTCATACTGCCTGGTCAGCAACACACCGTTGTCATCACCGATAGTGATAGTATATTCTTTTACAGCATTGGCCGAACCTGCGATTGCCTGCTTTTTCTCCGGGTCCCATCCACGCACTGTTACTTTTTTGATAGAGGCCGCATTACTCATTCTTGACATAGCCGTTATATCCTTGGTTGTCCCATCATACAATCCCGCCAGTACTTTTGTTGATTCAAATTCGCCATCGCCATCCAGGTCAGCTTCGATAATCGTAATCGTCTTGTTTCTTATATTAGAACGTGATGTACTTATCCCGGCTTTTTGATTATCGCTGTTCTCATTTCCGCTATTGATCTGAATGGTATAACGATCATCCGCGGTTACTATTTCGCCAGCCATGTCTGTTTTCCCTTCGCTATTTATTTTTACATCATAGCTTTTTGTTTTGCTAAAAGCACCCCTTACTTTAACCACGTAATTTGCTTCGGGTACATTGGCGAAAAAGAAGTCGCCGCAAGCGGTTGTTTTTGTTTTGGCTATTATTGCGCCATTACCTTTAGCTAACAGAAGAACATCTAAGCCGGCAATTCCGTCGCAGTCATTATTTGTTGTACTGCTTAAACTGCTTTTACCCTCAAACAAAGGATTCGTTCCCTGATGACCATTGTCATTATACAAAGGATTTTCTTTTGCATGTCCTGATGATTGTTGCACTATATGTGTTAATTCATGCGCATTCAATTTTACCGACACTGCACAACTGGTACATTCATCTGTTTCTCCTTCAGTAAATACCGGTTCATATTGTCTTCTTCCTGTAGCCTGCCCACTGCCTGCATCTCTTGATCTGCGGCCAGTTGCCAAACCGCTTCCTGCTTCTCTTGCATAAATATGTGCAACTACTACCTCGGGTAATGTTGGCTGTTGAACTATCCTTCTGGTAGCAGCATAAGAAGCCGCCGCGGCGCCACCGCCAGCACCTGCAAGATTACCAACCGAACTCACGAAGTTTTGATTGGTTACAATATCAGTTGATTTACCATTGCTCCAGCTTACATTACCGGCAATAACTCCCCCGATTAAGGAAGCTCCCTGCGAAAGGGCGCCTCCCGCAGCGTGTAAACCCTGGTTTACTTTTTCACCAAACGTAGCGCCCTGTGTTTGTTTGGGTACCGTTACATTCATGGATATCCTGTTATTATAATCAGCCGCATCATCCGGGCAGGCGAAAGTCATTTCTTCAGTGCCGCCATCAGGGTTTGTTACGGTTTGTGTAACCGCACCACAACTTTGATTCGCCGGTTCCTGTCTTGTAATATTTCCATATACAGGTTGACCCGGCTGATAGATTCTTCTGCCGGTAGCTAAACCACTGCCCGCGTCTCTTGCGGCTTTTATATCACCATACTGAATATTGCCGGTATGTGTTTTCCCTGAAGCCTGGCCGCTGGCATGATCCCGGGGGGACAAAATATTGTAACGAACCGTGATGCCTGTCACAAGATCCGTGATGTTGCGGGAAAACTTTAATGCTTCGATGCCTCCGCCGCGCCGGGCATCATAATTATTTATTTCTGATTTGGTATTCATATAATCCAAACCGATACCAAATGACCACAGATCGGATTTGGTTTTGTACTGCACGCCCAATCCTGTTAAGAAACCGGGGTAAATACTTTTCGAAGTGGATTCATTTCGATAAAGAGTTCTTTGTCCGCCTTTTTGCTGAATACTGATTAAACCGCTGTTATTGATAAATAAACCGCCTTTCGCATGAGCATACAGCTCTATTATTTTCACAAATCTGACGGAAGGGCCTAACAATAAGTACATATTTTGTTGCCTTGCCCTTGTAACTATTAACCCATCTGGCGGAAACGCGGAACGTTTTATAAAACGATTGATAAGGGCATCATCAGGGGCGGAGGATCCAAATCCTGAACTAAAACCAATACCGGCTTTGCCAAAAAAGTAATCAGCCCCAAAGCGGAAGCCAACACCTCTTCCGCGAAAAAGCAAAGAATCATCCTTGCTATTCATATCGGAAGAAAAGACCGGCGAAAAAGAAATAGATAAACCATGATTACCTCCTGAAGCATTTTGATTAAAAGTTCGCTGGTCTTGTCCAAATGAAGGTGCGATGAAAAAGAATAGCAATAAAGATGCGAGGCAGCTTTGGTGGCGGCTTTTCATGTGGTTTGGGTTTTAAGAGGTCAGAAAAATACAATTAATATTTTCTAAATCCTATACCACATGACGTTTTAATTTAATAAATGAAATGCCAGTAATCCAGGCTACCCGCAGGCAATGACTATTGGATTCAAAAGATAAGTAATGCCATAAACTTAAGCGTTACCAATAATTGAATAGAATTAAATACACATGTGAAAAGATATACTGTAAAACAATTTACATTAACAAGAGCGAAGAAGAAAGTAACAGCATGTGAATATCTTTTCAAGTTATAGAAAAAGCTGGCATAATTTTTACCCCTCCATCCTAAACCAACCTTATGATTCGTACATACTCTTCGCAAACGACAAAAGAACTTGCATTCCAGTTTGTATTAGAAAATATAGATCACCGCAAGAGATCTTTATACCTCCAGGAAATCATTTCCATGGGAAGAGAAAATGATGTGTGGCGCCAGGCGCTGACTACTTTTTTTGATACTCCTCCCAATAAGTTTTCCTTAAAAGTTTTTAGCAAGAATTAAACCCTCGCAATAATCAGTCGTATCAGCGTAATTAATACCATTACTGCCGGTGATACTCCTTAGTACATTTTGCAAATTGATGTCATGCATATTCCCATCTTCGCGGCACTTTAAATCTTCCCGGGTATTACCAAATACTTTAATGTTTGAAAACCTCAAGGATCTTTTCAATATTGGCCTCATTACAAATCACCTTTCATTAAGATACGGTTAGGAAAAACCTAAAATCCGAACAGGTTGGTATTTTTGAAACTAAATTCTTCTACTTTAGCCGCTAAATCAGTTTAGTAGCTATGAAGAAAATCCTTTTAACATTCTTTTCGTTAAGTATCGTTGTCATAAGTTGGTCGCAGAAATACCAGATCAATTGGGGTGATGAGATAAAATTGAAAAAAGGCACCACCGATCTTGATATTGTTTCAGCCGATAATACAGGTTTGTATTTCACCGAGTCAAGGATGAAAATGAATAGCTATTTTGTCATCGGCGCTACCTACGGAAACTCACAAAAGCTTATCAAATTTGATAAAAACTACAGCGAGCTATTTGAAAAAGAATATAAGAAAGAATTAAAGGGGCTCGATTATCACAGTTTTCAGCCTCTCGAAGATGACATTTATCTTTTTGCCACCGATTATATAAAAAAAGAGAAACTCTTTAAAGCGTACGGAGCGAAAATTGATAAAAATAGCGGTGACTTGTCAGGCGGATTCATTGAGTTGGGCAGTTATACATTAGAAAGCAAACGGGATGATTACGAAATGAAAATGAAACCCGTTCACAATGGTAAGGATTTTCTGATGGTGGCCAATATTTCCGGCAAAGACCGCATATCCCTTGGCATAAGCCTGCTTGACAGGTCGCTGAAATTAAAAGAAAATACCGTTATCGATCTTTCTTTTAATCACAATGAATTCAGTCTGCAGGACGTGCAATATTCTTCCAATAACAAGATCATATTATTAGGAAAGCAATTCGAAGAAACACAGGTTGGCAAAAAGAAAAGAAAGCGGTTCGTTTTCAAGCAATATGTCATGATGATCTATAATACCAATGGGGTGAAAGAAAAAGATATCGCTTTGACATCGGGGGATAAATTCATTATCAGCGGTCAGCTCATAGAACAAAAAGATGGAGGAATGTTGCTGGCGGGTTTCTATAGCAATACTGCAAAAAAAGAAGACCTGAATGGTTTTTTCATCAACAAGCTGGACCCGCAAAATTGGAATCTTACACTCAGCTCCTTCAAAGAAATAAATGCCGGTATGCTGGGTAATAATTTCGCGGACGAAAGTGATGAAGATGATGATACGAAAGCGAGCAAAAAGGAAGCCACCAAAGCAAAGGAAGACGATGATGAAGAGGAATTCCCCAACAACTTTGTTATTAAATCAGTGGACATTAATCCCGCCGATAATTCCATCCTTATCACCAGCGAAGTTTCAAAATACCGCTATTACAGCTACATGAGCAGCAACTACAATAGTTTCAACAAAACCTGGGATTATACTACTACCTATGTCCACCAGTTTACAAACCAGGATATACTGGTAATTAACTCCGATAAAGACGGTAATATTAAATGGCTCAATGCTGTTCCCAAGTCGCAATTAGAGGAAGTAAGAACCCGCAGCAATTCCCGCGGAGGTTTGTTTTTCTATTCTGACTACTCCGGGTATTTTGCAAAAGGCGGTGGTATGCCTTACTATTCTTCCTACATCAGTCTTATTGCCAACAATACGTTATTTATAATCCTGAATGATCATACCAGTAATAATGTAAATGCTCAATATGGAGATAAAGTGAAGATAGTCTATAATTTCAAAAAGAAGAGCAATGTATATGGCATTTCCATGGACATGGCAACTGGAACGATGACAAGAAAATTCATTGCCGTTAACAATGGTGAAACCATCTTAATGCCAAGACATGGGTATGTGGTAAAAAATGAAGTTGTTATCCCGTCCTGGAGAATGCATGCCATGGCAAAAACTGAATTAAAGTTTGCCAGGATCACTGTAAAGTAATTTCTAAAATAAAGAGCCAGGAAAATTTTCCATTTTGATGCTCGTGTCAGGCATCAGAGTCAGAACACAAAGTCGCCGGACGTCTTTGGTCTGCCCCTTTCATCCCCCTTAAGGCTTGCATTCAATTTCTGCACAATTACCGTTAATGTAATGGTGTAACATGGTTAGGGAATTTTCCCATGGAAACTTACTAGTAGCCACTGGATAAAATAGCCGAATGCTCCAGAGGGCTAAACCCATTATTCCTGAAAATAACCAGGCATTAACTGAAGCATCACAATCAACAACAAAATAATTCGTTTAAGGATGTTCAGAAATCTGACAGCCCTTTAAAAATAAAAACTATGACCCTGAGAAATTTTAAAATCCTTATCCCGGCGGCAGCCCTGGTAGTTTCTATCCTTTTTGCAGCCTGTTCAAAAGATGAAAAAACGGCTACAAACACAGACAACACTGCATTAGTTAGCCTGAGCGTTGCTAATGTAGCTGCTGAAACTTCGTTTAATGATGCCTATAGTGAGGTAATGGCAACGAATGAAGAAAACGGCCTGATGAACCGTGGCGGCACAGGCACTGTTTCCGGCAAGCCGGGCTCACCCAATGGATGTGCGATAGTTACGATAAACCCGGCGGAACCTGCCGCCTTTCCAAAAACGGTTACGATTGATTATGGAAGTTCAGGTTGTACATCCGCATCAGGTGTCACCCGCAAGGGAAAAATTATTTATACACTCACTGGCAAGTTTCGTACGACCGGTTCCGTTATCAGCGTAACATTTGAAGGCTACAGCGTCAATGGTTTTGCCATTGCCGGAGTTTACAGCATCACCAATAATAGCACCGGAAACGGTCTTAATGTTGCTACCCAGGTAACAGGTGGAAAAATAACATATCCTGATGCCACGTATTACAATTACAGCGGAGCAAAAACAATTGTACAGTCTGCAGGCACGGCTACTCCCGCAATTGGTGATGATGAGTTTACGATCACCGGTAATAATACACTCAGCAGTTCCGACGGGAAAGCTGTTACCGGTACTATAAAAACACCGCTATTGAAAAAGAATAGTTGCCGCAATATTGTTTCAGGCTCTATTGATATCGTGTACAACGGTATTAAGGCATTGTTGGATTATGGCACCGGCGATTGTGACAACACCGCCACCATTACAGTAGCTAACAAGACAGAAACGATTACTCTGCCTTAATAATAACGGAGATTAATTGTTCGTTTTTACAAAAGGGAGGTTTCGCCTCCCTTTTGTAATATCCTGGCCTGACGTTTTTGAAATCGCAACTCTTCCCGTGGAAAATGGCACCTGGAATCATCTAAAAATGTTCTACAAAGTCATCTATCTTTCCTGCAACTGATCAATTGTTTCATCATTCTTTTATTACCTCATTCAACTGCTCCATAAACATAGCGTATTCAATAACAAAATCTTTTCCCGATGGAAAGGTTTTGTTTTGAAGGTTATACATAGCTGCGGATAAGATGTTATGCGCCTGTTCCGCCTGCCGGGCGGTATAAAAGAAATGGCTGAAATTACTTTTATCATTAAACGGGCGGAGGCCCATACTATGCTGGTAATATTTGAATGGAAGGAATACTCTTGACTGTGCGAAATAGGCGGACTCCCTCGATACTATTTCATAGTAAAGTGAATAATAAAGCAGCATGGCTTTTATTCTTTTCCTGAGCTGAGCATCTGTTTCAAAACCGGGTACTTTGCGCCACCCATTTTTCTCTTCGCTAAACAAGGCCAGACCTTTCTTGTCAGTGATCCTTTTCAAAAACCAGGTCAGTCTTATTTTTTGACCTCCTAATAAAATCGTTTCAACGATCTGCATCGTATCCCTGTGAATACTGGTAAGGTTACCGGCAAAAAAATCAAGTCCTTTGCCTCCGTTGCGGATGAAGAGATTATTATTTTCCGGGTTCAGGCTCCATTTACCTACAGGTTTGAATAAACTGTCCGTTTGAAAAAATACACCTTTATCCTGGAAGGTTATTGTTTTTAAACCCAGCAGGGAAACAATAGAATCCTGGGCGGCGGCATATAATTTTCGTTGTTCTGCGTTAGTAATTTCATGCTCCGGATACAGGATCAACCAATTTCCTGCAATAGCTTTATTAAAATCCGCCTTCTCCTTTTTTACCAATGTGCAGGAAAAAAATAAAAAGCAGATGCAAATTGAGACCAGGAATAAACGAACAGGTGAAACATCTAACGACACAGTATTTACTCATTTAGTTTTAATCCAGCCAGGTATTGACGGGCTTTTCCCAATGCTTCTTCAGGATTCGGTGCCAGATCCCGCTCTACAATAAAATGTTCCATGCCTGATTTTTGTGCATGTGATAAGATAGTTTTAAGATCAAGAACACCGCTACCTGCATCGGTCATATAAGGAAACAATTCTATCCATTGGTTTGAATCTCCTCCATCACCAGAAAAAGACACTTTTTTAATCATGTCTTTAATATGCATCAGCCTGAACCGGCCGGGATATTTATCAAGATAGTATACAGGATCAACACCGGCAGCTGTTGTCCAATAAATATCCATTTGCAGATACACCAATTTAGGATCGGTTTGTTCGAGAATCAATTCCATTGGAATTTTACCTTCCATTTCTTTTAAGCCGTTACCATGATTGTGGTAGGCGAATCTTAAGTTATGTTTTACAGCCAGGGCGCCAATCTTATTAAACTGTTCAGCCTGCTGTTTATATCCATCCAGGCTCGCTTGCGTCTGCGCGGAAGGAAGGATAACGTACTTTGTTCCCAACACCTGTGCGGCTTCGGCCATTTCACCCATACGATTTTCAAGGGTAAATAAACCCGTATGCATGGAAGGTGATGTCAGTCCATTATCGTCAAGAATTTTTTTTACCTGCTGAACAGTCAATCCAAAATAACCGCTGCCTGAAAATCCCAATGAAGGTGTTACGGCTTTCCACCTTTCTATATCCTCTGCCGCGCTGAAAGTGTATGGTCCGTAAAACTCAATTTCTTTATAGCCAAGTTTTGAGAGCATCTTCATGGTTCCTGCAAAATCTTTTTCCAGGATCTTTGGAATAGAAAAAAGCTGAACCCCGAGTCGATTTAACGGTTGACCACCGGGCAACATGGAATAACCGGGAAGACGTTGTAACACCAGGCCACCTAACGCCAATGCTCCGCAGTTTTTCAAAAAACCTCTTTTATTTATCATGGCAAGTCTATTTTTGCTAACTAGTTTGTTTCTTACCAGTTCATTCTTCTTTGTATCACTTGGTTCACCGGAATCAGGCTGGTACTTAATCCCTGCTCCTTCAACAATCATTTTTGTTCTTTCGTATTTGAAAGAAAGTTATTTCTTACCAGCCGCGCTGTTTTATGATCACCGGTATGACTCCAGCCCGGAGGCATGATGGTGTATAAAATTTTATTCTTTATTCCGGGCGCCCTTCTTACCTCTTTCCATAAAGCAGCGATCTCTCCAAAATAAACATCCGGGAAACTATTTGCATTCATTTCACGGGTAATTCCATACTCAGGGGGAACTTCTTTTTTTTCATACTGAAACGTACCAAATACTTTATCCCAAATATTTAAAAGGTTACAAAAATTGGTATCCATATACAACGGATTCTTTGCGTGATGCACGCGGTGATGTGATGGTGTTAGTATGATCTTATTCAAAAAACCAAGACGTCCGTCTTTTAATAGATTTTCTCCGGCATGTATAAAGGCGCCCCATGTACCATCAATGAACATAATAAAAAACAAAAGCGGCGGGTTTACCCCCAATAAAATACAGATAGAGGTCCGGATAACATCTGCATAAGGAGCTTCCAGGAAGAAATGCGCATGGGACACCGAAAGATTCATGTGTTCCGGGGCATGATGGGTAGAATGCAGGCACCAGAATAAACGCACTTTATGCGCCAGGTAGTGATATACAAAATGCGCCAGTTCCCATACGATATAACCATAGATCAGCCAATACCAGGTAAAACTCGTTTTAATGATAGCATATTTATCAAAAAGGCCGATGCAAAATGCTACGGCTGCTATCGAAATAAACCGGGAAACAAAACGGTTGAACACATAAATGAAAAAAATAACCCGGTAGTCTTTCCTCCTGAATCTCCCGAATACAAGGGGCCGGATAATTTCAATAATTAATAGAAATGGGATCAGGGGTCCTATAGCAGATAAAAACCCATTGTAGGTATGCAGCGAACTGTAGTCCCCGGATTTAAACATTTCAATCCAGGCATTGATCCCGAGGAAACCGATCAATTCATCCCACAAAATTCTAAATACTTCCATCTGGCCGATTTTGTTTTACCAAAGTACCATTACTATTTATGATAAAAAAAAATACATTTTTAAGGTCCAATGTTTCATGGATAGACATTCCGTTAGCGTATAGAATGGTTGCATACAGGAGGGATATCAAACGACCTTTTCAACAGTCATAGGTGGGCTAATACCCAAAAGAACTTCATCAGATCAGTTATTCGTCAAACTAATGCTTCGTACAATATTTCCACAGGGTGCATTGCTTTTCTACCAGTACCATCTTTTACCTGGTGGCGGCAACTGGTACCCGGGGCAGCGATAATAGCGTTTTCCGGCGCCTTTCGTACAGCAGGAAATAAAACCAACTCTCCTATTTTCATAGAGAGTTCATAATGTTCTTTCTCATAGCCAAAGGAACCAGCCATCCCGCAACAACCGGAAGGAATGACTTCCACTGAATAATTTTCCGGCAATGATAACAGCTTAACTGACGGAGCTACAGAAGACAACGCTTTTTGCTGGCAATGTCCGTGCAGCTTTATCTTTTTTTCTTCTTTCGAGAATTGAGCAGCATTGATAGTTCCCTTTTCAATTTCCTTCGCTATAAACTCATCAATCAGGAATACATTATCCGCTAACTGTCTCGCGGCGGTCAACCGTTCATCATCAGCGAGGTCAATATACTCATCCCTGAAGGTAAGAATCGCCGACGGTTCTATACCGATCAGCGGAGTATCGGCTGTTATCAATGAAGAAAGTAATGAAATGTTTTTATTGGCGATTGTTTTGGCTTTACGTATCAATCCTTTCGAAAGCCAGGCCCTCCCGCTTTCAATATGATCGGGTATGATCACTTCATATCCTAACTTTTCTAATAATAAAATAGCTTTGATACCGATCGCTGTATCATTGTAATTAGTAAACTCGTCGCAGAATAAATAGACCTTCCGGCTAAGGACTTCCTGCTTCAGACTTCCGTCTTCTGTCTTCCGGCTCTTCTTTTTATACCAGTCCCTCAATGTTGTTTTATACATTGTTGGCATTGACCGGTCAGCCGCAAATCCGGAAAACTTCTTAATCATCCGGCTAATGCCCCCATTGGTCATCATGAAATTATAAAGACCCGGAACCAACGCACCCAACCTGGCAGAAGAAGTAAAATTAGCTATCAGCTTCGAACGGAAAGGAACACCATTCGCATCGTAATAATGCTGCAGGAATTCAGCTTTCAGTTTGGCGACATCCACATTACTGGGACATTCTGACTTACAACCTTTACAACTCAGGCACAGATCCATTACCTCATAAATTTCTTTATGATCAAACCGGTTGAGCTTATCTGAATGGGTAAGAAACTCTCTTAAAATATTCGCCCTGGCACGGGTAGTATCTTTTTCATTTCGTGTGGCCATAAAGGACGGACACATCGTTCCGCCAGATAAATGAGTTTTACGGCAATCACCGGAGCCGTTGCATTGCTCCGCATGCTGCAACACATTTTGATTATGAAAACGAAAGATAGTTTTGAATTCGGGAGTTTGCTGGCCGGGTGTATAGCGCAGCATGGTGTTCATCGAAGGAGTATCAACGATCTTATTCGGGTTAAAAATATTATCCGGATCCCAGCTTCGTTTCACATCCTTCAGCAGTTGATAATTCTTTTCCCCTACCATTTGTTTAATAAATTCACCCCGTAATCTTCCATCGCCATGTTCACCGCTTAAAGAGCCATTGTATTTTTTAACCAGCGTAGCAATTTCTTCCGCAATGGTGCGGAATAATTGGTTACCTTCTTTTGTTTTCAGGTTAATAATGGGACGTAAATGTATTTCACCGGAACCTGCATGTGCGTAATGCACGGAATACAGGTGGTGTTTTTTTAGAATCTCATTGAAATCACGGATATAAGCCGGCAGATCATTTACATCTACCGCAGTGTCTTCAATAACGGGTACGGCTTTATCGTCACCGGGCAGATTACTCAGCAATCCAAGTCCAGCTTTGCGTAGTGTCCATATCTTTTTGGTATCATCACCAAATAATAAGGGAAAATGATAACCCAATCCCGCCGCCCGCATATCTTCCTCTGCCAGCTTAGCGATAGCAATGATCTCTTCCCTGTTCGTCCTGGCGAATTCTATAACCAGTATAGCTCCGGGATCGCCCTTTACAAAAAACCGGTTTTTAATTTGTTCTTTATTTTCCTTGGTACATTCCAGTATATAATGATCTATCAGTTCGCTGGCACTGGGTTTATATTTTAACGCGATAAGGTTTGCCCTTAGTGATTCATCAATCGTATTAAAATGCACGCATAATAACCCGGTTTCTTTGGGAGGCAATGGAACAACATTCAACTTTATCTCCGTGATAAATGCTAACGTTCCTTCTGAACCAGCGATCAGCTTACAAAAATTAAAATCGGGCTCTCCCGCTGTGAACGGAGCTGATTCTAACAATACATCAATGGCATAACCTGTATTTCTTCGTTCTACGGTTTTCCCGGGAAATTCTTTTCTTATCTCTACCTGGTTATCATAATTACTTAATAAACTCCTGACCGATCTATAAATAGATCCTTCCAGGTTATCACTCTCACATTTTTGATGAAACTCGTCTATGTTCAATGACTTGAATTCCGCTTCTGATCCATCACTCAACAATGCTTTTACTTCCAGCAAATGTTCGCGGGTGCTTCTGTATACCACTGAATTGGAACCACAGGAATTATTACCCACCATCCCGCCGATCATAGCCCTGTTGGCCGTAGATGTTTCGGGACCAAAAAATAATCCATGCGGTTTCAGGAACATATTTAATTCATCGCGAATAACACCGGGTTGTACCCGAACCCACTTTTGTTCTGCATTCAATTCAATTATTCGCCTAAAATATTTTGATACATCCACTACAATACCATTGCCTACTACCTGTCCTGCCAATGAAGTACCGGCGGTACGGGGAATCAACGATGTTCGTTCTGATTTTGCAAAAAGGATCAACTTCTTAAGATCAGCTACTGATCGGGGAACAGCTACGGCTAAAGGCATTTCTCTATAAGCTGATGCGTCAGTAGCATACAATGTCCGCATCGTAGTATCGTCATATAGCTCTCCTTCTAATTCACGGGATAGTTGCTGCAGCTTTTCCTTCATTGATCTTTATTTGTTCGTCGCACGGCCTGGTAAATAAAAAAACTCATCCAGGGCTGGGGTTTTTGCAAATATATTGAAACTGAACACAGTTTTACCCCGTTAAGTACCCGTGCTTTTTTATCCACAAATGATATTTGCCGATAAAAAAGTGCCGGCAATCGTTTTTTGAACAATGGAAAAATCTATTTTCTCCGGCTTGGTATACCGTATGCAGCCCTTACCAACACTGATGCCCTTAAGATCCTTCCTGTATTGTTCTATAACATCGTGCTTTAAAATATACAGTGCGATATTATTTTTTTGGCTGGCAAAGCTAACTTCAACAATGCTATTTTTTTCGTAGCAAGGCATACCATAACGCATAGTTTCAGCATAACCTTTCAGTTCTTTCAGACATAGCTCCCTGATTTTTTGCAACGTCTGCAGCCGTTCCGCCGGAACTTCTTTTAAATATTCATCAACCGTTGCAGCTTTAATTTGCATAAACAACATTTATTGAATTGCAAACAATATTCATTTAAATCCTTATTTCCGGCTTATACCGGTGAAACTTAATACCGGTAACAAACCGCATTCACATTCATACCGGCTCCAACGGAAGCAAAAAGAATAATATCACCGGGCGACAACTGATGGGAAGTTACCTGTTGCCGTATTACTAAATCATAAAGCGTAGGAACAGTAGCAACAGAACTATTACCCAACCAATGTATGCTCATCGGCATTACATTCTCCATCGGCTTATCAATACCATATAATTTATACAAACGGGCTATGATGCCTTCATCCATTTTCTCATTGGCCTGGTGAATAAATATCTTCTTTACATCATGGATACCTACGCCACTTTTTCCGAGGCATTCTTTCATTGCCGCCGGTACGAATTTCATAGCGTACTCATACACTTTCCGGCCTTTCATTTTTATATATCGTATGTATGGATCGCTGCCGGGAAAATAAGATTTGCCCATATCAATATAGTAAGCCTCCTCCATACTATGTGTCTGAGCGCAGGCTCCAAGTATGCCCGGGCCATTTTCCTGAACATCTTTATATTCCATTATGCAGGCTCCCGCCCCATCGGCGAAAATCATACTGTCACGATCATATATGTCAATAACCCGTGAAAGGGTTTCCGCACCAATCAGTAAACATTTTTTCGCCATCCCCGCTTTGAAGAAAGCATCCGCCTGTATCATGGCTTGTATCCAACCGGGGCAACCAAATAAAATATCGTACGCCACACAATTGGAATTTTTTATTCCCAGGTCATGTTTTACTCTTGTAGCCAACGAAGGAACGGCATCCACCTGAATGGTTTGTTTGATTACATTGCCGAAATTATGCGCTACGATTAACTGGTCCAGTGTTTCAGGGTCAATGCCGCTATCTTCCACCGCCCTGCGGGCCGCAATAGATGCAATATCGGATGTATTTAATTCATCAGAGATATAACGACGTTCCGCGATACCGGTTATCTGCCTGAATTTTTCGACTACCTGTTCCGGCGGCACATCCAGGAGTTGATCATTATCTGTATAAAAACGATGATTGGCGAAATCCGCATTAGATTGAACAGTAGCTGGAATATAAGAGCCGGTGCCGGTTATAACGGATCTGAACATAAACTTATAAAACTTTATTTTTAGATGTCTGCGTCAAAGATAATCATAAAACCAAAGGCCAACTCTTGCGCACAAACAGACACTGTTGTGATATAAAAACTACGTTCTTGCTTTTACCGATACCATTGCGACGATAAAGGAAGGCGGATAAAAACTTACCCCCATTAACTATTAATTTTTTACCTTCCATGTGTTTTTTCAATATCTTAGCTACGCAAAAACTATATCCAGGTTACAGCATATAGTTTTTGCTTGAATAAGGTCAGCGGCTATATACACATCCGACCAATCAAAACAGAATCCTGGTAACAGTGCGGCATGAAATCCTGAAAATGAAAATGACATTCAGTATTTCAACAATCCCCAAAACAATACGAACATGAAAAAAGCAGTGCTTATGCTATCTGTCATTACAGGGACAGTTATGGTTGCATTCCTTGCCTGTAACACGGAAGCCAAAAAAGAAGGAGACACCGTTATTAGTAACGACAGCCTGGTAAAGCGTGGCAATTATATTGTCAGCGCCAGTGGTTGTGATGATTGCCACACACCCAAAAAAATGGGAGCGCATGGTCCAGAGTTTGATATGGACAGAAGACTATCAGGGCATCCTGCCGACAGCCAACTACCAAAAACGGATAGTAATATATTGAAAAGTGGCTGGATACTTTTTGCTCCTGATCTTACAGCCTATATTGGTCCATGGGGTACCTCCTTTTCCGCCAACCTTACCGCTGACCCAACCGGTATCGGTAACTGGACAGAAGAGCAATTTATGACGGCTATTAAAAAAGGGAAATCTAAAGGCATGGAAGAAGGCCGCCCTTTGTTGCCACCAATGCCCTGGGACGTCATCAAAAATCTAAACGACACGGATCTCAAAGCTATTTTCGCTTTCCTGAAAACCACCAAGCCGATAGCAAACCTAGTGCCTGGCCCAAAACCTCCCGGTCAATAGTAAACTGATACTTCTTACATAAAACAAAAGCTGACCGTTTTATACAGGCAGCTTTTGTTTTATTTTTTATTCTTCTTCAAAAAGAACCGTGGGGGTACCATGAAAATACTGGCGTTGACAACTGGGGCGCCTTTCAGTGTATTTTTGATAATAACATCCGCCCTCGCCCTGGGTCCATTGGTCAGGTTGAAACGAAGATTTTGCCGGTAGCCAGCTTCAATACCAAACCACAACCAGTCATGTATTTCTCTTTCATAGGTAAGTGTGTAACGCAACTCTGAACGAAATAAATGGAGCTTATTGTAATTACTGAATGCTGTCCCTTCATTATCGAGGCGATAAGATGCGCCGCCCATTTCCACCCCTCCATACCAATAGTTTTTTTCATTTTTCGTATACCGCAGTTTAAGGCTAAGCGGCAGTACACTTTCTATCCCGAAGTGACAATTAAAATTCCTATTATAAGAAAGTACGGGTATTATCAATGGCACACCAAATGAATAGCCATAAGTAAATCCTACGGCATAGGAAAGATTTTCATTTTTCTTCCAGCCGATCAGGGGTGTAACGGAAAATTTCAGGAACTCTTTTTTACCGAATTTTTCTGAGCCATAATCGCCATTCAGATCAAGACTGGTGCGGAGTATAAAATACTTTTTATTCTTTGTCGGCTTTACTACATAAAAGTGGAGACCGGCGCTTTTCAGGGGACGGTCTTCCAGGTCTTTGTAAAAAGAATAATTCGCGGGTTGATCATCGCTGAAATTGAATTCTTCCTGCGAATATTTAAGACCAGCCGCGATAGTAAGTGAAGGCTTATTAATAATGGGAAACCGGACCCGAACATCGAAACGGCGGTTACTGCTGATTTTTCCGTTGCTATTACCGTAGCTGCCTAATTTACTTTCGGAGCTGATATTGTACCCCGGCTGAAGTTCATACCGGATAATAACCGCTTTAGCCCTCGGCAAACCGATAACAGAGGGATTGCAATACTCCTTTTCTTTACTCCAGGAAAATATCTCCTGGGCATTGGAACAAATATGAAACGTGGCTATGAATAAACTCAACAAGGAATATTTCAGGATCTTCATGGTGGTTACTATTTGCTGCCTGTCGCCCCTTTTTTAATATCCTGAGGCGGAAGATTTAACTAATTTAGGAAAATATAGCGGACTGCAAAACTGTCGCTATTATTAACGATCAGTAGCTGATATTATTTTTTATGAAAGAATTGTTACTGAGCTAAAACTGATCCCCATTACTTAACTATGATTTTTTCTTCCAATATGATCCCTGATCATTTTATCGCTTTCTCCGCAATATTATCGCTGAATTTTTTTGAAAATCCCCTTCAAATCTTATCTGGTATTTTTCATTACCATCCTGTATAATAAGCAGGCCGGTATTGGGAGGAATGCTACCCAGGTTTTCAGCATACATGATCAATTTCAATGAATCGCCAGGTACCTTATTAGTATAAAGAGTAGTAGTGGCGGCAGTGGTGGTCAATCCCTGCCGTGCAATAATTACCTTATCATTTACCACTACGCTCACAGTATCTCCATCTACCTGCCCATTATCATACAAAGTAAGCATGAGACTGTCTGATTGAAAGAAAATGTTCCTGATTATTTCTGTTTTACGGGATGCGATTTCTGCCGCAACCGAAGGCGGAATTACTTTGGGGGCTGCTTTAATTACGGGTGGTGCGGATACTGACGTCATTTTATTTTTTTGCGCCGGCAACGAAACAGGTTTTAGCTGCCTTTCTGGCTTCGCAATCGCCATTTTCGCCTCTTCTTTTTCAATCGCCAAAGTATCAGGCAATGATTCTTTATTGACTGGGATGGACGCCGGAACGGAATTATTTTCCTTTTCAACAGATTTAGGTTGCACAAAGGAAAGATTGTTTAATAAATTCATTTTTTCCAGTTGGGGTACTACTCTTGTCGCGGAAAAGCTATTCACTTTTTCCAAACGAATTGTTCCTTTGAAAGTCGACCTGTCCACTGATCTTGTAAAAAAAGACCCCTGCAGTATCATCAATGAATCTTTCCTTTCCAGGTTAAGTGTACTGAACAGGGTCACCCTTTTTGCCGTTGTCGTATAATTATTATAGATAAGTTCATCGTCTTCAATAGATATGCTTTCCTTCCTGCTTTTAATTTTCATTGATTTTATCCCGGTATTTTCTACACCATTAATGGTAAAAACAGAAAGAGAATAACCGGTCAGTTTACCGCCGGTTTCGCTGATCACCAATTCATACGACAACTCATTGCCGGCAGTAGACAAAATACCCTTCCATACCCCGGAAAAGTCCTGGGCGAAAATTTGTAATGGCAATAAAATCAATAATAGTGCTGTCTTCATTAATACCTGCTTACTAATTTGAAAGTTGCCTTTTATTTATATCAATAGCAACTTATAGACTCTTAATTTAAGTAAAATAGAGATAGTACCCTATTCGGTTACCAATAAGAAATTGGCGACAATCTATAAACGTCACCAGATAGTGAAGAATTGCAACGAAGGCTATAAACAGGAGTGAAATTTTATTCGCGGTGAAAATTTTCCGCCGCAATGACATTTAGCTTTTTATCGAGGGTAAAGGAGAAGTCATAAGGCTTTGTGACAGGTATTTTCTTATCAGAGACAAACTGGGAGTCGACGATTTCAAACCTGTGAATAATGGACCAGGCCATTTCAGAATGCGGTTGCTTTTGCGGCTTTAATTCGCCATACGAAATGGGCTTATAGGACAGTTCTTTAAAAATCTTAGTGACAATATATTCTTTTACCTTTTCACGGGCCAGTTCATTGGCCGATCTGTTGATCTGGGCGTTTGAAAAAAAAGGAAAGCCAAGTAGTATAAGCAGCAGTATCCGCATAACAAAAGTTTTAAGTTAGCAGGCCTAAAGTGAAGTGCGTAATAAAGCTATCAACAATAGAACGAAACTTGTCGTACAAAGTGATGAGTGGTCATTTCAGTTTATAACAGTGAAATAATGATGCTTTTTTCCCTGCGAAGCCGCTTCGATGCTATTTGGGAATATATAAATTTTTACAACGAAATGATATAAAATAGAAGAGAAAAGAAAAAGGATGATCGCTCTACCGCGAATCTGCCACAACCTGAACCCTGGAACACTTGTATCTTTTGCAGTCACCGTTCGCCTTCATAAAATATGATACATCGTCCGGTATATTAAATTTCATGTTCTCATTTTCTTCCAAAAACCAAACGCACCACCAAAAAAAACTTTGTGTATTTACAATAACCTGTAATTTTAACGACCCCGTTAATGTTTAATTCATTATACGGGTAATTAAACTGAAATTTAACCGCCAAAAAAGATTGCTATGTCAAAAATCAAAGTAGGTGTGGTCGGAACAGGCTTTATCGGCCCGGCTCATATCGAAGCTCTCAGGAGATTACCCAATATAGAAGTAACGGCGTTATGCGAAGCGAATATTGAATTAGCCAGCAGCAAAGCGGCGCAACTGGGTATCGAAAGAGCCTGCACATTTGATCAGCTGCTGGAGATGAAAGATATCGTTTCCGTTCATATCTGTACACCTAACTTCCTGCATTACCCCCAGTCAAAAGCCGCTTTACTGGCAGGCAAGCATGTAATCTGCGAGAAGCCATTGGCCAAGGATCTGCACGAAGCTGAAGAGTTAGTTGCTTTAGCCAAACAGACTGGTCTTGTCAATGCCGTTCATTTCAATTTACGTTATTATCCGCTGGTAAGACAGATGAAGACCATGCGGGAAAAAGGCGATCTCGGTGAAATATATTCCATATTGGGATCATACCTACAGGACTGGCTTTTTTATGAAACGGATTATAACTGGCGTTTAGAACCCGACAAATCCGGTGACTCCCGTGCTATCGCCGATATCGGTTCGCATTTAATGGACGTCATTGAATATATCACGGGATTAAAAACAATGGAAGTGCTGGCTGATTTTAATACCATTCATAAAACTCGTAAGAAACCATTAAAACCCGTAGAAACCTATTCCGGTAAAATGCTAAAAGCGGAAGATTATGCAGATGTTCCCATTACTACCGAAGATCATGCGAATGTGTTGCTACGTTTCAGTAACGGAAACCGTGGATCTATCACTGTGTCCCAGGTCTCCGCGGGAAGAAAAAATCAATTGAAATTAGAAATATCCGGTTCTAAAAAAACATTTGCCTGGAACTCCGAAGCGCCTAACGAAGTATGGATCGGTAACAGAGATGGTTATAACGAATCATTGATGCGTGACCCGTCGCTGGCTTATCCTGAAGCACGTGCCATCATGAGTTTTCCTGGCGGACACAATGAAGGTTTCCCGGATACTTCGAAACAACTATTCAAAGAAGTGTACGAAGCAGTAGCATCAGGTAAACAACCGGAGAATGCCCCCTATCCTACTTTTGCCGATGGCTATCGTGAATTACTGATCTGTGAAAGAATTTTGGAAAGTAATAAGAAGCAGAGTTGGGTAAAAGTGTAAGAAGAATAAAATATATTTTATACAATCCCCGTTCTCATTTCACGAGCGGGGATTTTTCTTTTACGCCGCTGTTATTGCGTATTATTTTTAATAAAAGGATCACTAACAACGGAATTTAAATCATTTCAAATAGCTACAAAGAGCGGTTTAATTATAACGAAAGACTGTCACCACGGCCGCATGATCAGAAGGATATTTCGCCGGGTGTTTTGAAATAGTAAATGATTGAACAGGCTTGATCTGATCTCCTTTGTAATAAATATAATCGATCCTGTCTTTAAAGGCATTCGTAAAAGTCGGGCTCCAGGTTATACCTCTTTCCTTTAACGGATCAGGATGTATTTCACGAAAGCTATCTCTGAATCCATTCTTCTCCATAAGGATGCTTCCAGTTGAAACCGGATTGAATTATCTTTTGACAGGCCGCATCCATCTCCTCCCAACCAAAGATTAAAATTCATTACCTGAATTTTTTTCCCGTTGCCCCTTTGGGCGAAGATGCTTGTCGTCAACAGAATTGCTCCTATGATAAAAGATGTCCGCGCGAAATATCTATTCATTGAATCTCGTTATTTGATTTTCAAAAAAAGACAGGCCCTCAGGCCTGCACTTTTCCCAAAACTAACTGCTGATAAAAACCGCTTGTTTATTGTTATTACAATAACCAAATCACTTCGTTTACAACGGAGGGTTTCCGTGTTATTTTAATATATTTTAACTACATCGAAAGTATATTCCAAACTTACTATTCTGATAAGTTGCAGTGATGTACTTTACTCAAACATACTAACTCAACTAACGTAATCCTAGCACAACTAAGTATTGTCTTCCGCTTACTCTACCAACCAAATAGTTGAGGTGCGAGATTTTTATTTAAGGTTACTTCAGTTGCTGGCACAGGTCTGTAATAAAATTTAGGTTCTACAAATGATCTGATTTCGCCATCCGTAACGATAGGACCACCGGCAGTTCCATTTTTTAAAAATACTGATACCCCATCATTAATTGTTCCGGCCTGGTAATATTTAATGGGTACCCCTAAACTATTGTTTGGCGGAGTGTTAGGAACGGGTGTATTCTTATCAATTAAAGTAATATCTGTTACCCCATCCCCTGTAAGATCATAGTCGCCAAGGCCGGGAAAATACAGTCCTTCCTGTATTTTTTCCAGTTCTTTACCGGCATGCCATCTCATCAGATCATCAAAACGATATCCTTCAGCTGCAAACTCCACCCGTTTTTCACGACGAATTTCCAGTATTACGCCTTTGTTTGCCCCACTCACGTCGGGATATTTGGCAGCCAGTACCGGGTCAGGACTTGCGTTAGCAGCAGCAAGGTCAAGAGGAGTAGTGATTCCCGCCCTTGTCCGCAACAAGTTTATTGTTATATCCAGATCGGCCTGGGTAAGCGTTCCCAATTCTGCTTTTGCTTCCGCATAGATTAATAATGCTTCCGCATAGCGATAAGAAGGAAAGTCCACATCATTAATTGTCTTGTTATCGGTTGAATTAATATAGCCTTTAAGCTGGTGATAGCCGCTGAACTTTGGGTTTAATGACTGCACATATGGTCTTGGTGCCTGATCGGCCATAACATATCCCGGTGGCACAATTGTTTTTGAAAGACGGGGATCCCTGTTTTGAAATTCTTTTACAAATTGAAATGTTAGGTAACCCGGCTGATCAGTATACCGGGAACCGTCTTTCATCAAGTAAGTTTTAACCAGATCCTTTGAAGGCGACATTTCATAATCAAAAAAAGAATATAAACTTGATCCCAAACCCAGATCGTCGCTATAGGCCCTTGCAAGCAATACTTCCGGGTTTCCACTTAAGTCTGAACTGGTAAACAAAGACAAATAGTCGCCGGCTAATGAGAATTGATTGGAGGAAATGATATCATTGGCTGCACTGGCTGCTTTAGTTAAAAAATCTATTGCCGACCCCTGCAGGTTTAATTCAGGATGATAACGGCGGAAAGTACCTTCATATAAAGCAATCCTGGCCTGAACCAATTTCACCACCATATTGTAGGGTGTACCGGAGGGCACATCACCCTTACTTCTCACATGCGCCGCTGCATACTCAAGGTCCGCCATAATGCTGTCTAGTACAACCGCCCTGCTGTCACGGGGTTTATATAAGTTCTCATCAGTTGGGTTAATTGTTGCCGAATACCAGGGAACATCTGAATAACGTTTTACTTTATTCATGTAAAACATAGCCCTGTAGAAACGGGCAAGTCCTGCATAGTGGTCTTTTACGGTTTGTTGCTCGGCCGCTTTATCATAATTCTCCAAAAAATAATTGATGTCCCGAAGCCTTTTCCAATCGCCATAAGACCAACCCGTAATAATAGTCTCCGCAGTGGGTGAGGTGGTCATCATGCTATTTATCTCCTGGTAGCCTGTGGTTGCCTTATCATCGGTATTCTGATCACCATAGTAGGAGTCATCCCTGCCGGGCAATGACAGCAACCCATTAATATAAAGCGCAAGGTCCTGTTCCGAATTAAAAAATAAATCCGGCGGAATAGATGTTTGCGGAAAACGATCTAAGAAATTTTTCTTGCATGAGGCCAAAGGAAATAGCAGGGCCAGGAAGCATATTGTATAAAAAAGATTCTTTTTCATTTACTGCTTATTAAAATATTTTAAAAATCAAGATTAATACCTACCGCATACTTACGCTGATAAGGGTACGCCCAACCGTAACCGTCCGCGACGGCTTCTGGATCGATATATTTTTTTATTGCAGAAAACTCCATCAGGTTTTCCCCGGTAACAAATACACGAAAACGACTTACCTTATATTTCTTTGTTATAGATGCGGGTAACGTGTACCCCAATGTCAGGTTTTTGACGCGCAGGTATGCTGCGTTCAAAAGGTATCTTGTTTGAGGCATGTCCAAACCATATCTTTCCAATTCGCCACTTCCTCTATAATTATTATCGGCGAGCCAGGATTGTAATACCGGGAAATAGGAGTCTGTATTCGCATCGGCCAATCCGGCGTTATTAAAAGATGCTGAGTTAACGGCTCTTTCTGCCACTGTTTGCGAGGTAGCGCGGTAATAATCCAGGTTCCAAGAGTAGATCCCTGCATAAGGTTGCTGGTATGGTCCCCAGAACAGATAATGGTGGGGATAAAAATCCTGTTTTAAAACTCCCTGCAGGAAGACGGAAAAATCAAATCCGTTCCAATCCGCATCTAAGTTTATTCCAAAACGAAACCGGGCCTGGCTATTGCCAATTATTTTGGCATCCCCGGGATTACTTAACGTTTGCCCGATTGTTATTTTACCATCCTTATTCTGATCTACGTATTTGGGCCAGCCTTCCACAACATATAAATCTGTCCATGGTACAATCGCCGATTCATCAAGCGCAGCAATTTCGGCGGGTGATTTGAAGAACCCATTACTTTCCAATCCCCAAATTTCACCAATGGTCTGACCAACGTAGTAGTTGTTATTCAGGAAACCTTGTTCATTATTATATTTTGTAATCTTGGCTTTCGAGTCTGAAAGTGTAAATTTTGCTCCGTAACCAAAAGGTTTGTTTGCTACTTTAAAATTATTACGATAGGCTATGGAAAGTTCAAAGCCTTTCGTAAGCATCTCCCCGGAATTAAGCGGTGGCGGGGCTGTTCCAATTACTCCTGGTAAAGTGGCCCCCGGTGTTAACATGCCAATTGTCCTGCGGGTAAAATAGTCAAACGTTATCTGGAGCTTATCTTTCAGTAAGCCTACATCAGTACCGACATTAAAAACCCTGACTTTTTCCCAAGTGTAAGTGTCCGGGTCTACATTCAATAACGGCGAGCCGGATACAACCGTCGGCCTTACCCCATTGACGATAGCAGGGAAATTGGTATTTACCGGTAGGGTCGATATATACCTGAAATTATCTACGACCTGGTTTCCAAGATCACCATAAGAAGCGCGGAACTTAAGTGTAGATATAAATTTGGTGGCGGGTTGAAAGAAAGATTCGTCGCTGGCAATCCAGGCTGCTGAAACAGAAGGAAAAAAGCCCGACCGGTTTTCTTTTGGGAAACGGGAAGATCCGTCACGGCGACCATTCAATTCCAATATATACCTGTCTTTAAAGCTATAATTGATACGTCCGAAAATACCCCTCAATGCGTAGGTTGTATATTCCGGAGAAGTGGTAATGGCACCCGTTGCAAGCCCGATATAAGGAAGTGATGAGGAAATTAAAATATTTCTATAAAGCTGGTCCGCTGACCAGATATATTCTTCCTGGTTATAACCAGCAAGCAGTTTTATATCATGATCTCCAATTTTCTTATTATAATTCGCATACAAATCATACACATCCTGTTTTACCGTGCCGGTCTTATTATTAATGGAGCCGGTGCCACCTTCCTGGCGTATATCGGTAGGCCCATATCCTATTTTATACTTTTGATAATCTAAATTATATTTCCAGTTTTCTCTTTTTATGCTTGCGCTTCCGGTTATTTGCAAGTCATTATTCAAAAAGCTGGCTGTTGCTTTAAAGATATTCTGAAGGCCAAATCGGTTTTGTTCATTTCGACCACCACCTGTTAATTGTGCGCCCAATCGCCCGGCGCCGGTGTTTGCCCAGGTTCCATCGGTATTTTTAGCCACGTCAGTAGGCTGCAGGTAATATATATCAGTGATTGAATAACTGGGAGCAGAGGCTACCGTTTGATAGATATTAAGATTGTTATCAATTTTTAAACCTTTGAAGGGCGTAAAATTTATTCTTGATCTTAAGGCATACCTGTTCCAATCATCTTTCGCCAATTTGTTTAATCCATTTTCTTTTGTGTAGTCAGCAGAAACCAAATAACCGAATGGTTTACCTTTTCCAATTTCAGAACCGCCACTCAGTGACACGTTATGGTTTTGAGAAAAACTGGTTTGGTTAAAGAAATAATTGTTCCAGTTATTGGCTCCCATGTAAGTCCACTTACTGGGATCATCCGGATTAATGCGTGTATCCTCCACAGACGGATTATCCGAACGTTCTTTTGCCCATTGGTATTGCCATGGCTCGTAGTAAACATATCCATCACCCCAGGGACTTACTTCCGGTGATACAGAATTTTTTAAGACCCTTATATAGATATATGGATCTGTAATCGGGGCAGGCACTACCGATCTGCGTGACCAGGAAAAATAATTATTATACGTGATCCTTTGCCGTCCGCCGCTGGCGCCCTGTTTAGTAGTCAGGAGTATAACTCCAAAAGAAGCCCTTGCCCCATAAATAGCAGCAGATGCAGCATCCCGCAGAACAGTATAGGATGCAATATCGCCGGGGCTTAAACGTAAAAGATCATCCGTGGTCGAAGCAACCCCGTCAATGATAATCAGGGGAGTTCCTCCCCCGGTAACTGTACCAAGACCACGTATATTAATATCAGGGGTAGATCCTGGCTTACCTCCCGGGTATGAAATATTAAGACCCGGGCTAAGTCCCTGCAAACCCTGAATTACATTTGCAACCGGCCTTTTAGCTATTTCTTTGCCTGAAATCTGGTCAACCGCAGCAGTTACAATTTTTTTCTTCTGTGATCCATAGCCCACTACTACTACCTCATTCATTGTATTTTCTAATGAGACGAGCGTTAATGAAATTGAATTACGACCGTCAACAGCAACCTCCTGGGGAGCATATCCAATAGAAGAAATGACAAGTACGCCGTTATCCGGTACCATAATTTGAAATTCGCCTTTTGCATTGGTAGACGTTCCGGTTGAAGAGCCTTTCAATTGGACGCTAACCCCGTTTAATGGTTCACCAAGACTGTTTACAATTTTACCAGTGAGTGTTATATCCACCAAGCCCACTGGATGATCATGACGATCCCAATTTGCCAAAGCAAAATTCTGCAGCGTCATAAAGATGAGAAGAAAAACCATCATCGGCGACAATAAGTAGAAAATTTTTTGTTTCATATAGCAGTTTTTAAATCTATAAACATTTGGTTACCATAAGAGCCTTTTATTAAACTTTCCCTTTTTAGAAAAGATATCGTGGGAGCAGATGAAGAATTGACTGAGCACCTTTGGAGATTGGCTAAACCAGCGGTGAAGCTGATGCCATTACGGAGTAACTGATCGCCATAAAAATATACCGGTAATAACAAATGCTTATTGACCAGGCAAATGATTAAACACAGGTTTGTTGGCTTGACATCCATTAAGCAGCTTCCTTTTGATTTGCAGGTAACTCCGAAAACATCGGGATATATTCCGACGGGTTTGCAAACTATTGTTGCTCTAAGGTGACAATATTTTATGACATTAAGATGCACTGAGAATGAAATTTTTATAAACAAGCAATATGCAAACGATTGAAACAATTTTTCAATCGTTATTCAATTTTTAATTGTTTTGGGCTTGATTATTTTTCAGGTGCTCACCTTTCCATGTCTAGCTGTTACATTTATTCAAAATATTTTCAGAATTTTTTTTGTAACCAAACGGTTTCCTATATATTTGTAACCGAATAGTTACACAATGAGAAGAGATGTTTTCCAAGCCATAGCCGATCCCACCCGTCGGCAGATCATTGGTTTGATCGCCGGCACTCCCTTAAACCTGAATGCCGTTTCTGAAAAATTTTCGATCAGCAGACCAGCTATTTCAAAACATATCCGCATACTTACTGAATGTGGTTTAATAGTGATCAAACAAACCGGCAGGGAAAGGTTTTGCCATGCTAATCTCAAACAATTAAAAGAAGTGAACGAGTGGACCGAAAAATACCGCATCTTCTGGACACAAAAACTGGACGCATTGGAAAATTTTCTTGCCAAAGAGCAAAAAAAGAAACCCCGGAAGTAAAATTTTTTTATCAACTATAAATGCTTTTAAGTTATGCAAACAACTCCCTTTACCATTGAACGCACATACGATGCCCCCATTGAAAAAGTATGGCAAGCCATCACGGATAAGGATAAGATGAAACAATGGTATTTTGACCTGGCGGAGTTTAAACCGGAAGTGGGTTTTGAATTCAGCTTTACCGGCGGTCCGGAAGACAGGTCTTACCTACACGTATGCAAAATAACAGAGGTGATAACAGGCAGGAAACTTACCTATAGCTGGCGCTACGATGGGCATGAAGGAAATTCGTTTGTTACGTTTGAGCTATTCCCGGAAGGCAACAAAACAATATTGAAACTCACAGATACGGGATTGGAAACATTCCCTGCCAGCAACCCGGATTTTGCACGAGAAAATTTTGTAAAGGGATGGGAGCATATTATCGGAATCAGCTTGAAAGAATATCTGGAAAAAAAAGGATAATCTTTCAAACGGCCCTTGCTTATCCTGTTAAAATAAAAAGGGGTAATTACCAACGTTGCAATTACCCCTTTCTATTAAAAGTTGGCGGCCAATGTAATCCCGTATGTTTTTGGATTGCCTAAATGAATAGCGCCAAAATCATATGCGTACGCTATATATTTTTTATCTCCAAGGTTTCTTCCCCATAACATCAGTTCAAAATGCTTTGAAGAAATACCAAACCGTGTATTCAATAAGCTATAGGCTTTCTGTGAAATGTTGTTGGACAGATCAAAATATTGTTTACCCAGGCTCATCCACTCTCCTCTTGCCACCAGTTTCAATTGTTGTTTGGTACCGAGGTCATAACTGTATTGCAATGCCAGCATGGATGTTGTCTCCGGTGTAAATATCTGTTTCTTTCCATCCAGGTTGACCGCCGAACCGTTTTGCGAGAGCTTCAAATTTTTATACTCCGCATCAGTGTAACCAAAATTATATTCAACCTGCAATCCTTTTACAGGTGTAGAAGCCAACTCTAACTCAACACCTTTACTATTCAATTTACCGGCATTGCGTGTAACAGTGATAGCATCGGGTAATACAAGAGTGGGCACCTGCGCATCTGTCACCTGTGTCGCAAATATGGCCAGATTCAGTCTTAGTTTGTTGTTAAGTAAATTATTTTTTATCCCTATTTCTATATTATTGCTGTACTCCGGTTTGTAAGAATATAATGGTGGCTGGGAAGGATCGGAAGATAATTGGGTGAAACCACCGGTTCTGAATCCACGGCTATAGGTTGCAAACAAATTGCTGTTAGAAGTAACATTATAAGACAACCCAAGCTTGGGTGAAAAGGCGCTGAAATTAGCACTGGCTGTCGTGTCCGGCCTGGTTTCAAAAAGCGGGTTAGGATCAGGATCTTTCTGGTATTCACCCAACACGTTGTACTTTTTCTTTTCATAGTCATATCGTAATCCGGCAATGATGTCTATTTTATCATTGATAGCATAGGTCACTTGTCCGAATACCGCCGCACCTGAATTTTTTCCTTTGGTAGAACTGATCAGTGAAAAATCAGTGTCGGGCGCCCCTAACATTCCGGCATCTTTTCCAAAATGAATAGCTTGTTTGGTTGGATTATCCTGGTGAAAGAAATAGGTTCCCGCTGTCCATTTCAGGGAAGAGGACGAAGCAGCAGGAGATGTAATTTTAAATTCCTGTGTCCATACTTTCACCTTGTTCCAGTCTCCATTATAATCATTGATCACCGTCACGCCATCTATGGGTGAAAAATCTCCGTCAAGTGGTTTGTTGTAATAGCGATGATTAGATTGATAAGCGGTTTGAGAAGAGAAATTAAATGACTTACCCGCATAGTTGGCGGTAAAAGAACTGTTGAATGTATTGTCGATCATCTTCGCCGTCGCATCCTGGTTAAGCTTAAAAGGATTATTAAATGCCTCATCCACCCCATTCACCAGCGGGAATGCTCCGTTGTTGCGGTTATTGTTATGTTTTACATTCAGGTTAAATCCCCATTTTTCGTTGGCGATAAACTTTAAATAATAATTCCCGGAAAAATTATTCTGCTTATCAAACTCAGTATTATTAAACTCATTGGTATAAAATCCGTCTCTCTGATTATACAGGAAGGAAGCCCCCGCAAAAAGTTTGTTCTTTATCAATGGTGTGCGTATACCAAGGCTATAACGTTGCTGTCCATAATTACCCGCCGTGATCTCTGCGAAACCATTCGTGTAGTTCGAAGGTTTTCTCGTAATAATATTAATAACTCCTCCCATTGCATTTCTTCCATACAAAGTGCCCTGGGGGCCTCTTAACACTTCAATACGTTCTATATCGAGCAACTGGGCGATATAAGTATCCAGCCCAAATTGATTGACGCCATCAATATAAGTAGCCACAGCCGGATCATAAGAAGTAGTAGTGATTCCGCGGATAGAAGTTACATTCCTGTCATCACCGGAGTTGGAAGAATAAAGATTGGGAATGATTGCTGTCAGATCACGGCTGTTCCATAAGCGATATTGCTGTACTTGTTTGGAGGAGATAGCTGAAATGCTAAACGGTACCTGTTGTAAAGATTCTTCTGTTTTCTGGGCGCTAACCAATACCGCGTCTAATTGCGTGGCGGCATCAGCCAGTTTAATAGTTATTGCTTCAGTGGATGAAGCTCCCAGCGAAATAGCAAGGTTGGTAGTAGCATAACCTATAGCGGAAATTTGTACGGCGTATTTACCCGGAGGAAGATTTTTCAATTCAAAATTTCCTCGTTCATCGGAAGCTGTACCCCTGTTGGTATTCAGCAGGTAAACAGATGTGCCGGCAAGCGGAACTGAACTTGCATTGGTTACTTTACCTGAAAAGGTATAAAGCTTTTGGGCCATGGCGGAATAAGCGGAGATGGCCATTAAAAAACTAAAGAGCAGTCTTATTTTCATAAAATAATCTTAAACTAATTTTATAAAGGATAACAGATCATCATTAAGCTGGTAATATATTCAGCTGGTTCGACCGCAAAAATACTCTTATTTGGCAAAAAAACGAATGAACCATGCCGGTAAGTCTGGTTTTTAGCGATGACCGATTGTCCTTGCTAAGGCACCCCGGTCTTTTGAAACCTTTATTATTGTTCTGTCGTAAATAAATTTCATGGAAAGAAAAATTTATAATCCCATTCAGCGTGACCATGTGATATTTTTAAAAACCCATGCTGATACGGGCGGTGAATACACTCTTGTTGAAGTTGAGCTGGCTAACGGTGGCGGCGTCGGGCTCCATTATCATAAAACCTATGCTGAAAAATTTTCTTGCCTGGAAGGTGAAGTGCAGGTGAAACTGGATAAATCTTTACATACGTTAATGACCGGTGAATCCGCAACCGCCGGGTCAATGGTCAATCATTTATTCAGGAACCGGAGTGGCAAACCTTGTCGTTTTACCGTAGAATTGAGGCCAGCGAGCCCGGGATTCGAGCAGTCTTTGCAGATCGGCTATGGACTAGCCAATGACGGTTTATGTAAACCTAACGGCTTTCCAATAGACAAACTTGCATTAGCCTGGTTATTTGATATCAGTGAAAATAATTTACCGGGTTGGATGAGCATCTTTGAATTCACCTTACGTAAACAAGCAAAAAAGTGAGAATAAAAGGAATAGACAAACAACTGAGCGAACGATATGTAAGATTTTAAAAAAGCCTTATAAAATATAGTGGTTGATTTTTAACCAGGTCTTTAACCGGTCGGTCCATTTGTCTGTTGTAGTTTTGTTGTTCAGACCAAAACCATGACCTCCATGTTCATAAAGTTTTAACTCAGCAGGCACTTTATTTTTCAATAAGGCTTCATAGTATTGAACGCTATTCCCGAATTTCACCACATCATCATCTTTGGCGTGCACGAGGAAAGCAGGGGGTGTTTTAGCATTTACCAATAATTCGTTGGAATACTCTTTTATTTTTTCCGGTGACGGGTTTTTGCCAATTAGGTTATTCCTGCTACCACCGTGTGTGAGACTATCGGTAAAACTAATGACAGGATAAATGAGCATAGAAAAATCAGGCCGTAGAGAAATGTTGCCGGGATTGTCGATTACTGCTTTATTAAAATGAGTAGACGCTGTAGACGCCAGGTGACCGCCTGCTGAAAATCCCATAATGCCAATCTTATCCGGATCAATATTCCATTTTGTCGCATTTTGTCTTACCATCTGAATAGCTCTTTGCGCATCCTGCAAGGGCCCGATCGTTTTATCGATCATGATGGCATCATCCGGTAAACGGTATTTTAATACAAAAGCAACAATACCCCATTCATTGAAAACTTTGGCGATATCGCCACCCTCATGGCCCGCTGCTACAATACCATACCCTCCCCCCGGGCAAATAATCACAGCGGTTCTCTTTCCGGCAGAAGCCGTGGGGCTATACATCGTTAACGTGGGAATAGAAATATTACTGATAATGAGGATGCCATCAGAGGTTTCACTTTTCTCTTTATTTACAGAGGGCTTACTATTCGGTATCACATCATAAAGAGGGATCCTAACCTGTGCAACTGAAGGATTTGCCGAAACTAAATACATAACAACTAGTACAACTAATTTCTTCATACAAAAAAGAATCGTTAGAAAACTGGTCTCATCTTATTTGACA
This sequence comes from Chitinophagaceae bacterium, assembly GCA_040007815.1. Lineage (GTDB taxonomy): Bacteria > Bacteroidota > Bacteroidia > Chitinophagales > Chitinophagaceae > Terrimonas_B. The sequence goes on from JBDTUH010000001.1 coordinate 194,911, forward strand.
ACTTCAGGGATGGTGTTTCTTTCTTACTAATTAAAACTAACCTTGTTCGGTCTCCGGGGTTGTTTCAGCAACAGCCTCCACCGGGGTGATATTAGTAATAGTTAACTGCAGATCAGAGTTAAGACTCATCTTGTAATGATTTTGACGCAGCAATCCTTTTGCCACTTCATCCTCCAGCAATGTTGAAACCAGCTCTTTTGCGGGAGCAGACTGACTAATGGTGCTAAAACGACCCTTTACAATTTCAACATTAAAAGAACAGGAAGGCTTGCGTGTACGATTGCCTTTTTCAAAATCTGTTCGATTAAGTCCCATCTTTTGTTCTCCCGTTGCTGACTTTTTCAGCAATATCCTTATCACAGGCAGATATTTGCTCCATACATGTGCGTACATATTATTTTTTTACTGGTAAAGGAAACTGATGCAAACTTCCTCTGCAAAAGTACTGATCTTAAAAGCGAAAACAGGATTTAATTGGGATTCGTCTTTTTTTATGACCACTGACAAGGTAATCATTGACGGCCCATCTCAATATTTATCCGCCAAGCTCCGCAATAAAGGCTACCTTACACCCACCACAATTGAGGCAGACTGCTGTTTTCTCTCAAACCATACTGGTTTTTACCTTTAAAAAATTAATTTTTCCATGAAGAAAGATACACTTGTGCAGTTTGTCTGTTTTATCACAGATCTTGATTTTTCTGAATTTATCACAAAATGGGAGTTTTATGCCGACCAGTTTATCAACACCCATCCTCAAATGACATTACAGGAGAAGTTTGAAAGCAAAAGTAAATTCAAATATGTATCACAACACGAATGCCCTGACAGGGATTTTGAATTCGCTTTTATGAAAGGAAGGAATTCAGGTCATTTTCCGGAACATAAAGCAAAAGTGATACAAGCCGGGGGATATATGCCCCTGCAACTGGAAAGTCCACAAAAAAAAGAGAAAGGCATTGTCAAGCTTATGGCTTTTATCAGTCATGATGAAAACGATATTTCTTTTTACAGTCAATTGCCTTTGTACCGCCATCTTAATATTTACCAGGCCTGGTATGAAAGCTGTTTGTATGCTTATGTAATGGAGTTTTTTGTAGAAGAGAGTCATGCTGCTGAACTTTTGAGCCAGCTTAAAACAAGAGAAAGCGCGGAATCGGGTTTATATAAAGAATGCAATATGCCCGGTACTTCAAAAAAAGATATTGCATCCCGTAAGCTGTTGTCATCGGGAAAAAAAATAACAGAGAAAGCTGCTATTCATCATTAGTCTTAATTTTCCTGATCAGGCCTTTTTGTTAAACCCGTTTTTTTATCAACGGCGTATTCACTCCTTTTATCCCTGTTGTCAGCTGCTGATACAAAACTTCCCGTCGGCACTGATATCTATCCTTATTTTAAAAGGATAAAAATACACCCATGCAAAAAATATCTTTTTGTTTAACGCTGATCACTTTTTATTTTCCCTCCATTGCACAAACCCAGCAGGACCGGGTAACTAATGCTGTCAAAAATTACGTAGATGCTTTTTACTACGGCGATACCAGCAAGATTCATCAAAGCATTGCTACGTCTGTGGTGAAATATGGCTATTACATGCCAAAAGGAAAAGCCAGTTACGAAGGTGAACCTATGTCATTCAAAGAAATGATAGATTATGCCGCTGGGGTTAAGAAACGTGGTATAAGTCCGAATGTCGAGAAATTTCCGAAAAAGATAGAGGTATTTGACGTGCTTGATCAAACGGCAAGCGCCAAACTGACTGCGTGGTGGGGCACTGATTATTTACTACTTGCCAGGTTAAACGATCACTGGATGATCACTCATGTGCTCTGGCAATCACCTCCACCCAAAAATTAATTACTAAATCAAATCCTTTATATTGCTGCATAAAATAAAATAATGCCAAAGCAGTATTCACGATTCGCCACCAGTTTTATGATTTTCACTGCCATAGTAGCATGGCTGGCGTTAATTCTTCAATTATATATTTCCGTTAAGAATACTGAAACAAATGGTCTTACAACATTGGTAGCCACCTGGAACTTTTTCAGCTATTTTACGGTACTGACGAATTTACTGATTGCATTATGTCTTAGCTTTATTCTACTCAGTCCTTCTTCTTCACCCGGACTTTTTTTTTCAAAACCCGCCACCATCGCCGCAATTGCTTTATACATCTTTATCGTTGGGCTTACATACAATACTATTCTCCGTTTTATCTGGGAACCCAAAGGCCTGCAAAGATTGGTGGATGAAACCCTGCACGTAATAGTTCCCCTCTTGTTTGTATTATTTTGGTTGCTATTTGCGCCTAAAGGAACACTGAAATGGTCGCATCCGTTGCGTTGGCTTGTTTACCCTGGTGTATACTTAGTATATGCTTTACTCCGGGGAGAATATTCGGGCTTTCATGCTTACCCGTTTATCAATACAGCAGAACTTGGATACGGTCGTGTATTGCTGAATGCCGGCGGATTAATGCTGGTGTTTATAGCAGCAGGCTATTTGTTTATAGCTATAGACAAAAAAATGGGGAGTAGCAGCAGTTAATTATATAGTTTATCGCTTTAATTAGAAAAAGGAAAATAGCACCGTGGTTGGTATTTTTGATAAAAGAATTACCTGATGATCTCTTATAATCCTAAAGACTGGTTCACTTATATTTTCCGTATTCACAAAGCCGATACTGTCCGCAAACTGGCTCCTTTGCTTATTGGCATCAGTGTCTACTCCGGTATTATAGCCTATCTTGAACTGGAGTACTGGAATCTTTCTGCAACCAGTTATATAAAAAACATACCGGTCATGCACACCCTGTTGGGTTTTGCTATTTCCATGCTGCTGGTATTTCGTACCAATACAGCTTATGATCGCTGGTGGGAAGGCCGCAAACTCTGGGGCGGCCTGGTTAATAACAGCCGTAACCTGGCCATGAAATTATCTTCTTTTTTATCGGTTGATGAAACAGCACAACGCTCCTTTTTCCGTAAGATCATTCCGGCTTATGCCTATAGCCTGCACAATCATTTACATAAAGAAAATATAAGAGTGGAGTTGTTTGAAGAGGAAGAACACCAGCATCTATTCAGCAAATTAGATCATACCAAACATATTCCTAACCAGGTGGCGCTGCTAATGTACCAGCATGTTCAACAACTCTACCAGGAGAAAAAAATAAGCGGCGATCAATTGATAGTACTCAACAATGAACTGCAATCGTTCACAGATATTTGCGGCGCCTGTGAACGAATCAAGAATACACCTATCCCCTTTTCCTATAGCGTCTTTATCAAAAAATTTATTTTCATTTATGTCATGACATTGCCATTTGGCTATGTATTCACGTTAGGTTACTATGTGATACCGGTAGTGGCATTTGTATTTTATGTATTGGCAAGTCTTGAACTGATTGCTGAAGAGATTGAAGACCCCTTTGGTGGTGACCCCAATGACGTGCCTACCGAAAAACTATCGCAAAATATTCAGCGGGCCGTAGCGGATATCATCTGATCAATCGTTAAAAATTTCTAAAAGGGGCAACTTTCGCAAAACATTTTTCGTTTTATTGACCGGCGATATTTTATGTCAAAAAAGTGGTTTATGAAAAAGACTCATTCATTTTTATTTGCATTGGCTTTATTATTTTTTATCATCTCCTGTAGTAAAAGCGGTTCCAATACGGGAACGGGAGGCGGCACGCCTATTACCTGCGACGGAACGGCAAAAACTTTTGCTTTAGATGTGGACCCCATCATACAATCTTTTTGTAATAAAGCAAACTGTCATGCCAGCGGAAGCAGTAATGGCCCGGGTCCCATTACCAATCACACGCAGGTATTCAATGCCAGAACAGCCATACGTGGTGCGGTAGCATCCGGTCTTATGCCACAAAACACTACTTTGACAATGGCTCAAAAAACTGCGATCGTTTGCTGGATAGACAATGGCGCACTTGATAATTAAGATAAAGCCTTTTTATCTTTTGCTTTGAACATTGAAAATTGAATATTTAGAATTGAACACTTTGGAAGGATGTAACAAAAGATGTTCAATACTCCATGAACACGTCCGTTGTAAATATAAAATAGCATAGATTTTTCCTAATTGAAATTGGAGAGATCTTTTTCAATTTCATAGGATTTTATAGTTGGCCGCCAGCGTTAGGCTTTTCTCAATATATTTATAGCCTAAATTATTTCTATGCTGAAGTGCATTGCTACTTTCCTATTGTTATTTCTTACCCTTACTATTTTTCCGCAAGCAAAGCTTGATAACCTTACTGTTGAAAAGATCATGAGAGATCCTAAATGGATAGGCACCTCCCCTTCTAATCCGCAATGGGCCGCCGATGGAAAAACAGTTTTCTTCAACTGGAACCCCGATAAAGCGATCTCAGATTCATTGTACTTTATTACTACAGATAGCAAAACACCTGTTAAAGCAACGGTGCGGCAAAAACAAAATTTGGTATACGCAAATTCGCTGTTGTACAATAAAGCAAGAACAGCTTATACCTATATTAAGGATGCCGATATTTTTTATACCGATATCAAAACAGGAAAAACAAAAAGGATTACGGAAACAACCGAGACTGAAACCAACCCGCAGTTTTCGTTCAACGAAACTAAGATCGTTTGCAGCCGTAGTCAGAATTTGTATGCCTGGAATATAGTTACCGGGGAAACACAACAACTGACTAACCTGAAGAGTGGAAGTGGATCCTCTGCAAAAGCCGGTACTGAAAATAGCAACCAACAGGAAGCCTGGCTAAAAAGAGATCAGTTGCAATATTTTGAAGTGCTGCGTTCAAGAAAAGAGAAAAAAGACCTGGCGGATGCATATACCAAAGACACGAAGAAAAAAGAACTACGCAGCATAAGTATTGATGATAAAATACTACAGGGATTGAGCATAAGCCCCGACGGACGTTTTATCAGTTACACTTTGACCAAACCAGTTACTGGCAATAAAAACACTATTGTTCCAAGTTATGTGACTGAAACTGGTTTCACTACCGATATACCCGCCAGAACCAAGGTGGGTGAATTGACAGGTAGCTCAGAGTTCTTTATTTACGACCGGGAAAAAGATACCGTGCTGTCTGTAAAAACCGATTCTATACCAGGCATCAATGATTTGCCGGATTATATAAAAGATTATCCCAAACAATCAGAAGAAAAAACAAAAAAACCAATTCCCCGTTCCGTATATGTCTATGGACCTTACTGGTCAGAAAAAGGAGAACATGCTGTTGTTGAAATTCGTTCGGATGATAACAAAGATCGCTGGCTGATGTTGTGGGATACGGCAACAACTAAATTGAAACTACTCGACAGGCAAAGGGATGAAGCATGGATTGGCGGACCGGGAACATTTGGCATACTGGGTTGGATTGATGAAAACAGCTTTTGTTTTCAATCGGAAGCCACCGGCTATTCTCATATTTATTTAATCAATGTAGCAACCGGAGAAAAGAAAGCATTGACCGAAGGAAAATATGAAGTGCAAAAAGCGCAACTCTCTAAGGACAAAAAATATTTTCATATCAGCACCAATGAAGTAAATCCGGGAGAGCAGCATTTTTACAGGCTGAATATTGCTACCGGAAAAAAAGAAAAGATTACTACACAGACCGGATCCAACCAGGTGACCGTTTCGCCTGATGAAAAATATTTAGCGGTTCTCTATTCCTATTCTAACAAACCCTGGGAATTATACTTGCAGGAAAACCTGCCGGCCGGCAGGCAGGTAAAGTGGCCAGAACCAAAACAAATAACTTTCAAAGCGCAGAGTGATGAATTTAAATCTTATGCCTGGAAAGAGCCGGAACTGATCAGCTTTACGGCAAGAGATGGCGCTACTGTTTATGCAAGACTTTATAAACCCGCCAATCCGCATCCGGATAAACCAGCGGTATTATTTGTACATGGAGCGGGCTATTTACAGAATGTACATAAATGGTGGAGCAGTTATTTCCGTGAATATATGTTCAACAATATGCTGGCTGATAATGGATATTATGTGTTGGATATTGATTATCGTGGCAGTGCCGGCTATGGCAGGGATTGGAGAACGGGTATCTATCGCCATATGGGCGGAAAGGACCTCACAGATAATGTGGATGGAGTGAACTACCTCGTTAAGAATTTTGGCGTTAATCCCAAACACGTGGGATTGTATGGAGGTTCGTATGGTGGATTCATTACGCTGATGGGATTGTTTACTGAACCCAATGTATTCGTAGCAGGAGCCGCCCTTCGTCCGGTCACGGACTGGGCTAATTATAATCACGGCTATACATCCAATATTCTGAATGAGCCATTCACTGACTCAATTGCCTACAGAAAAAGCTCTCCTTTTTATTTTGCGGAAGGTTTGAAAGGTGATCTGCTCATTTGCCACGGTATGGCGGATGTCAATGTACATTACCAGGATGCTGTGAAACTATCTCAGCGTTTGATTGAATTAGGAAAAGATAATTGGGAACTGGCATCTTACCCGATGGAAGACCATGGCTTCATAGAACCCAGTAGCTGGACGGATGAATATAAACGGATATTTAAGTTGTTTGAGCGGGTGTTGAAAGGCTCCCGCTAAAGCCCCCTTGTTAGGATAAGAAACTTACTATGCACAGTCCGCTAACCTCATCCTGACCTTCTCCAAAGAAGAAGGCCATCGGAGCACAGCCCTCGCTTTTCGAATGGTACTTTTTTAATGATGCTTTTCCAAAATGCTGAGCATAGATATACAAACGATGTGTTAGTTATATCGTTTGGATTTGCAGTGCGGCACCGTCCCCTTCTCTATTGGAGAAGGGATAAGGCGGATGAGGCCGATTCCCAAACTTTTCGAATTCCCTATATTTGTACCTCAACAAAAAAGGCTATGGCGAAACCATTGGAAGATTTTGATGCGAATCTGGCGGGTGAGGATGGAAAAACGGAAGAAACCAAGAGTAGCTGGTTCAAACGTATAAAGAAGGGCATCAATACCAAGACCTCTGAAAAAAAAGAAACTCCGGAAGGGCTGTGGACCAAATGCCCTGAATGCAATTATATCTGTACCATTTCCGAACTGCGGGAACATTTATTCGTTTGCCCCAAATGCAGTTATCATCACAGGATCAGCAGCAGCGAATATTTTGAAATCTTATACGACAACAGCGAATACACTGAACTATTCGACAATATCCGCAGCAAAGATTTCCTGGAATTCACTGATCTGAAATCCTACAAAAAAAGGCTGGAAGAAATATGGAGTAAAACAGATCTGAAGGATTCCATGCGGGTGGCTACTGGAAAAGTAGGTGGCTATAACCTGGTGATAGCTTGTATGGACTTTGAATTTATCGGCGGCTCGCTGGGAAGTGTAATGGGTGAAAAATTCGCGAGAGCTGTTGACTATTGCATAGAGCATACAATCCCCTATATGGTGATCAGTAAAAGCGGTGGCGCCAGGATGATGGAAAGCGCTTTTTCGCTCATGCAACTGGCCAAAACAAGTGGCAAACTCTCTCAATTGAGCGACGCCCAATTGCCTTATATTTCTTTGCTGACCGACCCCACTTTTGGTGGCATTTCCGCTTCCTTCGGCATGCTGGGTGATCTTAATATTGCCGAACCCGATGCTTTGATAGGATTTGCGGGGCCAAGGGTAATTAAAGAAACGATCAAAAAAGATCTGCCTGAAGGATTTCAACGAAGTGAATTCGTTTTAGATCACGGCTTTTTGGATTTTATCGTGGCCCGGCCGTTATTAAAGGAAAAACTGGCGAAAGTACTGGGACTTTTTAAAAATTAATATTCATCTTTTTGCTAATTAACCCTGCCATTGGCGGGGTTAATTATTGTATAAACCAGCAAGTCCTTTACAGGGGCTTACTATATTTGCAGCTTATCCCGCACATGAGTGAAATTAAAAACAGATCGGCCTGGCATGAATACTTCATTGATAATACCTATGAAGCCGGTATGGTATTGCTGGGCACGGAAGTAAAATCGATCCGTGGAGGCAAAGTCAGCTTTAATGATAGTTATTGCCTGCCGCACAAAGGAGAAATATGGATAAAATCATTGCATATCGCTGAATATTCACATGGAAACCTGAACAATCATGATCCGGTGAGGGATAGAAAATTGTTGCTCCAAAAAAAGGAAATTAAAAAGATTGAATCGAAGCTGAAAGAAAAGGGTTATACACTGGTTCCGCTCCGTATCTATTTTAATGAAAAAGGACTCGTGAAAATAGACATCGGGCTGGCGAAAGGGAAAAAACTACACGACAAACGGGAAACCCTCAGGAAAAAAGACGTGGAAAGAGAAATGAAGCGGTATGTCAAATAATTAATATAAGATCTTGCCTGAATAAGCATGGTTTTTGTCAAATGAATCGCACTATGAAGAAATTGATCCTGCTGGCTACTCTCTTTATTGCGCTGCAATCGTCCGCACAGTCCGTGTTTGGGTACTGGTATGGTATGGCCCGTGTAAAAACAAACACTATCGCCAGCAACTACTTAGTAGAACTTGTTCTGCAACCGGAGAAGGGTTCGGTAAAAGGAATACTCAGCTATTATTTTAAAAGTACGTATCGCAGTATCCAGGTTAAAGGAAAGTATGATGCAAAAACAAGGGGGCTGAGTTTGTATAATATCCCCGTTACTTACTACGGATCTCTCAACAGCATGGAAGTCGATTGTATAATGAATTTTTTCGCCACGTTGAGAGTTGCTAAAACAAAATCAAGTCTTGTAGGTTTTTTTTCCGGCTTACCGGAAAATAAATACATGTGTGTGGATGTAAATTTTAACCTGTCCCTTGATCCCGACATGAGTAAACCTGATTCGGTGCTGATGGCGCTACGCAATTTCAAAGAAGCTAACCAGGTTTGGAAGCCTACCGTGGCGGATACACTTCGCCCTGTCAATGTAGTGCAGCGCAAAGTGATCAATTATGTAGTAGAAACCGAGTTTAAAGAAAGAGAGAATGTAGTGATGGATGAAATAGAAGTAGATTCGGATTCATTAAAAATTGATTTTTATGATAATGGTGAAATAGACGGGGATTCTATTTCCGTTTTCTTCAACCAGCAGTTAATGGCTTTTTCACAAAAGCTCAGCACCCGGTCGCTCCATTTTAATATTACACTTGATCCCAACAAAGAATTGAATGAGCTGAGCATGTTTGCCGATAATCTGGGTACCATACCTCCCAATACAGCCCTGATGATTATAACGGACGGTGAGAAAAAACATGAGGTACGATTGTCAAGTAACCTGGAAAAGAATGCGACGGTGAGGATAAAGAGAAAAAGGAAATAAAACTTCCAGGCCATTTTTAAAAATCTACAATACAAATTGCAGCAGGTCTTTTCCTACTATTATGTTTCCTGCATAAGCGCTCTGTACTGCATTAATCCATACCTTATCAGTCAGTGACAGATCATCGGGAGGGACAAAATGATTCAAAATGAGATTTTTTACCCTGGCTTCTTTTGCAATCTTTCCTGCATCGCCAGCCGAAGTATGATGTGACAATATACTTTCCTTCAATTTTTTTGCATTGGGCCTTCTCTTTACCATTTCCTCAACAGCCGGACCATACATCACCTCGTGAATAAGGTAGTCCGCACCAGTGGCAAAGGGAATAAGAGATGGGCAATAAGCCGTATCTCCTGAAAATACAACGAGCTTTTCGCCAAGTTTAAATTTTAACGCATAGCTTTCATTAATTGGTGGATGAATATTTCTTAAAGCACTCACTTCAAAATCTGCATTCGATACAAGAATACCTTCGGAATATTCATGACTTATGACCAATGTTCTTATGTCCGGGCGACCTTCATCGTTAATCCGCGTATCAATATCAAAACGGTTAGACTTCCAATAGAATTCCAGTAGAGATTTCAGCCCAATGGGTGCATATACATGAATTGGTTCCGATAAACCAGATAGCCAGGCGTTGTATAATAGCGGTCCAAGTTCAAGGTTGTGATCAGAATGATGATGAGTTATAAATATGTACTTAAGGGAAGGTAGACTAATACCAGCTTCTCTTAGCTTTAATGTCACTCCATAACCGGTATCAATAACAAAAGGCAGATTTTTATAAACAATAAGATTAGCAGAGGGAGTTTGCTTATACGAACGGATGAATGGGCCACCTTGTGTACCCAAAAGAACAAGCCGGTCGCCATCCGTATTGCCAGTGTTTTTCCCCCCCGGCTTCGCGGGTATATTAAGCCCTGCCGCACCTGAGAGCAGAACCGATTTTCGAATAAATTCTCTACGGCTATTCGTCATAACTTTATAACTACTGAAAAAACGTCAAAAGATCTCGCCCGATAGTTGGTGTCATAACTCACTAAAACAACTCCGGTTGGCTATCACTTTGCTTACTCTTCACCCATTCCATCTGCACACTTTTACTGTAGTCCAGCAATTTCGTTCCTACCGTTTTCCAACCCATCAGTTCGGCCACTTTTACAATCTTGAATTTAGCTTTGCGGATCTGATCACCTCTTCCGGTTTGCACCGCCAAAATAGGCTCCGTGTCAGTAGAAACAGCTTCCACATAATTGCCCTCGCCTTCTTTGATGAAAAAGAATTTATTTTTTAAAGTCGTGGTTTCTATTTTAAACCGCTTGACATTGTACTGAAGATTCTTTTTATCGAGATAAACAGCCGATATAATTTTCTCCGCGTCAAATTTTTCCATCAGCAGAATTTTGTCTGCATCAAATCGCTGGGTCATCTCCTGGTCGGTGATCATATAGTTCCCGTCATTATACACAATCAGTATGCGGTCATCCGGTTCAAAGCTTCCCAGCAATATTCCTTTTTCATCAGCATTCAGGCGGCCAAACTTGTCATCGAACCAAAGTTTTCGCCCGCTTAATGTGGCTTTTCCTGCTTCTTTGAATTTTACCGACTTGATAGGATACTTGGTCACCTGGTTGCCCAAACTGCTGCGGCCTTTGATCGCCAGCTCTTCGAAATAAAAATCAAATTCTTTTTTATGCGCCGATGATCCCGGCGTCAAAACGATCTTTACCACTTCCGCTTCTCCATTAGGATTGACGCTCAGGTAATGAACCTTACTTTTTTCATCACCTTTAGTCAGATCGTATTCCTTATCTCTTGTTACACCCGTTACATTAAATCGTTTGGCGTAACTCAAACCGCCCTTACCGTCTGAATAGATCATATTGTAAGTGGTTCTCTCATCATTTTTCTGAAATACCGCGGCATGCAAAATGTCTTTTCCAATAAAAACCTTCTCCTGAACTTTCACCACTTTCATGATACCACGCTTGGCAAAAACGATGATATCATCCAGGTCAGAACATTCAAACAGCAATTCATCTTTCTTTAACCCTGTACCAACAAACCCTTCTTCCCTATTGACATAAACTTTTGTATTGGCAATAGCTACCTGTTTGGCTTCGATCACTTCCAGTTGTTTGATCTCTGTTTTTCTCTCCCGTCCTTTGCCATATTTCTTCAGCAAATTCTCATAATAAGCCACCGCATAATCAACCAGGTTGTTAATATCATATTTTACCTGCTTGATATCTGCTTCTAATCCCTTGATCTGCGCATTCAGTTCATCAATATCCAAACGATATATCCGGCGAACGGGTTTTTCCGTCAGTTTCAGGATATCCTCCCGTGTTATGGCTCTTTTCAACTGTTTTTTAAACGGAACAAAAGCCTTATCTATCGCCTCTATTACCTTATCCCAGGTCTCATGTTTTTTCTCTAATTCTTTATAAATTTTTTCCTCAAAGAATATTTTTTCCAAAGAGGTGTAATGCCATTTCTCCTGCAATTCACCCAGTTTGATATTTAATTCCTTCTCCAGCAAATCCCGGGTATTATCCGTAGAAATTTTCAACAGTTCCTGGACACCTAAAAATTCAGGTTTCATATTCACGATCACACAGGCATTGGGCGAAATTGACGTTTCGCAATCCGTGAACTTGTACAAGGCATCAATGGTAATATCGGGAGAAATACCCGGCGCTAAATCAACCTGTATCTCAATATCAGCCGCCGTATTATCCGTTACTTTTTTGATCTTGATCTTTCCCTGGTCATTGGCTTTTACAATAGAGTCCATCAATTGCGTGGTCGTAACACTATAAGGAACACTTTTGATCGCCAATGTTTTTTTATCTACTTCTTCAATATGCGCCCTTACTTTTACTTTACCGCCCCGTTTCCCCTGGTTATAGTCCGTTACATCCACCATTCCACCCGTTTGAAAATCGGGATATAGTTCAAATTTTCTTCCGCGTAAATATTTTATCGATGCTTCTATGAGTTCACAGAAATTATGCGGCAAAATTTTAGTAGACAAACCCACGGCGATTCCATCTGCTCCCTGTGCCAGCAATAAGGGAAATTTCATTGGCAAAGTGACGGGCTCATTCTTACGGCCATCATAGCTTAATTGCCATTCAGTTGTCTTCGCATTGAATGCTACTTCTAATGCGAACTTGCTGAGTCTTGCTTCAATATAACGTGGAGCCGCCGCATCATCGCCTGTTCTTACATCACCCCAGTTACCCTGCGTTTCGATCAGCAGATCTTTTTGTCCGAGGTTGACCAATGCATCACCAATACTCGCATCTCCATGCGGATGGTATTGCATCGCCTGCCCGATGATATTAGCCACCTTATTAAAACGGCCGTCGTCCATTTCCTTCATCGCATGAAGAATACGGCGTTGCACTGGCTTCAAGCCATCTTCAATAGCCGGTACGGCTCTTTCCAATATTACATACGATGCATAATCCAGGAACCAGGTCTTATACTGGCCGTGAATACCGCTATCGTTGTTTTGAATCTGATCTATATTTTTTGATTTCGACATAACTTAAATTCACTTGGTAAATTGTTTGTCTGCCTTGAGCAGCAACTTTGTTGAATAAATACATGGCACACGGATGACACGGATTGGATGGATACTAACGGATTTATTATCCGCCGCGGCGGATAAATCGGTGTAAATCCTTTTTTCAAATAGCTAACTTCACAATTCTTCCATGACTTTACATTCACTCAAAATTAAACTGTTTAAATCCGTCACATCCGTGTTATCCATGTGCTAAATCTGGCACTTAAAAGATCTGGCTATACTCAATACGCTTCACTTACTTCACCAACCACATCCGCCTTCCCTTTTGCTCCCGTTAATTTCACATCAAAATCTTTCCAACCTTTATTTAAGTCACCTGTCACCTCTATTTTTCCTTCGGCGATCAACTGCTTCATCCGCCACATCAAAAACACGTCACCTGTTTTTATTTTCATTCGGTGTAGCGTATTAGTGATCACACGATTTGCTTTTTGCCAGTCACCGGTCAAATTCTTTACTATTTCATTGTCATAAAACGTTTCATCCTTACTCCCTATCTTCTTCCCTCCTTCCAATATCCTTACTACGCCATTTTCTTCAACCAATCTTTTCCATTCATCCGGATCTACTTCAAACTCACTCAACGTAACAGGACGTGAAAGTTTTTTAGCCTTTAAAAATTCCCGGGGCTGAATTTCATGCAGCCATGACGGATAAAATATCTGCCCTTTTTCATTGATAAAAGGAAGATTGTTGAGGTAGAGTACCATGATACGGCCAGCATACTCTCTTAACTGTGGCATCAACCAATAATAACCGGTTACATCATGCTGGTTTTGTCCCATCCAGATCCATATTTCTTCTTCGGGATTAGTGGATAATTTTTCTTTTAATTCCTTTACCGTATCACGGTCATCAAATTTTACGGTATTCGTTCCGGTATAAGACGAGTTTTCCAATAAACTCCTCCACCAGTTATATCTTGCCTGCCATCCTTCTTCGGTATCAATGCCCGCCAGTGGGCCGACAGCGAAATCATCTTTGATCTGCACTACTTCTCCTGCAAGTGTTTGATCTTGTTCTATCACCTGTTTCATCAGGTCTACTTCTGATTCGTTAAAAACGATGTGTATCATAATTGTTTGTCTTTATGAATAAAAATTAAATCCCCTGCCGGGTCATCTTCACCCAAAACAGCTTTTTTCAAAGCCGTTCCGTCAAGATAATATTTTTCAAACCCTGCATTATTGAGCGCCGATTCTACAACAGGTTTATGTGTTCCCCATGTTTCAATTTGTATAATGGGTTTAAACTTTTTCAGGATTGGGATGATCTCCGGGATCACCACTTCTTCATAGCCTTCAATATCACATTTCAAATAATCTATCTTGTCAAAACTTTCAAACAGTTCATTGGCTTTCTTCATATCCGCCTCAAAAGAAAATTCGTATTCCGAAAGAAGTTTATTGCTTTTTTCATCATAAATGTGCGGCAACCCTGTTCGCAGGTAGCCAAAATGATCCGGTGTTACCAAATGAACCTTCTTATCTTCTTTTCCCAGCGCATAAGGATAAAGCGTAATGTTGTTCCTCCCGGCACAGGACCATTTAATGATCTTATTATACAAAGGCACCGGTTCTATTGCAATTACCTTTCCGGTATCGCCCACCCATTTTGAATAGAGCTTGGTAAAGTATCCAAGGTTAGCGCCGATATCAACAACCGTATCTCCCTTTTTGATAAGCTGTTTAACGAAATAATGATAACTATAACCTTCATTTGATTTTAGCAAGCCGGTATTGTATAAAAAGAAGAAGCCTCGATTTAGAAGTTTCAAATAACGCTCCTCTCCCAACAACCTGAACAAATATGCTTTGATCTTTTTTTTCATTTATTTTTTGGTCAGCCACGAATTGCACTAATTGACAAGAAGCGTTCAAATCGAAAATCTTTACTTAGTGCTCATTGTTGTAATTCGTGGCAAAAAATTATCTGCGTTTATCTGTGTTCATCTGTCCAAAGGACTCCTTCGGAGTCGCCAAAAATCATTCGTGTTCATTCGTGGAAAAAAATTCGTGGCTCAAACTTCTTCCTCCACCTTATCCAACTCCACCTTCAGGTTATTGATAATAAAATCCTGCCTCTCCATCGTATTCTTTCCCATATAATATTCCAGCAACTGCTGAATATGATCTCCCTGCTCCAGCCTCATCAATGTCTTTCGCATACCAGGTCCGATGAATTGTGCGAATTCATCCGGGCTAATCTCTCCCAATCCTTTGAACCGGGTGATCTCCGGTTTGGTCCCCAATTTTTTAATAGCCGCCTGCCTTTCACCATCATCAAAGCAATAGATAGTTTCCTGTTTATTTCTTACCCGGAACAAAGGCGTTTCCAATACATATACTTTTTCGTGCTTCACCAGGTCGGGAAAGAATTGCAAAAAGAAAGTCATCAACAATAAACGGATATGCATGCCATCCACATCCGCATCCGTTGCGATCACGATATTATTAAACCGCAAGCCTTCCATTCCTTCTTCTATATTCAACGCATGTTGCAACAGGTTGAACTCTTCGTTTTCATACACTACTTTTTTCGTTAGCCCAAAACTATTCAACGGTTTACCCCGAAGACTGAACACAGCCTGTGTTTCTACATTCCTTGATTTGGTGATCGAACCGCTGGCACTATCTCCTTCCGTAATAAAAATGGTGGTCTCGTTTTGCTTTGCTACAAAATCTTCCTTGCCTTTGGATGGGAGATCATCGTTCAAATGAAAACGGCAATCACGTAATTTTTTATTATGCAGGTTAGCTTTCTTGGCTCTTTCATTCGCCAGTTTTTTAATACCGGCGAGTTCCTTGCGCTCTCTTTCGCTTTGTTCTATTCTTTTCTTCAGTCCATCTGCGATAGCCGGGTTTTTATGCAGGTAGTTATCCAGTTCTTTAGCAAAAAAATCACCGACGAACTGGCGCATGCTCTTGCCGCCTTCTTCCACATATTGCGAGCCCAGTTTTGTTTTGGTCTGGCTTTCAAATACCGGCTCCACCACCCTAACAGAAACCGCCGCTACGATACCGGTGCGTATATCCGAGGCATCATAATCTTTCTTGAAAAAATCACGGATCGTTTTTACATAGGCTTCACGAAAAGCCTGGTGATGCGTACCGCCCTGTGTAGTATGCTGTCCATTGACGAAACTGTAAATATCTTCCCCGTAATCATTGTTATGGGTCATCGCCACTTCTATATCATCGCCGCTCAGGTGAATGATGGGATAACGGATCTCATCTTCATTGGTCTTGCGTTGCAACAGGTCAAGCAAACCATT
The DNA here is from genome assembly GCA_040007815.1 of Chitinophagaceae bacterium. Taxonomy (GTDB): domain Bacteria; phylum Bacteroidota; class Bacteroidia; order Chitinophagales; family Chitinophagaceae; genus Terrimonas_B. The sequence continues at coordinate 211,108 of JBDTUH010000001.1, forward strand.
CTTACTGACATAGCTCTTACCGTTGAAGACTATTTTTAATCCGGCGTTCAGGAAACAATAATTCCAAATTTGGTTCTCCAAAAATTCCGGGTGAAATTTAAAATTCTTAAATACCGAATCATCCGGGATAAAACTCACCATCGTTCCGTTCTGCCCGTCCGTCTTTGATTCTTTGTATTCCTTGATCAGTACGCCTCTTTGAAACTCCGCCGTTTTCTCTTTGCCTTCGCGGAAAGCCGTTACTTTAAAATAATTACTCAGCGCATTCACCGCTTTGGTACCTACCCCATTCAACCCCACTGATTTTTGAAACGCCTTGCTATCGTATTTGGCGCCGGTATTTATTTTACTCACCACATCCACCACTTTGCCCAGCGGGATACCGCGACCATAGTCGCGGATGCTCACCGTCTTTCCTTCGATAGCCAGTTCCACCGTTTTGCCATAACCCATGGTGTATTCATCAATACAGTTGTCCATCACCTCTTTCACCAGTACATAGATACCATCATCAGGACTGCTGCCATCACCCAGTTTACCGATATACATACCGGGCCGCAGGCGGATATGTTCCTTCCAGTCGAGGCTTTTGATACTGTCCTCGGTGTACTCAAAAAGGTTTGTCCCCTTAGCTTCCTTCGTTGTTTCTTTTTCTTTTGCCATGTTCCACTATCCCCAAAACGGGAATATTTAAGTTTTCAAAATTCAACCACTGATATATTTCATCAGTTTTGAATATTAGTTATTGAATTTATGTCACCAGCTCCGGTTCCCTGGTCATCGTCCCTTGCGTCGCACTCTTCAGAGTTCTGTTGCTGCTCGTCATATCTGGAGGATGATTTTAAAGGATTTAAACGATTTGAAAGATTGTATCTATTTCCCATAAATCCCAATAATCTCCCCAAATCCCGGTTCAGACAATCGCCTGCGAATTTAGCGGATTGCAAATAAAGAAGGACGGCTTGATTTTCAGGCATCCGACTTATCCACAGGCGGGGGATAAATGTGGAGAAAATGAGTGGGCCAATAGGGGAAGCTAATAGTGCATTTACTTGGTGCTTTGTTGCACTAAATGTTCAGTCAAATAAAATGAATAACGAAAGCGCCGGAAAGCTGAGAAAATAAAACAATTGAATGGCTGTGAGTTGCTGCGGCTAATCATGAGTTTCAAAAAAAGCGGAAAAGAAAGCCGCTAACATAGGGGTAGCACGGTTTAAAACCGTGCTACCCTTCCATTTAAACTATCTTTATCTTTCAACGCTAATTTTTCTTTGCTCACCAGGCAAAACCAAACGTTTCTTATACGCATAGTAGCTACAGGCAGCGATAAGCAAGAAAATAAATACCAGCAACACCCCTGCAATCCACCACGGTTTTTGATTAACTACCCGTTGCCGTGGTAACTCAACATTCAATTCCCGAAATTCATCAGGCTCCATAAAAAAGATTTGCTTCCTGAAATTACATAAACTATCAAAGAATGTTTCTTGCCTGAATTTTATCAATTCCTTTACACATTCTGCCAAATGAGTTGAATGCTTTGGCGGTTTTTTGTTGTAGCTTAGGATATACATTTACCGCCCTGTAAAACTTCACTTTCAGCAATTGCCTCTTTCTTCAAATATCCTGGCAGTAAAACCAGCATACTATTTTCGGATAACTTCTAAAAAGTAAACCAATGAAACCTTTTTACCTGCTTCCTGTGTTTATTGCAACCAGTATCGTCGCCTCGGCGCAAATAGAAGGCGGATTTTCTTATTCCATGTCATTGCCACGGCAGGAAATGAAACAGAATATCAGGCCGGTTCATAGTATGAATGGTATTTTCACATCCCATTTTAAAAAGGTTACTAAACTTTCCTGGGGTATCGAGGCCGGCTTTGGTCAGTATGCTTCTTTTACCAAAGACCAGGATATACGTTTTCCGGATGGAACGGGGATCAACACCAGAGTGAGTTACAGCAGCAGTGTTGCAACCGCAGGGGTACTGACCCGGTATTCATTTTTCAAAGAAGCGAAAGTAAACCCTTACCTGACAGGTAAACTGGGCTATGCAAGTTTTTTCAGCAAAGTCATCGTGGCTGATCCCGAAGACGATGATGACTGCAAGCCATTGGATAAAAAAACACCGATCCATGATCACAGTTTCTTCGCGGCTTATGGAGCCGGTCTGCAAATAGATGTAAGCAGTAAGAAAAAACCCAACAATGCCTGGCTTGATATCTCTGTAAGCCAGTTGCACGGCACACAACTGAGCTATATCAATGTAAAAGATATCAAGAATCATATTAACAACGACCCTGGCAATCCCACTCCTGCTACGGACAAATCCGTTCCACTAAGTATAAGCTTTGTAAATGTGGCTACACAAACCATTCATCAGCATCAACTGGCACAAGTATATACCAGCCCATTGCGCTTACTGGAAATGAAGATCGGCGTAAGATGGCGGATAGATAATTGATTAATTACAACAAGAGCTTCGAAAAAGGGTGGCACGGTTTGAAACCGTGCCACCCTTTTTCGAAGCCGCTCAATCATAGAAAAAATTAGAAGATCAAAACCGGCCTTTGAAATATAGATTCTTTATATTCAGCTATTCAATCTCAAATCCATGTCAAATTATTCTAGTCAACGCCGATCCCTTCTCAAAGGAGCAACAGCCTCCTTTGCTCTCGCTGCTCTTCATGCTACTGGTTTGCCATTTCTTTTAGATCCGGAGAAAACTTACCGTGTCGGTTTAATCGGTACCGGCTGGTATGGTAAGAGTGACCTGTTTCGTTTGATACAAGTGGCCCCGGTAGAAGTAGTAGCCTTGTGCGATGCAGATAAGAAGTTGCTATCAGAAGCGGCAAACATGGTGAGCGTCCGGCAAAAATCAGGAAAGAAACCACTTCTTTATAACGATCATCAGAAAATGCTTGCGGAGAACAAATTGGATATTGTCCTCATTGGCACTCCCGACCATTGGCATGCATTGCAAACTATTGATGCCATAAAAGCAGGAGCGCATGTGTATGTACAAAAGCCCATCAGTGTTGACGTAATAGAAGGTGAAGCGATGGTTGCCGCCGCCCGTAAATACAATAAAGTGGTGCAGGTAGGAACACAGCGCAGAAGTACCCCACATTTGATAGAAGCTAAAAAAAATATTGTAGATGCCGGTTTATTAGGTAAGGTATCACATGCAGAAATGTGTTGTTATTATCACATGCGCAACAACAGCAACCCGCCCCTGCAACCAATTCCTGAGTTTTTTGATTATGAAAGATGGACGGGACCTGCCCCATTGCGTCCTTTCGACGGACTGCCGCATACCAGTTGGTGGCGTGCCTTTATGGAATATGGTAATGGTATTGTAGGCGATATGTGCGTGCACATGCTGGATGCGGTGCGCTGGATGTTAGGTTTAGGCTGGCCCAGCCGGATCAGTTCCACCGGTGGTATCTACCTGGACAAATCAGGCAAATCAAATATAGCCGATACGCAGACGGCGGTTTTTCAATATGATGGCCTAAATTGTGTTTGGCAGCATCGCAGTTGGGGTACCCCCACCGATCCTGACTATCCCTGGGCTTTTTTTATCTATGGTGATAAAGGAACCCTGAAAGGCAGCCCCATGCAATATGATTTTATACCCGCCGGAAAGGGTGAAAAGATCCACAGGGATGTTGTGTATGAAAGAGAAAAATACCCGGAAGATTTAAAAGAACCGAGGATCGAATTGCATGCGGCGCCTGCTACACGACTCCACATGCTGAATTTTTTACATGCGATTGAAAGCAAAACAAGACCTGTTGCGGATATAGAAGAAGCGCATATATCAACGGCCAGTTGTATACTCGCCAATATGTCGATGAAAATCGGGCGGCCGATGGTGTACAACCCCAAAACCAGGCAGGTGGAAGGCGATGCTGAAGCTACCGCATTGTTGCAACGGACTTACCGCCAGGGCTGGCTGCATCCGAATCCGGATACAATATGATAAATTTCAACTTCGCTGATTTTAAAATACAATAAACATGATAGGTGTCAGCCATCCGCAAATTTCATTAATCTATCTTTAATGTTTTATAAATCGCTACGGCCACAATTATCATGGAACCAGGAAAGAAAAAATCTTTTGTTGTGAGAAACATTGAATGGATCGCTTTGATCGTACTGGTATTGGGTGGCCTGATTGCCATTTGGCGGCTATTTTATCCGGGATTTTTCAGCAATGGCTCGTGAACTCGTCCACGGCTGTACCGGCCTGGTAGTTGCAGTAACATTAAAAAAACATTTTATGGACCACAAAGAAAACCTCGCACACCTGAATGAGGAGAGCCTCAAACAATTTGAAGACTTTCTAAAAAGCAAAGGTCAGCTAGAGGAAGATGAGCACCTGAAAATTGTGAAAGCCCGTGAAGACTGGCAAACGGCATGGACTAAATTCATGGAAACGTTAATGGTGCTGGAAAGGTTGGAACTATGAACAAGGAAAATTCAGCCGGCGTTGAATAAAACCATGGCTACCTGGCACAAAAAAAACCAGCCTGAAAGCTGGTTTCAATAATTTACGACAATTCTGCTCAGGAGCGTAAACTTGCCAATACGGTAATAAGCCCGGTAATGAGAAAAACAGCGCCAATGACAATCGTAGCTACGACGTTTTCATTGTGTAACATGGTGTTGAGTTTTTTCATACACATAAGTTTTTAATGTGAAAAAATAGGATATACTATTTCACAGGTACTACGGAGATTCAAAAGACGAATCTTCTGTGTTTACAAAGGGGAGGGATTGATACAAACGTAGGGAATTATTAAGTCCCTGTCAAGAGGGGTTTACACATTTTTTTTATCGCCAGATTATGAGGATACAACTATCAGCCAGGATGCAGTACCAGCCTAATCTCCGGAGATCAATTTGCCCCGTACCGAAGTCTTTAAAAGCCAGTTACGGTTATTTCTTGTGATATTGTTTCTTTGTTTGTCGCTTTTCATTCAAAAGCCGGACTATAAAATTTATCCGTCGGCTATCCGGTACAAAGGGTAGTTTCTTACATTCGTCTTGTTGAGCACGGTCCAAATACAAATCCGTTACAAAACCTATGAAAACGTCCTTTAATTTTGGAAAGGCAGGCAAGAATAAAATCGCCTTTTAGCGGATACAAAAACAGGCACTAGTCATGACATTCTACGAGCAGGAATTTTTAAGAATCAAAGAAGAACACTTCTCTAAAGATTATTTATATCCAAGAATAATCAGGGCGAAGCTCTTCATTGACAATTTTTATGACAATCCTATCGACCTGGACGCGGTGGCAGAAGAAGCTCATTTCTCAAAATTCCATTTCATCCGTCTTTTTAAAACCACTTACGGCAAAACACCCCATCAATATTTAATCAGCGTACGAATAGAAAAGGCCAAACTATTCTTGCGAACATCCGCTCCGGTTTCCTGTATTTGTTTTTGGGTTGGGTTTTATAGTCCCAGTTCCTTTACCGGGCTTTTTAAAAGAATGACAGGCTTTACACCTTCAGCCTTTCAAAACAAAGAAAGGAAACCAAAATCAGTTGCAGGGAAAATATCCATTCAATATCATCCCCTGTATTTTTCCAGAAAAGAGCTCAATGCAAAAAACCGCAATTTTAAAGAAGTGACCGTTTAAATCAGCACTGAAATTTGCGGCATTATCGAACGATCAAAAAAATTACAAATGAAAATAAAAATCGCCAGCGTTATGGTAGACGACCAGGATAAAGCCCTCAAATTTTATACGGATATATTAGGCTTTGTTAAAAAAACAGAAGTTCCTTTGGGCGAGCATAAGTGGTTGACCGTTGTCTCACCCGAAGCGCCGGAAGAAGTTGAGTTGTTATTAGAACCCATAGGCTTTGCTCCGGCAAAAGTTTATCAAAAAGCCTTGTTTGACGCAGGTATTCCGTTAACGGCCTTTAGTGTTGACAATATTCAAAGAGAATACGAAAGGCTGCAAAAACTCGGGATAGTATTTAGTATGAAGCCAACTGCCATGGGGCCTGTTACAGTTGCCGTATTCAATGACACCTGTGGAAATAATATACAAATAGTGCAGGCATAATTGACGCCGTTGAAAAAGACAGTAATTTCAGGTCTGCATAATCTTATTATCAATGTGGACCTGTCCAATATGCAACCAGCAATTCGTTAAAACCAATCAGTCGCATTCCTGTAAGGATAAAACCCTGCGGGATTTCCTGGATGGAAAATCCGCGCATACCCGGGAATTGTTTGACTATTTCATAGCCCAGTACAACATGATGGGAAACATTTCTGTTCATCCGACAAAATCAATGATCGCAATCGGTGCGAGAACCCGTTTTGCCTATATTACCCAGTTAGGAAAAAATTTTATGGATGTCGTCTTCCCTTTTAAACAATCGCATGATGACAACCTTTGTTTTATCAAAATAAAACCCGTGCCCGGAAGCGACGATTATAATCATCATTTCCGGATGTGTTTTAAGGAAGATCTGAATGAAGAGGTCAGGAAATACATGAAGCTTGCCTACACATTAGCCAATAAGTCTTATGATGACAACACCGATGATAACTGACCGGGCCCATTACTATTTTTCATGGGGGTTTACATATAGTCAATTAAGAATGTGACACGATAATGATCAGTGTTCCTTCATTCTCTTCTCCAGCATTTTCATAAAATAACCTCCTACCACACTGCGGGCCTGGAAACCTACTTGCTTACCATCCGTGGTTTCATGCCAATCGCTTAAGGGCACACGGGAGGGACTTTCCGTAACATATTTGTAGATGGGATTTATTAAAGCCTCAAAATCTTTATTACTATCAGCTAATACAGCGGTCCACAATATCCAGTCGCTCTTAGTATAGGTTTTCCGGCTATCCAATGGCAAACCAAAAGTATTTTGCTTCGTCAGATAGTATTTTATTTCTTTCTCATAAACTTCTTTGGGAAAAATATCAAGACCCAGCACTTTATCCCAGACCAGGTTGTACTTCTGGCTCCAGGTGCCCTTCTTATCAAATGTCAGTGCATAGTGATCCCCGTCTTCACTCATCCGCGCCCATTTAATCGCCATTTCTTTAGCCATAGTATGATATTTCTCCGCAATAGCTTTATCATTGAGCATATCAGCCAGCATAGCATAGCAGGCAATACCGGCAATGGCCTTTACGGAAAGGTTGGCATTCCTTGCCAAATGTCCGGCGAAATCATCTGTACACAACTGGTTGGCAGGATCAAAACCTTCTTTGCTTAAATACTCAACCCATGTGGTTAATGTTTTCCAATGGCGTTTTGCATACCCGGCATTTCCCTGTGTCTTTGCGATGGCTGCGGTCAGGATTATTAAGTTTCCTGATTCTTCTACCGGCATATCTTCACCATAGACCTGTCCATTAGCCTTCGGATAAGTTCCCAGGTCATGCGCTGCAAAAGGTTTTTTCCATTTGGTACTTTCGCTATAATAGAAAATACCATTTAACATGCCCTTCATCAATTCCGGATTATAAATAAGAAACAGGGGCGCGGAAGGATAAGTCACATCTACGGTATTGATACAGCCATTGCTAAAATTTTCCTTCGACAAAAAAAGTATTTCACCCTGCGGGCTTTTGACCAGTTTATGCGCTGCGATACTTTGACGATAAGCTAATGCACACAGACCGGCGTATTTTTCACCGCCAACGTTTATCGCATCCTGTTTCATCCGCTCATTAAATAGCCGGCATTTTTGTAAAACGTCCTGATACCCGGATGCCGACAATGCCAATTGTTTTTCTATCGTTTGTGATGGATCATTTTTCCACCAGGGTTTCAGATTCTGTCCAAAGTATTGAATGGAATAAAGATCATCATAGCCCAATAAAATAAATTGTTCTTTTGGCTCAACGCCTACTTTACCTAATGGAATTATTGTATTCAATACCAGGTTTTTTCCTTGTGCTGTAGTTGGAAAACCTGAACGGTCGCTAAACGAGGATGGTGCTTTACTAACGGTAGTAATATACTGCTTTGCGTTTGCTGAAGCCGGGACTGCTACATACATATAGCCCCAATCAATCCGAAGATCATCACCGGCTTTTTTTAAAACCGGTTGTTCTTTGGTGCCTGCTTTTAAAATGTCGAGACCGGATGTCTTATACTTTTGAGTCATCAATTCCTTACCCGGGATATTAGCAGCTATATTACCGGAAGCTCCAAAATATAATTGCACATCGTGTATTTTACCATCATTAGATTGAACGGAATAAGAAATATAAGAAACAGGTCTTGACAAAAGCGAAAGATCATCCATTAGCAAAGGCGAAGTAAAACTTAATTTGGCATCAACGGGGCCACAGGTAAAATGATAGATCGTTTGTGTGGCATTCAGCTCAACCATTTTTTGTTCCGCAATCTCATTGTTGGTTTTTGGAGAAACCGGTTCATTTACTATACCGGCATCGAGCCAGGCTCCTCCCGCTGTATTAGCCACATGGATAGCCAAAACATTTTCGCCTTTCCTGAGTTTTTGTTTTGCTGCTTCAGGTATCTGGGAATACTGAAACTTGTTTAACCATCCGGCATAAATGTATATCTTTTCTCCATTCAGGTACACCTCTGCATCGTCGTCATGGTTTATTTTCAGGTAAAGTTTATTGAAACTCAGCTTATCCAATAAAAAGGTTCTCCTTACCCAAATATTTTTACTATGCCAGCTTGTGCCTGCCTGTGATTTATTGTCAGTAAAAGGCGCTTTACCCGCTTTCCAGTTCTTATCATTGAAACCAGGATTCGTCCATTCTTCCGCTGGCATTGATTCGGTGTATTGACAGGTATACGCTTTATCGTCACTCGCCGGCAACACTGTTTCATAACTCTTTTCATCCATTCCAAGGACGTTGTAAATTTTTCCATCAACTTTTATAGCTCCTGTTAATGACTGATCGGCGCCGGTCCAGTGTTTGGTGACAGACTGATTTAATTTGTCGGAGACTGACCAGATACTAAAATAAGGGTCGTGAGTGACCAGGGGATAAGCCGGGGCTTTTCGAGACTGTCCTATACACTGATAAAATAAAAGGATAAACAATACAGGCAACAAGCCAGGCTTCGCAATCATATTAATACTGGATCCGGGCACATAATTTTTCATACTGGCTGACTATTAATGATCATCAAAAATAATGTTCTTACCTATCCGGCAATACAAATAGTTATCTATAAACAAAAAACAATATTATAGCCGATTAAATTCCTAATTGATGATGCCTGAAATCATAAATGGTGAGCTAAACCAATTTCGCTAATAAGACGATTTGCCCGAGGTGGTAGGCATCATGCTGAATAATTCCCTGTATATGGTCATAATAGGTCATGCCATTCGCAGGATAATTTTTCTCCAGGTCCTTTTTCTTAAATTTTTTCAATACCAGCATCCATTGCTTCTGCGAATCTTCCAGCTTTTTTAATGTGTTTTGCCACGCTTCCGCAGATAGATCTTTTACCGGCGAAAAATAGTTATCAGCGGGGCTTGCTATTACTTTATCCTGTATACGCTGCAATACACTCAACCGCCAATTGATAAGGTGATTCACTATTTCCCATATCGTGTTCCATTGGGGAGCTACTTTTTTAGCGGCCTGCTCCGGGGAAATATTCGATAGTGTACCGGTAAGATTTACATCTATCCATGGGCTTCCCTGGTAGATATCGTCCAATAGATTGGCAATACGTTTTGTTTCTTTCATAAAAAGAGGCTTTTTCTTCTTCTTGCTGTTCGTTCAAATTTATAGTAAAAAATATCTCTCAGCATAACTTCTGCAGGAATACTGGTAGCAAATTAAAAAACCAGCCCGAAAGCTGGTTTTGAGTAACCCATCACTAAAAATAATTTTTCAAGTCCTGCTGTAAACCCACAGGGACACGAGAGTAATAACCACAAATACAACTGCAATCACCAGCATTGCCATTGCATTTTCATTACGCAAAAAAGTGTCGAATTTTTTCATACGCAAAAGCTTTAACATTAAAAAATAGGTTGACGAAAATTCCACAGGAAACGGGAGTTTTCAAAACAATAAGCTTTATGGTATTTTACAGAGGGGTGGGCAGAGATACAAACCTACTGAATAAATAATCGCATATCAAAAGATAAGTGTGATTTTTTTTATAATGTCCTTTAATTGAACACTTCAATCTTCAAAAGCCTTCGCCAGTCTGTGTTCTGCGGGAGGTAATGTATTTTTACGATCAAATCTCTGCATTCTTTCACGCACTGGTTGGCCTTGTTGCTTTGTTTCGTCAGCTCAACAGTTTTGTGGATCTGTTTTCGGTGCCTGCTTCCATTTTTTATATGCTCCTTTCAGGCAATGCCCGCAGGGGCTGAAACCACTTTCAATGGCTTCCTCCGCTGACCTGAAAAATATACGATTCTCTCTCTTCATTTTTTTCCCTGATGAGCAACCCAGGTTTCCATATATTTTAAGCCTGCTATTTCCTCCTGCCAAAATCCTTCCCTGCCTGATTTGCTTTCTCAACTCCGCATCGGTTATATCCTGGTGACGGATCATGAGGCTAACTTAAAGCATCATGAAATATAATTCCCAGTGTATGCCGCTCCCCTTTCCGCACTTCACTTACGCCGTGCTTCATATTTACCCGATAATAGCCCTGGGTTCCTTTTACTGGCCGGAAGTTGGTAGTAAATAGCAGCATATCGCCTTTGCCGGGTGTAAGCACCATCGCCTTTGATTGTGCTCTGGGTATTTGCTGTGTTAACACAAATTCCCCACCGGTATAATCTTCTCCCGGCTCATTCAGAAATAAAACCACCTGGATGGGAAAGAATATATCGCCATACAGATCCTGGTGGAGCGTATTATGGCCACCTTTACCATACTTTAAGATCAGAACCGTGGGCTTTGTCTGGTTATTGGCATGACAAAGTGTTTGTAATTCAGTAAACGTATCGGGAAATTGCCTGTCAATCTTCAAGGCTTTCATCCATTCGTTGGCAATGGGTGAAAGCCGGCTATATAAATCTTCTCGCAGCATTTGAATCAGACCCGGCAAAGGATAGTTGAAATATTTGTATTCACCCAAACCAAACCTGTAGCGTTCCATTATAATTGTTTTACGATAGCTACCTGAGTTATTATAATTGTTTATCAGTTGCCCGCATTGTTCTGCTGATATCATTTTGGAAACCAGGGAATATCCTTTTTCATTCATTTCCTCCGCTACTCCCGTCCAGTCTATACCCGAAAGTTTTGATTGTATATTTTTCATATTCATTTTATGATAATGTTATTTCGCAAATAAATGTTTTCATTTTTATTTTTTTTAGACAATTTGATTTAATGAAGAAATAAAGCCTGTCCGGCGCAAAGCATCTAAAGCTCTCTTCGCCTCCGCAGGCTCATCGATCTCTGCGTGAGTTCCGATTCTGATGCCGATGAAAATGATGGTATTAACTTTCCAAAGATGATTTAGCCGCCTCCCATCCTATCATCGCCGTTTTGCGGATGCGGCCCCAGTGATATTGACCAAATACACCGGTGGATTGAATAACACGGTGGCAGGGGATCAGGAAGGCAACCGGGTTGTCACCAATAGCGGTACCTACTGCTCTGGAAGCGGTGGGCTGTTGTATCTCCCTGGCGATATTGCCATAAGTAGATAGTTGTCCCATAGGAATCTTTAACAGCGTTTCCCAAACCTTTAACTGAAATTCTGTTCCTTTCAGATGAAGTTTTATTTGATTCAGTTTAGTCCAGTCGTGGGTGAAAATATATAGTACATTCTGCTGGGCGAGATCAACCATTTGATGATAGACAGCATTCGGAAACATTTCCAGCAATGAATGCAACGCTTGTTTTTCGTCATCTGCAAAAGCCATGTGACAAATTCCTTTGGCGGTGGACGCTACAAGGATGTTTCCAAAAGGAGTTTCAGCAAAACTATAATTGATAGTAAGTTTTTCCCCGCCGCTCTTATATTCTCCCGGGGACATGCCTTCGATATTGATAAAAAGATCATGCAGCCTTCCTGTTCCGGAAAGACCAGTCTCAAATGCTGTATCGAATAAAGTCGACTGGTTTTCTTTCAGCATTTTCTTGGCATGCTCCACGGTGATGTATTGTAAAAATTTTTTTGGACTTACACCCGCCCATTCAGTGAACAAACGCTGGAAATGAAAAGGGCTTACATGTATCTTCTCCGCTATTTCTTCCAGCCCGGGTTGCGTTTTAAAGTTTTCTTTTATGTAACCGATTGCCTCAGCTATCCGGGAATAATTCGTTTTTTCCTGCTCTTTCATTTGTTTGTATTTAATTTGACAACTCAAAAGTAGAAAGAGGAATGACTTTAGCCTACCCGAAACTTGCTAACTGTCAAAAAAGAAAACAGATAAGGAAAACGAGGATTGAGGAGAGTTGAATATTGGTCAGTTTTTGTAAATGTGCGGGTAAGGGCACTGTTAACGGTCTTTCCGGAGCTGACTGAGATCTACTAAAAGCGCGGGCGAAATTAAGCGGAACGAATTGGAGCAACAAACAGCAGATTTCATCTTATAAACAGTCACAAATTATTTTCAGTAAGTATTTTTATTTGCTTTCTTTTTATTGCACTTTTTAAATTGATTGATTCCTTTAAAACAATATCCGTATTACTTTTAAATCAGATTGATCGTTCCATAGCTAAATGCGTAAGATTTTATTTATCAAACAGCGGCTATGTTGGCCTTAATATTTAAATGTCTTCACTCCTTCCACGTTGACATCTTTATTGGAAAAAGCGTTGAAATAATTAATTTTCACTTTCACCTTTCCTCCCTCCTGTAGTTCAAAAACCACCTTCAGGTCTTTGGTTCCGCTACCGAATGTGTTGTTCCCTTTGTAAATTAGTCCCTCTATGATTTGTCCATTCCTTTTTACAAACAGCAAGTCCCCGTCTTTATAAAATTCCATCAGCGTATCATCGTTCATTTCATAAATACCTGAAAGCTTTTTATATACCTCCGGTCCGGGTTTAAATTCTTTTTGCATCACCACATTAAACTCCACCATCTCATCTTTCTTGTTGTTTTCTTTGACGGTCAGTATCCGGTTGATCGCCTCCGGGGATTTCGAGGAAGGGTCCTTTTCAAGGTAAGGATCCTCTTTGAAATAGATTTGTGTGATCAGGTCCTGCTGCCCTTCACCGGAGATACGCATATGAATATGAGACGGCCGGAAAACAGGAGAGCCTTCGTAAAGCGGATATGGTTTTGGAAGAGAAGTGATAAAATGATACTTACCGTTTTTACCAGCCCTTTGCGAACCCCTGTATCCAAAATCATCCGTCGTATTATCATAACCCTTATGATCATCCGCCTGCCATATCTCTACCATCGCATTGGGAAAAGGTGTTTTACCATCTTCTTTGAAAATAGTTCCTGAAAGGTGAAATAATTTACCTGTGTATCCAGGAGGATTGATACTGATCCTGATTGGCGCATTGGGGCGGTAGAAAGGTCCCAGTATATCCGTGGTAGTGGCTGTGTCCCCGACAAACTTTTCGGTATCCCAACTGATACTTCCAAATACACCTACACCGACGGCGAACATACCCGTGTTTTGAATAAACTTTCTTCGTTGCATAACCGGTTTTTGAACTAAACAATAAAATTTAAATTGTTTCACCGGGTGTTTTAGAAAATTGTTATTTCAAAGGGTAAATGGGAAGTAAACACGACTTGCTGTAAGTCCCTCTAAGAATATCCAAAATGAAAGTAACAAAAAAAATGAAGGTTCTATATTTTACTTTTTTACGTGATGCAAATTTCTTAATACCGGATAGATGTTTTTCCGTGATGTTCATCGTTTATAAAAAATATAGTCCGAAGTCAGCGGTTCTATTCCATTTTGCCTGAACTCCATTGCTATCTGACCGCGGTGATAAGTGGAATGATTAATAACATGAAACAATATATCCTGTACGGAGTTGGCATAAGAATCTCCCCTGGAAGTAGTATACTTTATGATGTTGTTAAGATCAGGTTGCTCAAGAATATGAATGGAGTTTACATAGTTAGTGTGGTCGATTTCCTTCAATTCATTCAGGGCTTGCAGATCCCAAACGCCAAATGGCTTCTGATCCTGTATTATCCGGCTATTCCATATTTGATGAGCATTCAATATATGATTAAACAATTTGACAGACTGCTCAGGAAATGGACCTGTCCGCTCTGTAAAAATCGTCGCCAGCTGTTGATTAAAATGATGGCTGTATCCAAAAAGCTCTTTAAAAAAGTGAGTCATTGATTACTTTTTTGCAATGCCTATTTATTCAACTTAGCCGCATTGATATGTTTAGCCGTATCAGCATAATGGCGTAAGCGTATTACTTTACCATCTTTATCAAATGTCCATAAATGGATTTCCTCATCCCGGTAATGGCCACCGGTTGCCGGAACATCCGCCTCAATGATAAACTCTACGGCTACCTGGCTTTCATTACTCATAATGGATAATACCTGGAAGTCTTTGATCCGGAGTTCGCCCACCGTTTTAAAAAACTCGAGAGCCCCTTCTTTTCCTTTTCTTGGCAATAGCCAGGGAACACCGGCTTTTTGTGCTGAATTATCAGCCCAAAGCTCCCATTCCGAATTATCAGCTATGCAATCAATAATAGCAGGGATATTTCCCTTGCTAAACGCTTCGTAAATGGTATTTATCGTTTGCAAATTATTGTTCATAAGACATCATTTAAAAATGACCAATTCCTAAAAACTTAAGTGAGAAGACCGGCCGGTCCTTTGATTGAAGTTAATTTTTTTTGGCGGGATTTTTCTGCTTAACCTGAACCTTGGGATTGTCATCAATCCAGGAAAGACATTTTTACCGACGGTTGATTCAGGTTATTGATACCATGCAAATCTCTAAAGGAAATCGTGTTTTTTACACTTGATATAACCCGATGCCTGCTCAGGCATTGACTGTGCTTGAAATTCGGACGGCTTAGTTTGATTATCTTCTTCAATAAGCGCCACTCCGCTACCAGATGGTATTTCCAAACCATTCCTGTTCAAAATACGAAAAGAAGATATATGAGGAGATTTAGTTGACGCCTTCAACCTGTTGTATTTTGAATGTCTTATTTTTTCGGCAGGTAGTTGCATAGCAGTTTTACAGTAAAAACCATGCCCTGATCAGATATGATCAAAAAGTATTTGTTAACAGCATGTGCTTTATTGTTAATTGTCAGATTATAAATATTGATAACTTTATTCATTACCTGAAAATATTTAACATGACAGATCAGATTCCGGAAAATACCCATGAGCAAAAAATTTTATCTATTGATATCGGCGGTTCCCGTGTAAAAGCCACACTCCTCGATGTGGAAGGGCAAAACCTGATGGACTATGAACGAACAGAGACGCCTGTACCTGCAAACCCGGAAAAAATAATGGAGGCTATTGTGCAATTAGCGCAGCGCCTGCCCGGGTATGATAAAATATCCGCCGGATTTCCGGGTTATGTAAAGGATGGCGTGGTGTTTACGGCTCCCAATCTTGGCACTGACTATTGGCAGGGCGCCAATCTTGCTCAGCTATTGACTGGTAAATTGGGTAAACCCGCCAAAGTATTAAATGATGCCGATATGCAGGGCCTTGGTATCGCCAGGGGCAACGGCTTTGAGATTGTAGCAACACTCGGAACGGGGTTCGGAACGGCGTTTCTTAACAACGGTGCACTGCTGCCACATATAGAATTCGCTCATCATCCCGTTTCAAAAGAAAGAGACTATGATGAGTATATTGGTGAAAAACAATTGCTGGAAGTTGGCGAAGAAAGATGGAACAAACGAATGAAAAAGGTATTGGCCATTTTGAAAACAGTATTTAATTACGATCACCTGTACCTGGGCGGGGGTAATGCAAAGAAATTAAAATTCAAACTGGATGATAATATCAGCATAGTCACTAACAGGGATGGAATAAAAGGCGGAGCCAGGTTGTGGCAGGGGGAATTATAAAATATCGCTTACCGAGGCTCAATGGTCTTATCAATAAACTAATAAATGTTTTATTCTTTCATCAAATGCTGATCAAACCCCATGGAAATAAGCTGTTCGTAGGCGTCCCAGACAAGAACAGGTATATCCTGATGAATTTGAAATCCTTTTGCGGGATAGTATTTAATCCTCTGCAGATCTCCTGCCATGATATGAATTACTTTTTCCATGGGGATTTCCTCATTGGCATATTCTTCGAAAGGTATTTGAGGTGATGTAACCATTAATTCTTTATCGGGCCAATGTTTTTTGAAGGTCGCATAACTTCTTCTTTCCATATAGGGTTTTTGGACAACGATGAAGCGTTGCAGTTCCAACCCCTGCGCTTTTAAAAGTTGTTGGGTAAACATAATATTCTCTCCTGTATTGGTCGACTGGTTCTCAATAAGGATAGCATCAGCCGGTACTCCCTTGCGTATTGCTATAGCTGCGAATTTATCGGCTTCTTTTTCCGTCCACATTTCCTGGGTAAAATTTCCCAACCCTCCTGACATGATCACCAATGGCGCCCATCCTTCTAAGTAAAGTTCAGCCGCACGATCGGCTACCCGCAGGTCATGACTGCCAAGAGCCAGTATGCAATCGGCTTTAGCTAATTCATGATTCACATGATGATAGTCCCATAGTTGTTTGGCAAGAGATAATATTTCGGGTGTAACCATACAAACATTTTAAGACAGAATAGTAAAAAGCTTCACCAAATTGATGAAGCTTTTGTGACCCCCCAGGGGCTCGAACCCTGGACCTACTGATTAAGAGTCAGTAGCTCTAACCAACTGAGCTAGGGAGTCAATGACTTAGGAGTGCAAATTTGCTGGTTTTTGCCCATTTTACCCAAGTTTTCTTTCACTTTCCCTTTCTGAAATGGTTCAAAATGTAACCCTTACAGGAAAAGTGTAGCAAATAGTGTAGCAAATTTTCAATTCATGAAAGTTTTGACTGCTCTTTACCTTGACAAAAGACGTAAAAAATCGGACGGAACCTATCCCCTGAAACTGAGAATCGCCTTCCAGAAAGAAAGACGATACTACGCTACAGAAATTGATTTAAGGCCCGAAGATTGGCAAAAAGTCAATTCCACTAGCTCCAACAGTGAGCTTAAAAAAATCCGTGGCAAGACGATTCAGATAATTCAGGAGGTGGATGGTATTATTAGGAACATGACCGAGTTCAGTTTTCTCAGTTTTGAGAGCCTTTACCTCCGGAAAGAACAGAAACCTATTGGGCTTGAAGCCGTATTTAAGAGCCATATTAGCCTTTTGTCTCAACAGGGACGGGCTGGCACTGCTGAATCATATACCAACGCACTGAGTTCAATACTATCTTTTAGGCCAGCTATTCAATTTGAAGAAATAACCCCTGCATTTTTGAACGAATATGAAAGCTGGATGCTAAAAAGAAAGAGAAGTCTTTCCACCATTGGCATATACCTTCGATCACTGAGGACATTGGTCAACACTGCTATTGAAAACGGGGTAATGAAAAGGGAAGATTATCCCTTTAGCAAAAGAAAATACCAGATACCTGTGGGCAGGAATATTAAAAAATCTCTCACCAAAGAAGAGATAGCAACCCTTTATTATTACTCTACCCCTGAATTTTCTCCTAAAGACAAGGCTAGGGATTTTTGGTTCTTCAGCTATCTGGCAAATGGTATGAACTTTAAAGACATTTGCAGGCTAAAATTTGAGAATATCCATAACGATACTATTGTATTCCAAAGGGCAAAAACGATAAATACCCGTAGAGGTAACCCTATCCAGATCGTTGCCGTGATAACTGAAGACATGCAGCGTATAATGAACAAATGGGGTAATCCGGACAACCATCCATCTAACAATGTGTTCAACGTATTTTATAATGGTATAAGTCCACTGCGGGAACGTCAGCTGGTAAAGCAATTCATAAAGGTGACGAACAAATGGATGCAGGAAATAGCAAAGGATACAGGTATCAAGGGAAATTTAACCACCTATGCAGCCCGTCACTCATTTTCTACCATCCAGAAAAATGAGGGAGCTTCTATTCAATACATCAAAGAATGCCTAGGTCATAACTCTACCCAAACCACCGAGAACTATTTAAACGCCTTTCCTGACAATATGAAAAGGCAATTTGCTCAACACTTAACCACGTTTAAAAAACCATGATAAAACAGGTAAGATGTCTGGATTATTTGGTATCAACATACCATAAGGGACAAGAGAGGGAGGCGTGGGACAAAATCAGTTCTTTTACAAAGCGGGGAATGTGGAAAATGGCGAATTTGTCCACCGGGATGCTGCATAGTCACTAAACGTGACATAAATTTGAGTAGTTTTGAAGCAACAAAAAACAAGAAACAGAAAAACTGTAAATAAAAAACCGGTCAAAGGATTGCAGCCAATGACCGGAGAAAACTCAAAGTTAGATTTAGGCCGTCGAGAGGTTTATGCTTGTGGAGGGCTACTCCATAGTTTCTAAACCTTCTTTCGTTTTTTGCTTCTCGCCGAAGCCTCACGAAATTACTTGATTTTTAGCCCTCTTCAGTGAGGGCTATTTTTATTTGCCCGGCTTGTGAATAAAATGTGCGAACTGCCGCTTTGTTGCTATTTATTGATCCTTATTAAAAGCGTATGTGTGGAGAGGGGTGTTTAAAAAATTCAACTATCATAGTGCTACGATTTTTTGCAATAGGGTAACGCTATTGCTATTGCTGCTAAAAGTACTCCTAACGCTGATAGAATAAATTCCTTTCTCTTATACCAGTTATTAGAATAATATTCCTCAATCTGCTGTTTTATTAGTTGAGTTGAAAGTTTATTTTCATCTTCTATGCTTTTTAGCCAATAGGAATAAAGTCCATGTTTTATGATTACTTCACTTCCCTTTGGCTTCATACTGACGTACTGCGAATTAATATGAATTAGTCCTGCTGTTTCTAATTCAGCTAGTGCGGGTCGGATAGCATGGCCTGTGCCAAATACCTTCCATACATATTCTTCTATTTCCGTGATTAATGAATTGTCATTATCGTGAACATATCTAAAAATCTCATCAGCGATTGCATAAGGCTCTGTAGGTACCATATCATTAATTATTTAGTGTTTTCAAAACAACTCTAATTTTAAATAATTAATTCTTTTTTTTGATTGGAGTATTTACAGCCAGTTTAAATAGCTGATCGGCTGTAGGGTCAGTCTTTACGGTTATATCGTATTTGCCTTTCTTTTTAGGCTTTGGAGGGGTTGTTTTTTTAGCTTTAGCCATTCCCTAAATTAAGCATATTTCCAGTTATAGCCGTGAGTGTGCTTCTTTTTACCTCTTACTACAAATCCAATAAGTGAGGGAGCTATTCCTAATGCTCTTGCACCCGGCGATGAAAAGTTTTTGGGCTTAGATATGGAAGTGAAGGTGTTGGATGATCGTTTACCAATTTTTAGGACAGTTTTAAAAACACAAAAGGACCCGTTAGGCATACTATATTTAAGAGACACAATAATAAACGGAGAAAAAGTCAAGTATGATTATGTTATTGAGCCTGTTCCCGATACCCTTAAATCCACATATAAAGTAACAGGTCAAGGTGAAGTTCCGAGAAAAATTTCAAACTGAGACACTACCCACACTACTTAAGTTTGCATATTTTAGAAAATAGGTTGATTTTTGTGTTGGCAGCCAAATCATTCCTGTATGCAGTTTATATCTTTACTCGGTTTCCTATTTAGCCTTATTGTATCAACAATACTGGCTTTGGCATGGGGGTCGAAAAGAAGAATTGGGACAGGCTGGTCTTTTTTCTTTTTATTCTTTTGGATTATCCCCGGAATAATTTTATTACTTCTTAGCCCATCTAAAAAGAATTTACCAGCTCCTTTACCCTCTACTAAAAATTTTAATTTAGCTTTTGGTATTTTTTTTAGTGTACTAGCAAGTTATTCAATTTACAAGGCAATTATAACACCTGAATACATGCAAATATTGAGGGAGGATAGTGCTATTTATAATTACGCTATATCGGTTTTTTTTGCCGGTTCGGCAATTTTTCTGTTTACCCGATTCAAGAGGCATGAACGAATGTATAATGAAGCTAATGGCATTGACTTACCACGTCGTGAACCAAAAGAAAAAGACGAATGGTATTTTGAGAAAAAAGAATAATCTCTTTATTGGCTTATAACCTCAACCTGCGGCAGCATTAACTTGACACTTCTAAGTGATTAAAAGCCGTTTCTGAAAAGTAAGCCCTTCTAAAGTTGCAAAAATTGTAAGATTTGCATGCCCAAATGGATGCCGGGGATGTGATATCTTAGCAGCCTACATAATATTACTTTATGGCAGATATATTATTCCAGCTTAAAAACGTAGGTCAAAAAACTTTTTTTACTGACTTACAGGCAAGAAAAGACGAGTATATTTCAGTATTAGAGGAGATCTATGCAGATGGCTATACTGATCGTGGAAAAAGATTTACTAAGTATTTTTTGCCAGTGAAACAGAATTTTAGTCATTTCCCTTCTGAAATTATCCTTCCTTTCGGCGGAAATTTTATAGTTGAGTGCTATGACATAAGGGAAAAACTTGATTTGGAAGTCATTCAAGAAGAAGTCTTAAAAATTCTAGACGATCAAAAAATTCGCATATACATGAAGTATATCCTAAGTAATATACGCCAGATCATAAAAAAGATTCAATCTCTTAAACTCAATGAAAATCTGCTTCCTTACCAAATTCTCATTGTTGAAAAATTACAAACCTGTATTGAACACCTTAAACAAACTTACCTTGAAGTTGGGCAGACAGATAACAACATCACACCAAAACTTCAATGGTTAGGCAAGACCAATGTACTCACAACCCTCATATATGAATTGTGGCAAGGACAGGAAAAAGGAAAACAAACATCCACCAAACCATTGATAAAGGCACAAAAGAAAGACTTAGAAGCTCTCCTCATAAACAACTTCCTAGATTCAAAAGGCAAGCCTTTATCCTTTTCTACAATAACTCACTACCTGAACACTTCTAAGCCTGAAACGAGGGCTAAAAAGGGTGTTAGGATAGAATTGTAAACTTTGCAATTCCGCTTTTAAAATAGGCTATTTTATCCTAATAGGATAGCTGTGGGATTTTCTATTACACATCGTGGGCACAATTTTACATCGTCAACCAGATTGCAATCATTGACGAATCATTTTTTAAAATTTAAAAATTAAAATTATGTCACACGAAGTAAAAAAAGAAGAAGAGAGTCCCTTATCAAATAACGATGCAGAAAAAGATAGTGGGGCTTATAGTGCAATTATTGCAAAATTTGCAGACTATGATGAAAATAACATACCTCAATGGATTTATGACAACCTGCCAGCACTACTTAAAGACTCATGTAATGTTTTCAACGACAAATATGAAAAGGATATATTCTTAACAGGAACATTGAGTGTATTAGGTGGCTGCTTTCACAATCTATATGCATATAATGAGGTTGATAAGAAAAGAGTAGCAACAAACTTACTGGCAATAATTGTTGGGCCAGCAGCAAGTGGAAAAGGAGCTTTGAACTATTCAAAAAAGATAGCGCAAACTATAAAGGCAACCTTTGCCAGCAATAGCAGAAAACTGAATTCAAAAAGCGGTAACAAGCTTTTTATTCCTGCTAACATTAGCTCCTCCGGAATGATTCAACTTCTAGCCAAAAACAACGGAGTAGGTATAATGGTTGAGTCGGAGATTGACACTATAGTAAATGCAAACAGGCAGGAATGGGGTAATTATTCAGAGATAATACGTAAGAGCTTTGAGAATGAAGAATATTCTATGTACAGAAAGGGCAAGGAACATGCTGAGTTTTATGATATAGAAAGTTTAAGGCTGTCAATAGCCATTAGTGGCACTCCACATCAGTTTAAACAGCTAATCTATTCAACTGAAAATGGCCTTTTTAGCAGAGGAACTTACTATGTATTTGATCCACGGGATGAGAAGCTAGTATTCACTGGAAGGATGAATAGTAATGTGACCTTAGATTCAAAATTTGCAAGTTTTGCAAGAATTGCAAACGACTATTATGAACTGCATTTAGCATTCCATGAAATTCAGGTCGTAATGTCAAAAGATCAACTTGACCTAATCGGTGACGTTCTTCAAATAGTGAAAGAATCACCAGAAGATTTATCTAATCTTGATGCAAATATCAAGAGAGCTTTTATAATGGCTCAAAAAATAGCTGCAATACTCACATTACTTTATGAATGTCAATCTGGCTCATTACAAGAGACAATAAGTTGCACAAAAGAGTCATTAGATACCGCAATTCAGTTAACACTTATCTACTTGGTACACTCATATAATGCTTATGAGCTACTTCCATCGAGAATGTTAGAAAGTCTAAATGATACCCAGCAGAGATTGCTACTACTATTATCTGAAGAGTTTACAAGAAGTGAAGGTGTCCAAGTGGGAGTAAAAAACGGCATGAAACAAAGAATTGTCTACTATGCTATTGATGATTTAATAAGAAAAGGATTGATACAACTTCTGCCTAGCGGTAAGTATAAGAGACAATAAGATTGCAAAACCTGCAAATATTGCAAAATGAATGGTCAAATCACAGGCCATTCATTTTCCTTTTATGTAATAGGGCCAACTATATTGATTATACATATAGCTGGAATAATTTTTAATGTCAGCCCAACACATTAAGTTAACTGGCTATTCTCATTAATCAACCGATCCTATATCTCGGGATATGCAGCCTTACCATCAAGCTTATCTGAGGTGAGATAAGGTCAGGAGATAGTCTTTGTTCACTGTTCATTGGATAATTATACATCTAGAGTAAATAGATTCCGGCAATCTTAAGCAGCCCCATTATTTTTAGACAGGACTACTTTCCAACAAAACCACCCACCTTCTAGAAGTAGCAGTATCCCACAAAAACAAAAAAGGCGTCCCTAAAATAGAGATGCCATCAGATTGGGAAACGTTCAACGGTTAACCCGGTGACAAAATTTGGGTACCGTTTCTGGTAGGTGCAGGGATTGATCCGGCAGGTTATTCTTAGAAGGCATAAAAATCCCCTCTATACCTTTGGTAGGTTTGTCTACCGTAATAGAAGGTGCATGACAACATGCTTTGTTATATACTTTTCAAGCTTTCATTCCCACAGTGCTGTTAAGCTAAAGCCTAACTACCCAGACATCTTTCCACCGTATAGTACAACAAATGTTGTCTAACTTATTAAATGACGTAGTGTCAGTAGGAATTATCCCTTTAGGATGTACTTTCTTATGGTAGTGGAGAAAACGTTCACATGATATACCCTCATGCTAATGGAATCCACTGTCTTTGTCCGTGATCATTTTTCTTTGGAAACCCTCCTCAGGCTGTCCGGACTGATACTGTAAACACTTGTTCAGGGTGTTTAAGCCATAATATCCTGTCAAAAAGAACTGAGTGCCAAATAACCCATCAGGGTAAATCTGGACTTCGAGGCAAACCTTCTTAAGGTTGCTCTTGTAGATGATTGAATATAAATCAAATATACGATTTTTTTTGCTCTTTTCCTAAGGTTTTGGGGAATAAATCTTACACATTATTTCTATAAACTTAGGTGATCTTTCCAAACCCAAACTTTGCAATGTACTACTCGCCACTGACCCTTTCCAAATCCGCTACCAACTATTTTCAAGACCATATGACGTTTTAACATATAAAGATTTTGATCAACATAGCCAGTTTTTACCGTGTAAGCTACCCTCATGCTCGCACAGATGCACTTTACACACCTGATTTTGCCATATTAACCAGCTAGTAGGTGAACCCAGTAGCTAGCAAGCCAAAACCTGCTACTTCTAGATGTAAAATTCTCTTCTCCTATGGTTAGGTAACGAGAGATTGAGGCAAAATCCCGTAGTCAAACTGACGACCTGCCTCAGATAGTTTGGAAAGGGACATACATGGCAAAGAGGGCGTCATCACAGATATGTGAAGGGCAAAGATATCAAGTCGATTGTTATGCCCGGCTTGATACTGCAACCCTGAGCCCAAGGGGCACCATTTTTCTGTACATTGCAGCAAACCTACCAACCATTTTATGCCTTTAAGCTGGAATGAAATCAAAACCAGAGCCACATCTTTTACCAAAGAATGGAAAGACGAAACCAATGAAGATGCAGAATCCAAATCTTTCTGGGACGACTTTTTCAGTGTTTTTGGTATAAGTAGGCGACGTGTGGCCACCTTTGAAGAGCTGGTAAGAAAAATTGATAATAAGCACGGCTACATTGACCTTCTTTGGAAAGGGATGATACTGATTGAACATAAAAGCCGTGGTAAGGACTTAGATAGGGCATACCAACAGGCCAAAGACTACTTTCCCGGACTTACAGATAAGGAACTCCCTAAATACATATTGGTAAGTGATTTTGAAAGATTCAGGCTTTATGACCTTGACAATGGCAACCAGAATGAATTCAGAATAACTGATTTTGTCAGCAATGTTGGCCTATTTAGTGAAATAGCTGGGTACAAGAAAAAAGTTTACAAAGAGCAAGACCCGGTAAATATCGAAGCTGCTGAGTTAATGGGTAAGCTTCATGACAAGCTAAAGGTTATTGGGTATACAGGCCACTTTCTAGAAGTATATTTGGTTCGTTTGGTGTTCTGCTTGTTTTCTGATGATACCAACATCTTTGAGAAAGGCATTTTCTATGATTATCTTGATTTGAAGACGGCACAGGACGGAAGTGACTTAGCAGCCCATCTTGGGCAGCTATTTGAAGTCTTAAATACTCCAAAGGAAAATAGGCTTAAGAATATTGATGAAAGCCTAGATGCCTTTCCCTATGTAAATGGAAAGCTGTTTGAAGAACGGCTACCTACAGCAGCTTTTGGAAGTGAAATGAGAGATATTCTCATAGAATGTTGTTCCTTGGATTGGGGACGCATATCTCCTGCCATTTTTGGATCACTTTTTCAATCCGTGATGGACGAAAAAGCCAGAAGGAATTTAGGGGCCCATTACACCAGTGAAAAGAACATCCTCAAACTTATAAAACCACTCTTTCTAGATGGCCTGACCAAGGAGTTTGAAAAAGCTAAGAGGGAAAGCAGGGCAAGGGTAGAAAAATTCCATGATAAAATAAGTAAACTACGTTTTCTCGATCCTGCTTGTGGCTGTGGCAACTTCCTTATTGTGGCTTACCGGGAGCTACGGTTGCTGGAAATAGAAGTGATAAAGGAACTGCTAAAAGACAACCTTAAAAAGCAGCAAGCTATTACCGATATTGGCATATACTTCCAGATAGACGTCGATAGGTTTTATGGTATAGAGTATGAAGAATTTCCAGCTCAGATTGCACGGGTCGCAATGTGGTTAATAGATCACCAAATGAATATGCTTGCCAGCGAGGCCTTTGGAGAATATTATGTCAGGCTACCTCTAAGGAAAAGTGCCACCATTAGACATGGCAATGCTTTGCAAACAGCTTGGCAAAGTCTTATTGAACCTTTGCCATTTGAGAAGGAGCAGCCGAGGTATCATTATATTTTAGGCAATCCACCATTTATCGGAAAACATTTGCAGAGTGGCGAGCAAAAAAATGATATGGAGACTGTCTTTCCTGATTTAAATGGTGCAGGGCTTCTTGATTATGTAACAGCATGGTATCTCAGGGCTGCACAGTATATGAAGAATGCAAACACCATTGAAGAGAAAAATTTACCGAAAACAAGAATAGCTTTTGTTAGTACTAATTCTATCGCCCAAGGTGAGCAAGTTGGAGTTTTATGGAATGAGCTTTATAACAAATACCAATGCAAAATTCATTTTGCTCATAGAACTTTTAAATGGGGTAATGAAGCCAGAGGAAATGCAGCAGTACATGTGGTAATAATTGGGTTTGCAAACTTTGATACCCCTGAAAAAATGATATATGAGTATGAAGATATTAAGGGTGAACCACATGAAGTAAAGGCAAAGAATATCAACCCTTATTTAGTGGAAGGAAAAGATTTTGCAATTACAACAAGAAAGAAATCTATTAATGCTGTTCCCGAAATGCTGAAAGGAAGTCAGCCAACAGATGATGGAAACCTTCTGATGACTGACGAGGATAAAAAAGCATTCATATCTGCTGAGCCACAGGGTAAAAAATTCATAAAGCCATTTATGAGTGCCAAGGAATTTTTGCATAATCAAAAACGCTGGTGTTTTTGGTTAGTGGATGCAAACCCAACTGAATTGAAGCAATGTCCTAACCTAATGAAACGGATTGAGAGTGTAAAGCAGTTCAGGTTAAAGAGTACAAAGGCAGCGACTGTGAAATGGGCACAAATGCCTACGTTATTTACAGAGAACAGGCAACCTATAACGAATTATATTTTAGTACCACGTCATTCATCAGAAAACAGGAGGTATATACCTTTTGGTTTCTTTTCTAAAGATTGCATAGTGGCAGATAGTTGCAACTCCATTCCAAAAGCAACAAGGTATCATTTTGGTGTTCTTGTTTCCGATATGCATAATATCTGGGTAAAGTATGTATGTGGAAGAATAAAAAGTGATTATCGTTATTCCAATGATATTGTTTACAATAACTACCCATGGCCCGAAAGTCCAACAGATAAACAAAGAGAGACAGTTGAAAAGGCAGCACAAGGAGTACTTGATGCAAGGGCATTGTTCCCGGATAGCAGCCTTGCTGATCTGTATGACCCCAATACTATGCCACCAACCTTAGTAAAAGCCCACCAAGCTCTTGACAAGGCAGTAGATTTATGTTACAGGTCACAACCATTCCTCAATGAAACAAAGAGAATAGAATTTCTTTTTGAGTTGTACGATAAGTACACAGCTGGGTTGTTTGTGAAGGAGAAAAAGCCAAAGAAACTTCCCAAACGATGAAGAAGGAAATAAACATTATTCATGCAGATGATCATTTCCTCATGAGGAATAGTATTAAAAGCATTTTAGCTGACCATGCTCACGAAATACAAGTGGTAACTACAAAGACTGCAAGCAATGGCTAAAGAAAATAAACCCCATTCACGTCCTGAAAAGTTAGGCAAAAGAATTGGCAGAATCTTGAGCATTGACGACATCATGGAGAAGCTCGAACGTATTTTACGGAACTTGTCATCAAGAAACCCCACCCCATTAATGCGATACGCCAAATTGCTTACTATAGCACTTAAGAATGACTTTAAAAAATCTGTCAGTTTTAAAATTGCAGTCCGGTCAATAGGCAATAACGATGGCAAGTCATTGGTTAAAGAATTATCCCAGCCCGGAATAAAAATTCGAATGCACGTAATGTACCGTGACTTATCGAAATTGATACCATTAATTACACGAATCTCTATTTCTGTCTATAAGGATTCTGAGGAACTTGCTATGCTTAAGCAAGAAGTGATTGAACGTCTACGATATCTTGAATTGCTGATTGCAGAAAGGTACAATGAGATTTAACTCGTAAATCTTTAAACGAAAATGAGAAAGATCAAAACCATTTATGCCGATGAAAGTTGCTGGAATCGATAAGGTCAACGGTTAGACGGACAGGTTGCCTTAGGTAAAACAGAAAACGATAACATTATAAACGCAATAGAGGTAGCAGCAAGGGGACAAAATCATATTCCTGAATAAAGCCAAGTTAATATAATAATGGCCATTACGTACAAGCTTAGCCACCGTTGAAGAAATCCGACAATTCCACTTCCAAGGATTCTGCAAGCCTAACTATAGTATAGAATCTTACATTGTTTAGCCCGTTTTCAATCTTGCTGATCTCGGTCCGGGTTATGCCTGATCGTACCTCCAAATCCAGCTGAGTCAGCCCTTTCTTCAGTCTTAATGTCTTTATCCTCTTACCAAAGGCTGTTATTTCTATCTTGTATAGTTTTTCCATTGAAGAATGGAAAAGTGACTGAAATAGTCAGATAAAAAAGTGAGTTATAGCTCACATTAATAAAAATTTGTATTTTAGATATTGTTTAGATGTGCTGACTATTTAACAGGAAACTTATGGGTATAATTCAAAAAATCATTGCTACGATAATAGCATTCATTTTACTTGGCATAGTGATAACTCTTTTGTATGAACAAGCAGGACAGGCTCCGGGAGACGGTGCTGTTGGCTTTGTATTGTTTACACTCTTTATAATAGCCGTTATCTTCATTTGGAGTTCTAAGGCCAAAAAATCACCTGTAAAAAAAGACCCTATTCAATCTGTTCTATCACCAGAAGAAAGTGAACCACGAAGCCATAGTACGGGTCTTTACACAGACTTGCTATACAGTGACGAGATAGATTCAGTTGCTACTACAGTCAAACATATTATACAGCCATTGAATAGCCTTGGATTTACTGGCACAAGAGACAAGACTGAAGTATTAGCCAAATTTACAATGCTCTTGGGTCAACGTGCTCAAGCTGCAATGATGGGAGGTGCAACAACTAGAAACTATCTGCTTAATACCGGGGTGAATGTTTACAATGGGATGTATGAAGAGTGTTTCGTAGTGGATACTGACAAATACAAGCTTGATTTATCACTGTTTGTATTTACTGCAATGTATTTGGAATCTTATATCACAAGGGAAGCCTTAGTAGAGGCAGATAGTATTCTAAAAAATGAATTCTTTGAGTGCATATATTCGATATGTTTAAATTCATACCCGATGCAAGCTCAGTTTACCAAAGAGGAAGCAATTGAAGTAATGAATAAGTTTTGTCGATTCCTTCAAAGAAGATATATGGATTAAATAAAAACAGGAAAATACGCGTGACAAGCTTTTATACATCCAAAACTATCTCCAGTGTCCTAAAACCTAAACTATTTAAAAAAAAAATATGTACGTAAAGGCAAGAAGCTACTATTTAAAAAAGGGAGGGCAACCAATAGCCTATGTCATGATAAAAATAAACCTATTAACTTTTAAATATAAAGCTGAAATAACTTTAACTAATGGAAATACATATGAGCTTTTTAATCAATGGGCCATTGATACAGAATTTGATCGAGAAATTGAACTGTTTGTTCATAGAAAAATATTAGAGTAAAATGAATTTCCTTAGTAAAATATTTGGCCTCAGTAAATTAGAAGAAGAATTCAAAAAGGCAATAGGGCTCACTTGGATTATTTCTATAGAAAATATAACGAAGGTTCAATTTTATTTTCGTGGCAATATTCTCCAATTTGGCAGCGAAGGAAATACATTACTTTTCAATTTCTTAAACTGTGAACTATTAATTTCCGGACGTATTTCGGAGGAAATCTTTCAAGGGCAAACTCATTTTTATATTAAACAAATAATAAATAATCCTGATGAAATCTTAATGTTTTTAGGTCCTTCAAATGAAAACCAAATTAGTACAGCAAAATGCCGAGTTAATAGAAATCACATCTCATTTGAGGGTACATTGGATAATTGGCATTGCAAACTTACAAGCGGTGAAAGCTGGAAAATTAACAAACTCTGAATCCTCTGATTTAAACAAGTTGTTGGACCTTAAGAAAGGCTAAAATGCATATTTAAATATTCTCCCTATTTCAATTCTGGAATTTTCAGATGTGGTTTTTGTCAGCATACTATCTGCAACGATAAGAAAATACACTTACTGATTTTATGCGTGTAAAGAAGGACTTCTCTCCGTGTAAAACTACCCCCTGTAGTCTTCAATATGCCTCTACCCCCGGCTTAGCTGACAGGACAAAACCAAAAAGATATTCTACCGGGGCAGATCAAAAAAAATCTATGCTGAAGAAAAAGCTGACAGCAGAAACTATACCTAAATATGAATAAGGGAACAGGCAAAGCAACCTTTTGGAGTGCTTAAGCTCACTCAGGCTATCAGCAAATAGATGTGCCAAACCAATGCAATCAAAAACATACCATTGTAATTGAATGCAGGTATGTTTATCATTGCATTGCCGGAGGTGCTACGCAGTTTGTCATACTATTTGCATGATTAGCCTTCGTTCGTGTCAGCTTATTGGACTTCAACTCACTTCGTTCATTCGTTCCTACGTTCCGCTAGATTACGTTTCATTCACAGCCTCTCTTTACTGATGCAGCATGGAGTTTTTAGCCAACCACAACCCCTAGAAGTAAAAACACACAAGCTGCACCAGCAACCCAGCGGTTCATTACACTTCATTCCGCTACACTTCATAACTCATTCACAAAGTCAGTTTACGTCCAAACGCTGCCTAATACATTTTCTTATTAGAAGTAAAAGGGAAATGAAAAAAGAACAAGATAGGCATCTACCACAAAGCCTAGTTGTAAAATCCAAAAGCTTACGGCATAAACACAGAGCTATCCACAAGGCTATCTTTTATTCCGTTTCCTTTTGGATTTTAGCCACGATGCCTACTCTACATACTTTCTTTTTTCTCTTTTTCTTTTTAAAATATTTTTTTATGACAAATGCAAACACACAGTTTGGGTCAGGCAATGGCTCAGAAAATTTCTATCAAAACAGGTATTCCCCAATCATCTACACAGATGGAGTAAAAGACATGGCTGAAACCTGCGCAGCTTATTGGTTAGTTGATCTGATAATAAGTCACCAGCTTACTAAATCAGTAAAGTTCGAAGCCTTTCAGGTATGGCAATTAGAAAGGATAAAGGATGATGCTTTCAAGATTACGGCCACTGATGGCAATGAGAAACATCTAGTAGGTCAGCAAATCCCATTTAGTGACTTCCGGTACGACATTGTCACTATCTGGCTTGTTAACGGCTGCCTGATGTTACCTAACGAATATTAAATCTACTGACATGAAGAAACAACTAGGGCTCATTACACGGTCACGGCTCGCTGTTGACCCGTGGAGCAGGAATAGCTACCCATTGCCAGATATACCTATATATGCCTTTAGCCGTCACTTACGAAGACGAGAAAAACGTAGGTACAGGAATGGAACAGCTATTCTGGATATTTCAGGAGGATGGTATATTCACAGTTACCGTAACGGATTAAGGATGCTCAGCTCTTTACCGTTCTGAAAAAAGACCATCAGGAGAGCTTTAATAGTTGTCCTGATGTCTTTGTTGAATAGGCTATATGAGCATTGATTAGATGGAATATGTAGCTAAATTTAATTTTAAATATTATTAACCTTACACGTTTGCCAATCTGTAGAGGAATGAGACTGAACAAGCAAATTTGGGGGAAAAATGTAGCAAATAATGTAGCAAATAAGTAGCGGACTAAAAGCCTGACTAAGTAAAGAAGTTTATTTAGAGAGAGTTATGAGATACCGAAGTTTCGACAGTACTGATTAAGAGTCAGTAGCTCTAACCAACTGAGCTAGGGAGTCGGGGCTGCAAATATAAAGTTTCCCGGATAATGAATGACTGCAATTCATTTAAACGTTCTGCCATTTATCTAAAAAAATAGAGTCTAAACGCAAAATCGTCGTAACTTTTAGTTATAAAACAAACGGCTATGAAAAAAATGATTGTAGCCCTCGCACTGGCCAGCGGTATAGCGGTTATCGCCTATGCCAGTCTTCAAAACCGCAGCCAGACAAAACAGGCTATTGAAAAAAATAACAAGCAGGAAATGAACAAAGAGTGTAAAAAAAAATGCCTGTTCAGCTGATGATGCGGCCGACCGCTTAAGTACCGTCCTGCCTTACGTGGTTATATACAGTAGCGGGACGGTATTTTTATACCTACTCAATTCCGGATAGCGATGAAGAAAATACTCTTATTTGCCTGGCTGATGGCTTCAATAAATACAGCAAATACCTGTACCACTTTTTTTCTGCAGCATAATGGCCAGATGGTGTTTGGACGCAATTATGATTGGGTAGCTGATGCAGGCATGGTATGTACCAACCAGCGGGGATTGATGAAAACATCCATTAAAAACCCGGATGGTAACACGATCAGTTGGGTATCGCTTTATGGAAGCATCACCTTTAATCAATATGGAAAAGAATTTCCTACCGGTGGTATGAATGAAAAAGGACTTGTAGTGGAGTTGATGTGGCTGGATGGAACGGCCTATCCCCAACCAGATGAAAGAGCTTCTGTTGGTGTACTGCAGTGGATCCAATACCAGCTGGACAATCATTCTAACATAGAAGAAGTAATAGCAAGCGATAAAATTATTCGCATAACATCGAAGGGTACCCCGTTACACTATCTTGTGGCTGACGCTAATGGTCACGCAGCCAGTATCGAATTCCTGGATGGAAAAATGAATGTACATATAGGTAATGATCTGCCGATGCCCGTTCTCACTAATGATACCTACACCCATTCGATAACTTCACATGCTAATAATTCCGCGCAGGGAAATAATTCATTGGAACGTTTCTCCACCGCCTGCAATATGCTACAGCAATACAAGTCCGAAACGTCAGGAAAATCACTCGTCGATGAATCCTTTGCGATATTGGATAAAGTAGCGCAAGGAAATTATACTAAATGGAGCATTGTGTATGATATCAGCAATAAACAAGTATGGTTTAAGACAGAAAAGTATAAACAATTGCGGTTAATCAATTTTTCATCCTTTGATTTTTCCTGCACAGTTCCATCCAAACTGATAAACATGAATGGAAGAGAAGAGGGCGATATCAGCAAGTTGTTTAATGACTTTTCGGATGCAAAAAACAAGCTGGTATTTGAACAAACGGTGAAGCAAAGTAGCTCACAAATAACCCTCACCCGGTCTCAAAAGGAGGCAACTTTGGCCTATCCGGCTACAATTCATTGTAAATGAACTGCTTGATATCTTTAAGGGTAAAATTGCAGACAGGCCTCATTTGAATCTGAAAATCAACATGATATAGTTTTAGTAAAATTTATTTTACCGAATCTCAAGTTTTGAATTTTACAAATCGCCCAAAAGATTA
Source organism: Chitinophagaceae bacterium (assembly GCA_040007815.1). Classification (GTDB taxonomy): domain Bacteria; phylum Bacteroidota; class Bacteroidia; order Chitinophagales; family Chitinophagaceae; genus Terrimonas_B. The sequence continues at coordinate 244,014 of JBDTUH010000001.1, forward strand.
AATTTGTTATGGCCTGCTAACCCACTCTAGATTCTCCCATTATCCAACTGCATTGAGTAGATTTTTTTATGTTGCACAGATGCTACTCATACGGGTTTGTAAAACGATTGACGAAACAAAGAATTAAAGAACTTAAAACAAAAAGGGAGGCAGTATGTACACTTATGATTTATTGGAAAACGGGTGTTATTACCTGGTAAAAGAAAAAGAAGATTCGCCGATCATGCTGATCAAAGTGGCAGTGGAAACAGATCATTGCATTTTTATTCAGCGGTTTGAGGAGCCTACATTAACTGAATGGAAGCAAAAGAAGGACATTCTTTTCGACATCGTGGAATGCCTGAGCGATGAAGCTGTAAAAGCATGGGAAGAGCATTACAGTAATGAAGATGCTTACTATGAAGAAGAAGAAGATGACGAGTAACCAGCGCCATTCATGTATTTTTTTATTCCGGGTGATTGGATTGGGTTAATTTTAATCCAAACAATCACTTTTTTTATGCCTAACTTTTATACAAAAAAGATTAACCTCTTTTTTTTATCGCTGATTTTATCAATAACATCCCTGGCACAACCTGCCCCTGCCACACAGGACGATGATCTGCCAAGAGATTATTTAAGCAAAGATTTTCATGCGGGCCGTCGTGAGGCTCTTCGTCAAAACATGCCGGATAATTCCGTAACGGTAATATTTGCCTACCCCACCCGCAACTTCTCCAACGACGTGGATTATTTATATCATCAGAACCCGGATATGTATTATTTCAGCGGGTACAAGGAACCTCATTCCGTCCTGTTAATATTCAAAAACGATCAAGCAGATTCACTCGGTAGTAAATACAATGAATTGTTGTTTGTACAAAAAAGAAATGCCCAGGCCGAACAGTGGACCGGCAGAAGACTAGGAACTGAAGGAGCCAAAGAAAGATTAGGTTTTAAAATGGCTTTTAACGGTGAAGAATTTTCAAAATTCAATATTGACTTCTCCAAATTTGATAAGGTCATTTTCGATAATCTGCCGGAAGATGTGGCTAATAATCAACGTAGCAAAGCCGACCTTTTTGATTTAGTTCAGCAATTCAAAGAAAAATCGGCTATGCCACAGGAATTGAAAGAACAAAAGAAATTTGATACAAAGCTTTTTCATGAATTGACGGCTTCCCTGCGTGAAATAAAAACACCGCAAGAGATGGATTTACTGCGCAAAGCCGTAGAGATTTCCTGCCAGGGTCAGAATGAAGTAATGAAAGTTGTACGTCCTGATATGAGTGAACTGGAGATACAGGGACTGCATGAATATGTACATAAAAAATATGGCGCCGAAGAAGTGGGTTATGGCTCTATCATTGGCGCCGGTGAAAATGGATGCGTCCTGCATTATATGGAAAATACCAAAACCAAAGTGGGCAATGCTATGTTATTGATGGATGTGGGTGCGGAGTACCATGGCTACACGGCTGATGTAACAAGAACCGTTCCTGCCAGTGGAAAATTTTCCGCAGAAGAAAAATTGATTTATCAATTGGTATATGATGCACAGGAAGCTGCTTTCAAAACCTTAAAGGACGGTTCAAAATGGAAGGACGCTGAAGATGCCGCCCGCAACGTAATTGCGGAGGGTTTAATAAAGCTTGGCATTATTAAAGATAAAAGCGAATCCAGGAAATATTATCCTCATGGCCTTGGACATCATATAGGACTGGACGTGCACGACAGGGGTAACTATGGCAGCATGAAAAAGAATATGGTGATGACGGTAGAGCCCGGTATTTACATACCTGAAGGAAGCAATTGTGATAAAAAATGGTGGAGCATAGCAGTACGTATAGAAGATGACGCCCTGATAACAGAAACCGGGTATGAACTTCTTTCCCGTTTCGCTCCCCGCTCTATTGAAGACATAGAAAAAATGATAGCGCAAAAAAGCGCCCTGGATGATTTTAAGGTACCGCCATTAAAATCTGCTGAGAAAAAAGGGTTTTAAATTAATACAACAACTATTAATAAGAAAAGCAGGTGTTAGTTAAAAGAAACACCTGCTTTTTCATCTAGAGCTGACTTGTCAAATATTATAGTACCTGGTGACGGCGAATATCCTGTTGATAAAAAATTGGCGGATTAGGATTATTATCTTCCTGGTAGTAATCCTGCTTAATCAATCCAATATTCCTGGCATAATAAGATTTAAAATAACCAATCTGGTCCGTAACATCGATCCAGTTGACACCATCAAATACTTCATACTTCTCTAACACTATAATAACGTTGTTATATACTTCACCATTTACTGTTACGGCAACATCCTTCTGATCGATTGTAAATGCTACTCTTACAGATACAGGAAGTCCGCCAATCGTACCAGTGATAGTGCCAGATTCCCAGGTGGAGCCGGCAGCTACATTATCTTTCAGAAATATGTAATCTATGTTTACAGCTGCATCCATCTGGAAATACTCTCCCATATCAGCATATGTATGATAGTCTCCGCCGGATTTTCTGTAGTTTCCTGCATCTCCAAATCCCCCTGCCGCATCAAAGGTAGATTCAAACACGTTGTATTGATTACCTGCGAGTGCAACAGTGCCGGCCTTCACCCTGACTAATAAAGAATCATCCTGTGTATTGTCATACTCGTAGCTCCAGTTGCTGCCGGCTGTTCTGGGGAAATAGTCAAAAGCAGGAGCCAAAACATCTACAGCAAAATTGCAGGTACTGGTTCCAACGGTTATAGGGAAGTTGGTACTACCGGCTGCTATTGGTGTACCTGTCGCTGTCAGTGTAATAGTTTGAGCCCCTATATTAGCCAATACGCCGGCTCCGGCAAAGCTGATACCGTTACTTACAGCAGTGGAAATAGTATAGGTTCCGGCCGTTGTGACGTTTACATTAATGGCTACTGTGTTAGTTGCGGTCATTGCTGTTCCTGCTGTATAATTCCCTGCCAGCAAATAATTCATACAAGCATTCGGATTACCATCCAAAGTAAGCACAGCAGGCACTGCGCCACCTGTCGGAAGAACTGTTACCGGAACAACACATTCCGAAGCAATATAGGTAACCGTATAATTATAAATGCCATCATTTGCCGGCGTACCATTTCCAGCCAACCTGACGGTGTTAACACCTGCGGTGGCAAAAGTTCCAATGGCCCTGAAGTAAGTTCCGTTAAGAGTATCGGTATAAATAGTATAAGAACCTGCTTTCGTTACGTTTACCTGAACGTCGATATAATTGGTGGCAGGATCCAGGACTTTCTTTTCTTCATAAACACCGGCTACTGTTTTGGGCAAACAATCACCCGCAATGCTACTTTGAAGTGAACCGGCTGACGGCGTGGATCCCGTTTGATAACTTACTTCTTTCTGGCAAGCTGTAAAGAATACTAAAGCAGTAATCAGGGAGAGTAACAAATGGTTTATTTTCATAAAAGCGGGTTTAAACTATTCGCTAAAATAAGGCTTTTTCACTATCTATTCTACTCAGTAACTCTATGAAAAACGGCCGGAACATTCTATCTTTCCGGATTATCCATTTACCATGAAAAAATGTATCTGCCTTTTGATCCTCCCGTTTATTATTTGTTATGCATTAGCCCAAAATCCAACTGTAGAAATTATTAGCACCGGACCAAAAACAAGTCTGCGGGGATTGAGTGTCGTTAATGACAATGTCATCTGGGTCAGCGGCAGCAATGGTATAGTTGGTAGAAGTAATAATGCAGGTAAAAACTGGAAATGGATGACAGTCAATGGTTTTGAAAAAACAGAATTTAGAGACATTGAAGCATTTGACGGCAATACCGCTATAATCATGGGTGTCGGAGAACCGGCTTATATTCTCAAAACAACCGATGGAGGTGAGAATTGGAAAGTGGTGTATGAAAATAAAACAAAGGGTATATTTCTTGACGCCATGGATTTTGCTAACGGCCATGAAGGAATTGTTATAGGTGATCCCATAGGTGGAAAGGTATTTATTGCAAAAACAAGTAACACGGGGAATACCTGGGAGCAAATGACCGAAGATGAAAAACTGCCAACGGCGGATAAAGGAGAAGCCTTTTTTGCAGCCAGCGGTAGTAATGTTCGGTTGTTTGTAAACAAAGATTATTTTATCGTAAGCGGTGGAACACGTTCAAGGCTATTTACTAATATAAAGGCTACATACCTCCCCCTGGTTCAGGGGAAAGAAACTACGGGAGCCAATGCTATTGATATTTTTGACAATGGCGTGCCTCGCAAACCCGGAAGCCGGATGATAGTCGTAGGGGGAGACTTTGCGGCTGATTCTTCTACGGAAAAAAATTGTTTCTATTCTTTAAACGGGGGCAGAACATGGATGGCCCCTGACACTCCACCAAACGGATACCGGAGTAGTGTTGAATTTTTGTCTAAGAAAGATCTGCTGACATGTGGATTAAATGGTGTTGACTATTCAGGGGACGGTGGAAAAAACTGGAAATGGATAAGCAAAGAAAGCTTTCACGTTTGTAAAATAGCCAAAGCCGGCACTACGGTATTCCTGGCTGGTAACAACGGAAAAATAGGAAAGCTTGTCTGGAAATAATGGTAAATAGGGAGTCGGGAATGGTGAAAGACGAACCGGCGATGATTTTCATAGCCATTCCTTGTTTACGATTGAAAAGTCAACATTAATCCGTCATTATTTCAAATTGTCCAGCAGCTCTTTTACGGATGGACGTTTTTTATTATCCTGGCTAAAAAAACGATACGTAATGTATCCTTCTTTGTCGATGATATAGGTTGCCGGTATTGGCAGATAATTCCCGTTTTTACCATTTACTTCATCCAATTTGATACCACCGTTACGATAACGCTTGAGTGAATTTTCAGGCACTTCGAATTCCACTTCATACGCCTTCATGATCTTTAGTTCGGTATCATGAAGTATCGCATATTCAGCCGTGGTCTTTTCTATTGTTTTCGCAATACTTTCTGGTTGCTCCGGGGTAATGGCTATTACAGTAGCTCCTTTATCTTTGATCAGTTGCAGCGAATCTTCCAATTTTTGGAGGTATTTATTGCAATAAGGACTCCACTCACCCTGGTAAAAAACTAATACCACCCGGCCTTTTTTCAATAAGTCCTTCAGTCGCACGTCATTACCATGTTGGTCTTTCGCTTTAAAATCAGGGGCTTTGGAGTTAAGGAATAATCCTTCGGGGGCTTCCTGTGCAAAAAGAAAAATTACAGATAATCCCAAAATGAACAACAGAAAAACTTTTTTCATCGTTTAATTTATGATAACAAAACTAACTAACTGTTGACGTAAATTCTATTGATTTCCCCCAGGATTAACAAATTGCTAATTTCCCATTACTTTTATCCCGTTTTACCGAACCAAAACTAGCCACATGACTAATAAACACGAGAAGAAGTTCATTATCAATATGCTGATAGGTTTTCTGCTAACCACTGGCGGCGTATCCACGATTATATATGCCTGTTTTACCGGCGAGCACAAACTGGACTGGATCTTTTGGGCGGCTATTTCAGCTGTAGCGCTTAATGCGGGACTTCTCTTCCTTGGCAGCGCCTTAATTCATAAAGTAAAAGCGGACCTGATCCGCCGTCAAAAACAAAAAATAAAATCGGATAAACCGGCCATGATGGATTAGTTATAAATTCTGTTTAAACTGACAGGTTACCCAAATCTTTTCGTAAACATAAAATACGCCGCGCCAATAAGAAATGCGAAACTGACTAGGTATCGCCAGTGGAAGGCCTCTTTCATTACTAGAACAGCAAAGAATCCAAAGACTACAAGGGTAATCACTTCCTGAACTATCTTAAGCTGGAAAAGAGTAAACCCGTTTTGATGACCAAACCGGTTGGCCGGAACTGCGAGGCAATATTCAATTAGTGCAATGAACCAGCTTATAACAATAGCCTTCCATAAAGGCCATCCTTCATGTTTGAGATGGTAATACCACGCAAAGGTCATAAAGATATTAGAGGCTGCGAGTAAGATGATGGTACGCATATATCATTTATTGAAACAAATAACTTCAGTATATTTCTTAAGACAGAGCATTTCGAAACGCTATCACTTCGTTTACATCAACCGAACTATTCATATAACTTTCATCCGAACCGGCAAAGGCAGGATGAATAAATTCCATCCCGCTTTTTACTTTACCACGAAGAGATGAATGGAACTCAACACAGCCTGTTTGTTCAGCCAGCATTTTGATATTCTCTTTCCTGACCCCGCTTCCCGGCATAATGATGATGCGCTCACGGGCAGCTTCATTTAACTGAGCTATTGTTTCCACCGCGTCAGTAGCTAATGATTTTTGACCCGATGTCAATATTCTTTCACAACCGATTTCAATTAGTTGCTCCATCGCTTCAAACGGATTACGACAACGATCAAAGGCGCGGTGAAAAGTAATACCCAATGGATAAGCGGCTTCCGTTAAAATAGATGTTCTTTCTGTATCTATACTTCCATTCGCATTTAATAAACCAATAACAACCCCATCACAACCTAATTGTTTGCATAATTTCACATCCTGTAGCATTACCTCAAATTCCTCTGCATTGTATAAAAAATCTCCGCCCCTCGGTCGGATAATTGGATAAATCAATACATTAAAAGCTTCTCTGCATTTTTTTATGTGGCCGTATGAAGGGGTAGTGCCGCCTTCGGCGAGATTGGCACAAAGCTCGATTCTGTCTGCTCCGCCTTCTACCGCTGATTGAGTTGTCAGTAAATCGGAGGTCGCTATTTCAATGATATATTTCACATCACCCATTCTTGGTTCAATTACTTGATATGACTTGTCTGACTTATTGGTTATGTGACTTATTAAAACCAACTCTTTGCACTGATCAATTTTTCCGCTTCGTTTGATTTAAGGGCATAGCTAAATCCTTGGTGAATCGCAAAAGCCCCGGCTTGCCCTTTTTTATTGAGCGCTAAAAAAGCCACCTGGATATCTTTTACTTTTTCCCCTTTGATCCTCACAATTCTTTCAATGGCTTTTTTGCAGGCCGCTTCCGGTGATAAACCCTGGCGCATTAATTCTATTACCGTATGTGAACCGGCTACACGAATTACATCTTCGCCCTGGCCCGTTGCCGTACAGGCTCCTACTTCATTATCTACATATAAACCGGCGCCGATAATGGGCGAATCACCCAGGCGGCCGCGCATCTTGAAGCCAAGACCACTGGTAGTACAACTGCCACTGAGGTTTCCCTTCACATCCATGGCCACCATCCCAATCGTATCATGATTCCATTCACCCGATTCAAACTGTGCCGGTGCAAATGGTCCGTGATTACCTTTATTCTCAATATTTATAAGCGGTTTGTATTCTGATTTCTTCAGCCACTCGTCGTAAGTCTTCTGTGCATCAGGGGACAACTTCTGTTCTTCAAGAGGGAAGCCTTCTGCAATAGCAAATTGCTGAGCTCCGCTGCCCACCAGTATAACATGCGGTGTTTTTTCCATCACCCGCCTGGCTACCGAAACAGGATGCTTAATGCGTTCCAAAAAAGCTACGCTGCCGCAATTAAAAAATTCATCCATGATACAGGCATCCAGTGTGACGAACCCATCTCTGTCCGGATTAGCGCCTAAACCTACACAACAGTTTTGCGATGCTTCGGTTACCATGACGCCCTGCTCTACTGCGTCCAACGCTCTTCCACCCTGTCCTAAAATTTTCCAGGCCCCTTTATTGGCTTCCAGGCCAGCATCCCAGGTCGATATGACAATGGCTTTACCTTTAACAGGTTTAATAAGCTCTTCCCCTGAAGCAATCTTCCCCGATAATACAGCGGCAGAGCCCAGCATTGACGATTCGATGAACTTTCTCCGATTGATCATTGTTTATCTTTAAGCCGTCGAAATTAAAACATTAAGCCTCACGATTGACCTCGTTCTGACAAAAATGTTTTCATACACAGAAAAAGCCTGAAAAGGAACTGACAAAATATTGCTTTAACTGACAGAAGATCGGATTTGAGCAATTGGAGAATGATTTGATGTTTAAACATTAATTAATAACTTTGCGCTTTCACTATTTAAAATGAGAATTGAAATAATATCAGGAAGCCCCCGGGTTAATAGCATAACCAGGCGCGTTGCGATACACCTGCAAAATCTGCTGCGTGAAACAACCGAACACGACATAGGCTTGATAGATCTTAAAGATTGGGATCTTCCTTTGATGCAGCCCGTTTTTACTTCCGTAGAAAATACACCGGCCCAGTGGAGGCCATTAAGTGAAAGAATTTTTTCCGCCGACGCATTCATCCTCGTTTCGCCGGAATACAATGGCAGCTACTCCCCCGCTATGAAAAACCTGTTAGATCATTTCCCGAAACAACACCATAAACCTTTTGGAATTGTAACGGCGTCCCCGGGAGTCATGGGAGGAATTCGTGCTGCCCAGCAATTGCTATTGCTGGTGCCGGCTTTATTTGGTTTTGCTTCACCCTATTTATTGCTGGTACCCGCAGTTGATAAAAAGTTTGACAAAAATGGTGAGCTTATTGACCAAAGCTTTCATCATTCGGTGCACAACTTTACCAGCGAATTTTTATGGTTGGCTGAGAAAGTAGTTAAGGATAAAAAAGTAACGTCTGATCTTATCATTAAATAATAAAAGGAGTTAAGCATTGAAAACAACATTATATAAAGCTGATAACAGAGGCCATGCTGACCATGGCTGGCTGAATGCCTGGCATAGTTTCAGTTTCGCAAACTATCATGATCCTTCAAAAGTTCATTTTGGTGTATTAAGGGTTCTAAATGATGATACCATTGCCGGTGGAATGGGATTTGGTATGCATCCGCATGATAATATGGAGATCATAACTATTCCGTTGTCAGGTCAACTGGAACATAAAGACAATATGGGTAACACCGGCATTATCAGTAAGGGCGAAGTACAGGTAATGAGTGCGGGAACAGGCATTCGTCATTCTGAAAAAAATAAAAACCAGGAGGAAGCATTAAAACTTTTACAAATCTGGATTTTCCCTGACGAAAGAAATGTCGAACCACGATATGACCAGAAAGCTTTTGATATAGAAGCATCCCGAAACAATTTGTTCACCATTGTTTCTCCCATGGGTGAAAAAGAAGGTCTCAACATTCATCAGAATGCCTGGTTTAGTTTAGGCAAAATGGAAAAAGAGTTCGTTACAACCTATGAATTAAAGGAAAAGAAAAACGGTGTCTATGTATTTGTAATTGATGGTGAGGTAAACATTAATGAAGAAAAATTAAACCGGCGTGATGGCCTTGGGATAACCGACTCAAATAAACTGGAAATAAAAGCAATAACTGAAGCTCAATTATTGCTGATGGAAATTCCGATGAGGTAAAAGATATTAATCTGTGTATTTTGAAATGCCGGTCAGTTTTGGCTGGCGTTTTTACTTTGCATAAAATAAGCAAGGTTTCTTCTTGCATTTTTTTGTATTCCTCTTTTCATAAACCCAGTCCAGCCAAATAATACACCTTTCCAACCCAAAGCCTGCGCCGCCCAGGTACTGAGACGGAAACCATCACTGTGTTCAATGATCTTTCCATCTTTAAAGCGCATGAACGCTTTTATATTGTTTACCACTCTCCTGCCCGTCCTGGAAAAAGTATAAGAAGCCGTCCAGCTGCAAGTGGCATATTCATGATCAATCAGCTCAATATCAGAAAAATTTAATGTAAACTCTCTTGCATTTTTGCAAAGCATTTCCCACATGGACTTAGCCTCCGCACCTCTTAGTAATAAAAATACAGGATCGCTGAATACAATATCATCACTATAACAAGATTGCATACTTTTATAGTCCAATTGCTGAAACGCGGTATAGAATTGTTCTATTATTTGTTTGTTACTATTCATACCAGAAATTAGGTCCCAGGAACAAATCGGCGGAGTTTAATCCCTTAAAAATAGTGTAAGTTCTGAAACATTGAAATTTTCCCTTCCTTTTCCTTATTTATCCCACCTCATTTATTTTATTTACTGGTACACCTTAAGTGAATAAAGCGTCATTTATCAGTTACAACAATGAGGGCAAACGATTGCTATAAAATTATTGATCAGAACGTTACACAAAGTCTTAAATTGGCACTTCTAAAAAAAGATCATTTATGAGGCTAACAATTGTTTTGATAAGTATTGCTGTTTTTTCTGTTTGTGCCCATGCGCAGGAAATTAAAATCATCCCTCAACCGGTCTCCATAAAACAACCCAGGATCGCTGCTAAATTCAATATCAATCCGTCAACGCAAATTGTATTAGAGGGAAGCAACCTTGAGCAGGCAGCTAATTTTTTTAACGATTACCTGCAACAATATTACCTCTTCAAACTAAAGATTGTAGATAAAGCTACTGGCAATAACACTATCGCATTGAATTATGAACGCATGGACAATGCCATAGCAGGAGCTTATCAAATGACCGTTAATAACAAAGGAGTATATATCGCCGGCGATAATGCCAATGGCGTTTTTTATGGGATTCAAACCCTGATACAACTACTGCCTGTTCCTGACGCCCGGTTGAGGATGCGTCCCAACAGTCTCGCGATCCCTTATGTTTCTATTGAAGATGCTCCGCGTTTTGGTTATCGCGGTATGCACCTCGATGTAGGCCGCCATTTTTTCCCGGTGAGCTTTATAAAAAAATATATTGACTACCTCGCTCTGCATAAGTTCAATACCTTTCACTGGCACCTGACCGAAGACCAGGGCTGGCGAATCGAGATAAAAAAATATCCAAGACTTACTTCAGTTGGCGGCTGGAGAAGTGGCACCATCATTGGCCGCTATCCCGGAACAGGAAATGACAATATTAAATATGGCGGCTTCTATACACAGGAACAAATAAAAGAGGTGGTGAAGTATGCCGCTGACCGTTATATCGACGTCATCCCTGAAATAGAACTACCGGGTCACGGTAGCGCCGCTATTGCCGGTTATCCTGAACTAAGTTGTTTTCCGGATGTGCCTACTAAAAATTATTTCCCAAAAAATCAGCAATGGGCGGGAGATAGTACAGGCAAACAGGTGCAACAAACATGGGGGGTGTTTGATGATGTGTTCTGTGCCGGTAAAGAAAATACATTTGCCTTTTTACAAGATGTACTGGATGAGGTCATTCCTCTTTTCCCTTCAAAATATGTACATGTAGGTGGTGATGAATGCCCGAAGGAAAACTGGAAAAAATGCCCGCTTTGCCAACAAAGAATGAAAGAGAATAACCTGAAAGATGAGCATGAACTGCAAAGCTATTTCATACAGCGAATGGAAAAATATATCAACCAGAAAGGAAAAACGTTGATCGGATGGGATGAGATACTCGAAGGAGGACTTGCTCCCAAAGCAGTTGTGATGAGCTGGCGCGGTGAAGAAGGTGGTATAGCGGCAGCCAAACAAAAACATGATGTGATTATGACACCAGGCGGTTGGGTCTATTTTGATCATTCGCAAAGTGAGAACGAAGATTCTGTTACGATCGGTGGTTTTACAAGTATTGAGAAAGTATATGGCTATGAGCCGGTACCAGCGGCGTTGAATGCTGATGACGCCAAATATGTACTAGGAGCACAAGCCAATGTATGGACGGAATACATGGGGAATACGAGGAAAGTAGAGTATATGGTATTTCCCCGTATGTCTGCTTTGAGTGAAGTGTTGTGGAGTCCGAAGGGAAAAAAGAATTGGGCAGATTTTGAAAAAAAATTGAAGACGCAATTTAAGCGATTTGATTTGTGGGGAGCTAATTATAGCAATGCTTATTTTAGTTTAAAGGCAACAGTTTTGCCAACTGACGATTATAACGGGGTGTCGTGGAAATTGGAAAGCAAGTATGACAACTATAAAATTATTTATTCTCGGGATACGTACGACAACCGGTCTGATAATTATACAGGACCTATCAAAATTCGAGGAGCAGGCTTGGGGTATTACGCAAGTCTGATAAATGGCAAGAATCAAACTGTAAGTTCTGTCAAACAATATTTTTTCATAAACAAAGCTACCGGCAAAAAAATAACGATCAGTAAAGAGCCTTCCAAAAATTATCCGGGTGATGGCGCCTTTACTTTAGTGAATGGCATTCAAAATGAAAAAGGGCTGTCCCGCAGCAAAGAAATTCTTGGCTGGAGCGGTGATGATTTGGAAGCCACCATTGATCTTGGATCCAAGCAAACCATTAGCAACGCAGTAGTGCATAGTCTATCTTCTGGTGGCAGTTGGGTTTATCCGCCGCAATACGCGGAGCTCCTTATCTCACAGGATGGACAAAACTTTAGCTCTGCCGCCAAAAGCGAAACCTTTGAAAAAGGAACAGGATCAAACGGATTTATAAAAATATCTTTTGCTCCTGTGCCGGCCCGCTATATAAAAGTGATCGCCAAAAATCTCGGCATTATACCTGAAGGGATGCGTGGAGCCGGCAACAAAGCCTGGTTATTCGTTGATGAGATTGAGGTGAATTGATTGTCAGGTAAAGAATCATCATTTAATTCGATAAACAAAGAAGCTACGGATTGAACCGTAGTCCCGAGAATTTTTAAATACAATCTCGCAATAGATAATCCTATTTTCTGCCTCTTCATTTATCGAGCGGTGTGTTGTTTTTAAACAGAGTGGAAAAAGATTGAATAGTTTTATTGTTCAGAAAAACTATTTCATGAACTTCCGCACCATTAAATACAGAAGTTACTGGCCGCAGACAAATTCATTCTTCGTGCCTACATTGAGATTTTCAGTAGTATCTCTGAACCCGATGCTTGTTTATTTTTAAAACCAGCAATTTGAATTGTGCAGGTAGTGCTGCTGCAAAAAATGGACATTTTACCGCCAGCAAGATATATATATACCAATACGCAAATAGTTTTTTTGGTTTATAAGCGGGCCAGGCTTTTTAAAATAGCATTTTGACAATTCCGCTATTTAAAGCAAACAGGACCACTTGGAAAAGTAGTCCTGTGCATGGAAACCTTAGCTTTAAAAACGACTGCTTGCTTGCCTGGTTCCTATTTTATATCTGCTTTCTACTAAGATGTTATTTATCCCACCACACTTTTGAGGTCCATGAATCACCGGTTGATAAACCTGTAACTGCTGCCTTATAATTAGCAGGGTTCAAAGAAATTTCAGATGGTGGATATGGCTGCCTTCTTGGAATCGTGCCGCCTGAAAAATTACCCGTGTATACAACCGGTGTTAAAACAGGATAACCTGATCTTCTCCAGTTGCTCCATGCTTCAACATAGTTTAAGAATGTTCCGGTAGCGACCCATATTTGCTCATTAATATCCTTTAGAGAAGCATTCGTAGAGCTAATATCCAAAGGATTCGCGATGGCATAGGCATCCGCTATAGTAGCACTAATCGTTGCGTCAGTGCCGTAAGCTGATAACGATTGCAAGGCTGCTGATACACCGTTCTTATAATGAGTGGAAGCGTTACCACTAACTGCAAAACCTCTTACGGCAGCTTCAGCCAGCAACAATTCTGTTTCAGCATAAGTTAAAACAAGAAAGGGACCGCTGCGATTTCTGTAAAAAGATCTTGGACGTGAATATTTGCCGAGTTTGGTAAAATCTCCACCTGTACCAGTGCCCCCGGTATAGCTGGGGGATGCACTGATATCAGTAGCTCCGCCATTTAAATCGTAACCATTGGGCAAGCCCTTTTGAATACCTGCAGTGTTGTTTCCTGCGGCAAGACTATTATTAGCGGCAAGTCCATCAGCCGGCACTTCAGCGACTACACCCAATCTCGGGTCAGCTTTTGCCACCAACCAGTCAATTATTGTTTTACTCCATCTTACCTGGTATAAATCGTCAGTAACACCTAAGGCGCTTCCATTTCCATTGGTAAATCCATTCGCATCATCTCCTTTTATAATCGCATCGTCTGCTACACCGGCAAAAGTGCCACCAGCCGCTGCTTTTTCTGCGTAGGTTTTCGCAGTGGCAGCATCTGCTTTTGTTAAACGCATGGCGACCTGCAACATCAATGAATAGCCAAATTTTTTCCACTTCGCTATATCACCTTTATAAAACTGGTCAGATGATGGTTTGTCTTTTGACGGATCCAATGCGGCGGTAGCCGTTTCAAGATCTTTCAGCATATTGGTATAAATAGATTGCTGGTTGTCATATACTGGTAAAGTAACACCAGTTTTACCTTGCAGGGCTTCCAGATAAGGAGCGTCTCCATAGATGTCCGTTATCTTCTGTATGGCCAGCACTCTCATAATGACGGCTATATTATTCAGATTACTGTAAAGCGGATTATCCTTAGTCAGATTTTGCATTTCATAAGCCTCGCTGGCGGAACGATAGCCGTTGTTCCAGGTACGTCCCTGGTAGTCCAACGTATTTCCGGACGCTACATATTTATCATCATTGCTATGATAGTTTGCTGAGCCGGATGAAGTAGAGGCAAATACCTGCACCCAACCTGCCTGGAAAAGAAACGGCCCATTATAACCCGTAATAGAGTTCATAAAATCGAACTGGAGATTTGATAACAGGTAATTGGGGTTAAATGTACCCGCGCTGGTTGCCACCGGGTTTGTATTAATCGCATCGAAGTCCTTTGTACAACCGGTAAACATAACGGCGAACAAACCAATATATATTAATGCTTTTTTCATTAGTAATATTTTTATTTTTTAAAGAAATGTCATTTCAAACTGCTTCCTGATTTTTTTTCGGCGGTTACTTTTTGAATTTAAAATTGACATTCAAACCATAAGTTCTGACAGATGGTAAACTAGTTCCTTCTATGCCTGCATAAGCAACCGTAGAAGAAAAACCTGCTTCCGGATCGATATTATCCGTTTTTTTCATAAGGGTAGCGAGGTTACGGCCAACTAAAGAAACCTGTATACCACTGAACAAGGGAAGCTTGCCCAGCATTTTCTCGGAGATATAATAGCTTAAGGTGAGCTGGCGGAGTTTTATGAAATCGCCATCCAGCACGTTAACTCCTGAAACATTATTGGCAAGAGCTGTATAGTAATCTTGCGCTTTTGCGGCAACGGTATTGGTAGCGCCATTTTCATACACTCCTTTTGTAACCCCGGTTTCCCTGCCTTCCAATGTCATTCTATGCAGACCTCTGCGGATAGCATAGTAATTGGAAGCGGAAAGAACATAGTTACCATAGTTGTAATCTATGAGGAATGAAAGCGTAAAGTTCTTATACGTTAAATCATTGACTATGCCTCCGTATAATGTTGGCAATGTATTACCCATAGGTTTTAATTCTCCCCGCATGGGTAGACCAGACGCGTCTACCACCATTTGGCCTTTACTGTCATACTTGTAATCATAAGCCCTGATCTGCGGGCTTAACCCTTTTATAAAAGCCGTATTGGCGTTTAACGGACGATAAGTTCCTTTTTGCAATGAATTACCATTAGCATCTGTCTCTTCAATGGTCGTCTTTAAAGTAGTCAGGTTAAAACTTACGTTCCAATTAAAATCTTTTTGCTTCACGGGATTACCGGTGATTAACAACTCGAGACCGCTATTTTTAGTAGAACCCGTAGCCACAAAACCACTGTTGTAGCCCGTGGCCGCACTTAGCGCTCCTCCTAGTATTTCGTCTTTTGTTTTTTTGGTGTAGTATGCGATGTCCAGGCCAAGACGATTATCTAGTAACTTCAATTCAGCTCCAACTTCTATTTCGGTAGTGGTAAACGGTTTTAATAAAGTGTTGGGTAAATTTCCTCCAAAAGTACCAGTGGGAAGACCGTTATAAGAATTACCAATGCTATAAGTAACAGCAGTTTGATATGGAGATTCCGGTTCGCCGCTTGTTTGAGCATAGGAAGCACGGATTTTTCCATAATTTAATTTAGGAACACGTAGTAACTCTGAAAAAATAAAACTGGCCGATACAGAAGGTGTAAATATTCCCCGCTCATTTTTGGGTATGGCAGAATTTGCAACGGTAGAATAAGCGTCATATCTGCCTGTTGTAGAAAGATTCAAAAAATTCTTGTACCCGAAGTCTAAAGTATAGTAAGCGGAATTTACCTGCTTTTTTGAAAAACCATAACTTCTCCCAAAATTCACTACGTTATTAAAGCTATACTGATAGGGAATGATAAACGGGCCTCCGCTTATACCAATACTTTCACTTTGTCTTTTATATTGGCTGGCACCTACCGCAGCATCAATATTAAAATCGCTGGTGATCTTTTTAGATGCGCCAACCAGACCATCCACAGTCAAATCATAACTCTGCACGTTCGACAAATTATTTAATCCTCCTTTTAAGTTTTGAGAATAGGCCGTTCCCCACGGAGTAACCGAGAAATAATGGTCATTCTGGTAATCGTAGCCTACACGGCCCTGAGCATATAACCAACTTGTCAGATCATACCGGGCGGTAATGGAGGAAATTGATCTCTTCCTATCCACATTATTTTTATACTGATTGACTACAAACCATGGATTGGTTACATAAATATCATCACTAAAAACTGTTTCCGCACCTGTAACCGGATCATAGCCCGGGCCTAAAATCGCCTGGTTAATATTTGTCGCTAAAAACTGTCCGTTGTTGGCATTGAGAGGACCATCACTTAACTGTGGCCTGTTCTTGCCTCTTTCATCAATATAGTTTGACACCAGTGACACACTTAGTTTATCGGTAATTTTCTGATCGATATTAAGATTGATTGAATTCCTCCCGAGTCCACTGTTGCGTATGATCGAGTTATTATCCAAATTGGAAAATGATAGCCGGAACGATCCTGACTCCCCGCCTTTGCTTACAGAAACTGTATTCGTCAACGAAGAACCTGTCCGGTAGAAATTTTTGATATTGTCTTTTACCGCAGAATAAGGATATGTTTTACCATCAAACTGAATCACCTGACTGCCATCTAATTTAGCGCCCCAGCTCATTCGGGCCAGCGTTTGCGCTTCCGAAGCAGTGGAGGGTTTATTGCCATATTGACCCTGGCCATACTCATATTGAAAATCCGTATAATCAATGGCTTTATCTGCCATTGCATTTAAATTATATTCTACGGAAAGATTTCCTTTTTTTCCCGTTTTTGTTACGATCATAATAACGCCATTAGCTGCCCTTGCTCCATACAATGCAGAGGCAGACTGGCCTTTTAATACCGTCATGCTTTCAATATCATCCGGATTAATATTACCAATACCGTCGCCATTATCTGCTCCACCCCACTCGCCGGCACTTCCCTTTTGAGTATTATCCATCGGTATACCATTGATGACAAATAAAGGTGAACCGGCAGTCAGGCTTGACAAACCTCTTAAAAGAATACGTGCGGACCCACCAGGACCTCCATTAGTACCACGAACATTCAATCCTGCAACCTGGCCTGCCAGTGACAGCGCAACATTAGTTTCACGGGCCTTGCTCAAAGACTCCCCATTAACCCTGGTCACTGCATAGCCAATTTTCTTTGCTTCTTTTGAGATACCGAGGGCCGTTACAAAAACTTCTTCCAGTTGCGTGGCAGAAGCGGCCAGATCAATGGATAAATTATTATCAGTGCCGCTGACATTGACCGTTTTTGCTTCATAACCTACTGAAGTTAATTCAAGGGTAAGAATGCCTGCCGGTACGCTGAGTGAAAAAACTCCATCAGCGTTTGAAGTTGTCTGGATCGGTTTTCCTTTTACTTTAACAGTAACGAAAGGAAGGGCCGCAGCGGATTTTGAATCTTTAATTGTCCCGGTTATTTGCCGGGTCTGTGCCAATACCACTGAACTGAAAAGCAGTAAGGCCGTCAGCAAGCGAAGTTGTCTCATTATGCAATTGGTTTAGTGTAAAAAAATAAAAGCAGTCCGGGAAAGTAGTAAGCAGAGAAATTAACTATCCTGTATAAAGATTACCGATCCTTATGCAAACAATTATTTCATCCGTCAAAAAACCTCTCCCAAACGATAAGTACAGCTCGCCTTCATTTTGTAACAAAAAAGTAATAGTCAATTGATGAACAACCAACGCTTATTCTAAAATAATAACAGTAAAATTTTATCCGGGCCTTTCAGGCTTTGCTGCTTTATATTTTGCTGAAAAGCTTTACTGATCTTAATTCCGCCTGTACGTTGATGACGAAATAAAATAACTTTTTTCCAGGTTCCTCTCCCTTTATATTCAAAATCGGTAAAATTTTAACCAGCCAATGGTTACATATTTTGTGATAACGACACTGTATATGTTACCAGGGAGAAATTTTTATGAAAGTGTTGCATACGGATATTACACATGCTTTGAATAGTTATCTAGTTGTGATGGAAAATAAGGGAAGAAGGTTTTCTTCTCCGCTTCATAGTCACCAGGAATTAGAACTTATCTATATCAAATCCGGCTTCGGAAAAAAATTATTGGGAAACACGATAAATCAGTTTATGGAAGGCGACGTCGTACTGGTAGGCAGGGATTTGCCACATAAATGGATGTGTGATAAGAGTGAGCCTTCACCCGTTTCCATTGTTGCATATCTTAATAAGAATGTTTTTTCCGAAGGTTTCTACGCTTTAAAGGAAAGCCAGAAACTGACCAACCTGTTTGCCCGTGCAGAGCGGGGTTTAAACATTACCGGGGCCACCAGGCAAATCATTGGCGCTAAAATGGAAAGGCTCACCCAAAAAAGCGGGTTTAAAAAAATAATAGGATTGATGGAAATACTGCATATCATTTCTACTTCAAAAGAATTCGATTACATAATCCATGATACCAGTACAGTCCAATCGAATGATAGCCAAACCGACCGCCTTGCGGAAGTGTATCAGTACCTGGCTGATAACTTTCAGAAAGATATCAGCCTTCATGAAATATCTTCCATTGCAAACCTGACTGAACCCGCTTTTTGCAGATTATTCAAAAAAAGAACCGGCAAAGGCTTTGTAGAATATGTAAACGAAATTCGAATTTCAGCCGCTTGTAAATATTTGCAGGATACCGATCTGAATGTTTCCGCCATAGCCTTTCGCAGCGGATTTAAAACAATTTCCAATTTCAACAAAAGGTTTAATTCAATTACCGGCTTTTCTCCGAAAGAATACCGGCGGAATGTTCAGTTGTTGCAAAATTAGCTTTATCAAATTTGAGCTTTGGTGCACGCAGATAGCTTACCATGATAATTATTGAAATAAAAGGACAGCATCAATCCGCTTACTTAACATCCCAAAATATCTTCCTGCTTCTTGTGTCTTTGTCTTTTATCAATAAATAATTGGAATTATAAGTCGTTTCACTGGCAGGATACAGCAATCTTGAGGGTGGTAATTCAAAGCCGGGCAATGTAGACACATAAAAACTTAGTTGAGGATATTTCGTTCTCCGGTATTCGGCCCAGCTTTGAACGGATTGCAGGAAACCAAAGTGAAGCCATTTTTGCACCCATATTTTTTTCAGTTTCTCCTCGCCTGTTCCAAAATATTTAACCCTTGAATTCTGCAAAAAACTTTCTACGACGGTTTCAGATGGAGTTGGCAAAGGATCCCGTGTTACAGTGTTTAGGCTATTCAAATAATAATAAAAAGCGACAGATTGTTTTACCGCCATATCATAATAGGTCTTTGCATCACCACCACCCCAACGTTCAAAAGCTTCAGCCTTTAAAAAATTTACCTCCGATGCTGTTATTACAATACCCGGCAATTTATTATTGTATAAAAAAGTAGCGGAATCCAATATAGCATAGTTGCCCAACATGATTTGCTGTTGTTCCAGGGGCATATTGACGGGAAGGCCATTATAATCTGTATTCGGCGTAAAAACATCACTTACCGTACGTCCGTATTTATCAAACATAACAGGTATACGGGGATCATCGGCCGGCTTCATTACATCATTCAGTAAATAATCCGGAGCTGAATAATTTGTCAGTTCGGCAAAAGCATTATGCAGGTCACCCGTATAATTGGTAAGCGGTTGCAACAAAACATCTGTTTCTTTAGGTATATATCCCGCGACTCCATCAATTAATGGATACAAAAAAGGATTGTTCAACATCGTCATTACTTCACTTTTAGCGAACGGTTCGTCTAAAAAAGACATACGTATTAACAAACGCAACCGTACTGAATTGGCATAACGTTGCCATTTTTCAAGATCCCCGTTTAGCAATATATCCTGCTTGCTGAAAACAATTTGCGTAGTAGTTGAATGCTGTGCATGTGAAAAATAATAGGAAGCCATCTTTAATCCATCGAGGATATTACTGTAAATAGCGGCGGCATTGTCAAACTTCGCCATTTTTATTTCTCCTGATGTATTAATACTTCCGGCTTCACTAAAAGGCATGTCGCCCCAGCAATCAACCATCTGCGCCGCCTGATCCATCAAGACAACTTTAGCAGCTTCCAAAAAAATTCTTGCTTCGGTTTGTTGCTGAACACCCATCAAATTGTAAGCAGTTTCAATAGAGCGATAATGAGCCATAACACCGCCACCACTTCCTCCGGGCCGGTAAAAATCATTCCACCGGTCCTGTGTATAGCTGGGGTTTTGCTGATACACCGGGTTTGTATTTAAGTAGGCGACTGATTGACTATAGATCCCTGTTTGCAATACAGTGAATGTTCTTATTTCCCAATAAGAAGGACGAACACGATCATTGTCCAGCATCTCTGTAAAAAATTTTTCAATAGAAGCTTGCGTTGTCTGATCGGGATTGTAATAAAATTCTTCCAGCTTTTTTTTACAACTAATCAAACAACTTACTAACGCTGCTGCCAAACTAATATGAATCAAAATTCGCCGCATCCTTACATGACTGATTTTTTTAAAACCCGAGATTAATAGAAAAACCATAGCTCCTTGTCGCCGCACTGGTTCCATCATCAATACTTTGCCTGGTCCAATTTGTGCCAATCGTAGCTTCAGGATCTAAGTTTTTTAATGTCCGCCAGAAATAAAAAAGATTTCTTCCAACCAATGAAACCCGGATTGAATTAAAATGCATTTTACCGGAAAATTTCGCCGGCAACGCATAGCTGACAACAGCTTCCCGCATCTTAACAAAACTATTATCGTAGATCGCCCCTTCCTTGTTTAATGAAGCAGGGCCCCATCCAAACATATTAATATAATAATAAGCTGCATCGACGATCATAGTATTCGCCTTTCCTCCGACGGTAGTTCCTTTTAAAATCAGACCATCATGATATACTTTGCCGCCATCCGGTGACGACGACTGATGGCTATTCAATAAAATTTTTTCACCGGCGCTATTTAAGTAATAAGGCAACCCTCCATTTTCTTCATCACGGTATCGCAAACTGCTTTCATAGATACCCGCACCCAAATTGAATTTTAAAGCCGGTGATACCAACTGACCACCGATCCGGTAATCGACCATAAAACTGACTGAAAAGTTTTTGTAGGTAAATGTGTTCGCTACGCCTCCAGTCAACTTTGGCATTACGTTACCCGCTTTTACGTATTGTGTATTGTCAATTACATACAACCCGTTTGACCCTACAACATAATTGCCGTGGATGTCGGTCATTACCGGGTGCACATAAATATTACCTACTGCCTTTCCTTCTTCGGCCACGATGCGGATTGCATTTTGCTCTCCTTCAAAATAGACTATTTGTTTTACCGCGCCATCTAACCGGCGGACGATGGTTTTTCCCAAAGCCATGTTCATTCGGGCAATCCATTTAAAATTCTTTTTTTTTACTGCCAGCAGGTTCAACCCCAGTTCGACTCCGCTGCTTTGCAACTCTCCTGCATTAACCAGTTTGGAAAGAGCGCCGGTACTTACCGGAACGGTCAATTGAATTATCTGGTCAATCGTCTTGCTGTTATAATAAGTAAAGTCGATACCCAGCCTGCTCTTAAACAATTTTGTTTCCAGTCCAAATTCTGTTTCGTATTTGTTTTCAGGTCGTATTGCGTTATTGCCGGCATTAATCTGTGTACTAAGAGAAGGAACCGGTCCGTTAACAGTTGGCAAGGTCGTTTGCGTATAGGTTATACCTGAAGCATAGGCTGGCGGTGCATTACCAACTATACCATAGGAAGCCCGCAGCTTTCCGAAATTAATAAATGAAGGCATTTTTAAAGCGTCGCTAAAAACAAAACTTGTATTAACGGAAGGATAGAAATAACTATTGTTACCAGGTGGCAGTGTGGAAGAATACTCTTGCCGTGCTGTAGCTTCCAGGAATAAATAATTTTTATAGGCTGCATTAAAAAATCCGAGAAAAGCATATTTCAGTATAGAACTGCGTGTTGCTTTCGTAGTTGCCGGTCCGAATGAATTATTGAGGCTAAACCAATTTTCCTTTATCAGCCCTCCTGTTGTAGCGGAATACTGGTCATGATATTTTTCGTTTCTTGCCTGGTAGCCACCATTGAAAGAAATATCCCAGTCTTTATTAATTTTCTTATCGTAGGTAAATAATACGTCTCCATAGACAATTGAGTAGGTGCCATCGGATACTGTATATGATCCGGTACTGTTTACACTATTAAAAGCAAGCGGATATTCATTGTATCCCTTACCTTCTATGTTCAGGCTTGTATAATCGTTTCCAAATCGTCCCCTGACAGACATATTCTTATTAATTTCATAGTTCAATGTAATACTGCTTAACAACCTGTTTTGGACTTCATCATCGCTATTACGTAACTGGTTCCACAGGAAATCAAGGGTCTCATTTTTCATTTCATATCGCAAGGCTTCGGCCGGGTTTCGTTGCTGCTGGTTCCAGGGTACCCATTTATATCCTTGTGATGTCTTGTATTTATCAAACATTACATTTATATCTTCAGCCCGGCTAAAAAACCCGGAATAAGCCGCAATGATCCTGTTAAGTTGTAAAGGGCGATTATGTACTTTGCTGTTTACATAACTGACAACAACATCAGTGCTTAATTTGTTATTTATTTTTAAATTACTGTTGATGTTGAATGTATTTCTTTGCAAACCGCCGCCCGGCTGTATTCCCTTGTAATCATTTCGGGTGTAAGAAAAACGGTAAGACGCTTTTTCTGTGTGCTGTGAAACGGCAGCATTCAAAATAGAATTAAAGCCCGTGCGGTAAAGATTTTTATAATTGTCGGGCCGGGGAGAGTAAGGACGCATTTCACCATCCCACCACGGAACTATTTGCCCTTCCATTTTTGGGCCAAACTGCGCATAAGAACGGAAGTTGGGTCTATAGCTGTCATTGATACCATCATTGTTAAGATCTACTTCTATCCAACCATCTTCCGTAGCTCCCTCGGATAAATTGGTAGTTCTATCAGCGCCCGGGCCATATATATTCTGGTATTTCGGCAAAAAGGCAACTTGTTCAATATTGTTCGTATAGTTCACATCTATTCCCAACCCTTTTTTTGTATTACCTTTCTTTGTAGTAATGACTACCACTCCGCTTGCCGCTTCAGATCCGTACAAAGCAGTGGCACTGGCTCCTTTTAAAATGGTCAGTGATTCGATATCTGATGGATTGATATCAAGGATTCCATTTCCCCGTATACGCTGATCTTCCCAGTAGCCATCGTTGTTAATTCCTTTTACTCCTTTCTCGTTGGTGTTTCTGATAACTATTCCATCCACGATATACAATGGCTGACTATTAAAATTCAGCGAGTTCAATCCTCTTACCTGTACCTGCACCGCACTGGTAGCACCGCCCGGCGCCGTACTGATCCTCAATCCTGCCGCTTTCCCGTACATAGCGGAAGCGAAATTGGTATTGCCCGACGAGGTAAGATCATCAGCATTGATCGTATTGGCAGAATAGCCAATTGATCTTTGAGTTTTCTTAACACCCAGCGATGTAATGACAACTTCATCCATTTGCTTATCTGCCACTGAAAGTTGAGTGGTTAATGTATAGGTAAGTTCGTTATCTATTACAAGCTCTTTTTTTGTATACCCAACAAAAGAAAAAATCAATACATCACCCAGGTTGCCGGTAATATCAAACTCCCCTTTACTATTTGTGACAATTCCCTTTGTTGTTCCTTTAATGAGTACGCTGACATTAGCTAGCGGAGAACCTTCCGCTGTAATTACTTTTCCTTTGATAGAACGAAAAGTTGCGCCGGGTTGCGTAATGGCTGCTTTCTGCATTTCACCGGATGCCGCGGAATCACGGGTAACAATCTCTTCAGGCGAAGTCCTTTGCGTGCCTTCCTTCAGAGCGAGTATAATAAATGTAGTGTTGTTTATTTTCCTAAACCTGAGATCCGTATCTCTCAATAACACCATCAGTATTTCCTCGATTGGTTGTTTGTTATCCGCAACCGGTTCCACCAAAATATCTCCGAACGACTTGTCAGAAAAAATGAAATAGATACCTTTTGTTTCGTTTAACTGCCGGAGCGCATTAAATAATTTTTGTTTTTCTGTTGGTATACCTGGTGAAGCAGTTTCGCCAGACAGTTTCGCCTGGGAATGTCGTAATTTCTTTTTGTTGAGGGCAAAAGCATTCTGGGCTTCAACATGGTTGAATAGAAACAAATTAAATAGCAGAAAATAAAAAAAGAAGAAAAAAATCAATTTTTTTTCCCTCATAAAGCAGTTTTTAAGCAGTCAATCGTTTATCAACGCCGTTTTCGGGTACTGATCAAAACTTCCTGGTTGTTTTTTATGATCTCGTAATTCTGACTCGTTTCAAGGTATTGGAGAAAAATATCCAGGTTATCGTTTGGTACTATGCAGGAAATAGAATCGGTAGCAGCAGTATTATCGCCAAATCTCACGTTGACTCCATATAGATCTTTCATACTTGCTCCAACTTCTTTCATCGGTGTCTTCTCAAATATAAATTTACGATCCTTCCAAGCCAAAACCTGAGCATCCTTTGCTTCCCTTTTTTGCATTTGATCATTACTGAACTCCATAAAATCGCCAGGTTTCATCTTCGTTTCTTTTCCATCGGCTGTACGAATTATCACGCTGCCTTCTTTGAGCAATACATTTGTTTTCTCGTCACGGTTTACCACATTAAACTGTGTACCGGTTACAATAATATCAAAATGGCCTGTATGTACGATGAATTTACTTTTCTGTGGTGTTTTTTGTACCTGGAAGAACGCTTCACCATTTACCCATACTTCACGGTCATTCTCTTTTTTCCAGCTTTTACCATAGGTTATCTTGCTATTGGCGTTAAGAGTAACCTGTGAACCATCCGGTAAGGATTCGCTCTTTATCTCAGCATAGCTTGTTTCGATAACAGGTTTTGCCGGTTGCGAATATTTCAATAGTCCCAACCCAATGGTCACCAAAAAAATTGCGGCAGCAACCCACCGCAACCATCTTCTTTTGTTCATCGACCGAACCGGCGATGGAGTTGAATGAGATTTTAGTGTCTTTATATTTTCAAAAAGTCTGCTTGCAGCCCGCCCGGTTACGTCCGTATCAATATTTTCCTCCTTTATTTTAACTTTTTCAAGTATTAAAATAGCCTCATCTGCTATTTTCTTTTGTTCAGTATCCATTTTGATACGGCTTTCCCATAAGTCCATCTTAACCTGGTCCGTTTTAAAATACCAGGCCAGGAATTCGTCATCGCAAAGCAATTCATTTATATTTTTGATCTTCATGTCCATGCTACCTGTTTCGCTGATAGAATTAGTGACTGAATGTAATATTTTGTAACCAATAATTGCCCGTTTTTTCTAAATTGTCGCAGAAACCTGCCAGATAAGTTAGATTTGACTTTTAAGAACTAACGGAGATAAAAAAATTGATTAGCAGCAACCCGGATATTGCACTATGGGAATCCTACAAACAAGGTGATACGGAATCCTTGGGAAAACTTTTCCGCAGGTATCATCAGCCACTTATTCAATTTGGAAGTAAATTTTTTTCTGACCAGGAACTGCTCGAAGATTGTATACAGGAATTGTTTGTAGAATTATGGCAAAACAAAAGCCAGACAAAGGTGCAGTCAGTAAAAGCCTATTTGTTTAAAGCGCTTAAGTATAAATTATTCCGGGCTCTGCAAAAAAGATCCGGCCTTGCATTGACAACCATTCACGAAGAAACAGGCTTTGAATTCAGCCACGAAACTTTTTTAATCAACAGGCAGGAAAGTGAAGAAAAATCCGCAAAAGTTATTGCCGCCATGCAACAACTGTCCAACCGTCAAAAAGAAATCGTTTATCTCAAATTTTACCAGGAATTAACCTATGAGGAAGTAAGTGAGGTGATGGGTATCAACTACCAGGTAGCCCGCAATCTCTTTTATCAATCCGTCAAAGCACTCCGGAAAATATTATCACCGGAATAACAAATAAATCTGAACGCCTGGAAAATGTCGTTTGTACATACTATCCAGCACAACCGATTTCGTAAATAAAAATCATCAATAGTCTTCCCGCCTTCGTTCATTTTAATATCTTCGGGTCTTGAACAAATTGAAACCAAAAAGACATGGCAAAAAAAGTCTCTTCCATTGACCTGACAGACAGTTTTGAAAAAATCCAGGTGAAAATTCATCCTGATCTTAAACAGGGTTCGCTGGCGGTAGCCCGCGAAATCGCCAACCTTATCCGCGACAAGCAAAAGAAAAAACTTCCCTGTGTTCTTGGGTTAGCGACAGGCTCTACGCCCAAAACCTTGTACGGTGAACTGGTGCGGCTGCATAAAGAAGAAAAACTAAGTTTTAAAAACGTAGTCACTTTCAACCTCGATGAATATTATCCAATCGACAATGATGCCTTGCAAAGCTATAACCGTTTTATGCGGGCCAATCTTTTTGATCATGTAGATATTAATCCAAAGAATATTCATATTCCCAATGGTGAAATAAAAAAAGAAGATATCAAGTCACATTGCCACCAGTATGAAAAAATGATCGAAGACGCGGGTGGCATTGATCTGCAAATACTGGGTATTGGTAATAATGGACATATTGGTTTCAATGAACCGGGCTCAGGTATTCATTCCCGGACAAGGCTGATCACCCTGGATACATCTACCCGCCTGGCAAACTCGTATGAGTTCGCCAATATATCCGAAGTACCAAGGCTGGCGATCACGATGGGCATCAGCAGCATATTGAAATCAAAAAAAATCATCCTCATGGCCTGGGGCCCGGGGAAAGCCCCAATTATAAAAAAAGCCGTAGAGGAAGAAGTGACGGACCAGGTGCCGGCTTCCTTACTGCAGAATCATGAAGATGCGACTTTTGTAGTGGATGAAACCGCGGCAGCTGAATTAACCAGGAACAAATCGCCCTGGCTCACCGGCGAATGTGAATGGACGCCGAAGATGATAAAGAAATCCGTCGTGAATATGGCGCTGAAATTAAAAAAACCTCTACTCAGTCTTACCAACAGCGATTATAACGAATATGGTTTGAGCGATCTGCTGGTAGAAGAAGGCGACGCCTACGAGATAAACCTGCAGGTATATTATATGCTTCGGGATTCTATTACCGGCTGGCCGGGTGGTAAACCCAACGCTGTTATTCCCGCACACCCTGAACGTTCAACGCCATACCCTAAAAAAGTTATCATCTTCTCCCCTCACCCGGACGATGATATTATCAGCATGGGCGGAACTTTTCAACGTTTGCATGACCAGGGACATAATGTGCATGTAGGTTACCAGGCTTCCGGCAATATCGCCGTAACAGATGAATTTGTTACCCGCTTTCTCGATTTCGCCGTGGGCTTTGAAGAAATAGCCGGTATTGATACCGATAAATCAGATAAAATATTAAAAGCCGCCAGGAAATTCATTGCCACAAAAAAATCAAATCAAATAGATACATCAACGATCCGCTCTATTAAGGGATTGATACGCCGCTGCGAAGCAAAAGCTACTTGTCGCTATGTGGGCATTCCTGAGGAAAATATCCATTTTCAAAATCTTCCGTTTTATGAAACAGGCACTATTGAGAAAAAACCAATGGGTGAAAAAGATGTAAAGCTCACGATGGAGTTATTGCGCCAGATAAAACCTCACCAGATATATTGCGCCGGTGATTTTGCAGACCCGCATGGCACTCACCTTGTTTGTTTCAATATAGTATTGGAATCATTGAAACGTATGAAAGCCGCCGGGGATGAATGGATAGCAGATTGCTGGCTCTGGCTTTACAAAGGCGCCTGGCAGGAATGGAATATTGAAGAGATTGAAATGGCGATACCTATGAGCCCCGACCAGGTCATGAAAAAACGATTTGGAATTTTTATTCATCAGTCGCAGAAAGATTCGGTTCCTTTCCAGGGCAGCGATGCAAGAGAATTCTGGCAAAGAGCGGAAGAAAGGAACTCCGCAACGGCTAATTTATACGCAGATCTTGGATTGACGCACTATGCAGCGATGGAGGCATTTGTCAGGTGGCATTATTAATGACAGAACGATTTCGGGTCATTATTAGAAATCATACTGATAAAGCAGTGGATCTATGAAGTGGAAGAAAGCCTGGCAAGAACCTTCATTCAGACACAGATTGATTACAGGTCTGTTTATTTTGACAGCTGTTCTTTTATTTTTTCCTTATTTTTTTGGCGTCATAGACAAGAGGAAAGGTAGTCAACTCAGCGATTGGGCGCTTGATACCTTACCCGCATACGATCTTTCCATTCCCATCTTTGTAATCATTTGGGTAATGACCATTTTTATCATTATCCGATGTGCTCAATCACCCCCTTTATTTAATCTTTTTCTCTGGAGTTATATCTTTCTATGCCTGTCGAGGATCATTACCATCAGCCTGGTGGCTTTAGCTCCTCCTGCCGGACTGATAGAATTGAAAGACCCTGTTACCAATATTTTTTATGGAGGAGAGTTTATCAGTACGGACTTGTTTTATTCCGGGCACACAGCCACTCAATTTCTGTTATTCCTTTGCCTGCAAAAGCGACGGGAAAGACTACTGGCCCTGGTATCAACCGTCCTGGTAGGACTAATGGTTTTAATACAACATGTTCACTACTTTATTGACGTAATTTCAGCCCCCCTTTTTAGCTATTTAGCATACCGGCTTGCCGTTTCTGTCTGCTCCAGCCCAATGAAACAATTTTCCTTGTTCAAAAAATACTAAAGCCACCGGGTATTATACTGTCCGGATCAATGATTTTCATATGCAAGCTTGTTAATACATTGCAAACGCCATTACATTTTCTTATCTTGTCTTTACAGTTTCATAATAATAAATTAACATTGTACATACTGCCATAGATTAAACCACCTTTATTATGGAAAAATGGTCAAGCCAATTTGAGCTTGGGAATCAAATAAGCGAAAAGCAATCGAATCATTTTAATGAACATGGTGTTATAGTATTCAGGAATTTTCTTACTCCTGAACAGGTAAAAATGTGTATTAGTGAAATTAATCGTATCGAACAGCAATGGATCAATGAAAAAAGAGATAAGATCAATGGCATACCCCTGAAATTCGGCAAAGACGAAGAAGGAAATAATACCATACAGCGTTTTTGTTTTATGTCCTTATATAGTGAATTCCTGCACGGAATGCTGCACGATCCCAGGATAAATGCATTGATAGAATTACTGCATCCTTACGAAGGCCGTCTCGGGGAAAATGAAAAAGATGGTTTGGTTCTCAACAGTTACATCAACGCTAAAAACAGTTCTTTTACAGAAATGGGCTGGCATACTGATAGCCCCAGGGATCTTTTTATGGGGCAAAAAATCATGCCTATGCTTAATGTAGGCATACACCTGGATACCACCTTGTTTGATAATGGCGGGTTAAGAGTAATTCCAGGAACACAAAAACAAAACATGTTCCGGTTATTGTTTGGGAAAAAGTATTTTATTGATAACAATTCCGATAGCAGGGAAGTTGGTTTTGACATGTTCGCAGGTGACCTGTCTGTTCATGACGGGCGGATATGGCATCGGGCGCAAAAATCACCTTTAAAGGGCGAAGCAAGCCGGCGGAGGGTAATGTATGTTCCCATTATTACAGGCAAGTACAAACCCAGGCATGAAAGAAGTAAAACACCTTTCTATCATCATTTTTTGAGGAAAGTACACCACTAGACCCGTATTAAAGTTTTATCCTGCGGTTTCGGGTCGCCTGTCGCCGGCCTTTTCAACTAAAATTAAATTTATGTCTGTTGCGTTGATAACCGGGGCAAGCAAAGGAATCGGGAAGGCGATTGCGGAAGAATTGGCCAAAAGAAAAATAGATGTACTGCTGGTAGCAAGAAGTGGTGACCTGTTAAAAGAATTAACCTTCTCACTATCTGTTACCTATTCTGTCAATGCTGATTACCTTGTAACTGACTTGACGGAACCGGATGCTGCAAAAAAGATATTTGCGTGGTGTAAGGAAAAGAATTACCGGGTGAATATGCTGATTAATAATGCCGGTTATGGATTAAGCGGAAATTTTGAAAACTATCCGCTACAGGATCATCTTGATGTCATGACCGTAAACATGACTGTGACCGTAGAATTATGCTATTTGTTTTTGCCTTCACTGATATACCAGCCACAATCTTATATACTGAACATAGCAAGCCAGGCTGCGTTCCAGGCCGTGCCTGGGCTAAACGTCTATTCGGCGTCAAAAGCATTTTTGCGAAGTTTCAGCCGTGCATTGAGGTATGAATTACGAAAAACAAATGTATCAGTTACAGTTATATACCCCGGGTCTACGGATACGGATTTTGCACGTCGTGCCAATGTTGGGCCTGCGGCCCAAAAAGCGGCAAAGCGGCTGAATATGCCTGCCGGTAAAGTGGCAAGTATAGCCATCAATGCTATGTTTGCCCGCAAGGCGGAAACGACAGCGGGAATAATCAATAAAATCGGGAAATTTTTCGTTTGGTTGTTGCCAAAAAAATGGAGCGAAAAAACCGCCGGCTCTATTTATGGCGTTTAGGGGGTTGGTACTATTGAAATCAGCAGCGGGTCCCGGATATCTTTTAACAAGTTGAAAAAACGGAGATGATTTTTTCTTTCCGTTGAACTATATATCTTTAAACAAAAAAATATGGCATTATTCAAATCGGGTAACCCCACTTTAAGAGAAACAGCGTTTGAAGGAACTATTTTGCAGGGTATTACTACCGGCGAAGAAATGAGCGTAAGGGGAACTATGAATAAATTCGGTTTCCTTTTCCTGATGATGATGGGCACTTGTTTTTTCTCCTGGGGCCAGTTTTATAAAGGAGTTAATCCCATGCCGATGCTATTGATCGGTGTGTTTGGTGGATTGGCATTGGCGTTGATCATGGGTTTTAAAAAACAATGGTCCCCCTACCTTGCGCCGGCCTTTGCATTGCTCGAAGGACTATTCGTAGGCTCTGTTTCCGCTTATTACGACTATGCTTTCAGAACAAGCTACCCCGGTATCGTTATGCAGGCCGTAGGATTAACGCTGATAGTTACGCTGGTGATGTATGTACTTTATCAAACACGTATCATAAGGGTGACTGATAAATTCAGATCTGTTATTACGATAGCTACTATTAGTATTGCTGTTTTTTATCTTATCAAATGGGTTGCATCCCTGGCTTTTGGCACAACCATCGGTGCTTTCACGAATGCAAGCACTCCATTGGGAATTGGTTTTTCCGTATTGGTTGTTTGCCTCGCTGCTTTAAACCTGCTGCTTGATTTTGACATGATCGAAAAAGGAGTGGAAGCGAGAGCACCAAAATACATGGAATGGTATGGAGCTTTTGGTTTACTGGTAACATTGGTTTGGTTATACCTGGAAATACTGCGCCTGTTGTCTAAACTAAAAGACAGGTAATAAAGATTGATATTGCAATTATCAGGCAGCCGCCATCTTGTTTCAGTCAGGATGGCGGCTGCTCTATTTTTACACTACCCTGCCGGAATTATAATTATAGCTTTATTTTGCGTCCGGTAAAACAGGGAAACAAACGACGGGATTGCACCTGGCAGCTGATCAAAAATTATTAATCTAACGGGATGGATTTTACAGAACAGTATATAATTGAAATCGCCAGCCACTATTATCAATTAGGTGTAGAAGCCAAAGCTCTCAACGGGTATGATGAGTTGAATTTTTTGTTGAAAGATAAAAACGGGGAACAGTACATTTTAAAAGTTGCTACCGAAGAGCACGGTTATCATTTTCTTGATGCGCAGGTGAAAATTGTAACCCATTTATCACACAGTAAAATTTCTGACAAATTTCAACAATACCTGCTAAATACAGAAGGCAATGAAATAACCACGCTGCTTGCAGAAGAAAAAAATTACTTCATCCGCATTCTTAGTTTTTTACAGGGAACGTTTTGGGTTGATTTACCTGCTCACCCTGATAGCTTATTAAAAGACCTCGGAAGTTTTTTAGGTGAAATGGATCTCGCCCTGCAAAACTTTTATCACCCGGCCATGTGCCGGCAGTATGTATGGGATATTAAAAACGCTTTGGACGCCAGGGCTCACTTGTCTTATATCCGATCTCATGAACAAAGACGGATAGCCGCTTATTTTTTGTTGCAGTTTGAAACAGAAGTGCTGCCGCACCTGTCTTCTCTACGGATGTCCTCCATACATAATGATGCCAATGATTATAATGTATTGGTAAAAGCAGATAAGATCGCCGGGTTAATTGATTTCGGCGATATGGTGTATTCGCAATTGATCAATAATCTTGCCGTGGCCTGCACTTATGCCATGTTTGGCGCCAGTGATCCGCTACATGCCGCAATAATGATAGTGCGGGAGTATCATAAAAAATATCCGCTGACCGAACTGGAAATTTCTCTTTTATATTATCTAATCGCCGGAAGACTATGTATCAGCGTTTGCAAATCGGCTTTTAATGCGATGTTTAACAGTGATAACGAACATCATTTTATCACCGAACAATCAGCCTGGCAACTCCTTCACCAGCTTATTAAAATAAATCCTCTTAAAGCCAATCACGCTTTTCGTATGGCCTGCGGCTTTAGTTCTATTATTAATGAAGACGATGATTATCACCAGATATTAGCCGAACGCAAAAAACATATCGGTCGCAATCTCAGTATCAGTTATAAAAAAAATGTGAAGATCGTGCGTGGCGCATTACAATACCTCTACGATGATAGCGGCAACACCTATATTGATTGTGTCAATAATGTAAGCCATGTTGGCCATTGCCACCCGGTTGTAGTAAAAGCCATGCAAAAACAAATCGCTACCCTCAATACCAATACCCGTTACCTGCACGATGCGATAGTGGAGTATGCCATGATGCTTACTGCAACACTGCCAAAAGAATTAAGCGTTTGCTATTTTACCAATTCAGGAAGCGAAGCCAACGACCTGGCCATCCGTATGAGCCGTCATTTCACGAAACAAAAAGACGTGATTGTATTGGATCATGCGTATCATGGCACATCTACCACCGCCATCGAACTGAGTCCTTATAAGTTTGATGGCAAAGGAGGTTTTGGGAAAATGCCTTACATACATAAAGCTAAAAATCCTGATCAGTATCGGGGTGAGTTTCGTTATGCCGATAAAGACGCCGGCAAAAAATACGCAGCCGACGTACAGCGTATTATTAACGAATTGAAAAAAGAAAACAAAGCTCCGGCCGCATTTATCTGTGAAACCTTATTAGGTGTGGGTGGACAGATCCCCTTGCCTGATAAATATTTGAAAGATGTTTACAGTTATGTAAAATCAGCCGGGGGAGTTTGTATCGCAGATGAAGTACAGGTAGGCTTTGGCCGGGTTGGGGAATATTTCTGGGGATTTGAATTGCAGGAGGTAATACCGGATATGGTTGTGCTTGGCAAACCAATGGGGAACGGTCATCCTTTAGCCGCGGTAGTTGTTACACCTGCCATCGCCGATGCCTTTAATAACGGTATGGAATATTTCAACACCTTTGGCGGCAACCCGGTTTCCATGTCGGCCGGGATTGCCGTTTTGAAAACCATACAGGAAGAAGAATTGCAGCAACACGCCTTAGAAGTGGGTAATCATTTAATGGATGGATTGAAACGATTGATGAATAAACATCCGGTTATTGGTGATGTAAGAGGGCATGGTTTATTCATTGGGGTAGAAATGATCCGGAATCAAAAAACACTGGAGCCTGCCGTTCCGGAAATAGACTATGCTGTAGAAAAAATGAAAGACCGCGGCTTCTTTATCAGTACGGATGGGCCTTTGCACAATGTTTTGAAAATAAAACCACCGCTGGTTTTTACTATAGAGAATGCGGATGAGTTAACAAAAAATCTCGATGAAGTATTAAGCGAAATACAATAATTTATTAAAAACTTTTCTCCGGGTACAGACATCAATTACAATCACTCTATTATGGAACAGAAAGAGACAATATTGAATGAAGTTTTGCAAGGGCTGATGAACCGTTACAAAGAACGGGTTCCCGATGTTGCCGCAATAATTGCGGCAATGATTGACGAAAAAATTATTTATAAAGCCAATGAGATCGAAAACGACCATATCGCCTTTCGGACAATGGGTGTACCCCACCTCGGGATACAATCATTAGAAAAAATATTTCTTCACTACGGGTATGAAAAAAAAGATTTTTATTTTTTCCCCGAAAAGAAATTGAACGCTTATTGGTATGCCCCGCCTTCGCCGCAATACCCCCGTATATTTATCAGCGAACTACAGGTAGACAAGTTGTCAAAAGCAGCACAGCAAATTATTTTCAGTTATACCGGTGAAGTGAAATCAAATCCTGTTGATGCTCTTGACCTGGATGATGCGAAAGCAGTGGATCATTTCCTGCACAGCGCCTTGTGGCGGATTCCATTGTTGGATGATTACCTGGCGCTGGCAAAAGAAAGTGAATATGCCGCATGGGTTATTTATAACCGTTACTATCTAAACCATTTTACCATCAGCGTACACAACCTGAAAAATGGCTATAACACTGTAGCGTTGTTCAATGATTTCCTGGAGAAGAAAGGTTTTACGCTGAACGATGCGGGCGGAAAGATAAAAATCAGTGCGGATGGAGCATTATTGCAAAGTTCCACCGTTGCCCGTATGGTAGAAGCTCAATTTGCCAATGATAAAAACCAACTCATTGCCGGCTCTTATGTGGAGTTTGCTGAAAGAAAAGTATTACCGCAATACCGGCACCTTGCAGATGATTCTATCGATCGCTCTCATCGCAGGGAGGGGTTTGAAGCTAATAATGCCGACAAAATATTTGAAAGCACTTACTCATCCCAGACAAAAAAACTATAAAATGATTGACGGTAAAAAAGGCTAACTTCTATTTATTGTTGTGCTCATCTTCCATCCTGCTTTCCTCGTTAGTCTGTGTTTCCTGTAAGGGAACTGCGTTCTCGATAAATTCATTCATATAAATCTTAAACAACACGATAATATAGTTAACTAGCAAGGGTCCGAAAATAAGCCCGATAAATCCAAACAAACCAAGGCCAACTATCACCCCGAGAATAGTTATTACCGGGTGGACGTCGCCCATTTTTTTCAATAGGGTTATCCTTGCTATATAATCCACATTGCCGGTGATTAATACACTATATAACAGTAAACCTGTTGCATGCCATGTATCACCGATAGCATACATATACACCAGCAATGGTACCCAAATGATCATGGTGCCTACAACCGGGAAAAAAGCACAAACACCTGTCAAAAATCCCCACAAGCCCCATTCTTCTACCCCAAAAATAAAATAGCCCAGCGTAGCTGTAAAACCCTGGATGATGGATATAAGTGGTATGCCTAATGCATTTGCTTTTACAATTTTTTTTGTTTCAGAGGCCAGCATATTAATATTTTCCTGCCGTAGCGGAATAAGCCTGTTCAGCATCCGTTCAATTTCCCGGCCATTGTACAGTATATAGTACAAAACGAATAACATGATAGCGAGGTTGGTAATGAGATTGGCTGTACTGTTCAGAATCGTTGGTATAAATGCAGACAGTTTACTCAGCGAATTGGTAAGAGAGCTTTCCGAAAAAAACTTAAATCCAACCTTTTGCTGTATAGTTGTAATAGAATGTTTGACCGCATTAATCATCGCATTCGGGTCATCCAGGAAAGCGTTGATCTTGGGACTGATCAGCGTAATAGCGAGGAATACCGGCAGGCCTATTAGAAAAAGATAATAAATAATGAACAGACCTGCCGCCCATCCTTTTTTCCATTTCCTGTTATAAATAAGTTGAAAATAGCTCGCCCGGCTAAGAATATACAATGTCAGTGCTCCCAGCAAGCCGGGTAAAAAAATGTATAGCTCCTGTATTACCAGGTATACCAGTAATAAAATAAGCGATAAAAGAAGTATTTGCTTTATCCGGTTATTGAAAGTTGGCATAGTGGCTCTAAGGTAAAACATTAGTTATTCAAAAAGGATGCTAATTCTCAGCGTTAAAGGGCCATTAATAAATCCTTCTGGCGGTCCATACGAATCACTTTTATTGGAATAATAATTGCCGACCTGAAACCATGCGAATCTTACCTGATACAATTAAAAAAGCAACTTCTACAGGGAAGGGAAAAATCATTGCTTCAGTGATATTGATTGTCATTTTGGGGGCAATTACCGGGGGTATCGTATATTGGAATGTTTACAAAAAACAAATTATCCGTAATAAACTCGATGATACTATACAGGAGAAAACACAGGGCCTGTATACATTACATTACGACAATTTAAACCTGGATGAAGTCGCAGGAGACCTTTCTGTCTCTAACATTAACTTGGCGTACGACAGTATTAAATATAGCTCTCTCACAGGGAACGACAAACCCTCTATTCTTTTGAATATTCAAATACCTTCAATATCCGTCTCAGGGGTAAAAACTCCCCGCGCCTTGCTGAGTAAAGAAATAGTGGGGAAAAAGATACATATCAAAGATCCCGTGATCAATATTATTTATACAAATGCCGGCAAAGACTCTTCCAAAAATGTACCGGGTAAGGAGATATACGAGCAGGTACTCGGTGATCTGAATCTTATAAAAGTAGATACGGTAGAAATATCAGGAGCGCAAATCACCACAAGCAATTTAAAAACGGGTAAGAAGGATATTCATTTTCTCAACACTTTCATCCGGCTGACGGACGTGGCTGTTGATAGCACGGCAGCTGAAGATAAAAGCAGGATGCTTTTCTCCAAACAAATATTTTTAACCTGCGAAAGATTTTCATGGCCTTCTAAAAACAAGTTGTACAACTATACGGCCGACAGCATTTCACTAAACACTGCTTCAGGTTCTATACAAGTAAAAAAATTTCTTGTTGACCCAAAGTTGAAGGAAGATGCATTCGTGAAAAGCCTTCCGGCACAGGATGACCGGTTCGATTTTTCGATTAATAATATAGCTATCAGGAATGTGAACATGCAGGAGTTATTCAATGAAAATGTAGTAGCGGATAGTATACTGATAAGCTCATCTTCCTTTAAAATATACCGCGATGTTTCTGTAGCAAGAGATAAAAAAAACCGGGTAGGTACTTACCCTCACCAGGTCATTGCTGAAATTCCTGTACCGGTGCAAATCAAAAAACTCGTTCTTTCAAACTCATTTGTTGAATACAAGGAAAAAAATCCAAGATCCAACCAGGCCGGTAAAGTGCAGTTTCATAATGTTCATGCAACGATCAGCAACCTCACCAATAGAAAGGACGTCATCAAAGAAAATAATATTATGACTGCGGACATAAGTACAAGGTTTTTAAATAAGGCCCTCCTGAAAGTAACATGGCAGTTTTATTTGCAACATCCTAAAGGAAGGTTTGATGTAAAAGGAAGCCTTGGTGAAATGTATTTTAAAGACGCTAATTCGATAACTGAACCTATGGGGCCGGCAAGATTGGAAGATGGTAAGCTCAGGAATTTGCAATTTAATTTAGCTGGTCACGACTATGGTATGGCCGGAACTGTAAAAATGCTATATGACGATCTGAAAGTTTCGGTTCTTGAAAGGGACAAGGGAAGCAAAAAATTAGACAAGAAAACACTCGCAACAATCGCCGCGAATATTATTATCAAAAATTCAAACCCTGGCAGAAAAAAAGACGAGCCAAGAGTAGCAGAAATACAGATGGAGCGTGACACCAATCGTTCCATATTTTCCCTGGTATGGAAATCTTTATTTAAAGGAATAAAGGAAACCGCCGGTATTAAAAAATAAATCGTGCTGGCTTGTCTGTTAATCCAGGCATACACTAACACGCAAAGCTTTCAATCCCGAAACTCCCTGCAGCTCTTCAAGCTCCAGCTCTTCCAAATCATCGGCCAATATATTTTGTTCCTGGAGATACTGGATATAGCCGATATATTCGTCCGCTTCTTTCTGGCTGAAATAAGCCAATGCGATCTTTCCGGGTTGTGTAAGCCGCTCTTTCGTCCCCCTGATAGTTACTTTGTCAATGCGTTTCTTGACGATATGGTAACGGATATTGTAGGCGCCTTCCACATCAAATCTTTTTTCGTCTTTCCGGAACCTGATGTCGATTGGTTGGGAGTGAATAAAAATAAGCTGGGTGGTTTGAACAGGTCTTGGCAACTGCGGCAGCAAAGCATGTGAATATTTGGCAACAGCCGCCATGGAAGTAAGCTGCGTTAGCCTGAGATTTTTCAAATAGATATCACTGAAAGGCTTATCAGGAGCAATGGATTGACCAATATAAATATCATACTCCACCCCATCTGTTCTGAACTTTTCAAAATAGCAGGGATAAGCCACTTGTATTTCATCCTTCATCAGTTCCATGTAATTATTAACCGATGAAATAACCGTGTTCATGGATGCTTCCAGTTGTCTGCGGCTTTCATTGGCGATGCCAGTCTCCGGGTCGATGGCAAGAAAATATTTTTCCATCGTGGAAGAATAAACAGGGTTACCTTCCCTGAACTGAACGAGGAATGGAACAATATCATTATTCAGGAAATCATTCAGCTTTACTTCTTCATTAAACCCGGCCGGGTTTTTAATTTTCTCCAGCCATTTCTTTGATAAAAATATTTTTTCGTCAAGCAGTCCAAACCCTGATTCGCTTTTTAGTCGCCGGAGCGTATCCAATAACACGGTGAACTGCACCACCAGGTCTTTTTGAAGAGACGCATTACGCTCAATAGTGGAATTCCGTATATCAATAGCGCCATACAGAGGATATACTTTATTAAATACTATTTCCTCCATCTCCGGCTTACCGTTTTGCTTATGGCCATCCATTATATAGTGCCAGGCGGCTTCATTAAATTTCCATTGCACGGAGGGTTGAACTGAAGTGAATTTCTCTTTTACTACATGATCAATGCTATCGCTAAACTCATCGATACTGTTTTTCAGCATCTGTGATAACAAGGGCATCACCGGGTCAAGCTTCGCCAGCAGGGACTCATTCAAAACGTTTTTCTTTTTGGAATATATTTCAAGCACGCCGGTTAGTGAATTATTAAAATAAACAGGCGCCAACGCATAGGAAGCGACTCCGCTATCTTTCAGCATTTTCAGGTATCCCTGCCTCGCCTCATCTTCTTTTGTTATTTCCCGGAAAAAAATTGGTCTTGGATTTCTAAAATACTCATTCGCCAAAGTCATATAGGCGACTTCAGCTACACCGTTTGCCCTGGCGGCATCTATTAGTTTACTATTGAGACAGGTCCCATCATCAAAAACCAATTTATCGTTTACCTGCATAAGCGGCAATAACCCAAATTCAACATCATTACTCCCTACCAACGTCTTTAAAGAATTAATAACTCCGGAATAATATTTTTCTTCCTCGTAGGAAGAACGTTTTAAAATAAGGTCTTTAATATTCTCGATAGAATACTCAGGCGTTACATCTGTAATACTTAAAATACCAAATCCCTCTACCCTGAATATATCAAGTGGCAATATTTCCTGGAGCCTGTCTAATATTTCCTTCCGGTTATGTGTACCCGAATGAAGTTCTTCGACCTTTAATTCAGGCAGCGGTTGCGCCGTATGTATTTCAATAAACCGCGTGTCAAGGTTTAACCTGAAATATTTCGTCAACCTCGTTTCTTCATCTTCCAGTGAATGAACAATATCCCGGCTAAAAATGGAGGTGATCCCATAGCATTTCTCGAGAATAAGAGAAAAAATAAATTCCAGTTGATTACTTTTTATCTGCTCAGCTTTTTTTACTACAATACTTTTCCGCAGGTTACCCGTCGCAATATCAGTAACCAGTTTAGCATAGGCGTTGGTGCTATAGAATACTACCGGACGCAAAGGCAGACATAAAGCCCAACGCTGTACTTCCTCATCCTCCACGATGGGTGAAAGCATGCTATAAATTAATTGCATCAATTCAGCATGTTCCTTTACTTTTTCCACTTCTATCGGTTGCAATAATTCGGGGTGTTTTTCAAATTGCTCCACCACAAATGAGAAAAAACGACTTTTATGGCAGTTGGTTTCGTCCCTTCTTTTCCGTAAATATTCTATGAAAGGACGGAAGGTGAGTACCGTTTCAGGTTGACGATCGAGCACAACCTCCTGGGCCATATTTAAGATAGCTGTTTGCATAATTTAAAATCGCAGCCCCATAGTAAAATACGGATAAAAGCCTTCACTGGAATGACCTACTACAAAACTTAAAGCAATAACAGAGGCAGGTGCAAAATAAATACCACCCCCAACTCCCTGGTGCCATTTGCCTGAATTGTCATGTTTTTCCCAAACCCTGCCAGCATCCCAAAATCCGGTGATGCCAAACTGACCGGGTATAATATAACTGGCGATATCTGCCAGCTTTATCCGCAGCTCCATATTATTATAAAAACTATGCTGACCGGCGAACCTGTATTGCCGGTATCCCAGCAGATTTTCCTGGCCACCGATAAAGGCCGATTGATAGAAAGCCGCATTACCTACACCAACAACGCCTCCCATACGTTCGGCCAAAATGATAGTAGATTTTTTATTAAGACTTTTATAAAAAGCCAATTCGGGAATTAACTGTGCAAATGATTTAGAAAAGTCACCAATACCTTTATAGGCCTGCAAACGAATGTTAATATAGCTGCCCCATTGAGGGAATATTTTATTGCTTCGTTTATCTCTTGTATAATTTGCCACCGCTCCTATATGCCATTTATCTTTTTCAATAGTAAGACTATCGTAAGAACCAATCAGCGAAGTATTGCTTATAAACCGCCCTTTGTTCTCCTCTTTATCAAAAAAATAAGCATATAACGACGGGCCGATACTAAACGATGATCCGTTGCTCCTTCGCCAGCGAAGGGCCGGATCTAATTGATAAGTGCTATACCTTGTACGGTAATACTTTTTAAAATCGCCCGTCTTTTCATAAACAGTTTCATTGCCGCGGCCAAAAAAATTAATCGTATTGTTAGGAGCTCTTGCAAATGCCTGTAAAGTAAAATCCGCTTTTCCAAAAGTATGTATCCAGTCTCCATTATAACGGATCCGATACGCCCCGGTAGAAAAAGAATACCCGGCCTGTAACTGCTGAACGGATGCATAAGGAAATTTGCGGAATCCTTCCTGCTTTATAAATTTAAAACCGGCACCGAAAATAAATCCATCATCCTGGTTGAGCCCGATCACCGTGAGCGGCATCCATACATTGTAAAGATTAACGGGTACAAATGCGGTATTCAGACTGTCGTTAGAAATATATTTTTTTGTTTTTGAAACATCGCCCCAAAAAACCGATTCGTTTAGTTTGTCATACACATCAACCTTATTCTTTGACGCAATTATATTATAGGCCTTTTTATCATTGCCGCCAATGATCCTCAATTTTATTTTTGACTCTTTATTGTTCAGTACAATACTATCCTGTCCATTACGAACATAGAGACGGATTTCTTTGGTCAATGCGGGATCATAAGTCTTGTTCATCAACTCCTCGTCGATCTTTCCATCCTTACTTATTTTGGAAATACGGATATTCATTCCACCACCCGGCGCATCCCTTATTTGCACCCATTCGTTTTTATCGCTTGTTTGAATATCAACCACCTTTTGAATAAATTGATAATATTGATCCATGGCCGCCGGTATCCTGTCACGTCGTGATTGAAGTTTTTTATACAACACATCATGCCGGAGATCATAAGATGATTGAGGCAATCGTTTCAATGCGGTTTCTATTACTGAATCGGTAATCGCCAGTTTGAATTGCTCAGCCTGTGTTTTCCATTCCTCCCGGTTGATTTGAAATTCAGGATAAGCATTGACGAATCTTGTTTTAAAAATCACCCATTTTACTTGATTGATGTCCGGATCAAAATTTCTTAATGTTGGTAATATATAATCCCGGGATGCGAATTTTGGAACAAGTCCCTGTGTTAAATGAAAAACCTGGTCACGGTCGCGGGGTACGCCAAGATAGTTTTTGCTTTTTCCTTTGCTTCGGTCTTTCCAGCGCCACTGATCTTCATGGCGATCCCAATCACCCAACAGCATATCCAGCATACGGGCATTTAAAAATTCTTTCGCATCAATACGATTATCATTATCATCCCGGAGATTCTTTTTCATTTTCAGCGTATTGTCCGACTCACCCAACGGCTCTCTTTCTTCCAGCAATACCACCATGTTGAGAAATGTTCTTCCATAAATTCCCAAATTCTTATCCGGGGCTATCACGCCGATTACCGGAACAGCGTGAGGAACTTTCACCGCATTGGCTATTGGCGGAACGATCATTGCTGAAAAGGGATGTTGGGCACTGGTGGCATCGTCCAACAAATCCCTGGCAAATGTTTGCCGGAACTCTCCAGGCAATAATGCATCAGGGCTTTTCTCCACACTTCGTATCACCCATTCCTTTCCATCCTTATCTTCCAATCGCAATGATTGAGACTGCATACCACCCCCGCGTTGCAAAGGCTTTAGTCCTCCCTGGAATTTCGATAAACGAATAACCGGCAATCTCGTTGGAGCAGCCCATTCTTTACGATAATTCTCTCCGAAAAGAAACCGGTGCAATTTCCCAGGCTCCTCGTAAGCAGGATGTATCTGCACTGTTGTACTATCTGTAGTTATAGCGGTGTCAGCTAATGCATACTCTTCGCCTGCCGGAGTGTAAGGAAGTTGATAAGTAAAAGCCTGCTGAGTTTTATTTTTTGAAGTGGAATAGAAACTCAATTGCATTTTATTCCCCGTTAATATATCTATGGTTACATATCCCGGTCTGTTATCGGCGAATAAAGAATGTTTGGTTTTTTTTGCTTTTATATGGCGATCGCCGGCGCCGCTTATTACCTGGATCTGTTTATCCTTTATAAACTGAAGACCTTGTTCATGACCTGCTATATGAACGATATTAGGAAATCCGTTAAATATGTCATCTACTTTTTTTACCATGTCTTTATGCAAAGGATGCTTGGCATCGTTGGGACTGGAGAAAGCAGAACGAAAAAAGGAATAGACCGAACCTATTCCCGGCAAAGGGATATAAAGATTTTTGTTGATGGAAGTAAGCGGGAATAAGTGATCCTTTAATGTAAGCCTGCCATCATGCATACCATAGCTTTGAAAAGGGTGGTGAGAAGTCAGAAGAATTAATTTATGCCGGTTTTTATAACGCAGTTCATCCAAACGGGCCAGCACTTCCGACCTGGTCTTACATTCACATTCATTCTCAGGGTTGGCATTATTGTAAGGAAACAACCACCATTCGCTATTGAAAACAATGATCATTGAACTGTCAGTAATATTAATGGGTATAGGATCGGGACATCTGCCCCCGGCGATAAACCTTACCAATGAATCTCCCTGCCCTTCGAGGAATTTCTGCTGTCGCTTTATTCTTTCTATTTCTTCACTTCCTGTTTTATTCCATGTATGATTGCCTGGAATAAAATATACCACCGCTCCTTTAGAACGCATCTGCTGATATTGGGCTTGCAGTTGTTGTTGTGCCGCTTTTTCTTCTTTGCCGCCAGGGTACAGCTTACCCCGTAAATAATTACTCTCATCAAGGTAGATAACAGATGTTTTCCCGCTTATGATATTAGCGGGAGCGTATTGGTCTGCTTCATTATCTCCAATAAATATGAGGCGATACCAGATACTATCCTGTCCAAAGCCTGACGCCATGACACCAATAATAAAAAACAGGCTTAGTAAATATTTCATTGATTTAGAAAATTTGCCCCGTTAATTAAACCGGGTAAACCTGAGAATATTTCCTTGCGTAAGATCGCCGCCTTCATTTGATATATACATATTACCTTTTTCGTCAAATGCCAACCCTTCCGGTTGGTTAAACATATTACCATTCAGCAAACAGGCTTCTTTGATCTTCCATTTGCTGTCAGTGACGACTAATAATTTATTGACCGCTGAAAGAATGTACCAATCGGAAGTAACGGGGTTTTTTGCAATGGCCGAGGGACGAAAGCCTCTTTTTACTTTCCCGGTAAATTCCTTGATCTCGTTCACATCAATACTGAAAGTGCCCGTCTGGTAAACAGAATCTCCTACCTGGTAAATGTACCCGGACACCGAATTTTTGGAATCATCTCCAGCGCAGTTCTTACAAATAACATATAAGCTACCGGTCGCTTCATCTCCGTACATTCCCTCATATTCACCTTCCGGCAACAACCGCTTCCATTCTCTTACACTATCAATCTCTTCATAAACCGCATCGGAAAAAGGAAAAATGAAAAAGCTTCCGTTGCTTTTAAGAACAACTATTTTTTCGTTGACAATGGCCACATCTTCATAGTCACCTTGTTTACCA
The DNA here is from genome assembly GCA_040007815.1 of Chitinophagaceae bacterium. GTDB lineage: Bacteria > Bacteroidota > Bacteroidia > Chitinophagales > Chitinophagaceae > Terrimonas_B. Next base: position 288,664 of record JBDTUH010000001.1, read on the forward strand.
AACTTGGTATTCATTTGTTTTTTTACACCCCAGGGCAGACGAAAAAACCGGCCTTGTTCATCCTGTATGGCATATACCGTATCACTCTTTCCTTTACGAAAAGTAATTCCTGAAATTTCAAGCAGGCTTTCCGGCATTAAAAATTTATCAGGCTGGTCCAACTTATAATTTTTGACAGTTTGCTCCTCTTTGGCTGAGGTTTTACACCCCATGACAAAAAACGCGAACATGGCGGCGATAACAATGGGCTTGCTGATTGAAGAAATCATAAATTTATTTTCACTGGCTTCAGCTATTCGTCTTGTCAAAAAATTCTTGGGCTGAAAAAGATAAGTTTATATAAAGTTATCATTTAAAGAAAACAGATGCGACAAAAAAAGCCAATACAGATGCGACAATTCCATACATGAATACACTATAGCCTGTTCTTAGAAGCCGGTATTTTTTACCGAGCACTACTCCCTGCGAAAAAACATCCCTGGTAAGACTGCCGTATAAAAATTCACGGTCGTTCATCATTTTTTTCATACCATCGTCGAAATCATCAAAGGTCATCCGGTAAAAATTACCAAAGAAAAGCAGGTTCACTTTACGATTATCTATATCCTGCTGTGTAAACGTGCCCGGTGGCAAATTAGGTCTTGTCGCCAGTATGGAACACACCATGGTTACCACACAAACAGCCAGCAGGAGCATGGTAGGTATAATCAATTGCGGATTATCCTCCAGCTTTCGCAGCAAGACACTTAACAATACGGATATAATAATAGAGGTAGTGGTGATCATGATATGCGCCTTGTTATCGGCCATATCACTTAACCGCTGGTGATTACTGGAGCTTATCCGAAACATCGTTTCGATTCCCCTTTCCGGTCTGTCTATCTTTTGCTTTTTGACGGGAGGAACTGTTGGCTGAACACCCGGAGCTACTGCCGACGTTGCTATGCCTGCTGTTGCTGCTGTCGTTTTTCCCGCTTGCTCAGCGTCCTTTTGTTTTAGATCCTTCAGGTTCTGCTTTTTTTTATCCTGCAACAAATTGCGACAGTATTCGGTTTGAAATTGATGCGCTTCAAGTATACGTATGGTACCTTTTCGCCAGTCGCTTTTCGATATTTTTTTCCCAAGTCTTGATTCGGCTTCTTTCCGCATCAGCTTATTTCGCCCGGCAAAATCATCTGTACCAAAATGAAAAAGGTCCGCATCGCATACGATCTGCTCTGGCAGGCTATTGGGGCTTTGCGGGATCCTGGTGGCCAGTATACATTGCCGGATGGCTTGAATGGGTTCATCATCTACCTGGTTTTCTTTTAAAATTTTCGCGACGATTTCAGCTCCCCTCAATTCATGATCCTGTGAGCCACCGGTAAAATAACCGGTGTCATGAAACCAGGCGGCTGTCATCACAATAAAAAAATCCTTTTCACCCAACTGGTAATGCCTCGCAATCTGCCCGGCGTTGGAAACCACGGATTCCGTATGAGCGAGGTTATGATAGACAAACTTATGGTCTCCTTTTGTTTTAAAAATGCGAATGGCATTCTGCTTAACCTGTTCCAGTAATTCCTGGTAGTTCATATTAATTGTTTTGACCTTTTACTATCCCGACTACGATACATGTCTTAATCCATCCTAAAGTTGGTTCATTTGTAATAAAAGACCAAAATCAATTAGAATTTATTCTTATTTGATACAAGCAGTTAAATTTTCAAGGTCGGGCCCGGAGCCGGTCACCATCAAAAACTGCTTTGCTCCCCGCTCAGATAATCCGCCGGAAATAATACGAAAAGAATAAAAAAGTAAATGGCAAATGAAATGATCGTCTTTATTAACGTGCATGCAGTCTTCCATTCTATGTTTACATGACTACCAAATAGTGAATTTATTCTATGCAAAAAGATTACGTCTCGTGTTAAATCGAAAATTAATTGAATGGATAAAATAAAAAATTTGTAGAGTATGCACTACAAGCTATAAATCTTTTTATCTACATATTAAAACTAAAAGTTCCTTTATAAATTTCTTAACTTATTAAATAGATTTTTTCTATCAGCTGGGCTTTAATTATTTAAATATTCTATTTAATAAAATTGATTTCACGCTGTTATTTCCAGCATAGTTATTGGATATCCGGGAAAAAATTCAACATTCTATGACAACAAGAAAATCTGTGTTGCTTAGCAACAAAACCGTGCTCGCACTTGCCATGGGTGCGCTATTAATAACAAGTTGCAATAAAAGGGATGCTTTACAAGATTTACCGGTAAATCCCGATGCAAGCGCCGAATCAGCTATAAGTGCAACAGCCACGCCCGGCTTAAAGGCATTTAGCTTTACGGAAATTCCATTTACCAATGCTGATTTAATTAATCCCGGAAGAGGAGCTGAACAATGGCATGACCGTACGGATGTAAATGTTCCTTCGGAAACAGTTAAATCAACTCCGTTCGATGTTTACTATCGTTTTGTGTGGACGAGGCTTGAAGGAACAACGCAGGGATCATATAACTGGAGTTATTTCGATAAACTGGTAAACGCGGCTATCGCGAAAAAACAAAAATTTTCATTTGGCGTCATGACTGTTTATCCGGAAGGCACGACGAATGAAGGTCTGCAGTCGTATGATGGCGGTACAGGTGCCTACCCACAGTACTTGCATAACCTTATGAAAGCGGAAGGGGTAAAAGACTGGAGATCGGGAAGTACCTGGGTTCCTAACTACAATTCTAATAATTATCTGAACAGGCTACTGGCATTAAACCAGGCGATCTACAGTCACATCCAGGCGACATCCTATAACGGAATAAAATACAAAGATGTGATCAATTGTATTGATATACGCGGATATGGTAGCTGGGGCGAATGGCACAGTGCTAACCTTGTTGATAATGTGAATCAATACCCGGCCGGAACTTTCCCAACTATCGCATCCTTTAAAAGAATAGTAGATGCGCATACCAAAGGATTTCCTACCATACAACTGGTAGCCATGATCGCCGCGTTTGATGCCGGTTGGTTAAACAACACAAAGAACCCACCTGAAATTGCTTACTATGTACTTACACAAAGAAATACCTGGGGACCTATTGGCTGGAGGCGTGATCAGTGGGGCGCTACCGATAATTACCTGAAAGATTATCTCGAAAACAACAACCGTTCTTTCAATGGTGTTGTATTTAAAACGCTTATCATGGACAGGTGGAAAACAGCACCGATTACCGGAGAACCACCAGCCTGGAATCCCGGCGACTACTATGACCTCGAAAGACAAGTAAGACTATATCATGCTACTTCATTTGGTAACGGTAACTATGGCGTAACACCTACAACAACTATTAAAGACAGGGTGAGATCTGCTTCCAAAGCAACTGGTTATCGCCTGAAAATTGTAAGCGGTGAAGCTCCTCCAACAATAACAAGAAACATCGTTTTTAATATTAAAACAACCTGGCAGAATGTGGGTCTGTCACCTACTTATGAAAATTGGAATGTCATATATGAATTGCAGACTACCACCAATGTCGTAAAATGGTCTGGCATTTCAACCAAAATATTAAAGCTTTTCTTACCCGCAACAGCAGGTTCGCTAACCACAGATTTATTCACAGTTCCTTCTACTGTACCTGCTGGAACTTATAAACTGGTAGTAAGAGTTAAAGATCCGGTTGGATACAGACCCAATATAAATCTTGCTATTAATGGAAGAAACACCGATGGCAGCTATACCGTATTATCATCGGTAGTAGTAAAATAAACTTATAAGCATTTCTCAAACGAAGAAGAAAGTAGTAGTAGTAAACTCTTACAGTTAATATTAATTAATTGTAAGAGTTTTTTTATTAGAGCGACAATCAACTTATACTTCACAATTTTTAAATCGTATTTCATTTCATTACCATGTGAATATTAAGTGTGGAAAAATTGTAACATTGATTGAGATTAATCATGAACGGCACGGTTGTTGAAAATCTACCCCCAAATTCAATACCTTATGAAGCTAAACCGCATGCTGCATCGCAGCAACGCTGTCTTTGCACTCATAGTTAGTGCAATTGTAATAACAAGTTGCAGCAAGGAACGAGACTTAATAGAAGAGTCAAAACCGACAACGCCTCCCAAAGATACTACGACGACAACACCAACAACACCTCCGGCTACCACTCCCGCTACTGTTGTTTTAAAGCCATACAGTTTTACAGAAATTCCATTTAGCAGCGCTGATCTGATTAATCCGGGAAGAGGTGTTGAACAATGGCATGACCGTACGGATATAAATGTTCCTGCAGAAGGAACCAATACACAACCATTTGATGTTTACTATCGCTTTGTATGGACAAGGATTGAAGGGGCGATACAAGGCTCTTACAACTGGGGGTATTTTGATGGCCTTATCAATGAAGCTATACGCAAAAGGCAAAAATTTTCATTCGGTATAATGACTGTTTACCCTGAAGGTACACCCAATGAAGGATTACAGTCTTATGATGGCGGAACAGGTGCGTATCCTGAATACATTCATCAATTAATGCAGTCAGAAGCTGTGAAAGATTGGAAATCAGGAAATACATGGGTTCCCAATTACAATTCGAATTATTACCTGAACAGGTTACTGGCATTGAACCAGGCCATATATGATCACATTCAATCAGGATCTTTTACGGGTATCAGGTACAGGGATGTAGTTCAGTTTATTGATATTCGCGGATATGGATCATGGGGAGAATGGCACAGTGCGGGTTTGGTTGATAATACCAATCAATACCCGGCAGGAACATTTCCAACCGTCGCATCTTTCAAAAGAATTGTTGATGCACACACAAAAGGATTTCCAACTATTCCACTTGTCGCGATGATTGCAGGTTTCGATGCTGGTTGGTTGGGGAATACCAATAATCCACCGGAAATAGCTCATTACATTCTAACACAAAGAAATGCATGGGGCCCTATCGGCTGGAGACGTGACCAATGGGGTGCTACTGATGGTTACCTGAGAGATTACCTCGAAAACAACAACAGATCTTTTGCTGGTATCACTTTTAAAACCCTGATTATGGAAAGGTGGAAAACGGCACCTGTGACCGGCGAACCACCCGCATGGAATCCTGACGATTATTCAGATCTGGAAAGACAAGTGAGGTTATATCATGCTACGTCATTTGGAAACGGCAATTACGGAGTAACTCCCAATGCTACTATTAAAGACAGGGTAAGAGCGGCATCCAAAGCCACGGGCTACCGCTTAAAAATTCTTAGTGGTGAAGCTCCCCAGGCTATTCCTAAAAATGGAACCTTCAATATTAAAACGGTTTGGCAGAATGTTGGGATCGCTCCAACTTATGAAAACTGGAACGTGGTATTTGAATTGCAAAATGGAGGCAATGCAGTAGTATGGTCAGGAACGTCCACCAAAATATTAAAACTATTTCTGCCTGCCACAGCGGGTGCGGCGACCACAGATAGTTTCACATTACCGACTACTGTTTCCGCTGGAATATATAAGTTAGTTGTAAGGGTTAAAGACCCTTCGAAGTACAGACCTGATATTCGCCTCGCTATAAATGGACGAAATGCCGATGGTACCTACACGATATTTCCCTCGGTGACTGTAAAATAATATCCCTATGTAAACTGTGAAGCCAATGTATAAACTATATACGTTGGCTTTTTTTATGCAGGTGATTGACTAACTTCTACAATTTATTTATCAATTATTTATTTCCGGCCCGGGTTAACGATAACTTAATTATTTTCTGATCTAATGATTTTTATAGTATCGTCCTAGTTCAAAAAAAGCCTGTTTGGGAATCCAGGGCAAGTCCTGGTAATATTCCTGCCCGGTATGTTGCATTGATCTCACAATACCGTAGGATGCCATATCAAGATCATACTGCGGGTTGTCGTTATACTCATAATGATAACTAATGAAAGTGAAAACAAACGCTGCGAAAACGTTTTCATTTTCAAAATGATTTAGTAGTTCCAACAGGTAGGTGGATTGAACTTCTTCATCCCTGGTATATGTTCCGTTTAAAGCAGGAATATCTTTTTTCCAGTCAACAATCGCCCAGCCCATCGCTCCTTTATCATCAGCACCTTTATAGGCGCAACACCCAAATTCTGTAACACATAAAGGCTTTTCAATTCGTTTATGGCTTTTCAGTTCTTTGGGATAGGTTAACTTATTATAAGAGGACCGGTAAAGATCAATTCCCGCCATATCAAATATTTTCCAGTCAACTTTTTCCCAGGAGCCGGATGCATAAGTAATTTGCCCGTGAAATACTTTTTTGATTTCATCAACCGTTGTTGCTAAGAACTCATTCAACTGGGTATTATAAGTGCGCTTGATTCCCAGCATATTTTTAAACTGGCTTACAGGGCTGAAAACATGCTTGAGCTTTTCATTGTCGGTCTCGCCTTTTATAAAGCCTTTTGTAAATAAACTCAATTCATTTCCTGTTACGAAAACGAGGTCCGGATACACGGTTCTAAGCTTTTCCGCTACTGCGGCGCTTTCCAAAATATCATTTAGCGTGGTTTCCCTGTCGTTATATGCAAATGAGGGAGAAAACCAGACGGTTAATCCCATTTTCAAAGCAATTTCGGAAGCTTCTGCTATCCTGTCAATGCTAACACCGGATATGCGTATGGCATTACAGTGCAATTCATCTTTTATAATCGCAATTTCTTTTGCTACAACGCCGATATCAAATACTTTTCGTGTCATCTCACCAATTATCGTCTTCGTCCCTACATCGTAATTTATTCCCTTGTACTTCATAATTATTTATTTAAAACAGCCAGTCAATCATCCATAAATATTTCGATACCTGTAGTCAATCCTCCTGCAACATGATTATCCGAAATGATATTTACCTTTTACGAGGCTAATTAGCTGGAAGAGAGATAGACCATAATTTACTGGTACTAAATCCATTGACTAAGTTAATATAGACTTTTAAAGCAGCACCGCCAGCAATACTACTATATTTTAAAAATTTGCACCATAAGTTAAATAAATATCAATCAATTGAGAGTTATCTGGCTATTTTTCAAGAATTTTGCAGTCAATTTAAAAACTTACAAAATAAGCGATATGCCAGTTACATTGTTTGATAAAGTGTGGGATTCCCATGTAGTTAGCAAAATTGACGAGGGCCCGGACGTTTTTTTTATTGACCGTCATTTTATTCATGAAGTCACCAGCCCGGTAGCCTTTTTAGGATTAGAAAGTCGCGGCCTTAAAGTAATGTTTCCCGAAAAAACATTTGCTACAGCCGACCATAACACGCCCACTATCAACCAGCATCTGCCGGTGCAGGATGCACTTTCCGCCAATCAATTGAAGGCGCTGGAAGTTAATTCAGCCAGGTACGGCATCTCGCATTGGGGCTTAGGTAATCCCAAAAATGGTATCGTGCATGTGGTAGGTCCGGAGAATGGAATTACCCTACCAGGTATGACGATAGTATGTGGCGATTCACATACTTCTACTCACGGGGCTTTTGGCGCTATCGCTTTTGGCATAGGCACCTCTGAAGTGGAGATGGTACTCTCCTCTCAATGCATCATGCAACCCAAGCCAAAGAAAATGCGCATTAATGTGAATGGCAAACTGGGTAAAGCGATTACACCAAAAGATGTGGTTCTTTATATTATATCAAAACTAACGGCTGCAGGAGCCACCGGGTATTTTGTTGAATACGCAGGCGAAGTGTTTGAGAATATGAGTATGGAAGGAAGAATGACGGTTTGCAATATGAGTATTGAAATGGGCGCCCGTGGTGGGATGATCGCCCCGGATGAAACAACATTTGCTTATATCAAAGGAAAAGATAAGGCACCAAAAGGTGAAGCATGGGATAAGGCATTGGCTTACTGGGAAACATTAAAAACAGATGCCGGTGCTAGTTTTGATGTAGAACATAATTATGATGCCGCGGATATTGAACCGATGATCACTTATGGCACTAACCCTGGTATGGGTACGGGTATCACCCAACATATTCCTGTTTCTACTGAAGCCGGGAGTACTAAGGCCAGCTATGAAAAATCACTCAACTATATGGGCTTCCATGAAGATGATGCGATGCTGGGCAAAAAAGTGGACTATGTTTTTATCGGCAGTTGCACCAACGGACGCATTGAGGATTTCCGCGCATTTGCTTCGATAGTAAAAGGCCGGAAGAAAGCGGAGAATGTAACCGCCTGGATCGTTCCCGGTTCACATATAGTAGAGCAGCAAATCAAAGATGAAGGGATATTGGATATATTGACCGAAGCGGGATTTCAATTACGTCAACCTGGTTGTTCTGCCTGCCTTGCTATGAACGATGACAAAATTCCGGCAGGTAAATATGCGGTAAGTACCAGCAACAGAAACTTTGAAGGAAGGCAAGGACCCGGCGCCAGGACAATGCTGGCCAGTCCTTTGGTAGCAGCTGCAGCAGCGGTTACAGGTGTGGTAACAGATCCAAGAGAATTGATCAGCTAATCAAAACTTTAAACCTTAAAATTTTTCAACTTTAAAATGGCTTACGATAACTTTAAAATACTTACCAGTTCGGCTGTTCCTATGCCGATTGAAAATGTGGATACCGATCAGATCATCCCCGCCCGTTTTTTAAAAGCAACGGAACGCAAAGGATTTGGTGATAATCTTTTTCGCGACTGGAGATATAACCCCGATAATACGCCTAAAAAAGATTTCATTTTAAACAACCCGATTTATTCAGGAAAGATTTTAGTGGCCGGGAAAAATTTTGGCAGTGGCAGCAGCCGGGAACATGCGGCATGGGCTATCTATGATTATGGATTCCGTTGCGTGATATCCAGTTTCTTCGCTGATATTTTTAAGAACAACTCATTAAACATTGGCATACTGCCGGCGCAGGTCAGCGAAACATTCCTGAATAAAATATTTAAGGCTGTTGAAGCAGACCCCGATACGCAAATTGAAGTAAGCCTTCCGGATCAAACCATAACCATCCAGGCTACGGGTGAAAAAGAATCATTTATCATCACCGGTTACAAAAAACATAACATGATGAACGGTTATGATGATATTGATTTTATGCAGTCGCTGAAAAAAGATATACAGGAACATGCTGCTAAAAGCATTTATTAAGCCTTCACACGCAAAAGAAATAATAGCGTCCGGTAGCAAACCTACTATCAGGCAATTTAGCATCAGCCAGCATACATAATACAGATAATGCCACAGCAGCAACGACATATTGAAATAATGGATACCACTCTCCGGGATGGAGAACAAACCAGTGGTGTTTCATTTTCTTCTTCCGAAAAATTAACTATTGCCCAGCTCTTATTAACGGAAGTAAAAGTTGACCGTATAGAAATCGCATCTGCCCGTGTTTCCGAAGGCGAATTCGATGCCGTTAAAAAGATTACGAAATGGGCGAAGGCGAATGGGTTTTTGAACAAGGTGGAAGTATTGACATTCGTAGATGGAGATGTATCCGTGGAATGGATGATAAAAGCAGGCGCCAAGGTAATGAACCTGCTGACAAAAGGCTCTTTGAATCATTTGACACATCAATTAAAGAAAAAACCTGAACAGCATTTTGCGGATGTAGCAGCAGTGATCGCATTGGCAAGAAAAAAAGGATTGGAATGTAATGTGTACCTCGAAGACTGGAGCAATGGCATGCGTCACTCCAGGGAGTATGTTTTTCAATATCTCGACTTCCTCGCTACGCAGCCGGTAAAGAGAATCATGCTTCCGGATACATTGGGGGTATTGATCCCCTCTGAAGTATTTGAGTATATTTCCGAAATAGTAAAGCGTTACCCGCATATCCATTTCGATTTTCATGCACATAATGATTATGATCTCGGTACAGCCAATGTATTGGAAGGAGTAAAAGCCGGCGCCAGAGGAATACATTTAACCATCAATGGCATGGGCGAAAGAGCAGGTAATGCCCCGCTGGCCAGCGCCATCGCGGTATTAAATGATTTTATGCCTTCGGTGAAAACATCCGTTTCGGAAAAATCTTTATATAGCGTAAGTAAGTTAGTAGAAACCTTTTCTGGTTTTCGCATTCCCGCCAACAAACCGGTAGTAGGTGAAAATGTATTTACGCAAACGGCCGGCATACATGCTGATGGCGATAAAAAAAACAAACTCTATTTCAGCGACCTGATGCCGGAGCGATTTGGTCTTCAAAGAAAATACGCTTTGGGAAAAATGAGCGGCAAAGCGAATATTGAAAATAATTTACAGCAATTAGGTATCCAGCTTTCAGACGGTGATCTGAAGAAAGTTACGCAACGTATCATTGAATTGGGAGATAGAAAAGAAGTGGTTACCCAGGCTGATCTTCCTTATATCATCTCGGATATACTGGACAGCAATACTATCAATGAAAAAGTGAGAATAGAAAATTATGTTCTTACTCATTCTAAAAACCTGAATCCATCCGTCACACTAAAGATCAGTGTAAACGGCGAAATGTTTGAAGAGCATGCGCAGGGCGATGGGCAATACGATGCTTTTATGAATGCATTGAAAAAAGTGTACAGGCAAAAGAAAATAGAACTGCCTGTATTAACTGATTACGCTGTCCGTATTCCTCCCGGTGGTAAAAGCGATGCCTTGTGCGAAACCATTATTACCTGGAAGCATACCGACAGGGAATTTAAAACACGGGGTTTGGACAGTGACCAAACTGTTTCGGCTATCAAGGCGACATTAAAAATGCTGAATAGTATATAGGATCGTTCATCAGGTGGCTCACGCCTCACGACTCACGAAATATAAAAGATTAAAATAAAAAAGAGCATGGCAACAAAACACATCTTAATCGTTCCGGGAGATGGAATAGGACAGGAAGTAACTGCGGTGGGTAAAAAAATATTGGACAAAATCGCGGCTAAATTTGGACACACATTTACCTATGATGAAGCATTGATTGGTCATGTGGCCATTGAAGCAACCGGTAATCCCTTGCCTGATGAATCACTGGAAAAAATGAGAAAATCAGATGCCGTTTTATTTGGCGCGGTTGGGCATCCGAAATACGATAATGATCCATCGGCTAAAGTGAGGCCCGAGCAAGGCTTATTGAAAATGAGAAAAGAATTAGGATTGTATGCCAATCTTCGCCCGATAAAATTATTTGATGAATTACTAGGAGCTTCCAGCATTAAACCGGAAATATTAAAAGGCGCTGATATTTTATTCTTCCGCGAGCTGACGGGAGATATTTATTTTGGCGAAAAAGGTCGTAAGAATAATGGTGACACGGCATACGATGTGGCGGAATACAGTCGCTATGAAGTTGAACGTATTGGCCGCAAAGCATTCGAAGCCGCCAGGACAAGAAAAAAGAAATTATGTTCTGTTGATAAAGCCAATGTACTGGAGACATCGAGGCTCTGGAGGGAAGTAATTCAAAAAGTGGCTTTGGAATATCCCGATGTCGCGATAGAACACCAGTTTGTGGATGCTACCGCTATGTTATTGATAAAAGATCCCCGTCGTTTTGATGTGGTGGTAACAGCGAATTTATTTGGTGATATTCTTACTGACGAAGCTTCGCAGATCGCCGGGTCGATGGGTATGCTGGCCAGCGCTTCTATCGGCGATGGTACTGGCGTATATGAACCTATTCATGGATCCGCTCACGATATTACAGGCAAAGGCGTTGCCAATCCTTTGGCCTCTATTCTATCTGCTGCCTTGTTGCTTGATATTTCTTTTGGGATGAAAGAGGAATCAGAAGCCGTTATCAATGCGGTTGATAAAGTTTTAAAAGCTGGTTTCCGCACCAGGGATATTGCAGACTCCCGGACTTCTGCTGATAATATATTAGGAACAGAAGCTATGGGTAAAGAGGTATGGAAATTTCTTTAAAGAATCAAACAATCGAAATAGTAATTGAGCAATAACTGAAATCGATAGTATATTTTCCTGTTTCAGTTATTTTCTGATTCTAAAAAAAATGGCATGAAAAAATTGTCGCTGTTACTGATCTATGCCTTTATCATCATTTCATTTACACCTAAAGAAATTAACTGGGTGGCCATCGGTGACTCCATTACCTATTTAAATGAACATCCGGATGAAACTGGCAATCGTATCAGTAAAGGATACATGACAATGGTACATGAAAAACTGCCGCATATCCATTACAGCAACCAGGGTCACAATGGCTGGACGTCTGGCGGGATTGCCGATGCTATTGAAAAATTAGGGTTGACGAAAGCAGAAGCTTATTCGATCTTTCTCGGCACCAACGACTGGTGGCAGGGTCGTCCCTTAGGCAACTTCAGTGACTATGAAAAGAATTCAGGTAATAACACAGTGTATGGTTCTTTCCGCATTATCATCGATAAACTCCGCAGTCTTAACAAAGAAGCGAAGGTTATTCTGATAACACCCATGCAACGGGTAGATTTCGTGTATATTAACAATATGAAGAATAATGCCTACGGTTCTTATAAGGAAAAGAACGGGCAATCATTGGAACAATTCGCTATTGCTATTGACAGTATAGGCCGCTATGAACATTTTAAAGTGGTTGATCTCTATCATACAAAAGGCATGGGACTGAAGAGCCTGGTAAAGTACAAACGCTTAAAAGATCCGCAAACCGGTGTCTATAAAAATTATCCTTATCCTGATTTTATTACAATTCCTTTCAATCCGGAAACCGACGAATACCCCTACCCTTCTGACGCCATTGATATCACTTATGATGGTCTGCATCCTTCGGATAAGGGTTATGAAATTATTTCCCGCATGCTGGTGAAGATTATGAAGAAGTATTGAGAAAACAGCCTCCGTGTTCTTATTTCAAAAATGAACTATTATCCAACAGTTTGCGATGTGACAAGCTGATCATTCTAGTCAAATATATTCCACCTTCACTCATTTTTTTTCTTTTGAAGTAAGGGTTCAATCTCCCGCGTCAATTCATCCGCTTTAGTTTGCGCTTCATTCAAAGGCAGGCCCACAGGCAAACCAGGTCTCAGATGCTTAGTGGAGGTAAGCCATGTGTCTCTCATCATATTCTGTCGTTTGGTAACCAGCTTCACCAATTCTTCAGCATTGGAAATCTGTTTTATACTTTCTGTTATGCCGGGGGATTGGGCTACATTTTTAAATCCTAAGTACAAAAGAATTTGGCGGGCTATAATCCAGTGCCCCGTTTCTCCTGGATGCACGCCATCCTGTGCCAATGCGAAACCATCAAGTTTAAATATTGAATCAATCTTGCGATGTGCTACAAGATATTTTTTCATGGGATAATGAATGTCGACTACTTCCCACTTCCGCATTTGCCTCTTACTTAACAGCCAGTCCGCATAGCGATCCAATACTTCAGCGTATCCCTTGCTCTTACCTTTGACTTCATCATAGTCGGGAGGCGTAAGGTGAATCAACCTGGCGCCGGTCTTCATTACTTCTTCATGCAGCCAGTTCATACCATTCTTAAATTTTTGAAACCGGCCGGTATCGAAAGGCATATAAATACCATCATTCATTCCATAACAGGCAAATACAAGATCAGGCTTTGTTTGTTCCAGCACACGTTCCATTCTTTCATGAAGATCAGGTCTTGGAAAACTTCCGCCCGCATGGCCTGGCTCCGACAACCCTGATACAGTTTCACTGGGCAATCCCACATTAATAAACTCAAATTGCCTGCCGGGATATTGTACAGTTAAATAAATTTCTATATAGTTTACATACATTCCCGCCCAGGTAATGCTGTTTCCAAGAAAAAGAATACGTTTTGTGCCGGATGCAATGTTTTGTGCAGTAGAACGTAGTTGCTGCAATACTATAAATAGAATCAAGAAAATATTTCGAATGATTTTATTCATGCTTCAATGATTCTTCTTTTGAGGTACCTGCGTAATTCATCTTAAAGAGCGGAAAGATGATAGCTCACTCCTTTAATGCTAACAAATGAAAGCACATAACCATCCCTGTCTTTTTTTGATTTTATATTCAGCTCTTTCAATAATACCGGGTTGCTGGTTCTGATCGTACACGCTCCCCCAACCTGTGCTGCTATGATCGCTGTGGTTAAACGATGATCTTTCCAGTTGATGGACACGGTATAATTTCCCCTTGCTTTTAAACCCTTTACTTCCCCTTCTTTCCATATATCCGGCAAAGCCGCCAATAAATGTATTTCCCCAAGATGACTTTGTAAAAGCATTTCAGCCATACCAGCTGTACCGCCAAAATTTCCATCAATCTGGAATGGCGGATGTGCATCAAAGAAATTAGCATAAGTGCCCCCACCCTTTGAGTAAATAGTGTTTGACTGGTCGGTGTATTTCAATAATTCCTTTAATAAAATATGTGCGTGATTACCATCCAGCAGTCTCGCCCAGAAATTTATTTTCCAGGCTTTACTCCATCCCGTTCCTTCATCGCCACGAATCTCCAATGTTCTCCTGGCAGCCGCCGCAAACTCAGGAGTTGATACAGGAGCTATCTGTCGTCCCGGATGCAACCCAAACAAATGTGATACGTGACGATGATTAGGATCTACATCTTCCCAATCCTTATTCCACTCCTGCAGGTTTCCTCTTTTACCAATATGCAACGGGTATAGTTTTGCTTTTTTGGCAATAAGTGTATCACGAAAATTCTTATCAATACCTAACTCAGTGGAAGCTTCAATCGTGTTGGTAAACAAATCCCAGATAATAGACATGTCCATAGTAGTAGCCACGGAGATCCCCGACTGCTTATTATCGCCATACTTAAAATCATTTTCAGGCGATGTGGAGGGAACCATCACGAAGTATCCGTCTTTATCTTCTACAAGAAAGTCAGTGCAAAACTGTGCCGCGCCTTTCATTAAAGGATAAGCGGTTTCTTTTAAAAAATTTTTGTCCTTTGTAAAACTGTAATGCTCCCACAAATGCCGGCACAGCCAGTTACCGCCCTGTGGCCAGTTGGCCCATTTGGGATCGCCATCACCTTTATTACCTACCGGATTGCTTACCGCCCAAATATCCGAATTGTGATGCGCCACCCAGCCATGCATATTATAAAATTCTTTCGCTGTCGCGGTACCCGTTACAGATATATTTTTTATAAGATCAAAAAGGGGAAGATGAATTTCTGACAAATTCGTTACCTCAGCCGGCCAGTAATTCATTTGTGTATTAATATTGATCGTAAAATTGGAGCTCCATGGCGGCCTCAGTTCATTATTCCACATTCCCTGCAGGTTGGCCGGCATACCTCCGGGTCTTGAACTGGAGATCAATAGATATCTCCCGTAATTAAAATATAAAACTTCTATTCCGGGATCATAAGCTCCATTTGTATAGGCCATTAAACGTTCATCGCTGGGCAAGCTCTTAGCCGTGCTCCCTGTAGTGTCTTTAAGGCTTATTGAAACACGATTGTAAAATTTACCGTAGTCAGCAAGATGTGTACTGAATAAGGCGGCATAGGATTTCTTCATCGCTTTGTCAAGATATGCTCTTGCGATTTTATCTTCATCCTTCCCTTCTTTATCGGGGCATTTATCAAATCCGTTGAAGCTTGTCGCCGCCGATAAAAATAAAATCACCTCAGTAGCATTACTGATTTGCAGACCGGAAGTATCGGCTACGATAGTCCCGTCTTTATTCAGCGCTTTTATAATCAACTCATATCGCATCCCGCTGCAATTATTCCCCGTGCTGTCATTCCATATAACAGGGTTTTTATTTTTATTAAAATAGCTCGGATCTGCATGCGAAGGCGCCCGGCCTTTCATGATCAGTTCATTCGAACCCTTTGCCGAAAGCTGGTAATGCAATAGGCTTTTTGCACTGACGGTAAAATTTAATTGTCTATGCTTATTACTGCTCAGGCGAATAACTATTACCTCGTCAGGTGCAGAAGAAAATACCTGCCGGGTGTATTCAGTTCCATCTATGGTAAACTTTGTTGTGCTTACCGCATTCTTAATATTTAGATCACGATAGTAGTAAGAGGCGACGGTGTCTTTAAATTTTTGCTTAATTGTCAGATCGCCTAATGGCATATAAGATTCCGTAAACAAGCCCTGCATTTTTTTTGCAAGCGGTTCAGCTTTCGCATAATCTTCTTCTTTCATCAACACATCGCGTATCTGTGGCAAATATTTTGGCGCGCCCGGATTGATTGTCTTTGGTATGGGGCCGCCTGACCATAGCGTGCTTTCATTTAACTGAATCAGCTCTTCATTTACTTTCCCAAATATCATAGCGCCTAAACGGCCATTGCCAACCGGCAAGGCCTCCGTCCAAACTTTCGCTGGTTGCTTATACCAGAGTTTTTCATTCGGTTGGGCAGATATGGAATTAAAAATGCTGTATGTCGAAGTAACCAGCACAAAAAATTTCTTCATCATATTCCGTCTTTTATTTTTTCACTTGCCTATTTAAGCTAACAAGTTAGATCAGCACTGTTATATCCACTGATATAAGTTCTACTTTTTAAAACTTATTTTATATACCACCGCATTTTCTGACGGATACGCTTTAGCTGGTTTAATGACCAACGCAGCAGCTTCTTGTTTCCATGAGATTTTTTCCGTGCTGCCGACGAGATCAATACTTGCAATAATACCAATGGCAGCTTTTAAACCCAATGCATTTATCACGGTATTCTCTATTGGTTGCCCCATAGCTATTGCATACAAGGTTTCTCCTTTCGTGGTAAAGCGGATATCTTTTGCAGTGAAAGGCTTTTTCTGATCAGAGAAACTACCGCTTGCCGATTCTGTGGGGCCTTCACCAAATACCTTCCAGGGTCTTGTGGAGTAAATAGCTTCACCATTTACATCGAGCCATTTACCGGTTCCTAATAGCGTTTGTGTTTCTTCCTCTGTAATCGTTCCGTCAGAACGCGGCCCGATATTCAACAGGAGGTTTCCATTTTTACTAACGATATCAATCAAATTGGTAATGACATACTGAGCTGATTTAAAGGTGTTGCCTTCCGCATATCCCCAGGAATTATTACCAATAGCATCGTCTGTTTGCCAGGCGAGTTTGCGTATACCAGCCAGCTTACCTCTTTCCAAATCCAACACCGCGGCTTCATCAGGGAAAGAAACATTTTTATAATTCAATACTACACCTTTATTCCAGCTTAGTCCTTTGTTGTAATAGTAGGAAGCGAATGATTTACGATAAGGATCCATGGCAGGTTGTTCTATCCACCAGTCAAACCAGAATAATTGCGGTTGATAATTATCTACTAACTCGGTACAGCGAAGCAACCAGTCATTCATATACTCCGGGCTGGGTGTTTCATTTTCTTCTCTTGCGGGTCCATAGAGCGAGGCGTTGGCTGGATCACTTACATCAGAATTAAATTGACGCCCGCCATTCATAAAAAACCAGTGTTCGATACGATGAGATGATAAACCGAAGATCAATCCCTGTTTTTTTATTTCAGTAGCCAGTTCTCCCAATACATCACGGTGCGGCCCCATTTCCGCCGCATTCCATTTAGTCAATGCCGTTTTATACATCGGGAAACCATCATGATGTTCAGCTACGGGAACTACATATTTCGCACCTGCTTTTTTAAAAAGATCAACCCATTGCGCAGCATTAAATTTCTCCGCTTTAAAGAGTGGAATAAAATCCTTGTAACCGAATTTATCCTGCGGGCCATAGGTTTTTACATGATGTTCAAATTCCCTGGTTCCTTTGCGGTACATTTCTCTTGGATACCATTCCGAACCAAAAGCCGGTACAGAGTACACGCCCCAGTGAATAAATATTCCAAACTTAACATCCCTGAACCAATCAGGCACCTGGTATTTTTTTAAAGAGTTCCAGGTGGCTTCATACCTTTCCTGGCTATGCAGTGGATGAGTAATAACAAGAAATAAAAAAAAGAGGGAAATTGATAAAGATAGTTTTTTCATATGCTTAAAATATTTGCAAGACTTGTTCGGGTAAAACCTTAGTGGCTGAATGAAATTAATGATTTTAAGTTTCTGTGATCCTACGACGAATAATTCGTTAAGATAGTTTCATTTTAAGAGAAGATCATACAAATAATACATCGTACTTTAATCGCAATCCCTTATCTTTTAGCGGCGGCCTATATTATTTGCACCGAAGGTATAGATGCGGCAAGCAGCTTATAGAAAAGATTCTTAAACAACCCCGAATTCTATTTCAAACTTATTTCAATAACCGGTATTTCCGTACCGGGTTTCTCCACCGGAAGGCGCAGCAGAAGATCATTACTTTTTTCGTTAAGCTTTGAAAACTCATGCGACTGTTGCGCAGTGAATTTTATCTCCGAATTATCATGCAAAAACTGTACATACTTTACTTTATCAGCATAGCCGGGCAACACCAATGCCTCCAATGGGTAGGTCAATAAATGAATATATAATTTCTTAGTCGCTGGATTATAAGTAAGCAATGAGTTAGCCGGTACCGCGAATTCCTTTGGCGCCTGGGTACAGCCATAAATAGATTTACTATTAAACTGCATCCATTCGCCCATACTTTTTAGTCTTTGCTGTGCCCGAAAATCAAAGGCTCCCCTGGCTGTAGGACCTACATTCAATAATAAATTACCTCCCTTGCTTACACTTTCAATTAACAGCTCAAGTAACTGGGCCGTGCTTTTCCAGCTTGTTTCATCACGGTAATAACCCCAGGAGCCGGAAAATGTCTGGCAGGTTTCCCAGGCTACTTTTTTTCCATTTACGGTTGGCCAATCGGTTGCTTTATATTGTTCCGGGGTAACAAAATCAAAGCCGTCATCATAGTCATTCAGGTCAAGACGATTGTCAACAATAATTCCTGGTTGCAATTGCCTGACCATTTTCAATAGTTCAATCGAATTCCAGTCATCCCTCCCTTTACCATTGTTATCCGGATAAGAAAAATCAAACCAAACGATATCTATTTTTCCATAGTTGGTAAGCAATTCTCTTACCTGGTTGTGCAGGTATTCACGGTATCTTTTCATATCCCGCCCTTTGTTGAGACTATCATAAGCCGCACGTGAACCTTTCTCCAACCGTTGGGGATGCAGCCAGTCAATGGCGAAATCAGGATGATGCCAGTCAATAAGCGAGTAGTAGAATCCAACTTTCAAACCTTCGGCCCTGAAAGCATCCACAAACTCCCTTACGAGGTCCCGCTTAGCCTGTGTGTTGATGGATTTATAATCCGTAAACTTAGAATCAAACAAACAAAACCCTTCGTGATGCTTGCTCGTAAGTACTGCGTATTTCATCCCTGCTTCTTTGGCTTGCTTCGCCCATAGTTTCGGATTGTACAGATCGGGGTTAAACTCATCAAAGTATACCTGGTATTGCTCATTGGTCAATCTCTCCCGCTGTTTCACCCACTCATGCCGTGCCGGTAAAGCATACAAACCCCAGTGAATAAACATACCAAACCGATCGTTGGTCCACCAGGCCATACGTTGTTTCTTTTGTTCATCGGTTTCGTTGCCAAGTTTTTTTTGCGCTTTTAAGCTAAAACTTATAGTCAGTAAAAATATGGACAACAATACAGCTATATATCGCTTTGTGTCCAAATAAGCGAAGGGTGTGCAGGCAGGCAATTTCATTGTTGGTAGTTTATTAAGCTTTATCAAATTTAGTTTTCCTTTTATCAACTTACTCAGTGGAAGTTGTCAATTTCTGACACAATTTTACCTGCGATTGTTCATTCTGACTTATTTTTAAGTTATAATACATTCAACCAGAATTCAGAATGAAGCCGCAACTTTTAAAGATCTCATTAAATCCGGAACACTCCTTTAGTGCCCGGCATGATGTAGTACCTGTATTTTACAACAAGTGGCATTATCACAAAGAAGTGGAATTGGTCTGCTTTGTTAAAGGAACAGGTACGCAATTTATAGGGTATGATATCAAACATTTCAAAGCCGGGGACATGGTACTGGTTGGCCCGAACCTTCCCCACATGTGGGGCAGCGATGAAAATCATCCTTCAAAAAAGAATAAAGCCGGCTGTGAATCTTATGTCATCCATTTTCTCCCGGATTGTTTTGGCCAGGACTTTTTCAACCTTCCCGAAAACAAATCTCTTGTTTCACTACTTGATAAGGCACAAAGAGGCCTTAGTATAAAGGGAAAAACAAAAGAGTCCGTACTTATACTGATGCAGGAATTGCTTAACTCCAATTCAACAGAAAGAATCATATTGCTATTGCAAATATTAAACAAGATCGCCACTTCGAAAGACCAGCTATTCATTTGCTCCAAAGTTTACGATACGAATTTTAGCGAACAGGACCGGGACCGGCTCAATGATATTTACCAGTATAGCATGACTAATTTTTCAAAGCCGTTAAAATTGGAAGAGATCGCCCGGGTCGCCAACCTGGCGCCCAATTCGTTCTGCAGGTATTTTAAGTCCCGAACCCGCAAACCTTTTTCAAAATTTTTAATCGAGTTACGCATCAATCATGCCCGTAAGCTACTGGCTGAAACACAAAAAACCGTCGCCGAGATTTGTAGCGATTGCGGGTACAATAGCTTTTCCAACTTCAACAAACATTTTCGTCTCATCACCAATAAAACACCCCTGGTTCACAGGAAGTATTACCAGGAAAAGAGTGAGGGATAAAAGCCGGTTTACTATCGAAAACATTCCATTGGACATCCATTAAAAAATCAATCTATATGCTTAGTCGGGTTTGTCACCCGTAATAGGTAAAATATGATGAAATCTTCAAGACTATTTTCGGGTTTACGGGGAAATATCCTGGCGTAGAGATAAGAGAAAATGATCTTAATAGTAGTAACCAATCCCAATTGTCTTAACGTAGTAATGGATAATTGTATGGGATAAATAAAAAACTGTCGCAAAAAATAAATTCGGGTCAGCCGTGGCAACACGAGCATGGATTTCGCCGGTGGTTTATCGCTGTGCTCTGGAATCGTTTTAAAATCTCCGGTATCAATGGTTCGGGATTTATTTTGATAATGGATGGTCAGTTTCTTTTCCTTCGTATCGTTCGTTTTCAAAGGCAGAATATTCATCCACCAGTTCATCACGCGGTTACTTTTGGAAAAAAACCGATGAGGGCACAGATCCATCTTATTCCCTTTGTAATCGATAGTCTTTGATAACCCTCCTACCTGGTCAAACTTTTCAATGACGATGGGGGTAATATCAGTACGCTTCAATAGTTCGTAAGCGGCCGTAAGTCCTGCCGGTCCTGCCCCTATAATAATAGCTGTTTTTGTCATTAATAATTTTGAAGTACCCGTACGGTATAAAATGAACAAAAGGAAAAACCCTTAGTAATCTGTAAAATCAATTTTAGAGCGATAAGGATTTGAAGAAATAATAAAAATGGCTTTCTTATAATAAGAAAGCCAAAATTTAAAACCTGTGACCTCGATAGGATTCAAACCTATAACCTTCTGATCCGTAGTCAGATGCTCTATTCAATTGAGCTACGAAGCCATTTTTACCTTGTTTTGCGAGTCATTTTCTAAAACCTTTCCGATCTGTAATCGGGATGCTCTATTCTCCCGACAGTTATCGGGATAAACTTCGCAGCCAGCGGACGGCAAAAATAAAGGAAAATTGCTTTTAGGCAAAATCAAATGTTTACAAAATCCTTGTATTTTTTAACTATTGAATAAGTTAACAGTTCATTCTTTAGCTTTATCGGAATTTGTCAATTTTATATATGAGAAAACTATTATTCCCTGCTTTTATTTTTATGACTTTTTCCGCGCTGGCTCAGATGAAAGCCGACGACGTAAAGACTTTTACATTGAAAAACGGTATGAAATTCCTTGTAGTGGAGGATAATTCCATTCCCAACGCAAATATGTACTTGTTTTATAAGGTAGGTTCCAGGAATGAATACAACGGAATAACCGGTCTCTCTCATTTTTTTGAACACATGATGTTTAATGGCGCAAAAAAATATGGCCCCAAAGAATTTGATCGTACGATGGAATTTAATGGGGGTGCCAATAATGCTTATACCCGGAATGACGTAACCGTATACACCAACTGGTTTCCTGCTTCCGCAACCGAAGTAATTTTTGACCTGGAAGGTGACCGGATATCCAGCCTGAGCATTGATCCCAAAATAGTGGAAAGTGAACGGGGCGTGGTCCTTTCAGAAAGAAGCACCAGCCTTGAAAACTCTCCCTGGGATTTATTAACGCAATCAGTAGAGGCGCAGGTTTTCGAAGAACATCCTTATCATTGGCCGGTCATAGGATACGAAGATGATATGAAAAACTGGAAACAAACTGACCTGGAACGCTATTTTAAAACCTACTATGCGCCTAACAACTGTGTCGTTGTTGTGTCGGGAGCTATCAAAATGGCTGATATAAAAGTCATGGCGGAAAAATATTTAGAATCAATTCCCGCCCAGCCTGAACCACCGAAGGTTTTTACCGTAGAACCGCCCCAAACTGGTGAAAGAAGGATTATGCTGAAGAAAGACGTTGCCACTGCTTACTTGTATATCGCTTACAGGGCTCCTCAGGCAAAAGACGAAGACTATTATCCGCTTATGTTACTCAGTGATATATTAAGCCGTGGAAAATCATCCAGGCTATATTCCTCGCTGGTAGATAAAAAACAATTAGCAACGTCTGTATCTACCAGTTATGATGAAAGTTTTGACCCTACCATTTTTGGATTTTCCGCGGTTGCCAATAAAGGCGCGAATGAAATGGATGTTGAAAAAGCAATCTATGAAGAAATTGAAAAAATAAAGAAAGAGGGTATCACAGAAAACGAACTCCAAAAGGTAAAAAATCAAAAACTCGTTGAGTTTTATGGCCAGGTAGAAACTATCAATGGAAAATCAAATAATATTGGCACCTACGAAGTGTTCTTTGGAGATTATAAGAAAATGTTTGATGCACCTGCGCAATTCAATAAAATAACAGCGGAAGATATTAAACGGGTGGCCAACAAATACCTTCTGAAAAGCAGTCGTACAGTTGGTATTTCAAAATCTAATGTTGATGATTAGGGTGAACAAAATTCCGTTTTATCCACCCGGAACGGAGCGGCGTTCCGTTGTCAAACTTCATAAAAAACTAAGACTTATTAAATGAAAGTAATTACCAGATACCCCAGTTTTCTTTGTGCGGCCCTGCTATTCTCTATTGTTATGAAAGCACAGGATTATAAACTACCCGCTTACCAGAAATTCACCCTGAAGAATGGTCTTACCGTTTACCTGATGGAGCAGCATGAAGTACCTATGATAAATGTTTCTGTCATTTTACCGGCAGGCGCTATTTATGATGGGGAAAAAGCGGGACTTGCTTCACTGACGGCGACTTCACTAAAACATGGTACTAAAAATTATCCAAAATCAAAACTGGACGAAGAGTTGGATTTCATGGGCGCTTCTGTTACTACTTACGCTTCCAAAGAAGCTTCCGGTTTGGCCGCCAAATTTGCCGCCAAAGACAAGGACAAGGTCTTAATGATCATCGATGAACTGCTAACCGCCCCGGTTTTTGACAGCACTGAGTTTAATAAAGAGAAAAAAATAGTTTTGGTCAGGCTGGACCAGGCAAAAGAAAGTCCCCGTTCGGTGATCGGTTCTTATTTTGACAAATTCCTGTACGGCGATCATGTTTACGGTAATATCATTGGCGGAACAACCACATCGGTTTCAGGACTAACCACCGCTGATATCCAACGATTTTATAAAGAAAATTATATTCCCAATGGTTCCGCCATGGCTATTGCCGGAGATTTTTCCAGCAAAGAAATGAAAGCTACCGTTACTAAACTTTTTTCTGACTGGAAACAGGGGAAACAAGCCAACGCTGGTTTGGCATCGAAACCTATAACGCAGCCTACTGGCAACCGGGTATTACTGATCAATAAGGATGATGCGAAGGAAACGACCTTTCTTATTGGCGCTCCCGGTATCAGTCGTAACAATCCTGACTATATAGCGATTGATGTCATCAACACTTTGTTTGGTGGCCGCTTTACTTCCATGCTCAATGATGAATTGAGAGTAAACACGGGTCTCACTTATGGCGCTAATAGTCGTTTCTCACCATTAAAGAATGGGGGAACTTTTATGATCTCCACTTTCACTGCCACTAAAACAACCGGGCCGGCGATTGACAAAGCGCTGGAACTATTAAAAAAACTACATACGGAAGGAGTAGATGAAAAATCGCTTGCTTCCGCCAGGAATTATGTGAAAGGGCAGTTTCCTCCGCGCTATGAAACAAGCGGTCAGCTGGCCGGACTAATGACACAGATGTTCTGGTATAATTTTGATGAATCGTACATCAACAATTTCCAGAAAAATGTTGACGGGCTTACGGTCGAAAAAGCAAAAGATATTATTGCCCGCTATTTCCCCAACGATAAACTGCAGTTCATTATGGTAGGTAAATCCGCAGACATTAAAAAGATTGTTGAAAAATACGGACCGGTAACGGAGGTGCAGATAAAAGAGGAGCCGAAGAAAGCATTTTAGAAAACTAATTTATGATTGAGGCAATAAGACAAATATTTTCAAAAAAACTTTCCGCCTTACCGTCTTCCGGCTATTTTTTTAGTAAGTAAAGTGCACCCATAATATGAAATTCCAATTCTGGTCAATAGGAAAAAGTAACGAGACATATGTAAAATCAGGGGTTGAAGATTTTACCAAACGTATTTCCAACTATTTTAAAGTCGAGTGGAATATTATACCGGTGCCGAAAAATGCAGGTATGATGAGTGAGTTGGATCTTAAGAAAAAAGAAGGTGAACTGATCATACAATGGTTAGATAAAGAGGACTACTTAGTGCTACTGGATGAAAGAGGAAAACAGTTAACATCAGAAGGATTGGCTGATTTTATACAGTCAAGGGCTAATGAAAGCACCAAAAAAATCGTCTTCCTGATTGGAGGTGCTTTTGGTGTCGATGATATTGTTTTGAAACGAGCCAACTTTAAATGGAGTTTGTCTCAACTGGTTTTTCCGCACCAGTTGGTACGTCTTATCCTGGCTGAACAGGTATATCGGGCCTGCACTATTTTAAAGAATGAAAAATATCATCATAAATGAGTCATGAAGTCTGCTCCGATCGGGGGAAAAAATGCGAAGCCAGAAATGAAAAAATTATGGTCGAATCTAGTTGAATTTTTGTTTCCCCATTTTTCACTATTCGCTACACGCTACTCACATTTTTGATTTCCGATTCTCCTTTTAACATTCTACATTTATTGGATGGAACTATCAATTACTCTTATCATAATCGTGATAACCGTCTCTGTATCAATCGGAGCTTTCAGCAGTCAGAAAATCATGGACGATCTTATCTTTTATCCCCCGGCTATAAGTCACCGAAATCAATGGTACCGTTTTTTTAGCTGCGGCCTGATACATGCCGACTGGGGTCATCTTATATTCAACATGCTTGCGCTGTATCTTTTTGGGCAAAAACTTGAAGGATACTTCAGCCAGGTTTTTGGTGAAAAGGGCAGGATATTTTACCTGGTGTTGTATATAACGGCTCTTGGGGTATCCGTTCTCCCAACTTATTTTAAAAACAAAGACAATTACCATTACCGCAGCCTGGGAGCTTCAGGCGCGGTATCAGCGGTTATTTTTTCCAGTATTCTTTTTGATCCGTTAACAGGTATTGGTCTTTTCTTCATCCCGGTATATGTGGCGGGATTTATCTTTGGCCTGATTTATCTTCTTATTTCACAGTGGCTGGACAAAAGAGGGGAAGGCAATATCAATCATTCGGCGCATATCTTCGGAGCCTTGTTTGGAATTGTGTTCACTCTTGTCGCGGGGCAGCTCTTTTCAGATTTCTCTGTTCTTGATTTTTTTGTTACCCAGATCAAAAATATGAATCCGTCTGATATTATTCAGTTTGGAAGATAATCGAATGTAATCTTTAAAATAGTTTTCGTCTTATCCGTAATTTTAAATCTGTCATCGATCCTGTGGCCTACTACCCATACGATCTTTTTATTCATTTCAATGACCCAAACTTTTTCCTTGTCGGTTTTGGATAATTTCTGATCGATAAAAAAACGGGCCAGCTTCTTTTTTTTCTTCATGCCCAATGGATAGAAATAATCGCCTTGTTTCCATTTGCGAAGCAATAAAGGGAATTTTATTTCACCGGCATCAAGGCTGGCAACGAAGTTCGAAGGCAAAGGTTTGAAGCTCGATGCTGCTGACATTTCAATTTGGAGATTGCCCATTGCAAATTGCCAGTTGCCAACTGCGTCAATAACTATTATTTCAGATTCGGTTGACTCATTGAGCGCAATAATCAGCCAGCCGCGGTTTTTGATGATCCGGTGGGAAGAAGATTGAACATATTTTCCGGATTCACTGTCCAGCAAAGCGATCACTTCATCGACCTGCGAAGAGCTAAATCCGTAATCGTTGATAATTTCATAAATAATGGAATGAAGTGGATCCGTCTTTTTTAACTTCAAAACCGGGATATGCACTTCCTTCCCTTTAAACTCCAGCAACTTCTTTTTGTGTAGTTCAATAGCTTGTTGGTAAAGCAGCACTGTTTCCCTGAACCGCGTAATATTGGCCAGTAGATTATCATTTACTTCCGGAAATGATTTTTCAATAAAAGGAATCACTTTATTGCGGAAATAATTTCGGGTATAATCATTCTGCTCGTTTGTAAAATCGGAAACATAAACCAGGTTGTTCTCTTCCAAAAATTCTTCCAGGTCTTTTCGCCTGGCGAATAGTAAAGGCCTGACAATAAATCCATGCTTTGATTCGATACCTCTTATACCTTTAATACCCGTACCCCGAAAAAAATTCATTAGCACTGTTTCAATATTATCATCGGCATGATGCGCTGTCAATATATAACGGTAACTGCCAGCCTTCCTTATTTCTTCAAACCAGTTATAGCGTAGTTCCCTGGCGGCTTCCTGGGTAGATATTTTTCTCTCTTTTGAGAATGTCTTTGTATCAAACTTTATTACGTGAAAAGGAACGCTATATTTTCCGGCAAGCTCTCTTACAAATTTTTCATCTCTTTCACTATCCGCTTCCCTTAGTTGGAAATTGCAATGCGCCATGGCAAAATCAAATCCTGCCTGCTTACACAATTCACTTAATACAACAGAATCTATACCTCCGCTAACAGCCAGGAGGAGCCGGTCTTTCTCATAAAAAAGATTTTCAGCCAGAATATTTTTTTTAAATCGTTGAAGCAGGTTCATTATTTGTTCAATAGAATTACCCTAGTTTATCCCGATAGTTACAAGTAGTGCGACGCAACAAAAGTTTACCAGGGAACTAAAACTGGCATCAATAAAATCATATAGCTATAAATGAGTTTGCGAAACAAAACATTTGCAACCTGTTTTGCTTCCCAAAACGGCTAAGCTAAAACATCAACTCTTCCAAAGCCCCTCTCAATTCACCATACGCATGATTCTCCCCTGCCTTCCTTGCTTCTTCCATCCCCTTTTCATACCATTTTATTGCAGCGTTATTGTCATTATTTCTTTCCAGTAATTTTCCCAGGTGATAATAGCTGCCGATATACGAAGAATCCCTGTCCAGCAGTTCTTCAAATAATTGACGGGCTTTTTCATCATCACCCAATTTTATATACTCCAGCGCCAATGCGTGTTGTATAAAACTGTCACCGGGGCTGGCCTGCAAAAATTGTTTTAGCTTTTCTATCCGATCCATATTGCTATAAAAAATTTGCCCGGAAATACCCGGAATTAATTTTCATCGCTTATCTTTGTTTTAGTTGCATAAACAACTAAATAACCTAACGATCACCAAATCCCCTGTCATGAAGATTTTAGTTTGTATATCGAAGACGCCGGACACAACGGCAAAAATAGCTTTCACTGACAACAACACGAAATTCGACAGCAATGGCGTTCAATGGATCATCAACCCTTATGATGAATGGTACGCCCTTGTCCGTGCCATTGAACTGAAAGAAAAAGACGCTTCCACTATTATTCATTTGATTACTGTTGGAACGGCAGATGCTGAACCAATCATTCGCAAAGCCCTTGCCCTTGGCGGTGATGAAGCCATCCGCGTGAATACAGATAGTCATGACAGCTTTAGCATTGCTTCTCAAATCGCCACCATAGCAAAAGATGGAGGGTATGATCTTATTTTCACAGGAAAAGAAACGATTGACTATAATGGCTCTTCCATAGGCGGTATGGTAGCGGAATTACTGGATATGCCTTATGTTTCGCTGGCCGCGAAATTTGATGTGGAAGGTAATAAAACAACGATCACCCGTGAGATAGAAGGCGGTGAAGAAATAAATGAAGTGGAATTACCGGTTGTGGTTAGTGCGCAAAAAGGAATGGCGGAACAACGTATACCCAATATGCGCGGTATCATGGCGGCCCGTACCAAACCATTGAAAGTGGTGGAACCTGCAGCTGTAGAAGCATTGACCAATGTAACCAGTTTTGGTTTGCCACCTGCGAAAGCCGGTGTTAAATTGGTGGCTGCCGATAATGTTGAAGAGCTGGTTAGATTATTACGTGATGAAGCGAAGGCAATTTAAGAATTTGCAAGTGTGGCAATTTTCAAATTGCCCGATTCAAACTCTCCTTTTCATTTTCAAATTTTCAAATCAACTAATTTTCAAATCATATGTCAGTTTTAATATTCATCGATCAATCAGAGGGTCATATAAAAAAATCGTCGCTGGAAGCGATGAGCTATGGCGCTAAAATAGCCGAACAGCTTGGCACTACTGCCGAAGGAGTAGTATTAGGAAGTTCGTCGGATGATCTCGCCCCCCTGGGAAAGTATGGTGTTAAAAAAATTCACCATGTAAACGATACAGTACTTAATCAATTGGATGCACAACTATACACAAAGGTTATTGCACAGGTAGTGGAAAAAACCGGTGCTTCTGTAGTTGTATTTTCAAATAATATGGATGCAAAAGCCATTGCTCCGCGTCTTTCAGCCCGGTTAAAAGCGGGATTGGTTTCAGGTGCCGTGGCATTGCCTGATACCAGCAATGGATTTACCGTAAAGAAAAACGTTTTTTCAGGTAAGGCGTTTGCCAATATTTCCGTCAGCACTCCTGTAAAAATCATTTCCCTCAATGCCAATGCGTATAAAATAGTCGAAGGGGAAGGCATTGCTGAAGTAGCAGCATTTAATGCAACGATAGATGCGCCGAAAATAAAAGTAATTAGTACCAGCAAAGCAAGCGGTGAAGTACCATTGACCGAAGCAGAAATAGTAGTAAGTGCGGGTCGTGGTTTAAAAGGTCCTGAAAACTGGGGCATGGTGGAAGATCTCGCAAAAGTATTGCATGCAGCAACAGCCTGCAGCCGGCCTGTAGCGGATGCTCATTGGCGGCCACATAATGAACACGTAGGGCAAACCGGATTTGCCATTGCTCCCAATCTCTACATTGCTATCGGTATTTCCGGAGCTATTCAGCATTTAGCTGGTGTAAACAGGAGTAAAGTGATCGTTGTCATCAATAAAGACCCGGAAGCTCCCTTCTTTAAAGCGGCCGATTATGGCATTGTGGGTGATGCCTTTGAAGTGGTTCCAAAAATGACGGATGCAATAAAAAAATTAAAAGGAGTAGCCTAGCAACAATACTGTTTCCATAATTTACTGTTCATTACTGAGAGAGAAAAATAAGTCAGATGATGTATTTCATTTGGCTTATTTTATTTTTAAAACAACCTTGCCTCAATTTCGTCTGATCATTTCCAACGCATATTTTTATAGAGCCGATGAAATGCATTAAGTAAGGTTTATATGCTTTCAGGCTTCTCTATATTAGGGTGATAACCCGAAGTTGAAATATTTCCAATAGCAATAAAAAAGCATATATCAGGCGTAAAATCTCCAAAAGACTCAGGCCTTATTTTTTCCCTACCTTTTTTGTTCAAAATCCTTAGTTTCGTGTGATATTTTATGAAGAAGATAGAACTGGAAATAGTTGCCTTATCACATAGTATTACCCAGACACATTCCTACGCCGTCGTGCTGGGGGAGGTAAATGGGCTGCGCCGTCTGCCCATCGTCATTGGCGGTTTTGAAGCCCAGGCTATCGCTGTAGCCCTCGAAAAAATGCAACCCAGCCGGCCACTGACCCACGATCTTGTAAAGAATTTCATGAACGCCTTTGCTATCGACCTGCATGAAATCATTATATGTGATCTCCAGGAAGGTATTTTCTACTCTAAACTGGTTTGCTCATCCGAGCACGATACCATCGAAATTGATTCAAGAACGTCTGATGCTTTGGCATTGGCTGTTCGCT
This sequence comes from Chitinophagaceae bacterium, assembly GCA_040007815.1. GTDB lineage: Bacteria > Bacteroidota > Bacteroidia > Chitinophagales > Chitinophagaceae > Terrimonas_B. Next base: position 318,928 of record JBDTUH010000001.1, read on the forward strand.
TTGGCTGTCCCATCTATACTTACGAAAACATCCTGGAAAGTGCCGGCATACTGATGGAGGACACCGGGACAGGATCTGGTAAAAAGAAAAAGGCAAAACAAGAGGTGGTCGTGGAAGAAACGGGGTCTACAGGAAATGAGGACCTGAAAACAATGACCCTCGAAGAATTAGATGTACTGCTGAATGACGTGCTCGAAAATGAAGATTATATCAGGGCCATCGCCATCAGGGATGAGATAAATACCCGCAAGAAAAATCGCTGATGAAAGGATTTTTGAGGATTTCACAGATTATCCCTCTATTGGTACTATGTCACTCCCCCATTAAAATAATTACCAACAATCATAGATTCCGTGAAATCCATTTTAATCTATTAATCCGTGATTATTTTCCCCAATTGCAAGATCAATCTCGGCCTGCGCATCCTTCGCAAAAGAAGTGACGGCTATCACGATCTCGAAACGATATTTTACCCGCTCCCTTTATATGATATTGTAGAAATAGTCCGGTCACCGGGAGATAATTCAGCATTATCCTTTTCAACCAGCGGATCACTGATAGACGGAAACAACGACGATAATCTTTGTGTAAAAGCTTACGAACTCTTAAAAAGAAATTACTCAACACTGCCTGTTGCAAAGATCCACCTGCATAAAGCTATTCCAACAGGCGCCGGTATGGGTGGTGGCAGTGCTGATGCATCTTTTACCCTCAAACTGCTGAATGAAAAATTCGGTCTTCAGCTCAGTACTGAACAACTTATCGGCCATGCACTGCAATTGGGCAGCGATTGCCCATTCTTTATCATCAACAAGCCTGCCTTTGCCGGGGGCAGAGGAGAAATACTGAAACCGGTATCATTAGATCTTTCCGCTTATAAATTCATCATTGTTAATCCCGGGATACATATCAATACGGCTAACGCTTTTTCCACCGTCACTCCTGCCCTTCCATCAAAGTCAGTAAAAGAAATAATTCAACAATCTATTGACAGTTGGAAGAATGAACTAATAAATGATTTTGAAAAATCAGTTTTTCTTCAATACCCGGAGATCGAAGAAATAAAAAGCAAGCTTTATGATAACGGCGCTGTCTATGCCTCAATGAGTGGCAGTGGCAGCACGGTGTATGGAATTTTTAAGAAAGACGCTGCCGCAGATCATCATTTCCCTTCTCACTATTTCTTCAAAGAACTAAACGGCTAATGTCAGCAGATCCTCAAGATTCAATGGGTCAGTTACCATCTGCAGGTTACCTTGCGAATCAACCGGCCATTGATCTTTGGGCTTATCCCAATACAATTCTACGCCATTGCTATCCGGATCGTCGAGGTATAAAGCTTCTGATACCCCATGGTCTGAAGCTCCTGTCAACGGATATTCCGCATCGATTAATCGCTTTAAAATTTGAGCAAGGTCTTTCCTCGTTGGATAAAGGATAGCGGCATGAAATAACCCTGCCGCACGAACCGGCGCCGGTGCTGCATTTTTGCTGTACCATGTATTCAAACCAATATGATGATGATAACCTCCGGCTGAAATAAATACAGCGCTATCCCCATATCGTTGCATTTCGGCAAAACCCAGCAGATCCCGGTAAAATAACAGCGACCTTTCGAGGTCAGCTACTTTTAAATGCACATGCCCGATGCGGGTTTGGGCAGGAACAGTGTAATCCATATAAATTGTTTTATAGTAAGGTCCTTCAAAAAAATAAATTTAGTACCTTGCGGCAAATAGTTGAGTTATTAACTGCAAAGCATCCATAGAATTATTCCTGGCAAATAACCTTGATTTGCTTAACCACTAAGGCATATCGCCCGTTTGATCAGTCAACCATGTTTTGACTGCATCTCCTTATTTCAAAATAATTTCTCTAAGCCGGGTTTTCCTTTTCTAAAACTAATTAATTCTACAATCATGCAATCAACAATAAACATGTCGGAGAAATCAACTCATTTCCTGGAGTTGGAAGAAAAATATGGATCACATAATTATCATCCCTTACCCGTTGTATTAACCAGGGGTGAAGGCGTTTTCGTATGGGATGTGGATGGAAAAAAATACTATGATTTCCTGAGTGGTTATTCCGCCGTTAACCAGGGACATTGCCATCCAACCATTGTAAAAGCATTCATTGAGCAGGCACAAAAACTGTCGCTAACCAGCCGTGCCTTTCATAGCGATCTGCTGGGAGAATACGCCCAATTTATCACGCAATATTTTGGCTATGACAAAGTATTACCGATGAATACCGGTGTGGAAGCCGTAGAAACGGGAATTAAACTTTGCCGCAAATGGGCTTATGAAGTAAAAAATATTCCGGCTAATAAAGCCACCATCATTGTATGCGAAGGAAATTTTCACGGCAGAACAACTGGCGTAATCTCTTTCAGCAGCGACCCTTCTTCCACTACCAACTTTGGTCCATATTTACCGGGCTTTGAAATTATTCCCTACAATGATATTTCCGCATTGACAAAAGCGTTGGAAAATAAAAATGTCGCCGGCTTCTTAGTAGAGCCGATACAGGGCGAAGCGGGTGTGATGGTTCCTGACGAGGGCTATCTGTCAAAAGCCAAACAACTTTGTGAACAAGCCAATGTATTGTTCATTGCGGACGAGATACAAACCGGCCTTGCAAGAACCGGAAAAATGCTGGCCTGCGATCATGAAAAGGTAAGGCCTGATATTTTATTACTAGGAAAAGCGTTAAGTGGCGGCATGATGCCGGTAAGTGCTGTATTAGCGGATGATGAAATCATGCTGACCATTAAACCAGGTGAACATGGCTCAACGTATGGGGGTAGCCCGCTGGCCTGCAAAACGGCGATAGTTTCATTGCAGGTTTTAAAAGATGAAAAAATGATGGAGAATGCCACGTTAATGGGAGAACTTTTACGATCTGAATTAAGAAAGTTGAATTCAAAACATATCAGCCTGGTTCGTGGAAAAGGTTTATTGAATGCCATCGTAATTCAGCATATAAATCCAGACGCGGCCTGGGAACTTTGTCTTCAATTAAAAGAAAATGGCTTGCTGGCAAAGCCCACACATGGTGATAAGATCCGGTTCGCGCCGCCGCTGGTGATAACAAAGGAACAGGTACTGGAATGTGCCGATATCATCGGTGATTCGTTAACTTGCCTCGACTAAAAAGTAAATGGTCAATTGTGAATGGTGAATAACGGCAATTTTCTATCATAGCTTCTTGCCTATAATTATCGATTTACAGAACACTATTCACAATCGACCATTCACCATTCACTTATGGACACACATCTTCATCACGAGGAAAAACATTTGCGCAGCAGTGATTTCCTTACCGACATTGTAATTGGTATGAGCGATGGCCTGACCGTTCCATTCGCACTGGCCGCAGGTCTTAGCGGTGCCGTAGCTTCCAATTCAATCATTGTTATCGCCGGCATTGCTGAAATAGCCGCAGGTTCTATTGCTATGGGTTTAGGTGGTTACCTCGCCGGCAAAACGGAACTGGATCACTACAATACTGAATTGAAAAGGGAATATGATGAAGTGGAAAAAATTCCGGAAAAGGAAAAGGAAGAAGTAAAGGTCTTTTTTGCCAATATCGGTCTCAGCAAGGATATGCAGGATAAAGCCGCGGAGGAAATTTCAAAAGATAAAAAGCAGTGGGTCGATTTTATGATGAAATATGAATTGGGTCTTGACAAACCCGATCCCAAAAGAGCCACCAAGTCCGCACTAAATATCGGTCTTTCTTACGCTGCCGGAGGACTCGTACCACTTAGCCCCTATTTTTTTACTGACACCCCTGTTGATGCATTGAAAATATCTGTCGTCCTGACTCTGCTTTGCTTGTTTGTTTTTGGGTTTTTTAAAAGCAGGATCACCGGTATCAATCCATGGTGGGGCGCCCTTCGTGTAACATTGATTGGAGCCGTAGCGGCCGGTGCGGCTTTTGGAGTTGCCAAGTTGTTTGAAGCGTAATTATCGCCGTTGCTTTTCAAAATAATATTCTTTCCTGGACACAAAAAAATTCCGTCCCGCTAAAAAGCGAGACGGACAGATATTGAATGGTTTTCCTAAGAAACGTATTTTCAATTAACCTTCCTTGAATTGTTTGGACAGGTCAATATATATTTCATACAGAAACATTAGCCATAGCTAAACAGCCGGCATCACAGCGACGCAATTGATAAAACCAATTTTTTTCAAAAGGTGGTAACAGCAAAGACAAGGTTTAGTAAAACCGGGAGGTTACAAAGGGGTAGATAGTAAATTAAGAATCTGCTTAGGTAGGTATGCTTGACGAATATAAAAATAAATCCCTATCCGGCAATCACTTGTTTACAATTTTTTATTAAGTAAACTTACTATCCCTGGCTCTTGTCCCCGGCAATTCAATATCAGGAAATAAAGATGAAGCCAGCATCAGCAGGGATGCAGCCAACATAAGGTAAAGACCTGCTTGTTTCTCAGGGCAATCCCCTCCCTGGCAGGCGGATATGATAAAATAATTACGGATGGCCCAGGCAAGGTTCATGGCAGTAAATAAGAGATTGATCCGTTTCGCCCATAGCCTTGGTAACACCGTGCATACAATAAAAAAGAAAGTCATCAGTAAACTAAAATACCCTGGCTTACCAAAACTGGTACCGGTAGCATCCACTCCACTGACAACAATATTTTTAGAAGGAATAGTAACCCATGTCAAAAAGCAGGAAATGATCAATAAGATTGCTGCCGCTATCCCGGTCCATTTCATCCAACGCATAACCCGATAAATTTATTTTTTATTAGCATTCAATTGAAGGCGCAAGATAGTAATAGTTTGATAGCAGGCAGGTGTTCTATTTATCAGTTATGATTATCCGCATAAAAAAGCGGCATTCCTCTGAAAGAAATGCCGCTTTTAAATATTTAAACCAATTTACTCTATAATTTAAATCCGATTGTAAAACTCAATACCCGGTGTTTATTGTTATTGTCATTACCTGATCCGTCTCCTGACTGAAGTTTTGCAAGACCCAATCCATAATTAGCGGATAAAACCAGTTTAGACGTTTCAATACCGACCAGGCCATTTAAACCATAGTCAAATCTTTTCATAATACCCAAACCGGCGCCTTCTTCATAATCGGTTGTGGTTGGATCGTCGTTTGACCAGTCAATCTTATCTTCAGAATTAAAACTGGTTCCTAAAAAAGAACCGTTCACTTTATTTTTTCCGGCAATCCCAATTCCTATATAAGGACCTGCACCGGCAAAAAACTTAGTGGGACCGGTTGGAGTTTTGAAAACCAGGTTTACCGGAATTTCAAGATAATAAGGATTGGTAGTAGCGCGGTAAAAATTCGCATCACCCTCTTTTCCTGATTGTGATTTGGTTCCTTTGCCTGTAAAAATAAGACCCGGTTGGATGGCAAGAAAGGAGGTAACATTGAGATCACCGATAATACCTACCTGGAAACTGGTCAAAGTTTTTGCATCGTCAATGCCACCCTTATCTGTTACAGACACGTTTGCAAGATTAACGCCTGCTCTCAAAATTGCGGAAGATTTCTGCGCATTGGCTTCTGCCATAAATAAAGAGAATAATGCAGCGCACAAAATTGTTTCTTTTAGTTTCATAATTGTACAGTTTTTAAATTTTATATAGAAAGACAAAGATTCGGCCATCTTAGTTTCTTATTTTAAAAAAATTCAAATAAGGCAATTGGATAGCGAAATAAAAGACCAGCAACAATAAGAATGGTTTAAACCGGGAATAAATAAGAGAAGTTTGATTGATATATGGGGTAATAAATCCACAATTCCTTACCTCGTAAAATTACTTATAGATGAATACTAATATATGCATTGCCCTTACTATGCGATTAATTTACTGGTATAAAAAAGGACCGGTCTTTCAGACCAGTCCTTTACTAAACCAACCATGCGTAAATCATATTATAAAGTTCCATTGATTTATATCCGCTTCACCCCCGGTTCTTATTCTATCCAGCTTTTGTTTAAGCTGGTTTAAAATACTTGACTGGTTGTAAGCAGGCAAATGAAAATCAATTTCGTTGATATTAATAGTTTGTATTGGCGCTACTACCGCCGCCGTACCGGCGCCAAAAGCTTCGGTAATCGTTTTATCGCGGAATGCTTTTTCCAGCTCCGCTACTTCGATTGGTCTTTCTTCCGTTTTATATCCAAGCTCAGCGGCAAGTTTCAGCAATGAATCTCTCGTTACGCCATCGAGTATAGAATCAGACAAAGGCGGAGTTACCAGTACATCATTGATCACAAACATTACATTCATCATTCCCGATTCTTCAATGAATTTATTTTCTTTTCCATCTGTCCACAATACCTGTTCATAACCCTGCCGGCGGGCCAGTCGTGTCGGATAATAAGCTCCTCCATAATTACCACCACACTTGGCGGATCCCGTTCCTCCTTTGGCAGCCCTTACATACTCAGTTTCTACTTTTACCTTAATGGGCTTAGCATATAGCTCAGGTACGGGGCCGGTAAAAATGATAAACCTGTATTCGTCCGAGATCTTATTACCAAATTTCGCCTCACTGGCATAGATAAAGGGCCGCAGGTATAAGGAAGCTCCTGCCTTTTCCGGTACCCATGCGTTATCAGTCTCTACCAATTTTAATAACCCGTCAATAAAAATTTCTTTTGGGGGCACGGCCATGCACATTCTTTCCAGCGATTTCACAAAACGGTCGTAATGCTTATCTACTCTAAAAATGTTGATGCGGTCATCACTCATACGAAACGCTTTCATCCCTTCAAACACTGTTTGCCCATAATGCAAAGCCAGTGCGGTGGGGCTTAGTGAAAGATTGGCGAATGGTACGATATGAGGCTGTTGCCACCCGCCATCATAATAATCACAGATCAGCATATGATCGGCGATATACTTGCCGAATTCAAGATTATCAAAATCTACTTCGCTGATCTTTGAATGATTCGTTTTCCTGACGGCGATCTCTGTAAGCAATTCCATACAAAAATTGATTTAAGGTTTAACAAGCACTCGTTACTTTAAAAGCAACAGGCAATCCCATGACATAATATTCAAAAGTCTGAGTACCGATAGTAAAGTAATAGTTCCCCATTTTCCGGAACCCATTTTTCTCATAAAGCCTGATAGCATTTTCATTGCTTATATGTGTATCAAGCCAGATATAATCGGGATATATTTCTTTTGCCAGGTTTTTCAATTCTTTCAAAAGCGCAGTGCCAACCCCCTTACCGTGATATTCCGGCAATACATATATTTTTTGCAGCTCCATTTGAGCCCAGGCTTCTATCCGATCGTTTAATGAATGCTTTTTTATTTTACAAAAACCGGCTGGTTCTCCGTTAATAAAAGCAAGTAAATAAACATTATTTTCCTTTCGTATACTTTTGGTCAGTTTAACGGGTTCATAAGTAAACTCAAGGTATTCGAACAACTCTTCTTTGCTTTTAAATAAGCTTCCGAATGCATGACGAAAAGATTTTTTTCCAATAGTGGCGATAGCGGCGACGTGGGATACATCCGCGTCAATGATCCTGATGAGCATAGTTATTAAATAGTTTAAGGTTAGGGTTTAATGATTAAAGGTTATTGGTTCTTAACAGCTGATCGTTTATTTATATCTAAGATAAAAGGAGCTCATCAAATTTCTTTGCTCCATAAACAGCCAGCTCTATATCTATCACCATTTTCACGTCGGCTCTTTTATACACACCGGGCTCTACTTCCACATGACGAAAGCCTATCTTTTCGTACAGCTTGATAGCCCCGGCATTTTTTTTGTTGGAATACAAAATCACTTTCTTTGCTCCCAACTCTTTCGCTTTTTTAAAACTCGCATAACTGATAGTTTCCGCAATACCGAGCCTGCGATAGTTTTCACCAACAGCCATCTTTGTAAACTCATAGGTAAATGCGTCTACCCTCCGTAGTCCGACTGTTCCGGCAGGTACGCCATTATACTCAGCCATCAGTATGGCGCCTCCGGGTTGCAGTATGGCCTGCTCAGGGTTCGTCAAAACCCATTCATCTACCGGTTCCATTTCAAATAATTCCTCAATCCATGCACGATTGAAAGATTCAAAATGAGGCTGGTGTTCCGGCCTGTAGTCAACAATTTTAATTCCGCTCATTGCTTTACTTTTTTAAATTCACGATTAACAAGATAAACGCCTCCCAAAGTGATAAGCGTACCAATGATCATATTGATGTTCATTTTTTCGGCTAATAACAACCAGCCTAATAAAACAGCCACTATTGGATTAATATAAGCATACACGGAAACCTGGGTTGCCGGCAACTTGCCGATAACAAAGACATAAGCCGAATACGCGATCAGGGAACCAAAAACAACGAGGTAGGATAATGCCAGCCATGAATCCTGGTCTACATCAGCGATACTTATATATTTACCGGTAACCGCACAGGCGATCAACACCAATATGCCTGCGATCAGCATTTGCAAACCCACGTTGAATAAAATATCTATTGGCGGTTTTTGTTTAGACGTATACACTGTACCAAATGACCATGATAATGTGGAAAGCAAAGCCAGCACAACTCCGAAGACAAAGGATTTGTCGTGCATCTGGGCCAGGTAATCATAAAAAATTGTAAGTACACCCGCAAAACCTACCATTAATCCAATAATCATCCAACGGGTTATTTTTGCGCATTTGGATAACCAAACTGTAAACAGCGCTATAAATAAAGGAACCAATGCGGCGATGATAGCAGCCAAACCACCACTGATATATTCCACGGACCAGGTGAGTAACCCATTGGCCAGGCAAAGCATGAAAATACTTTGTATCGAAATCCTCTTCATTATTTTCCATCCGGGTAACTGGTAACCTCTTATTAAAAAATACCCGACCAATATCAATCCTGAAAAAAATTGACGAAGGCCCGAAATAAATAAGCCCGGCATATGCTGCACTCCAATTCTCGCAGCGATATAAGTAGTGCCCCAGAAAAAACTTACTACCCCTAATGCGACATATGCTTTCTGTAATTCCTTTGCCATCTTCCTGATTTTAGTTTCTTCCAAAAAATATTTTTCACCTGCCAGGTGTCTTTGTAAAACTGCAAAGTCTGGCTGACTATTACAACCCGTTTTTTGCTATTCTGAAAAGCCTGTACAAAATTTCTTCAAATAATTAATAAAAAACAGATTCAGTTTTTGTATTTTTGACTATATCAGATTTTTTAACAGTATGCGGAAAAACAATTTTACTACCGATGATCACCTGTATATGCAGGTGGCTACGGGTCTTGAAAAAATGATCGCTGATGATGTATTGAAGATCGGCGATAAGCTTCCTTCCGTAAGAGTATTAAGTGATGAATACGGTATCAGCATGGGTACGGCTTTCCAGGCCTATTATCATTTAGAGGGAAAAGGCTTGATTGAATCAAGACCCAAGTCAGGTTATTATGTTCGTTTTAATCAGCGGCGCTTTCCCGAACTACCGAAGATTATTCTGCCCGATGTTTTATCGCATGATGTAAGTGTAAAAGAAATGATCTCTTCGATCTATGCTGATATCGCTTCCCACAAAGACAAGATCATCAATTTCGCCATGGCGGTCCCGGATGTTTCCTTATTACCCGCCGCCAAACTCAATAAATCGGTAGTATATGCGTTGCGCAACAGCAAGGACCATTGCATCAGTTATGAGCATACGCAGGGCAATATTGAATTACGCAAACAAATAGCGAAGCTGGCTTTTAATTGGGGAGGTAAAATAAAACCGGATGAAGTGATCGTGACCAATGGCTGTCTGGAAGCGATTACCATGTGCTTAAAAGCTGTTACCAAACCCGGCGATACCGTAGCCGTTGAGTCACCCAACTATTTCGGGATTTTCCAGGCTATTGAAAGCATGGGATTAAAAGTGGTGGAAGTATCTTCCTGTTTTATCAGCGGCCTTGAACTGGATTGCCTGGAAAAAGTTATTAAAAAATTTGATATCAAGGCTTGTGTAGTGATACCCAATTTCAATAATCCCTTAGGCGGCTGTATGCCGGATGAAAACAAAAAGAAACTGGTAGAGATCATTACAAAGAATAATATCCCATTAATAGAAGATGATATTTATGGCGAATTGTATTTTGGAAAAAATCGCCCCCGTACCTGCAAGTATTATGACACAAAGGGAATGGTGATGCATTGTTCTTCACTAACCAAATCATTAGCGCCGGGATATCGCATTGGCTGGACACTGCCCGGTAAATTCCTGGACCAGGTAAAACAGATAAAGAGAATAAACAATATTAGCTCTCCTACCCTTACGCAAGCCGCTATCGCTCATTTTTTACAGAACGGCCGCTATGAATATCATTTAAAAAATTTGAGGAAAGCGTTGTACACTCAATGCCTCCGTTATATGCAGGCCATCGTACAATATTTTCCCGAAGACACGAAAGTATCAAGGCCGCATGGAGGATTTGTGTTGTGGATACAGTTGAATAAAAAGGTAGATGGCTTCAAATTACGGACAGAAGCCATGAAACATCATATATCTATAACACCCGGTAAAATATTTTCCGCCAGTTGTAATTATTCCAATTGCATTCGTATCAGCTTTGGTAAACCCTGGGATGATGACGCTGATTATGGATTGATGATGCTGGGTAAATTGATCCAGAAGATGATGTAATTTTTGAATTAACGCATTAATCATTTCCGGAGTAGCTGCAATACATTTTCAGGTACGTCAACCGTAATGGCCACGAACTTCTGATTTTTTTTCTCCCGGGGTAATACGACAAGGTAATAAATAAGAATAAAAAAAATGCCAATGCCGAATGGGATAGCGGCATAGTAACGCAGATAGTCAAACTGCGACCAGAAGAATTCAGTGATCATCCAATAACCGTTGGCAGTGATCCAGCATACAATGGCAAGATTATGATAAAGTTCAGACGCTAATTTCCTTGTCTGCAAGGTAATCAGTATCGCCACCGCAATGGTCGGAATAAACATGGCAAGCCCTATAGGTTTCCAGAGCATGGCCCAACTTATATCTTTCAGAAGCCAAAAAACAATATGGAGATTTTCGATGCGCCGAAACCGGTCAGGTATAGAATACATTTTTAAGCTGCTCATTGATTACTTAATTAACTATTTGCAAAAAAATTATCTTATCATTTTCTCATCCGCCTTCTCTTATAATAATAATACAATGGAATCCCAATAGCCGTTATCACCAATCCTAAAACAGAATTAATCACGGGTTGCCGGTGATTCAGATAATTGGTCACATCATTCCATACGGTGCTGACGAGATAGAAGGCAGAAAAGCCTATGAAAGCAATAGTAACCAGCGGATGTCCCCATGTTTTATACGGTCTTGGTTGATCAGGCATTCTCTTACGTAACATGAAAATACCGACAGCGCCGAACAGATAAGCGATCCATGTTATGAAAACAAACATATCCGCCAGCATATCAAAAGAACCTGTAAGGATAAACATCGATGTCCAGGCTGCATGCAGCCATAAAGCATTACCGGGGGTTTGATATTTCCGGTGTGTCTTTCCGGCCCATGGCAAAAAAACATTATCCTGGCCCATGGCATAAGTGATCCTGCAGGTGGCCATCATGTTTCCATTGACAGCGCCTAAAGTGCAAATGACGATCATGGCTGCAACAATAGCTCCACTGGTATTTCCCAGTGCTACAGATATAGCATCCGATGCGACTAAGGAAGACGAGGCTAATTTTTCTACGGGCAATACATATAAATAAGCCTGGTTGACCAACACATAAATAATTATGCAGGAAAACACACCAACTATAAGACTTCTCGGAATATTTTTTTGCGGTTGTTTTATTTCACCCGCGATAAAAGTGATATTGATCCATCCATCATAAGCTAAAAAAGCACCTGTCATCGCGACAACAATACCGCTGAGCAATCCCATTCCTTGTTTAGGATTTTCCGAGTGGAAAAAATTTTGAACTGATCCTTGCCCTGAAATGAATATTCCAACGATGAGTGCAGCGATCACCGCCATTTTAAGAAAGGTTGAAATAACCTGGAATATGCTACCTGCCTTTACACTTCTATAATTTAATACAGTCAATGAAATGATAAGAAATACAGCCAATATTTTTACCCCAAAATTCTCCAAAGGATATAAATCGCCGATAAAGGGAATATGCCAGGCAAAAGCTTGTTCTGTGGCAGTGTCAAACCTTGGCAAGTGTAAAAAATAATCGGCGTATTGTGCACAGACAAAAGATATGGCGGCTACGGCCGCTGTATTAATAACGGAAAAGGCCGCCCAGCCATATAAGAAAGCGAAGAAGTCGCCAAACATACGGCGGAAGTAAGCATAAATACCTCCTGTCTCTGGCAGCATCGCACCAAGCTCTGAATAGATCAAAGCTCCAAACAAAGAAAACAATCCTGCAATGATCCAAACCAATGTCAGCCAAACGGGTGAACCCAATTGAGCGGCCATGGTAGCCGGCTTCATAAATACCCCTGAGCCGATAATACTACCCACTACTATCGAAGTAGCTGACCAAAAGCCAATTTTTTTCTGCAGTGAGTTTTGTGTATTCATATAATAAACGTGCCTGTACATATCGCTATTAATATGCACAAGAAATAGCAGCATCCACTAAAAAATTCTAAAGAGATATTTGTTACCGGAAGATATGAAAGACTTATTGAAAACTGCTGTCTGCCTGTTTGCTATGTGTTTATAGTAAGATACTGTTGCAGGTATGACATAAAAAAGCTCTCACGACATTTGCCGGAGAGCTTTTAACTCATTATTTCCTTGGTTTCAACCCGAATATTCAAACGAAAGGGGCTTGAACATACCTACGGCCCGGATACGAGTCTTTCCCGGTAGGACTAACAGGTAAAGGAAGGAGATGGATTGGTAGAATGTTGAAAAGAACTTGCTTGCCGGAACTAAGATAGAGAGAAGATTCTTATCAGGCAAGAGTTTACCCTCAAAAAAACGGGTGAATTTATCCACGAACCGCAGCACATTTGTTTATCGTGAATTTACTATGCCTGTAATGAAAAGTTGTGAGTCATCGGGGTTCAAGTCTTGACGAAATAGCCTACCTTAAAGTGGTTTTTTCCCTTTGTTGAACCGGTTGCAGTCTATTATATCATAACCTTAAAAATGAGCCTATGTCTTTAGATATCCTCGAAGCAGCCAAACGTCTTTTACCTGATAGCCTGGTTACCAAAGCCGCTCTGTCTCTTGGAGAATCTGAAATTAATATCCGGAAAGCATTGAAAGGGGCCTTACCTGCTATACTGGCAGGATTATTACACCAATCGTCCCGCAGAGAGGGATTAGGCATAATGGATCTTCTAAAAGATGTTGGAGGCAGTGAAGCCATGAGCAATCTTTCTGGCATCCTGGACTCCAATAAAAATCCCTCTGCGGCAAGTACAAACCAGGGGAGTGATTTCGGCCCCACTATAGCAGGCTGGTTGAAATCGGTTTTTGATGGCAAACTCATCAATATTGTTAATGCCATTTCGGTGTATGCAGATATTAAATCCTCCTCTGCAAATGCCATTTTAAAACTATCTACACCGGTCGCATTGACGCCTGTAGCTCAATATGCTGAGGAAAATAACATGAGTGCTGCGGACATTGATTCTTTTTTACAAAGCCAGAAATCTTCAGTTATCACGGCCGTTCCTTCTGGTTTTAACCTGACCGGGTCATTAGGCATCAACACATTGAATGATGTCGGGGTTAAAATAATAACTACTCCGCCAAAACCTTCCGAATATCAGCGAAGGGTAGCTGCTAAGAATGCCGCAGGAAAATGGGTTTGGCCCTTATTACTATTATTGACATTTGGTGGGTTGGTATGGTTCTTCTCGAACCGAGCCAGGACAAGTAAGGATACAGCTACTAATCCGGTTGATACTGTAACAGTACCGGTTAAGATTATTCCTGTGAATATCCCAACCCTGGTTCAAATACCCGGAAAACTGGATTCTGTAACAGGTAATTATATCTACGATCAGGGTACCGAAACAGAATTAAAATTCCCCGATAGCACGGTACTAAAAGTTGGCGCAAATAGTACCGAAGCGAGGCTGTTTAAAATGCTTACGGATACTGCATGGTCAATTGATACGATGGATAAAACAAAGAACTGGATAAGTTTTGACCGGGCGTATTTTGAAAAGGGAAAAGCTATCCTTACCCTTGAATCCCAAGCCCAGGTAAAAAATATCGCGACTATTTTAAAAAAATTTCCAGCGAGCTCCATAAAAATTGGTGGCTATACAGACAATACGGGTGATTCTGTCATCAACAAAAAAATATCTGGTGAAAGGGCTAAGAAGGTAATGAGTGAATTGATAAAACTCGGCGCGGCACCCACACAAATAAATGAAGCTGCCGGCTATGGCTCTGAACATCCTGTTTGCCCGGCCAACGATACTCCCGATTGTAAGGCAAGAAACCGGAGGGTTGATTTAAAAGTCGCTTCAAAATAAAAGTGCGAAATTAAAAAAGGTTGCCAGCTTTCTAAAAGTAGAAAGCTTTATATTTTTTAATTTATCAATTTTCTACTTATACATCTCTTCTTTCAATCCTTTTACTCTTTCATCTACCAGGTATTCATCAAAAGTCATCAGCCTGTCGATAATGCCTTTGGGTGTTATTTCAATAACACGGTTAGCCACAGTTTGCATAAATGTGTGATCATGGCTGGTCAGCAATACTATGCCTTTATAATCGGTACACTGCTCGTTAAAGCTTTGAATACTTTCAAGGTCAAGGTGATTGGTTGGCTGATCCAATAATATAACATTGGGGTTTTGCAGCATCATGCGGCTAAGCATACACCGAACTTTCTCTCCCCCGCTCAATACATTTGTTTTCTTCAATACATCGTCGCCGCTGAATAACATCTTACCAAGGAAACCTCTCAGGAATGGCTCATCTACATCTTTTACATGATCAGGAACATACTGCCGCAACCAATCCATCAAATTATCATTGCCGGAAAAGAACTGGTTATTTTCCTGTGGCAGGTAAGCATGCGTTACAGTACTGCCCCATGCATAAGAACCGCTGTCGGCTGTTGTCTCACCCGTAATAATATTAAAGAAACTGGTTACTGCCAGTGGATCACGGCTTAGCAGTGCTATTTTATCTCCCTTGTTTACGTTTAAGGTCACATCTTTAAAAAGAACACGTCCATCAACCGACTTGGTCAACTTTTCTGTGTTCAATATCTGGTTGCCTACTTCCCGTAATTGCTGGAAAATAATACCGGGGTATTTTCTATAACTGGGTTCTATTTCTTCAATGGATAATTTTTCAAGAGCTTTTTTCCGGCTGGTAGCCTGTTTACTTTTCGATGCATTCGCACTGAAACGGGCAATGAAATCTATAAGGGCCTGGCGCTTTTCTTCTGTCTTTTTATTTTTATCATTTACCTGGCGGGCCATCAATTGCGAACTCTCATACCAGAAGGTATAGTTGCCCGTAAATATTTTTATTTTTTGCCTGTCCACATCTGATACATGGGTACATACTGCATCTAAGAAGTGACGGTCGTGGCTAACTACCAGCACGACATTTTCGTAGTCAGCTAAAAAATTTTCCAACCAACCGATCGTTTCAATATCAAGACCATTGGTAGGCTCATCCAGTAATAAAATATCGGGATTGCCAAATAGAGCCTGGGCTAGCAATACCCGGACCTTTAAATTGGAGGGGATATCTTTCATCAGGGCTCCATGATATTCTTCGTTAACACCCAGTTCACCCAGCAGCATACCTGCATCACTCTCCGCAGTATACCCACCCATTTCTCCAAATTCACCTTCGAGTTCCGCGGCTTTCATGCCATCTTCTTCTGTAAAGTCGGCCAGGGCATAGATGCTTTCCCTTTCTTTCGCCACTTTCCAAAGTTTGGTATGGCCCATCATTACCGTATTCAGTACCGTCTCTTCGTCAAATTCAAACTGGTTCTGTTTCAGTATAGCCATCCTTTCACCGGGTGTAATATCAACCGAGCCTTTATTAGGTTCTATCTCGCCGCTGAGTATTTTCAGAAAGGTGGATTTACCGGCTCCATTGGCGCCAATAACACCATAACAATTGCCCTTGGTGAAATTGAGGTTTACTTCTTCAAATAATACCCTTTTGCCATAGGCCAGTTTCAGATCTTTTACGCTTATCATTATTTATTCCACTAATTTTTGGAGGCGCAAAGGTAAGGAAAGTTGAGGGGTTGGGGAGGGAAAATTCAAGGGTTAAATTATCAGTAGGTATCAATTTGGTATCTATTGTTTTTCAATCACCATCAATGATTTTTTTGTTTACAAAAGTCCGTTCGCTTTTGCTTATTGAGGCAGTATCAATAATAGTGACCTTGTCAAACTAAAAAAAACCACATAGATAAATGTCAAAGCTAGCCAGAAGAATGTTTTCCGGGTTATATTGATTAAGACAATCATTTATACAACTGCAGATTATTTAATCTATCAGCACCTTTCCATCAATTATTTTCTTCCCATTCGCGTCTCCCACCACAATAAAATAAACACCCCTCGCCTTGCCTCTTATATCTATATCATGCAAGTCATAAGGTCCGCTAAAGGTGAATGTTTTTACGTACACTCTTGCTCCTTTGGAGTCATACACGGTAACACTTTGCCTGGTATTCCCTCCGTTGGAATTATAATAGGAAACCATAAAGCGTCCATTATTCGGGCTTGGGTAAACAAATAAACTGGTACTGGCTTTCGCAGAAATGGTAACAATCTCTGATTCATTGGCACAGCTATTATCATCAATCAGCGTTACCTGGTAAGTACCTAAACCAGTAACGGTTACCGGAAAAGTATTTCCTGTAACATTGATCACATTCCCATTATAAAGCCAGGTTGACACAACCCCCGAACCAGATCCCGGTGTTACAATACCTGTCAGTACACTGGTTTCGCCGGGCGTGATGCTTGATACGTTTGCCGTCAATAGCACTTCCGGTAGTGTGTATACCGTCAGCGTTGCAACAGCCGAAGTGGTAATATTACACTGGCCTCTTACTAACACGCGGTATTGATAATTATTTTGGACTTCCTGTGCATCAGTGATGGTATAAGCTGACAAATCAGCACCGGTAATATTATTAAAACTTTGTCCTCCATCATCACTGAATTGCCATTGATAGGCAGATACCGGGCCGTTCGCAGTTACATTAAAAGTAACAGTACCGCCTTTACAAACTTGTTGTGCCTGGGGTTCCTGAGTTATAACTGGTCCTGTTCCTGTTTGTATAGCGTAAGTAAGTTCCTGTGATTTGGTAATAGCGCCTGAAACACCTTTGACGATTATAGTATAAGAACTATTGAAGGGAAGCAAGTCCGTATTATTCAACGTAACCTGTACATTGTCCCCGGGATTTATCGTAACGGCAGAGAAGCTTACCGTAGTTCCTGTTGGATTACCGGTTGCTGAAAGTGTTATAGGTGTCGTATATCCTAAGACAGATACCGTTCCCAAAGTAACGGATGTAGCAGTTGGGTCTGCACACGTAACTTTTGCGGCCTCTGCCGGTCCTGTAAAATCAAATCCTGCCTGGGGTACTGTAATGGTAAAATTGTTGTTGGACATATCATAAAAGATATTTCCAACTGATATTACCCTGATACGGGCTTTCGTGGTGATAATATTCGGTACCGTTATTAACTGGCTTCCATCATTGGGTGTACTGGCTAATAAAATTAAAGAATCAGGAAAAGTAAGACCCCCATCAATGGAAAGCTGGATGCTTACATTGGCACAACTGACGGGCGCGATAGTAGTATTGGCTACACTCCAGGTGACCGTGTGGGCACTGCCTCCTGACCATGAAATACCCGTTGCCGAAGGTATCGTAACAACAAAAGGGCCTACAACCAATGCGCTGCTGTTCGCGACAACCGTAATAGTTGTTTCATCGTTGCAAACCCCGCCACCACCTGTACGGTTATCCCTTGCCGTTAACCGGAAGTTCATAGTACGCCCATAGGATGGCAATAGTTCTCCTATGGTAGTTGTGTTGCTGACCTGGTCTGATAATTTTGGAAAATATCTTTCCGGTTTGCCGGCGGGTGCAAATGAACGAAACAATGGCGCGTTACCGGTTGGTGCATTCCAGTCACCGGCCGGCCCGGCATCCATCTCTTCCCAGGAATAAGTCAATACATCTCCGTTGCCATCAGTAGCGCTTCCGCTTAGTACAAAAGGTGTTGATTTGGGAATCCAATAGTTATTTCCTGCATTTACAATAGGAACGATATTTCCTGTAGCGGTAACCGTACCGCAGGTAGCTCCATTGCCGCTTGTTGTAAATGCATTGATCTCGTCCATACTAACGCCATGAAAATAAGGGATGCTGTTTTGGGCAAGATCATTGGTTGCGTCACAAATACCTGCATACGCCATAATCGTGATCCCGCTACCCGGCTCAACGGCTGTTGAACCGTTCCGGTTTCCGCCGCCGCAAAAACCGGTGGTGGCATTAAATGAATGAGAGGCGTCGAACTGATGACCCATTTCGTGAGCAACGTAATCAACATCGTAAGCATCACCTGTAGGGCTCGGCAAACCGGTTACTCCTCTTGCTTTGGAACCGCCACAGGTAGCACCTAACTGAGCAACTCCACCCGCACCTGTGCTGAATGTGTGGCCGATATCATAATTGGCAGCGCCAATATTACTGGTAATTACGGTTTGGCTTTCATCAAGAAGAGCCTGTCCATCGTCATTGGCTGTAAATGGATCAGTTGCAGGATTTATGAAAATTATGGCATTGTTATTAGCTACCAGGTTAAGACTGATAGATAATTCTTTTTCATATATGCCATCCACCCTGTTTATGCTTGTCACGATATGTGAAAGTACCGAGCCAACGGAAGCACCAACACCTGCTACTGCCTCGGCATATTCGCCTGTACAGGCAACAGCTAAACGGTAACTCCGTAATTGCGTACCGGTACACAGGACTGCCATCGGCCTGTTACCGGTTCCTGGCCGCTGTCTTTCTGCGGGATCAACTACTCCGAGTTCTTTAAAAATTGCTTTTGCCCTAAGATCTTTTTTATAATAAGCGATATAATTTTTCAGGTCATGCTGCTGGTAAGGGTCAATAAAAACATTACCAGTTATATCAGAAAGAACCATAGCATGAAATCCTATTTCCGTAAAATCAATTTTGATTGTTGCCGTAGGATCGTCGATTCCCTGGCCTGCATAGGTTTTAATGTTGATGAAGCGGGCAGCTAGTGCGGGCTCCATGACCGGGCTTTCCCAAACACGATACTTTGCCCTACCTCCATCCGGCATTGGCAACTCAATGACTGAAGCATTTCTTCTGCTCTCAAAACCAGGTTCCAAAGCAAGTGTCTTTAGAAACGCCTTCATTCCATAGGCGTCAAGAACAACATTTTTGTATTTCTCGGGAACAATAACTCTTTTGCCGCCTCCAGTCGCAGATATTTCGCTTTCCTTGGCTTCTGCGAAAAAATAGTTTTGTCCATAAAGGGAAAAAGATAGGGTTGTAACCAGCAGCAACATAAAACTATCCCTGCACAGTTTTCTCATATATTCTTATTAGGTTCTTAGATTAACTAAAAATATCAATAATTTGCTGCTCTTCAATGCTTCTGGAAAGAAAAACGGGCCTCCATAGAGATTGTATCGATGTACCCGCCGTTTGCATGCGCTATTCAGACAAATTAAATCGACAAACAGCTTTTATTCGCTCTAAAGCCTTCGACCTTTACTAAAACGTATAAGCGGGCAATTCATTGTGATTCCGTCAAATAGCGCAGGCTACTTTGTCGAAACCCATAGTAAAAGAAACTTTACGGCCCGGATAGAAGTATACTTTGTTTACAAGGGAAAAAAATCCCGCTTCTTTAAAGAAGCGGGACAAATAGATTTAGAAAATTGCAAAGGGATGATTGAACATATCGTCATCATCATTCCTGTTCTTTTTCATCCATTTTTTCATGGCATAAATAAATTCATTTAAACGCAACAATTCAATAACTTTTTTCATAACTCCATCCTTAAAGGTTAATGAATAATTGAAATGAAAATCCCGCCCCTTTTCAGAGACGGGACTTCGTAGCATGTACTTATAATCTCGTAATTCTTAATATCCCATACCACCCATATCAGGAGCGCCATGTGCATGAGGAGCTTCTTCTTTCTTCGGTTTGTCAGCTACTACTGCTTCAGTAGTCAGCAACATTCCGGCAATTGAAGCCGCATTTTCCAAAGCAACACGGGCAACTTTAGTAGGATCAATAACTCCGGCTTTGAAAAGATTCTCATATACTTCAGTGCGGGCATTGAAACCAAAATCGCCTTTACCTTCTTTGATCTTCTGAACAACGATAGAACCATCGATACCTGCATTAGCGGTCAGTATGCGAATTGGCTCTTCCAGCGCACGGCGCACGATAGCCATACCTGTTTGCTCATCAGCTATCTGGCCTCTTACTTTAGCATCCAGGCTTTCGATAGCACGGATATAAGCCACACCACCACCGGGTACGATACCTTCTTCTACCGCGGCTCTTGTCGCATGTAAAGCATCGTCAACGCGATCTTTCTTTTCTTTCATTTCCATTTCAGTAGCAGCACCGATATACAACACAGCTACACCACCAGCCAATTTAGCGAGACGCTCTTGTAATTTTTCTTTATCGTAATCAGAAGTGGTGTTTTCCACCTGTGCTTTGATTTGATTAACACGTGCAGTGATCTCAGCTTTTTTGCCTTTGCCACCAACTATCGTTGTATTGTCTTTATCAATGGTAACAGAGGAAGCCTGGCCTAAAGTAGTAAGATCAGCACCTTCTAATTTATGACCCAGCTCTTCACTTACAACGATACCTGCAGTCAGGATAGCGATATCAGTGAGCATTTCTTTCCTGCGATCACCAAATCCAGGAGCTTTAACAGCCGCTACTTTAATAGTACCACGGAGTTTGTTTACTACCAATGTTGCCAATGCTTCACCTTCCAGGTCTTCAGCAATGATCAATAAAGGACGGCCGCTTTGAGCTACTTTTTCCAGGATATGAAGAATGTCTTTCATCGCAGAGATCTTCTTATCATAGATCAGGATATAAGGGTTCTGCAATTCAACTTCCATTTTCTCGCTGTTAGTAACAAAGTAAGGAGATACATAACCACGATCGAATTGCATACCTTCTACTACTTCAACAGTAGTATCAGTTCCTTTTGCTTCTTCAACTGTGATCACACCTTCTTTACCAACTTTACCAAAAGCCTCAGCGATCAGTTTACCAATCGTTTCATCATTGTTAGCAGAGATGGAAGCCACTTGCTGAATCTTTTTGCTGTCATTACCAACAGTCTGGCTTTGACTTTTCAGGTTTTCAACCACTAAGGTCACAGCCTTGTCAATACCGCGTTTCAGATCCATTGGATTAGCGCCGGCGGCTACCATTTTCAAACCTTCACTGATGATAGATTGTGCCAATACTGTAGCAGTAGTAGTACCATCACCGGCGATATCGGCGGTTTTAGAAGCTACTTCTTTTACCATTTGAGCTCCCATGTTTTCAATAGGGTCTTCCAGTTCAATTTCTTTAGCAACTGTTACCCCATCCTTAGTTACCTGTGGTGCGCCGAATTTTTTTTCAATAACAACATTACGTCCTTTAGGGCCTAATGTCACTTTTACCGCGTTGGCCAGAGTATCAACGCCTCTTTTCATTTTATTTCTTGCATCGATATCGAAGAAGATTTGCTTTGCCATAATATTAAATTTGAAATTTATTTTGAATTGAAAATTAGCTATGAGCTGTTAGCTATGAGCTTCGGGCCTGTTAGCTCGCAGCTCGTTGCTCATGGCTCGAAGCCGTTTTAAACGATTGCCAGAATATCCGATTCTCTCATGATCAGGTATTCCTGACCTTCGATCTGGATCTCTGTTCCGGCGTATTTACCATACAAAACAGTATCACCTGTTTTCACAGTAACAGGTTCGTCCTTTTTACCAGGACCTGCGGCAATAACAACACCACGCTGAGGTTTTTCTTTTGCAGTATCGGGGATGATGATACCTCCGGCAGTTTTTTCTTCGGCGGCTGCCGCTTTAACGATTACCCGGTCGTGCAAGGGGGTAACGCTTACTTTCTTAGCCATAATTGTATTGATTTTGTTTTTTGAATTAGATTCCCTGTTGTAACAATCGTTACTTTATTATAAGGGACGGCAAAGGTAGCCTAATAATTATGCCATTGGTCGAGATTATGAAAAAATAGCAGTTTGGTAAAAATTGTTTGCCTTTTTACCCCAACGTGTCAGGCAATAAGAATGCTGTTTGTGTCAAATTTTCATTTTTTTGGTTTTTAAAAAAGTAATTATTCAACAAACCTACCAGCATAATAATTTATAATTCTGAAAAAACACCTGTTTCCGAAACTATTTTCAGGGTGCCATTCGTTTATAGTCCGGATCTTGTTTCGCTTTAAATGCCGGGTGTTGAATTGACTATTTGTATCTCATTGCAATTCAATCTCCTAAGTATTTCCAATATCTACCTAAAACCTGCTTATGACTAAGTCATTTTTACTATTCCTTACCCTGGTATTTCTATTTTCTTTCAATCTTCATGCCCAGCCCCCCTGCGCTTTTGATAAATTACATACAACTCTCCTTCAAACAGACCCGTTGTATGCCCGTCAAATAGAAGAAAATAAAGTTGCTATCAGGAAGTTCATAGAAGCTCATCCGCAAAGGAAAGGACAGGCGGCACGGCCCCAGGCGGCTTATATTATCCCGGTTGTAGTTCACGTAATGCATACCGGCGGCTCGATTGGGTCCATTTACAACCCTACCGACGCCCAGATCATGGGGGCTATCAGCTACCTCAACCAGGTATATGCAGGAACTTTTCCCGGAATGACCGCACCCATAGAAGGAGGCGGCGTCGTTAATCTTGAAATACAGTTTGCACTGGCCCAGCGTACCCCCGCCTGCGGAGCTACCAATGGTATTGAAAGGGTTGATGCGTCGTCTCTGCCAAATTATGTAGCCAATGGAGTAAATGCTGTGAATAGTACAGGTTGCCCTGATCTTACATTGAAAAATTTTTCCCGGTGGAATCCGTCAGATTATTACAATATCTGGGTCGTTAATAAAATTGATGGGGCCGATGGCACTTCAGGACAATTTATCGCAGGCTACGCCTATTTTGCCGGAGCTCCCTCTACATTGGATGGCACCGTTATGCTGGCCACTCAAATGATAACAGGCCAAAAAACATTGCCTCATGAAATTGGTCATGCGCTGAATTTGTACCACCCGTTTGAAGATTCGGATAATGATACGGATTGCCCCGCTAACACAAATTGCAACAGCACTGGTGACCTTGTCTGCGATACCGATCCTATTACACTCAATTATAATGTCGGATCAGGTCTCTACAATTTTGCCTGCAGAACCGGTGCTAATGGTTGCGCTGCCCCGAATAATTACACTATTAATACCGAGAGCAATTTCATGAGCTATACCAATTGTTATACTCTTTTTACCAACGGTCAGAAAGCAAGAGTACAGGCGGCCATGTCGCTTCCTTCAAGAGTCAGTTTGGTGTCAGGAACAAATCTTTCCCTGGTACCCTGTGGCACGACCATTAATTTCAACCAGGCCACTGCTGCAATAACAGAAGATATTACAGGTACATTAACCGGATGCCGGAGATACAGAGACTACTCCTACCAGATGACAATAGGCGCATCGCCAACAGCTACAGCCATAGCTACTCTTACTTATAGCGGTACTGCCGTAAAAGGGATTGATTATGATGTAACGACTAACGGTAATTTTGCCAGTGCCAGTAACGTTTTGACATTTACAACGGGATCCGTAGCGGCGCAAACTTTCACGGTAAGAGTATATGATGATGCAGATGTTGAAGGGGGAGAAACAGCGATAATAGATTTCACTGTAAACAATGGAGGCGGCGATGCCAGTAAAGGGGTAACTACTCCAACTTTTACACTTACCATTTCAGACAATGACTTAGCTCCAACCGGTTCCTCATCGGGTACTTTTGCGGTTGGCGTAGCTTCCGGAGCAACAACTTCGACACCTTTTGACGCAAGACAACAAAGCCAAAGAGCCCAATTTATTTACAGAACCGGTGAATTATCTGCGGCGGGAGTGATTCCTGGAAATATTACCGCTCTTCAATTATTTATACAAGCGAAATTAAGCACCAGGCCTTTTACTAATCTGTCTGTTAAAATGGCTCACACTAATCTTAATTACCTCGTAAATGGAAGCGTTTCAGTAATTGGTAGCATGACTACTGTTTACTCCACCGCTTCTTATACTACCATAGCAGGATGGAATATTTTCAACCTCACTACCCCTTTTGCCTGGGATGGTATTAATAATCTCGCAATAGAAATATGCCAGGACAACATTACAGCGGATGGCGCGAATGCTGCTGACCAGGTAAGAACATTTCTTGATGGTGGAACGGCAACACAAGGAAGTACAGTTTTCCAAAATGGAATAAATTGTGGCCAGGCTTTCACTTCCTTAACCTATTTCCCATCGGGTAGAAAACCAATCATCCGGTTAGGTAATGTCGTTACCGGTACTCCTATAGAAACAGTGCTGGGATCTAATACTTCGATCCATATTGAGTCGGGCAGCAATGATTATTTTTACTCCAACAATAATAAACTCCTGATGCGATTAACGGGTATCAGTGCATCATTAGGCTGTGTTTCTTCTTCATTGGATGAAGCAGGAACAACATGGCTTAGTTACCAGGGAGGACAACGTTCAGCAAAAGTGTTTGCAGTAACGCCAACTACTAATGGTGCCACTACCAATTATACCATCTCACTTTATTTTGATAATGCAGAGCTGGCTGGAAAGACTCCGGCGACATTAAGAATCGCCAAGACCAGCGCCGCGTCTGTTGCTGCTTCCAATATAAGCAACACGGTACTGATAACTCCAACGGTAACCACCCTTGGTTCTGGTACAACTGTATTCACCGCCAGTTTCACCGGCTTCTCCCGTTTCTTCCTCGTTGACGCCGGTGTGGCTTTGGTTATAGAGCTCACTAACTTCAACGGAAAAGTTACCAATGAACAAAACTCACTGCTCAGCTGGACAACAGCGTCTGAACAGGACAATCGTCAGTTTGACATAGAAGTAAGCAGGGATGGGCTGAATTTTGTTTTATTAGGAACTGTGGCTTCACAAGGCAATGCTGCTCATGATCAGTATTATAAATACCTGCATGCAAAACCACAACCCGGTACTTCTTTCTATAGATTGAAACAAACTGATCTCGATGGAAAATATACCTACAGTAAAATTATTGCGTTGACTGTCAGTAATAGTCTGACTAAAGCATCTGTTTATCCCGTGCCGGCAAAGAATTTGATCACTGTTAATTTTGGCGAATTGATAACCAAAGCCGACATAAGCATCTTTTCGGCTGACATGAGAAAAGTTAAACAAGAAAGTATTAATGGACTCTCTGCAAAAAAAGACATTAATATCAGTAGTCTTCCGTCAGGTGTTTATTTTATACGCTATATAAGCGGCAGTACGAATGAAATAATGCGCTTCATAAAAGAATAATGGCCACCCTGTTTTCTGTAAACCCTGTCTTGCTTATCGCAAGAGCAGGGTTTATTTTTTATGAGAACGTAGTTTCCAAAATAACGCTGGGTTACAGAGTTATTAAAACAACTTACTTTATTTTTAAACTAATCTATGCCGAATTTCTTCCCGCATTGATAATTCCAAAAGAGCAACGCATGGCCAGTTTTTCATACACTTCTTTTACAGGTGTCTTAACCAGTTGCTCATCCAGTTCTCTTATTTTAGTAAGGGCGTATTGCTGAATAGTAAGTAGCGGCAATACAATTCGCTCACGCATTTGAATGGAAAGCTGATCTACCGGGTAATCCGCCATCAATTCCGTATGACCGCTGAGTTTAGTAAGGTATTGCCTCGTTAATTCATATTCATTAAAAATAAGCTGCCATAGTTCTCCAAACTGTTTATGCCGGTTCAGGTAAGCTGTAAGAGGAAAAAAGGATTTCATCATCGCCATCTCACAATTATCTAACAGCGTTTTAAAGAATAAGGAACTTTTGTAAAGATCTTTTACCGCCTGGAATTTACCCATCTCTTCTATTTTGCGAAGAGCTGAACCTACTCCATAAAAGCCCGTCACATTTTGTTTCAATTGGCTCCAGGAGCCGGCAAAAGGAATAGCCCGGAGATCTTTTAATGTCAGGCCTGAAGTGGACCCACGCTTAGCTGGCCGGCTCCCGATATTTGTCTCACTGTAAAATCGCAATGGACTTGCCTGCAAAAGATAATCGGCGAGATAAGGATGATCCCTGAGTTCTTTATAGGAATTAAAAGAAAGCTCCGATAGTTCCTGCAATAGATCATCTTCCTCTTTCGAAAAAGTAGTTTGCAATTGCGAGAACAATGCATTGGTTATACCTGCATTCAACAACTGTTCCATATTATACTGTGCAGAATCAATAGTGCCAAAGTTGGAACTAACCGTTTGCCCTTGTATCGTCAGTTGAATTTCCTCATTCGAAATATTCTGGCCCATGGAAGCATAAAACTTATGTGTTTTGCCACCCCCTCTTGATGGAGGACCTCCCCTGCCATCAAAGAAAATCACTTCAATATTATACTCCCTTGATATTGCCGTCAACTGTTCTTTTGCTTTGTAAATACCCCAGTTAGCCATCAGGTAGCCACCATCTTTTGTCCCGTCAGAAAAACCCAGCATAATCGTTTGCCGCTGGTTTCTTCTTTGCAAATGTTTTTTATAAACAGGGTTGGTATATAATGTTCGCATTACATCCGCCGCATTTTGAAGATCGTCGATCGTTTCAAATAATGGTACGATATCAATATTGATTTCCGCAGGTTTCCATCCATTCAAAAGAAAGAGACCATACACTTCCATCGCATTCAAAGCGCTGTTGCATTGACTGATAATATAACGATGGCATCCATCAGGGCCATTAAACTGGTGAATAGTTCGTATAGCCGCTATCGATTTCAATGTATCACGATGAATAGGATCGTCCAAAAGTTCAGGATCAGCTATACAATCTATAGATGAGAGCGCCCTTATTTTTCCTTCATGGGAAAGTCGGGAATAATCCCCGGGCAAAATCTGTCCTTTTTCAGCTAAGGTTTCAAACAATTTTGCATGCACGGAACTATCCTGCCTGATGTCCAGTGAAGCGAAGTGCAAGCCGAAAATTTCAATTTTATTGATCAGGTTATTGATCGTATGAAGAAATAACCCGTTGTGCTGATGAATAATGGTCTGTTTGATCTGTTCCAAGGTATTCAATATTTCTTCTTTCGTAAGCCTGGTCTTGAGGCCTGGTATAAAGAGGTTGTTGTATAATTTATTTTCCAGGTCATTGAGCACTGACTCTACTCCTTCAAAAGTGAGCCGCCGCTTTAAACGGCGTACTTCGAGGTAATAACATTTGATAATGCTGCCCCTTAAAGCATCTGCGACCTGCAGCGTGATATCACTTGTAACAAAAGGATTCCCGTCCCTGTCTCCTCCGGGCCAAAAACCCATACGTATTATCGGGTTGTCTGTACTTACCGCCTCCGGGAATTGTGATTTAAGCGATGACAATATTCTTCCCGCCGCGGAATAAAAGACATTTTCCATATACCATATCAGGCTGATCGCTTCATCATATGGTGTAGGCTTCTTCTTTTTGAAGAAAGGCGTTTTTCCTAATTGCTGAAGATAGGTGTTAACCACATTCGTATTATTCTCGGTCAGCGCCTTTGCAAGGTCATTAATAATACCTAATACAGATCCGGGATAAAATTGTGTTGGGTGTGCTGTCAATACAAGCCGGATAGAAAAATTTTTTAGCTTTTCAGCCAATTCCTCCTGCTTATTATTCTGTATTACTTCGGACTCGATGTGTTTCATAGTGCCCACCCCATTCAGATCGTGTACTTCTCTGAAAGCCGCGTCTTCCAGTGCATCAAACAATACTACCTGCCGTTCGAGATATTGCACAAAACGAAAAAGCAGGTCAGTTTTATCTTTTTCATTAATATAAGAAGTGTGCCTGGTAAAAAACTCATCGATAATGCGGATAGGGCTCAGGTTCTTCTTGTATCCCTCTTCGCAATTGCTGGACAATAGAGACAATAAAATTCCTGTCTTTTCTATCCGGTGAAAAGGCAGTGAGGTAAAAAGACTATTATAGAGCTGAAAGCGGATGCCGACTTCATTTCTATATTTCTGTAGAGCCCGGTTTGACTGTTGGTTCATGCATTGAAGTTTTAAAAAATACAGGTATTACCGGCAAGCAGTCAATCTTGACTGAAAATAATTCATTTTATGCAGGCAGAAAAAAACTATCTGTCTTTAAAACAAAAAACCCCGTCTCACCTAAGGCAAGACAGGGTTTAAGATTCATTTATAAAATTACTCCGCTGCTTTAGCTACAGTACTTTCTTCCTTCTTTACTTCTTCTGTTTTTGCGGCTTCAGTCTTTTTAGAACCACCGCGGCTACGACGTGTCTTCTTAGCAGCTTCTTTAGCTTCGCCTTTTCCCTTGCCGTAG
The DNA here is from genome assembly GCA_040007815.1 of Chitinophagaceae bacterium. GTDB lineage: Bacteria > Bacteroidota > Bacteroidia > Chitinophagales > Chitinophagaceae > Terrimonas_B. The sequence goes on from JBDTUH010000001.1 coordinate 347,595, forward strand.
ATCTCGTTAAAATCAACTAATTCGATCAACGCTTTTTCTGCATTGTCACCGGGACGGGCGCCTAATTTGATAACCCGGGTATAACCACCGGGGCGGCCACCAACTTTTTCGGCTACTGTGCTGAATAGTTCTTTGATTGCTTCTTTATCCTGCAAATAGCTGAATACGACACGACGTTCATGTGTAGTATTAGTTTTGCTTTTAGTGATCAAAGGTTCAACGTATACACGTAAAGCTTTTGCCTTGGTTACAGTGGTTACGATTCTCTTGTGCTCGATTAACTGGCAGGCAAGATTGCTTAACAAAGCATCTCTGTGTGCTTTGGTTCTGCTAAGATTTTTTACTTTGTCTCCGTGACGCATGACGTTTTAATTTGCTAATCCGATAATGTGCTTATTTGCTAATTACATTATTCAAATTATAGTTTATAATATTCAGTTGTACCGTGTCAGGAATTACAACTTACTTATCCATATTGCTACTTGCATTAGCACATTCTACAGCTCATCTTTATCAACACCCAGCTTCTGCAGATCCATTCCAAAGCCCAGGCCTCTTTCACCCAGTACTTGTTCGATTTCAGCCAGTGATTTCTGTCCGAAGTTGCGGAATTTCATCAGGTCTTCCTGCTCATACTGTACCAGTTCGCTCAGCGAATTGATCTTAGCGGCTTTCAGGCAATTGAAGGCACGAACAGAAAGATCCAGGTCTTCCAATGGAGTCTTTAATACCTTACGCAGTTGTAAAGTTTGCTCATCCACCAGGTCTTCTTTCTTTTCTTCTTTATTATCAAAAGTGATGTTCTCATCTGTAATGATCATCAAATGCTGGATCAGTATTCTTGAAGCTTGCTTTACGGCTTCTTCCGGGTGAATAGTACCATCGGTAGAAACTTCCATGATCAGCTTTTCAAAGTCAGTACGCTGCTCCACACGGGTATTCTCAATCGTGTATTTTACGTTCTTGATGGGCGTATAGATAGCATCAATGGGAATATAACCCAGCGGAGCATCTTTTGGTTTGTTATCTTCAGCAGGAACATAACCACGGCCTTTACCAATGGTCAGCTCAATATCCATCTTGGCAGATGAATCCAGCGTACAGATAAGCAAATCAGGGTTCATGATCTGGAAGGAATGAGTTCCTTCGCCGATCATACCGGCTGTAAACTCCGTTTTATTTTTCAGCGACAAAATGATCTTCTCATTCGCTACTTCATGATCAACGCTCTTTTTGAAACGAACCTGCTTCAGGTTCAGGAAAATTTCTACTACATCTTCAGAAACACCTTTCATGGTGGCGAATTCATGCTCCACCCCTTCGATCTTCACACCCACGATTGCATAGCCTTCCAATGAATTCAGCAATACACGACGCAGTGCATTACCAATGGTTACACCATAACCAGGTTCCAACGGACGAAACTCGAATTGAGCTTCGAAATCAGATGCCTTTTGTAAGATAATCTTATCAGGCTTTTGGAAATTTAAAATGGCCATATTTCAGATTTAGTTTTTAATTGATTGATAACAGTCAGCCGGTTCAATAGTTCAAAAGTCAAATTTGACTTATTGACTATTACTTCGAATACAACTCCACGATCAGTTGTTCCTTGATGTTTTCAGGAACACTTTCTCTTTCAGGATAAGTAATGAAAGTACCTTTCAGGTCAGTTTCACTCCAATCCAGCCAGCTGAATTTTGGATTTTTACCCCTTACCACACTTGTAATAGAAGTTCTTCCTTTGCTTCCTTCTTTAATGGTAATGACATCACCGGCTTTCAACTGGTAAGATGGGATATTTAGTACCTCACCATTTACTTCGATGTGCTTGTGACTTACCAACTGACGGGCAGCAGGACGGCTTGGCGCAATACCCATACGATAAACGGTATTATCCAACCGGGCTTCAAGTAACTTGATCAGGTTTTCACCGGTTACCCCTTTGACACGGGATGCTTCTTCAAATGTTTTGCGGAATTGTTTTTCCAATATACCGTAAGTATACTTGGCTTTTTGTTTTTCACGAAGCTGGAGGGCATATTCACCCAAAGTTTTACGCTTACGCTTTTCACCATGCTGACCGGGAGGGTTGCTGTTTTTACCCAACCATTTACCATTGCCTAAAATTGGCTCACCGAAAATACGGGAGATCTTGGTCTTTGGACCAGTGTAACGTGCCATAGTTTTTATTCATTTCGATTTTTTTTGTAACGGTGCTACGATCGGTAAAAAATCGTAAAAAATTAATCGGGCACCCTTTGTTAAATGAAACCAAATTGGCTCAAAATATGTACGATGTCGGATGTACGATGTACGACTTTCCTAAAACGGATTGCGTACATCGCACACCGTATATCACTAAACTCTTCTTTTCTTTGGAGGGCGGCAACCGTTGTGTGGTAACGGAGTCACGTCTTTGATCATTACTACTTCGATTCCACTTTGCGATAAAGAACGGATAGCACCTTCTCTGCCCGAACCTGGTCCTTTCACATAAACATCCACTCGCTTCAAACCAGCGTCGAAAGCCGCTTTAGCAGCATCTGCAGCCGCCATCTGCGCAGCGTAGGGGGTGTTCTTTTTAGAACCTCTGAATCCCATTTTGCCGGCGCTGCTCCAGGAAATGATCTGGCCAGTCTTATTCGTTAAACTAATGATGATATTGTTGAATGTCGCGGAGATATGCGCATCGCCGTAAGAATCCACTTTTACCACTCTTTTCTTTGATGAAACCTTTACGTTGGTCTGTTGTGCTTGTGCTTTTGCCATGTTTGTTGTTCTGAGGTAATCTTATAATTTTTAAAAATGATTTTCTCAATTTCGGTTGAGAAAACCTGAACTGACACTCCTCCTGCACCGGGTATCTGTAATCAGTTCAATAAAGTTGGTGCTTACTTCGCCCTGCCCGCAATGAAAAGGTTTTACTCCGATCGTCATTGCGAGTCAAACGAAGAAATTATTTCTTAGCTGCTTTCTTCTTACCAGCCACTGTCTTACGTTTACCTTTCCTTGTACGGCTATTGGTCTTAGTACGCTGACCACGAACCGGGAGACCCTTACGATGGCGAAGGCCACGGTAACAAGCGATATCAAGCAAACGTTTAATACTTGTTTGTACTTCCGAACGCAGCTGACCTTCTACTTTCAGTTCTTCCGTAATGGTATTACGAATGGCATTCAAATCATCATCATTCCACTCATGCACCTTTTTATTACGGTCAATATTATTCTTGTCCAGAATGTATTGAGCTGTAGAAGGTCCAATACCGTAGATATAGGTAAGTCCTATTTCTCCTCTTTTATTTTTTGGTAAGTCAACACCGGCAATACGAGCCATAATTTATCTTAAGTTTAAATTTCTTTAATTCAAATTGGCAATAAACAATTTGCGACAGGCAATTTGCATATTGCTAATTGTTTTTATCCCTGGCGCTGCTTGAAGCGGGGATTCTTTTTGTTAATAACGTAGAGTTTGCCTTTACGACGAACGATTTTACAATCGACGCTACGCTTCTTAATGGATGCTCTGACTTTCATAATTTTTTCTTTTAATAGCTCTGCACTATTTATACCTGAAAATGATTCTTCCTCTTGATAAATCGTACGGTGAAATTTCAACCCCCACTTTATCTCCCGGTAAAATACGGATGTAGTGCATCCTCATTTTTCCAGAGATGGTAGCCAATATTTCGTGGCCATTTTCGAGTTTTACCCTGAACATAGCGTTCGAAAGGGCTTCCTGAATGATACCATCTTGTTTAATAAGGGGTTGTTTCGACATACAAATTTTAGGGGTGCAAAGATAGGAGGATGAAGCCGAAAAAAGAAAAAACCCCGTTTTTTTTTCGGGGTTTGCCAAAAAATTGAAAATTAGCGCTTAGTAAATGTGAATAAACCGCCTTTCTAATGCTTTTCGAGGTGTATTTTGGTCATATCGTAGTACAAATTCTGCAGGTCATGTACGCCGAGGGGAAAACTAAAATGCCGGCGATCTTCTCTCCACCACATCTCAACATTCGAAAAATCGCCCTCTTTGGGAATTACCAGCCGGAAAGAATCCTTTTTATACTTAACTGTTCCGTTGGCTGCTTCTTTTGTAAATCCAAGATTCACCAATTGTTCTTCATTGAGCGGAACAGAACGGATCTCCGCTAAATCATACCAGAATTCCTGGACACCATTATTAACGAGAGCCTGTCGGTTCTCAGGACTTGTTCTTACAACAGTTCCTTCCCTTAGATCACCTTCATGATTGAGTGAAACAATATCTCCTGATTTGAGGTCGCCGAGTTTTAGCATAGCATTTCGTTTTTTGTTTTCCGAATATAAAAAAAATCGACCTGACAAAAAAATGACTTTTCCCCAAATCAGCTCCTGTTCAAAAATCCTTTGCTTACTCTGCCCAACTCATGACATAATCCGGGTTCTCTATTTCCAGGGCCTCCTTCGTCAACATCAGGGGATGAAATGTATCCACCATTACGGCCAGTTCCTTTGTTTCTTTGGCCCCGATACTTTTTTTCACCGCTCCGGGATGCGGACCATGTGGAATACCAGCCGGATGCAAGGTTATCATTCCTCTTGTCACATTTTTCCGGCTCATAAAATCTCCATCCACATAATAGAGCAATTCATCGCTGTCAATATTACTATGATTATAAGGCGCCGGAATAGCCTGGGGGTGATAATCAAACAACCGGGGGCAAAAAGAGCAAACCACAAAATTATTGGCTTCAAATGTCTGGTGCACGGGCGGTGGTTGATGTACCCTGCCAGTAATAGGTTCGAAATCATGAATTGAAAAAACGAACGGATAACAACAACCATCCCAACCCACCACATCAAATGGATGTGTGCCGTAGTGCAAACCATACAACACTCCCTTCTTTTTAGCTTTGATCAAAAAATCTCCTTTTTCATCAAAAGTTGGCAAATTGACCGGCGGACGGATATCTCTTTCACAATAAGGAGAATGTTCAAGTAACTGACCGTATTTACTTACATACTTTTTTGGATAGCGAATCGGGCTGAATGATTCCACAATAAAGAGGCGATTGTTCTTATCGGCAAAATCAATTTGATAAATCGTTCCCCGCGGTATCACTAAATAATCTCCATAGCCAAATGGCAGTTCGCCATATATCGTTCTCAATACACCTTTTCCTTCATGCACAAAGATCATTTCATCGGCATCCGTATTCTTATAAAAATAATCCCGCAAACTTTCCTGCGGCGCCGCCAGTACAATATGGCAATCATTATTAACCAATACCGGTTTACGGCTTTGTAAAAAATCGGCAACCGGCTTAATATTAAATCCTTCAAAACTGCGATGCTTCAGCATTTTTTCCTCCGCAATGGTTGGTGATACATCCACCTGCGGCTCTGTTTGGATGATCTGTGTAGGCGGATGCACATGATACATTAATGAATAATCGTTGGAAAAACCTTCTGTAGAAAATAATTGTTCAGAATATAACTCGCCATCCGGTTTCCGAAACTGTGTATGACGTTTATGAGGAATACTCCCGAGTTGATGATAATGAGGCATAGTAATTAGTAAATTGAATGATTTGGAAATTGAAAATTTATTGGCATTTTCTGCAATTGATCCTGGCTGAGGTATATTCGGCCATCACCATGTAAAGAAATCATATCCTTCCTTTAACCGGGACAATTCAAGTGTAGAAAGCAAAAAAATATATTTCCACTTTCTTTTATCTATCCAGTATATAAAGTTTCTGTGAAGCGGCATATCAAATCGTGGATTGAAATTAGGTAATCTGAACTTAACCCCGAATTTTGTAGCATGCAGTTAGATACAGCTGGTTTGCTGCTCATACAAAAAAGAAAATTATTACTGGCTTTTAGTAATAATAAACAATGCTTCTATCTTCCCGGTGGTAAAATCGATAATGGAGAAACAGCTACCACTGCTTTGTGCAGGGAAATAAAGGAAGAATTGAATATTTCCCTGACGGAAGACGAACTCGAATATTATTACCATATTTCTGCTCCTGCTTATGGAGAAAAAAATGGTGTGATCATGGAACAGGATTGTTTTCTCATCAATAAGACGGTGACACCTGTTGCTGCTGCAGAGATTGGAGCCATAAAATATTTTTCCGTAGAAGAATATCTGCAAGAAATAAATAAGGCGCCCGGTGCAGTCATGATTCTCAAAAAACTACAGGCAGATAATTTAATAGATTAAAATGACCCGGATTGGCCTTATATCAGATACTCATAGCTATTTGGATGAATCCGTTTTTAAGCATTTTGAGCAATGTGATGAAATATGGCATGGCGGTGATTTTGGTTCTCTTGAGCTGGCTGAACGATTATCTTCTTTTAAACCCACGAAAGGTGTTTATGGAAATATCGATGGCAATGATATACAAAGCGTTTACCCGGAGAATCTTTTTTTTCAATGTGAAGAAGTAACGGTTTTTATCACACATATTGGCGGGTATCCTCCCAAATACAATAGCCGGGTAAAGCCATTGATACAGGAACACAAACCCCAGCTTTTCATTTCCGGCCATTCCCATATTTTAAAAGTGATGTACGACGAAAAAATGCAATGCCTGCATATCAACCCCGGTGCGGCGGGCAACCAGGGCTGGCATAAAGTGAGAACCATCATCACTTTTGTTGTTGACGGAAAAAACATGAAAGACTGTAAAGTCATTGAACTGGGAAGCCGCGTCAGGGTTTAAACAACTCTACCATTTCATGAACAAGCTGTTTTATATATTTCCCTTCATTATCAAGCGTGGGATCAAGAATAGTAATTTCCATACCGGTAAAATAAGAGGATGCTAAAAGAGGTTTCAACATGTCTTTTAACTCGTCATACCAAAGACCATCAATTGTCCTGGAATCTACACAGGGCATTACATCATCATTTAACACGTCTACATCAAAGTGTATCCAAAAGCCATCCAATCTTTTTTCATCAACATGTTGCAGAAATTTTCCTGCAATTGCTGCGGCTCCATTCTTATGGATACTTTCTAAATCAAAATAATACATATTACTATCGAGCGAAAGCTGCACATATCCCGGATCATATTCCCTGTTACCCACACAAAAAATATTCCCTTCCGCTATATACGGTTTCAATCCTTCAATATTTATAAGCTTGTCATGTCCCCTGCCCGCGACAATGGCAAGTCCCATTCCAGCCGCTCCACCAGTTTCCGAATGTTCAGGGCCCATATAATCCGTATGCCCGTCGAGGTGAAATAACCCAAAGCTTCCTTTTTGTTTTAAAGCAACACCTGCTCCTATCATCACTGAACAGTCTCCCCCAATCACTAATGGTATTTTATTTTTTTCAATAACGCCTTTTATCGCAATAGCCAATTCTTTACTATAGCCGGCAATAGCATCGGCATTTCTAACCTTACTTGCCTCATCCAATTGCATCGAGTAAGGTGGAGGCTCAACACGTACACGCTCTTTTACACCTATTGATTGACCGAAACCCTCTTTATCTAATGCAGCAGGCAAAAATTTAACCCCGGGTTCTATTCCAGGTGCAGGTTCCCTCAATCCAAGATTGGTCGGAGCTTCTATTAAAACAATTTCCTTCATAAAATTAATATGATAATTAAGACAACAATAATAGTTACTCTGAGAAAATAGTTTGCGGATAAATTAAACCTTCTTTACCGATTGGATCATTTCCCTGCGGTAACGGGAGGGATTAACTTTAAATTTCTGACGGTAAGCTGTTGCAAAATGCTCAAGACTATTGTATCCGCAGGCAAATGCAATATCCGTTATGGGTTCATTCGTAGTGGTCAATAATATTCTCGCATGATTCAATCTTATTTCTGCCAGGTATTGATGAGGTGATACATTCATAACACTTTTAAAAATACGGCTGAAATGAAAAGGGCTTACATAACAATGCCGCGCCAGCTGGTGAAGAGAAATGTTCCCCTGGAAATGCTGCAGGATATATTCTTTGGCCTTCTCAATGGTACCGAGGTGAAATTGTTTTAACGAATTAGCAACAGGCTCCAGTTCCTGTGTGGTGCCACCGATCACCTGGATTACTTTTTCAAGCAACTCCATTACCATCTCATCAACCTGCAGTCCGCTTGCCCTCTTAGTTTCCAGCATCTGCAAAATGCGATGATGCAGGTAATCCAATTCAGCATTACTCCGCAGCATCAGCGAATGAATATCTTTATTTTTTAAAAACCATCCGGCCCGGCTTGCATACTGGTCCTGAAGGATACGAAAGAACTCCGCTGAAAATTCAAACCCTGTTGTCGTGTCCGGCTGATCATCAATATGCCGGGTAATATGCTCATAGCCTGGCTTGGAAATAAGCAAACGACCCACATGCATTTCATCATCCCTGCGAAATGTCTGGTATTCAAAAAAACCTTTCCTGATAAAGCTGATGAACAGGCTTTCATTGTACTCTGGTTGCGAAGCGGAACAACGATCGCAATGACATTTAAAATCATTTACCCGGTAAAAATCCGATTGATGCAATATGTGGATATCAGCTATTAGCATAACGATACCAAATTTACAATAACTGTTGTTAAAGAAATATGGCATTTTATCAGTATAGCAAGATTTCTAAGATCAGCCCATTTCTGCAGAGTGAACTTGCACCTGTAAAGATCTACAGCATGAAACTTCAATGGAAAATCATCCTCGCCTTCTCCGCCATCTATATTATATGGGGATCAACCTACCTCGCCATATTGTTTGTGATAAAAGACATTCCACCAATGCTGATGTCCGGCCTTCGTTTCCTCGCGGCCGGCATTATTTTATTTGGCTGGTGCTGCTGGAAAGGGCAAAAACTTCCCGGCTATTCTTCATTAATCAAGAATAGTGTTTGCGGAATTCTGATGTTGGTTGGAGGCACCGGCGCCGTAGCCTGGTCGGAACAGTATCTACCCAGCGGCCTCACGGCTGTCATCGTTACTACGGTGCCCTTTTGGTTTGTATTGCTCGATAAACAGAAATGGTCGTTTTACTTTTCCAATAAAATGATCATTGGAGGTTTGTTGCTAGGTTTTGCTGGAGTCATGCTGTTGGTGAAGTTTGACAATCACCTTTCATCGGGTAATATTGACAATAGCAAAACTGTATTAGGGATAGCAGTGATCGTTGCAGGCGGTATAGCCTGGGCCACCGGTTCCCTATTTTCCAAATACAAACCAACCAGCAATTCCGTTTTGACAAATGCCGCTGTGCAATTAATAGTCGCAGGGTTTTTTAGTTTTGCACTCAGCGTATTCAGCGGAGAGTCTCGGAACTTTAGTTTTACACGAGTAGAAAACAGTGCGTGGATAGCCTTCGTATATTTAATTGTAGCAGGATCACTGGTAACCTATTTATGTTATTTATGGTTATTAAAAGTCCGGCCTGCTGCACAGGTTAGCTCATACGTCTATGTAAATCCTGTGGTAGCCGTTTTACTGGGAGCAATAGTGGCTGGCGAGGCAATTTCTTCCGTACAAATTCTGGCTTTGATAATCATACTTAGCGGTGTAATGTTAGTGAACATGCCTAAATACAGGGTCAAACCCCAGCTTTCAACTACCTGATCTCCCTGTGAAAATATTGATCCGCTATAATTTGATAAGACGATTTTGACATGGAACATTATTAGTATAAACTCTTAAATTATGATCGTACGAATCTGGCATGGCCGCACAAAAACAACAGACGCTGAAGCATACCATGAATTTGTTATAAAAACAGGTATTACGGATTATCAATCGGTGAAAGGAAACCTGGGTGCACAGGTCTGGCAGCGTCAGGAAACTGATATCACGCATATCTGGACCGTTTCCTGGTGGGAAAATTTTGAAAGCATTAAAGTTTTTGCAGGAGAGGATATCGAAAAAGCAAAATACTATGAAGAAGATAAAGATTATTTGCTCGAGTTGGAACCCTCGGTCATCCATTGCGAATCCTATGACTTCAGGTAGCTTTATAAAAATGAAGACGCTATGTTCTTCCATTTTTTGAATATACCCGGCTATCAAAAACGGCAGCATTTTGTTGTATCTTCAGCTTACAAAAACTAACTATGCAACGTCGCGACCTTCTCAAACAAAGTGCTTTGGCTGTAGCTGCTTTTACATTTAGCCGTGACCTGTTTTCCCGCGAAGCCGAAAAGAAAATAGCAACCTCCGGTTTTGCAGGTTTTATAAAATTAAGTTCTAATGAAAATCCTCATGGCCCCTCGCCTATGGCAAGAAAAGCAATGATGGATGCCGTAAACGGTTCTAACAGGTATCCCTGGGAGGTTACCACTCAACTGAGAGAAAAGATCGGCGCTATATATGGTCTTACCAAAGAACATGTAGTGGTTGGCGCAGGTTCATCAGAATTATTAGGCGTTGTTTCCGTTATGGCAGCCCTGCAAAAAGGCAATGCGGTGGCTCCTGATCCTACTTTTCGTTTGTGGATGCCGGCTGCAAAAAAAACCGGGCTTTCAGTTAAACTGGTTCCGCTTGACTCCGGAAAAAAAACTGATCTGCAAAGAATCAAGGATACCATCGATACAGATACAAAAATGGTATATCTCTGTAATCCCGCCAATCCCACCGGTACTATCATTCCCGCCAATGAGCTGGAAGCATTTATAAAAGATATAGCGCCAAAATGCCTCATATTATTAGACGAAGCATATACTGAATTCAGCGAAGAACCTTCTATGGCGAAATGGGTAAATGATTATCCCAATCTCGTAGTAGCAAAAACTTTCTCCAAAATATATGGCATGGCCGGCGCCCGTGTCGGGTTTGCATTGGCGCATCCGCAAACCATCAAACAACTGAACGATCTGCAACCATGGCCTAATGCGGGAGCCAGTGCTGTAACACTGGCTGGAGCCATTGCCTCATTAGATGACAAAGAGTTTACCGGTTTTTGTAAAAAAGAAAATCAAAAAGCCAAATCAATATTTTATGCGGCTTTGGATAAAACTGGAATGCGTTATATACCATCGCATACCAGTTTTGTTTATTTTGACTCTACTGCTTATGGAAAAGATGTAAGAGCCGTATTGGAATCTCAACAGATCGTCGGTGCCCGCACGTTTGAAGAAGGAACAAAGTGGCTGAGGTTAAGCGTGGGAACAAGAGAAGAAATGCAAAAGGTATCCGATACACTGATCGCACAAAAATAGACCCCCGTTATCCTGCCGTTCGTGTAGGCAATAGTACACCCGTCCACAATTAAGATTTTTTCCCCGCATGTTCCTGATATATTCAGGAACTTTTTTATGCATAAACCAAAAACCAAACAATATGAAAGCAACGAATCTGAAGTTATACACCTTAGCCATCGTGTCACTTTTACTGTCAGTTAGCAGTATAGCACAAAATAAAACCGACGAAGACGCCGTAAAAGCCTGTTTAGAAAACTATATGAGTGGCGATGGTGACAGGATGGAAAAAGCCTTTCATCCTTCCGCTACCATGAAATATATTGACGCGACAACCAATGAATTTAAAGATATTCCCATTGCGGATTTTATCGCCAGGGTAAGAGCTGCCACGACAAAACCGGAACGCAAAATAGAAATCGCGGCCATGAATATAGAAGGGAACGCAGCCAGCGGAAAGATAAAAATTGAAACAGAAAAAGCTATCCTCTACGACTATATGAATTTGCTGAAGATAAACGGCGAGTGGAAGATCGTGAGTAAAATATTTTCGAGAGTAAATAAGTAATGTTCGAAGTTCAGGGTTTGATGTCGGAGACCCCGGGGCTAAGGCTAACCTCAAACATCGAATCTCAAACTTTAAACTTCAAACCTTTACATACCCGGAAACCATGGCCTGTTGATCACATCCCTGAACGGCCAGGGCACTGCTACCAGGATCATCAGTAATGCGATAATAAAAAACCAAAAAGCCCTTTTGTATTTTACAATATCTGGTACGGCTTTTTTAGCCATACCATTACCCAGGGTGATCATTACGATTGCAAGGATCATAAACGTGGGATGCTCTACCCAAAAAAAACGGAAGAATTTATTCTTCATGATACTTTCTCCCTCCGGCAAATCGATTTTCAACATGCCATAACGGCCCCACAGCCAATGATACAATCCAACCAGTAAAGTAATATGCGCGGCTATCAAAGTGAATAACCACACTCTTCTGTCTGATGCCGAGAATGTTTTGTTTTGCTGCCAGCCTGTAAAAGCTTTGAAAATTGAAAGCAACAAGAGTATGATAATGACCCATCGAAGTAAATTATGTAAATGAAGTAAACCTGTATCCATAAAAAATATATTTGAGGTTGGAGTTCGAAGTTACTGGTTTCAGCTAAACATCAAACTTTCCGAAAGGATTCCTTTGGAACAAATCAAAGACTCAATACACATTCACTCTTTCCATTCCGCGATAAAAACATTCGTATCCCTTGTTCCACCATTGTTACGGTTGCTGCTGAAAATGATCTTTTTCCCGTCGGGTGAAAACATCGGGAAGGCGTCAAATCCTTTATCCCGGCTCACTTTATGAAGACCCGTGCCATCCTCATTGATCGTGTACAAATTGAAAGGAAACCCTCTTTTATATTCGTGATTGGAAGCAAAGATGATACGTTTATTATCGGGCATAAAAGTTGGCGCCCAGTTAGCTTGCCCGAAGGAGGTAACCTGTTTGGCGTTGCTGCCATCAGCATTGGCCACAAATACTTCCATATTCGTAGGAGCTACCAAATTTTCCGCCAGTAATTCTTTATACTCTTTTACTTCCACATCAGTTTTAGGTCTTGATGCCCTCCAGATGATCTTCTTTCCGTCAGGACTGAACCAGGCTCCTCCATCATAACCCAATGTATTGGTCACTCTTTTTTCTTTTCCTGATTTCAGATCCATGATATAAAGATCAATGTCACCATCCTTATCGCTGGTGTAGATCATTTTTTTTCCATCGGGACTTAATGTTCCTTCCGCATCATACCCTTTGGCATTGGTCAATTGCTTTACTATTTTTCCGTCCAGGTCGGCCATAAAAATGTCATATCCGTCATACAACGGCCAGATATATTTATTACCATATTTTTTTCTATCGGGAACAGGGGGGCAACTATCAGCAGCCAAATGCGTAGAAGCATAAATGATATGCTTTCCATCTTTTGTAAAATAGGGGCAGGTAGTCCTTCCCTTACCCGAACTCACCATTTTATATTCAAATTTTTCTCCGTGCTGCGGTACTTTACCAATGAATATCTGGTCGCAGTTCAATCCTTCTTTCGGGTTGGTACGCTGAAAAATAATATATTTTCCATCATAGCTCCAGTATGCTTCTGCATTATCACCACCAGATGTTAATTGCTGAATATTGGCAAAATGAGTTTCGTCGGGGTAGAGAATGGTGTCTTTCGTGAGTAGTGAGTCGTGAGCCGTGAGTGGTGGAGAAGAATTGAAAGAGGCAAAAACAAATACTCCAAATAACGTAACAACAACTAAAGCAAGTTTTCTCATGTTTTTTCGTTTATGTAAAGTCCGGTAAAGTTATTTTTGGCAAACTTATGCTTTGTCGGCAAATTGTAATACATACAGGATTCAAATCCATTAGTTTTGAAATATGAAAACATTTTTTTTATTGTGTTTAATTGTGTTTACATGGGGATGTAATAGTGATGAAAATGCCACCTCTCCTTTTGGCGATATTCTTTTTCAACCACCATACGCTTCAATTACCGATAGTATCCGCAAACAACCGGGCCGTGACGATCTTTATTTCCGGAGAGCAGTATTACTCAATAAAAACAATCTTCCCGAGCCTGCATTAGCTGATTTTAGAAAAGCGTGGTCATTGGCGCCGGCTGAAACGTATGCCATGGGAGTAAGCAACATCTTGTTCGAAAAAAAACCGGACTCAGCGGTTCATTTTTTACGAAAGGCCATTGAAGAAGTTCCGACCAGTCTTTTTCTGCGACTCAACCTCGCAAAGACTTACGATGCAATGGGTAAAACAGATGATGCCCTCGCTGCCTGCAATGGATTGTTGGAAATCGAACCGGGCCAGATAAATACCCTGATCTTAAAATCAGACCTTTTATTAAAAAAAGAAGATACAACCGGGGCAATTGCCGCATTGGCAAAAGCTTACAGCTTTGCTCCGTCAAACCGGGAGATCAGTAATAAACTGGCTTACCAATATGCAGAAGCGAAAAACAGTAAAGCTATCTTGCTGGCCGATTCGCTCATCGCGAAAGATTCACTTCATTTTTATGCAGAACCCTATTATGTGAAAGGGATGTACTATTCCAATATCAATGACCGGTCAAAAGCGATCCGGTTTTTTGATGAAACAATCAAACTTGATCATAGGCTCCTGAACGCCTACATTGAGAAAGGGAAAATCTTACTATCTCAAAAAAAGACCGCCGATGCGTTGAAAACATTTGAACTGGCCAATACAATCACCCCTTCCTTTCCCGATGCATGGTTATGGATGGGCCGTTGCCTCGAACTAATGGGTCAGAAAGAAGAGGCTAAACTGAATTACGAAAAGGCATATAGCCTGGATAAAACTTTCACTGAGGCGAAAGAAGCGGCTGAAAAAATTCAATAGTTACCAGTTGCTGGTTACCGGTAATAGTAACGGTCAAGTTCCCGTATCTTGCAGCGCAAATTTCAAACCCTGATGCCCATTGTCGCTCCCTCACTCCTTGCTTCCAACTTTTTCAAAATGGAAGATGAATGTAAAATGCTGAATGAAAGTGTCGCCGACTGGTATCATCTCGATGTGATGGATGGCCGTTTCGTTCCCAATATCAGTTTCGGACCTATGATCATCGAATTCTTTCGCAAGGCCACTACCAAAGTTTGTGACGTTCACCTGATGATAGAAGAACCCGGTAACTATACTGAACAATTTAAAAATGCGGGAGCTGATCATCTTACTGTTCATATCGAAGCCTGCCCCCATCTTCATCGCAACCTGGAACAAATAAAATCATTAGGCATGAAAGCGGGGGTAGCTATCAATCCGCATACACCCGTCTCGATGTTAAACGATATACTGCACGATGTCTATCTTGTCAACATAATGAGTGTAAATCCCGGTTTCGGCGGCCAGGAATTTATCCCTTACACATTGGATAAAATAAAACAGCTCCGCAAAATGATTGATGAAAGGGGATTAAAAACATTGATTGAAATTGACGGTGGTGTCACCGTTGAAAACGCAGGGACCATCGTAGAAGCGGGAGCCGATGTGTTAGTGGCGGGTAATACGGTTTTTAAATCCGCCGATCCGAAAGCGACCATTCAAAAATTAAAACAGAGCTAGCTTTTTTTTATTGATACACCCGTACATAATCAATAAGCATTTGTTGTGGAAAAATTTTATCGTCAACACCATACTTACCACCCCAGTCGCCACCCACAGCTATGTTGAGTAATAAATGAAATTCCTGGTCAAATGGCCATGTCGCACTATCCTTATGCTCATTTTTGAAAACATTGTATTTTTTACCATCCACAAAAAATGAAATCGTTTCGGCTGTCCATTCCATAGCATATACATGAAATGAAGTGGACATAGTTTTGTTGACGATACTTTTTACTTTCTGTGTTCCCAAGGCGCCATTATACGCCCCTGTATGTACGGTTCCAAAAATTGAGTCGGGATAGTAACCGACATTCTCCATAATATCGATCTCACCGCTTTGCGGCCAGCCACCATATACCCAGTTCGTTGGCAGCATCCAGATAGCAGGCCACATACCTTTTCCCGCCGGTAGTTTCGCCCTGATCTCAAAACGTCCATACTTCCAATCGCCTTTATTTTTTGATACCAGTCTTACGGAAGTGTAGCCTGCGCCTTCAAAATTCTCTTTCCTTGTTTCTATCACCAGGTTTCCATTTTCCACTCTTGCGTTTTCTTTGCGGTTCCAGGTATAGAATTCTAATTCATGATTTCCCCATCCGCAATTATCGGGACAACCTTTTCCTTTGTCATAGCCCCACTTCAAACTATCGGGCAAACCTTTATAGTTAAATTCATCCGACCAAACCAGTTTACTAAATGAAGCCTGGCCGGTAACGATTTTTTGGGTGCACAAGAAACAAATGCACCAAACCATTTGAAGAGTTTTCTTTTTAGAGATTAGCACGATCGTATTTTTTATTGGTACACTTTTACATAATCTATTTCCATAGTAGCGCTGGAAAAAGCAGGATCAACAGGCCCGCCAAAATTACCCCCCATCGCTATATTGAGAATGATAAAGAATTTGTCATTAAACGGCAAACCTGGATTATTCGTAAACTGGTAAAATGGCGTATCGTCCACTGAAATTACCAGGCTTGCCGGTGACCATTCCAGGGAATAGGTGTGAAATTCTGTCGTTGCCGTTGGAACCATCACCGTGGTGCCATTTCCGTTAGCACCCGAATGACCCGGGTGATGAAGCGTAGCATAAATTTTGTTGAGATCACGACCCAGGTGTTCCATGATATCTATTTCGCCACAGGCCGGCCAGCCGGAGGTGGAGATATTATTACCCAGCATCCAGATCGCAGGCCAGGAACCAACCCCAGTGGGCAACTTGGCTCTCACTTCGATCTTTCCATACTTAAATGAAAATTTATCTTTTGACAACAACCTGGCGGAGGTGTAAGCGCTTCCATTATAACTTTCAGCTTTCGCGATAATTTTTAAAGTGCCGTTTGATAAAATAGCATTATCGGTTCTGTTGGTATAATTCTCCAGTTCCGCATTACCCCAACCCCCGGCGCCGAGATCATAACCCCATTTGGCGGGGTCAGGTGCGCCATCCAGGTCAAACTCATCGGCCCATACTAAGGATAAAACAACGGTTACGGTAACCTGCATAGACTTTGATAGGGTTTGACCTGCTGAATTTTTGGCAGTTACCTTGACGGTGTAAGCACCTGAACCCGGATATTTATAAGTTATAACACCAGAAGCAACCGTCTGCGTTACACCATTCCCAAAATCGTACTCAAAAGACACAGTATTGGTCGCCGAAGCGGTAAAAGAAACATTGCCACTGTTGTCAGTGCTGATGACTGCATTAACTATAAGATCGGAAGGTGGCTTAACGCTATTATCTGTATCACCTTTTTTACCACAGGAAGAAATAATAATGATGACGGATATTAAAAAAATAGGCAAACGTTTCATAGCGCTGTGGTTAAACTTCAAATGAGAAGGGATCGTATCGCAAAGCAAATCCCTGCCGCCGAAGTTAATGATTTCCCGGGCCATAAATCATCCGGCCGTTTTTCGGGTAATGTATCATTCGATAGCTATCGGATTTGAAAAGTTTAGGCCACGGATGCAAGGATTGCAATATCTATCCGTGCATCCGTGGCTTTTATTTTAGCAGTACAAGAAAACGCTTAAACCTTAAAAATTCAAACTGACACACTACCATTTTTCGGTAGTGTCTTATTTTGGCTTTTAGTAAAGCCACAGATGCACACAGATACATTTTTCTGTTTTTATTTGTGTTTATCTGTGGCTAAATCTCCGTTAGCTACCGGATCAAGCCGATAAAATCCGTGCATATCCATTAATCCGCCTGGTCAGTGTTACTTTCCCTCTGTGCCGCACAACAATTTGAAACCCACCACCGTTACCCAATAGGCAAACCAAAATTAAATGCCTAATATTGTCCGCAAATCCGCCACTACGAATGAACCGGCCAAAATATCTCTTATCCTGGTTATTGCTATTGATTTCCTTTCTTGGGTATTCCCAAAAAAAGTCAGCATATGTGTCGGGCAAAGTGATAGATGAAAATGAGAATCCCCTGGCTCATGTTTCTGTTGTTATACTCGGCAGGCAAACAGGTATCGCTACCAACGATACGGGTTATTTCCGGTTAAAAGTTCCCGCAGACAAAGCATTTGCTTTGGTGTTCAGCTATACCGGTTATGGAGAAGAACAAAAAAATTTCCTGCTCAGCGAAAATGAAGAAGAACATATTACTATACGCTTAGAAAGAGGTGCCACTGTATTATCAGGAGTCACCGTCACTGATCAGCGTGACAGAACAGAAGCCGGCCTGATAAAACCCAATCCAAAAACAATTCTGAATCTTCCTTCTGTTACAACAGGTGTTGAAAGTTTGATCAAAATATTTGTCGGCTCCAATAATGAATTGACCTCACAGTATTCTGTACGCGGTGGCAGCTATGATGAAAACCTGATCTATGTAAACGACTTTGAAATATTCCGTCCATACCTCGTAAGAAATGGTCAGCAGGAAGGTTTAAGTTTTATCAATCCCGAAATGGTCCGCAATATCAATTTTTATAATGGCGGCTTTCCAACTAAGTATGGCGATAAGATGAGCTCGGTGCTCGATATCCAATACAATAAACCCAAACGTTTTGGCGGTTCTGCGTATGTCGGCATACTGGAACAGGGATTACATGTAGAAGGTACATCCAACAATAATAAATTCACTTATCTCATCGGTGCGAGAAACCGCAGCAATAAAAATTTATTGAGCCGCCAGGAAACACAGGGCAACTATGTTCCTTCTTCATCTGATCTGCAAGCCCTGTTGACTTATCAGCTTTCAGGCAAGTCAACACTCGAACTATTCGGCAATATTTCTAAAACCAAATTTACCCTGCAGCCGGCTTTTAGTCAATTGACTTCTTCTGTCTTCTCTCCTTTCTTTACCGCCAATCTCGGTATCGATATTTTCTTTGATGGATTTGAAAAAGATGAATACAGTACCAGTATGCTTGGGCTATCATTGACGAAACAGGTAAACCGGAGATTGAAATTAAAATGGATGGCTTCCCGTTTTGAAAACGATGAAAGAGAGAATGTGGACATCACCGGTGCTTATTTATTTGGCGAACGTGATTTTGATAAAAGCAAAGCCACTTTTGGTTTGATCGTCAACCCGCTTGGCGCCGGTGTGTTCCAGAATTTCAACCGCAACACGTTAAATATTCAAAACTGGAATTTTTCCCACAAGGGAAATTTTGAGAAAGGAAAACATGCTTACCAATGGGGACTTGCTTATGATAAAACAATGATCAAAGACAAACTCAATGAATGGGAGTTCCAGGATTCAGCCGGTTATTCATTGCCTTACCAGCCTGATATGTTGCGCCTGAGTAAATCATTAAAATCAAAAGCTGATCTCGACATTGATAAATTTTCCGGTTACCTGCAGGATAATATCCGTTTTGGCGATTCATTAAATATGTACACGTTCACCGCCGGTGTAAGATTCAATTATAATTCACTCAACGAAGAATTTTTAATCTCGCCCCGTATCGGCGCCAGCTGGAAACCCAACTGGAAAAGAGATTTTGTTTTTCGTGTAGCGGCAGGCGCTTATCATCAACCACCTTTTTATCGTGAACTGAGAAGATATGATGGCACGATCAATACCCAACTGAAAGCGCAAAAAAGCTGGCAGGGTGTTATTGGTTTTGATTACAACTTCACTGGTTTTGGAAGACCTATGCGTTGGACCACTGAAGCTTATTATAAGAACATGACGGATGTAGTGCCCTATGATATTGACAATGTAAGGGTGCGGTACTTTGGAGAAAATATGGCGAAAGCCTATGCCGCGGGTATTGAAATGCGGCTCTATGGTGAATTGGTGAAAGATGCTGAATCCTGGATCAGTCTTGGCATTATGAATACGAAGGAAGATATCAAGGGCGATACGTATAAAAATTATACACTTAATGATCTGAATGAACCCATTGATAGTGTGACGCTGGAAAAAGGTTGGGTGCGCCGACCTACCGACCGTCGCATTACGTTTGGAATGTTCTTCCAGGATTACCTTGCGACCAACAAGAATTTAAAAATGAATCTGAATCTTTTGTATGGCAGCAATCTTCCTTACAATATTCCCAACAATGTTAAATACCGGAACGGCCTTGAGATACCGTCTTACATAAGAGTGGATATCGGCTTCAGCGCTTTGTTACTCGACAGCGACCGCAGCAAGCGCCGTAGTCATAGTCCCTTCCTCGGCTTTGATAATATCTGGGCCAGCCTCGAAGTATTTAATCTCATCGACCGTGACAATACCATCTCTTATTTATTGATCAAAGATTTTTCCAACACTACTTATACCATGCCGCAACGGTTGACACCAAGGTTGTTGAATTTTAAGATTGTGGGAAGGTGGTAATTTAGGTTGTCATGGTGAGTTGATCGAACCATGGCTAAGTGAAAACATCTATTATTTACCCAGTTGTAGTGCTACTTTCATCGTCCATTGCGTCGTACTCTTCAGTGTTCGGATGGCTATTGCGCAATTCTTGCTTATCCAAAGAACTATAGCGTGTCATTGTCAGCAGTGAAAATACAAAATCACGAATATTAAAGTGCTGAAATTCGTTCTCTGAAACTTTGAAACTGTGAAAGGAGTACTGTATTTTTAATTGTTAGCTGCAAATTCGACAAGCCCGAAATCCCAAAGTCACTAAATCTCTAAATTAAAATAGCATGACCTTGATACGACATTGTTGCTTTATCGCTACTGTTCTATTATCAAATTTTCTTTATGGACAGTCAAACGAGAAAATCACCGAGGCTTTTTTTAAAATGTATAAAGAAAACCCGACAAAAGCCTACGGAAATCTATTTGAAAATAACAAGTGGATGAAGGATAAGAAAAGCGATATTGAAACAGTAAAAATTAAACTGGCTGATTTCATTAGTGGGTTAGGAGAATACTACGGTTATGAGGCAATCACTGAAAAATCTGCAGGAGAAAGTTACATCTTGAAAAGCTTTCTAATCAAGTATGAAAGACAACCGGTGCGATTTACATTTTTACTTTACAAAGCTAACGATAGCTGGCAAATTCAAAATTTCACGTATGACACTAACATTAGTGAAGAAATGGAAGAAGCAGCGAAAGCATACAGGCTAAAATCGAACTGGTAAACACTTCGTCCTGCCTGGGTCTCCTCAATCTTCGATTAAGTAGGCGGTCTCGCCGGGGTTGGCTTGGGCCAAATCCCGGCGAGACCTTTTCGTCCTACCGGGGTCTCCCTTAACCTTCTGCCGCTGTGGTAAGTGTCCGTAAAAAAAGTAAGCCATGGTGCGTGTCTCCACCTTTAGATTTGTATGGAGGGTTTTACTCTAAATCTATTACTCCTACCATTCTTTTCTTTTTTCGTCCTGCCGGGGTCTCCTCAATCTTCAACAAAGTAAGCAGTCTCGCCGGGATTTGGCCCAAGCCAACCCCGGCGTGTAGAAATTTTTCGAATTCAGCAATAGCTATAAGGATGAAACACCAAAAATCTGCTGATACTTTGTGAGTGCTATCAGGCTTTCCCCCCGTCACAAAATGTTTTACCCCCGTGAGTTTAACGTGTGATCTTGTGTTTTAAACGATGCAATCATGCCGCGGTATTCGGAAATTCAACTATGGCGATAAGATAGAAACGTGATGATAGCACCATTTTCTATTTCTGCACTTTCACCTGCTACAAATGGCTCCCGTTAATCGAAAAGGTAAATGGGTATGACATGGTGTACAAATGGTTTGACTTTTTAAAAGAACAGGGTTTTGGAACGGTAGCCTATGTGATCATGCCTAACCATTTACATACTATACACTATTTCCCGGAACCTGGATTTAATCTCAATAACATAATAGGAAATGCCAAACGCTTTATGGCGTATGAAATAATAAAACGGTTGGAGCAGGCAAATGAACGGGAAATTTTAAGTTATCTTGCCAGTGTTGTAACCGAAAGAGAAAAAAAGAAAGGACAGTTGCACAAAGTATTTACTGATTCCTTTGATGCAAAGGGCATTTATAATGAAAAGTTCTTTAATCAGAAGTTGAAATACATACATCGTAATCCTGTAAGCGGCAAATGGAAATTAGTAATTGACTATACTGATTACGAACACAGCAGCGCCTCCTTTTATGAAACAGGTGCAGTAAAAAAATGCAAACCTTTTGATTATAGATTATTGTAGTGGCTTATACACCGGGGTTGGCTTAGGCCAAACCCCGCCGAGACCTTTTCTGATTGCTGAAGAAAGGCGACCACTATAAAACTAAATACATAGTTGGTCATTCATATTAATTTCAGCCTATGAAATTCATCCCATTATTCAAAGTCAGTGATTTGCCTGCAGCGATACGGCATTATACTGAAGTGCTGGACTTCGTAATGACATGCCCGGAAGATACTCCGGATTCGCCTGTCGTTGACCTGGGGCACGAACAAACGGAGTTGCAAATCACTACGCACGAGAGCGGAAAACTGTTTGGTTCTGTAGCGTACGTGTGGGCTACTGATGTAGACAGCTTGTTCGCTAAATTTATAAGTCGTGGCTTGGACACTTCTGCTAAAAGCGATTCTCCTGTACATTCAGGACCCGTTGATCAAACCTGGGGAAGACGTGAATTCTATGTGACTGATACGGATGGCAACACCTTGCGTTTTTGCCAGGAAATCCAATGAAACCGGTGACCGCAAGTATTTAAGTCCTTCGCCGGAATTAATGCCCGCACAAAGAACATCGTTACTTTATTTGCTGCCGGGCTTCCGGCTCTTTATTGTTTTTTGTCCCTGTGCCACAACTAAATTTTACTATTCCCAGCATGGTTATTATCCCTAATGCCGTCAGCCAAAAAACAGTCTTGCTATTTAATGTCAACCAATGTAAATATCCTTTTGGCGTAATATGCCAATTATACTTCTTGTCCTGCTTAATATAGCCCTGCACTTTAAGATCGCTTACTATTCTTGAATACTTCATAAAATTTCCGTTCTGCTCTCTCCATTCAAGGCTTTTAGAAACAAATTGCATGGTGAATCTTGGATTGAACGCTTCTTTACAATGGAAAATAACCCAAAACGTTCGTCTTTCGTTAGGTTCATAGCCTGATAAGAACGTTGCTACCGGTTGCCCTCTTAATTTTTTTAAACTTTTGGGGTCGATAGGAATAATCGGAATGTGCGGGTCGGCTGTCATTCTATAAAATTACATTTTTCATCCTGTCGGATATCCCCAATCTTCAATAAGTAAACAGTTCACAACCATACCGTAGAAGAATTTTCGTTTTATGAAATAGTTGAAGTGAAAACTATGATCCTTTGGTTATAGATTATTGCAGCGCCTTATACACATCGGGATTGGCCTGGGCCATCCCGAAGGTTTGGTACCGGAAAGGACTCCTTCTAATGCTAAAGGGAGGAGACTCTGAAAGAAGTAAAGTGATGGCAATAAATATTATTGAGCATTAAATGTCATCAGCCAGGCATCTCCTTGTCCATGCTGGCCGGTAATATCATGATCATTACTGGAAGATCTGCCTGCCACAAGATAATTATTGTTGCCAAGGTAGACCATTGAGTTTATTTGATCGTATTCGGTGCCGCCGCAGTTTTTTTGCCATTCCAGGGTTCCACTATTACTAAGTTTAAAAATCCATCCATCCATTCCTCCAATATTACCGGTCAAATCACCGTCCGGGCTGCTTGAACTTCCGCCAACAATATAATCTCCGGCCACCGTTGCAATGATCGCTATAGGATCATCGTAATACTTCCCCCCCAGCGTTTTTTCCCAAATTTTATTTCCTGTCCCATCTAGCTTAACAATCCATGCATCAGATGCCCCAACACGATAGCCAAGTTCGGGGCTCACCGTATTAGTTCCAATAATATAACCGCCGTCATTTGTATTTTCAATGATTCGTCCTACATCGTTTTTAGTGCCGCCAAGGCTCTTCTGCCATTGCATAACTCCGGCTTTATTTACCTTGAAAAGCCAGACATCATACCCGCCATAAGCAGTTGTAATATCGCCGTTGGCCTGTTTCGCATCGGTGTGACCGATAACGGCATAGCCATCTGGGCTTTCGGTAACAGCAATACCCAACTCCTCATCAGTGCTGCCGTAACATTTTTGCCATACTATAACGCCGTTGGCATCAACCTTCAATAACCATGTATCCGATAGATATATTGTTGACGGAGAGGAAGGATTATGATAACCACTCACATCTCCATCGCTGCTGTTGGCTACTGCGGCAACAAGGTAACCACCATCTGTTGTGGCAATCAACGACCATGCATCTTCCAAACGTGAACCGCCGTATGTTTTCTGCCAGGCAATGGTACCATTGCCATCTATTTTTATCAACCAAACGTCAAACTGTCCATGATTGCCGGTCACATCGCCATCGGTACTTCCCGTAGTCCCGGCAATAAGATAGCCACCGTCCGGCGATGAAACGATGGAATAGCCAAAATCATCGCCGGCACCGCCATAGGTTTTCTCCCACAATTTTGTACCGTCCGCGTTTGTCTTAACCACCCATACGTCTCTAATGCCATGGTTTTTAGAAATATCGCCACCGGTGCTTTTGGTAGTTCCTACAGCAATATAGCCACCATCCGTGGCCGGTATCGCTTTATTGAATTCATCCGTTTCCGTTCCACCGTATACCCTGTGCGACGCTGTAAAATTGAAGAATTGCTGCGTTACTGTAATCGTTGCCTTTTGCGTGGTAGCCCCTTCCGGTTTAACTTCAATCGTGGCGGTCTTGTCTGTTCCGCTCGTGTTAGCCTGCTCTACCGTGACGTATATCTTTTTGTTACCACTTCCATTGTCGCTGCTCAGTTTTAACCAGGATGCATTCGAAGAAACTATCGATACGGACCATTTACCGTCGTAGGTAACAGTAAAAGAATCTATACCTCCTGCATAACCTTTGAAAGTTAACGTGGCTGGACTAGCGGTCAACGCCGCGGGAACAGGTGGAGGTGTGGAATCATCCGCCTTTTTGCAGGAAAAAAAGAAAGCAAGGCATAAAGCCATTATAATAAAAACGATTTGCCTCATTAGGCGGAAATTTGAAAGGTGAATATATAGGTAGGTTTTTATAATTCAAAGCTTTCGAAAACTTATAGTTTCCCGCTGTGCAACTGATCCCTTCGCCCCGGATGTGTCCGTTATAATCCTGATGGGTAAGACATCCACCGGGACAAACGGAGTTATTTGCTAGTCCTGCGCACAGATGTTTTTCCCCGCACAGCCACTGAAATTTTTTATTTATTAGTATATTCAACAAAAATACAAGTATGAAAAATATCCTCATCCTTATGCTATCTGTTTGTTTAACCCAATTGCTATCTGCGCAAAAAGAAAAAGTAATTTTTTCTGATGATTTCAGCAGCAATAAAAACAACTGGTCAACTCATACTGTAAATCAAATAAATTATTTGGTCTACAACAATAAGTATATACTTGACGCGAACGACTCTCTCACTTATAATGTATTTGTCCCGGTTAAAATAGATACCACTAAAAACTATGTAATTAGCGCTACCATGGTGCATACAACGGGCACTGTTAATGCAGCTTTCGGGATATATTTTGGCGGCACGGATGTCAGCAACTACTATGCTTTTGATATATCAGCCAATGGTTATTACAAGGTCGAAAAAGCTACATCTGCCAACTATTCAAACCTGGTGCCCTGGACAACTTCTGCACTCGTTAAACAGGGAAATTATGTCGAAAACGAGATCAGGATTATCAGGGAAGGTATTTACTGGAAATTGATGATCAATGGCCAGTTGGTAAATACAATACCCGCTGAACCACTTTTGGGAGATAAGATCGGATTTACCAAAAACTATCCCCAACGGATTGAGTTTGACAATTTGAAAGTGATTCAAAATTAAGGACGTCATTTCGTTGCGCCAGGCAGTTCTCAACCAACAACTAATTAAACGGTACGCCGCAGGCTGCATTAAATGGATTTGTGTATTATAGCAACCCCGCAGTGGCCGGTATTTGTTTCCAGCGGCAAAAGCAACACTGGATTTTGTTATTAATTTTCGTTTTACTGTGCTAATCCAAATAAAAAAGAAGAAAGTATTTGCGGCATTCAAATTGCAACTACTTTTAATAAAAATTAAACATGACTCTTACCGAATTCTTAATTCTCCTTGTCATCGCCGCGATCTGCGGATCAATTGGTCAATCTCTTGCCGGATACGACCTTGGTGGTTGCCTGGTTTCGATTGTGGTAGGCTTTATCGGCGCCTATATCGGAATGTGGATATCGGGAAAATTTGGCCTCCCTGAACTCTTTGCCGTGAAGATCGGTGGGAAAACTTTTCCCATCATTTGGTCTGTTGTCGGTTCAGCCGTATTAACGTTCATCGTGGCATTAATACGAAAAGCCATCTCAGGTTCCGGACGTCCTTAATGATCTTACTTCGCGGGGTATTCCTGTGCTCAGCAGTGGTGGCTGCTGTCTTTGTCTTTTCGTAAAATCATAAAAAAGAAATACCTGTATAGATTGACGATACGTATTTTGCAGATAGAAAAAGCCAGCACTTCCGCCTACAATGAAATACCATGTTTACGTAGTTGAACTATCAAAGCGGGTCTTCACCGAAAACAGCAAATTCCGTTCGGCTAATCCGCAATTTAATGGCGTGTTCGAGTGTCTGTATGTAGGCATGACCAGTAAAACACCGGCCGAGCGATTCAAACAACATAAAACAGGGTACATCAATAAAAAAGGTCACAACCTATCAGCTTCTATCGTCCGGAAATATGGCGCCTATCTGCGTCCCAGCCTTTACGATCACATCAATTTAAAACCTATGACCAGGCAGCAAGCACTATATATGGAAGAAAAGCTGGCCTGGGACCTGCGAAGAAAAGGGTACGCAGTTTGGTTTAATTAAAAGTTTTCTTTTATCCAGGCGGGATTCCCCGTAAATAGTTTTTTAAAAATAGCTGGAATCATTCATAGCGGGTTTTATATTTGATCCATTTACGCTTTGCGGTAATTAAATATGATTATAAATGTTTTCGAGTCAGCCGTGCTAATAAGCAAAAGTTCCGTCTGGGTTTGCCTTTAGGCATTGGTCTATAACTGTAACCGGAGCACTGAACAACTATTAAAAAAAGGTTTTGTGTTTTATACCTCAAAGCCTACATTCGATGGTTACTGACCAAATAGCATTTAATATGAAATACAGAACTTGTCTTTTGTGTCCTTTTATCCTCCTTTCATTTATTAGCTACCAAACGAGTCATTCTCAAAATCAAATTGCCAAACCCAGGTATATCCAGGTCAGCAAATCCAACCCCGCTTACTTTTCATTTTCAGATGGCTCACCTTATATTCCAGTTGGAATAAACCTGATCAATCCAAGCTCACGCACGCATGAAAATCCTGATTCAGCATTCGCCGAGATTGATCATTGGATGAAGCGGCTTTCGGAAAACGGGGGTAACTATATCCGTGTTTGGTTGAGCGAATCGTTTTGGGATATGGAAGACAAAGCGGCCGGTAAATACAGCGATGATAAAGTGAAACGGATTGACCGTTTTATGGCAATGGCCAGGAAATATAAATTACGAATTAAAATAACGCTGGAACATTTTCGCAGTGTTACACTGGTAGAGAATGCACAAAAGTGGGCGACAAAATTTGTTTACCATACTTCCAATGGTGGCCCGCTGGACAGCATCCGTCAATACCTGACTTCCTCTGCCGGTCAGCAACTCTTTTTGAATAAGATTGATTTTTATAAAAAACGTTATGGCAGTGACAGCCTATTTTTTGGATGGGAATTGTGGAATGAGATGAATGCCATGAAGGGACCCGAAGACAGTATTTTCTTTGCATGGAATGAAAAGATGCTTCGTGAAGTCAAACGCAGGTTTCCGAAAAACCTTGTCATGCAAAGCCTGGGAAGCTTTGACAATGACAACGTGAGGCCGGTGTATAAAAAAATAATGTTGCTGCCTGGCAATGAAATCGCGCAAGTCCATCGCTACCTTGACCTGGGAGCAAAAATGGAACTATGCCACGCCCCGATGGATATCATTTGTTCTTCGGCTGTTGAAGAGTTATCGTCTTACCACACGGGTAAGCCTGTGATCTTAGCTGAGACGGGTGCCGTTGAACCAAACCATGCTGGTCCGAGTAAACATTATCCAATGGATACGGCCGGCATATTATTACACGATATTCTGTTTGCACCATTTTTTTCCGGAGCAGCGGGAGCAGGTATGAGCTGGCATTGGGAATCCTATGTAGATAAAAATAACCTCTGGTATCATTTTCAGCGGTTCAATGAAGTTATCAAAGGTATCAACCCGATCAAAGAGAAATTTATACCTGCCAAAGCGGAGACTAATGCTGTACGCATCTATTTGCTGAAAGGAAAAAAGACAACCCTGCTCTGGCTCCGCGACAAAATGAATAATTGGGAATCAGAGTTACAAAACGGCATACCGCCGGAAAGCCTGCATGGCATTCAAATCAATCTCCGGGAATTGGGTGTAATGGCATCAACGCGGAAAATAGAAGTGTATGATCCATGGAAAAACTCGTGGATAAGCGTTGAAAAAGTCGGTGCGTCTTTTACCTTGCCGGATTTTAAAAGATCGGTTGTTATTCGCTTAGCTTCAAAGTGAGATCGCATAGCGGTAAGTACCAGGTCGTATCACAAAACGGAAATAATATCATACAGGAAAGAAAATAAAATTTTCTACATGATTGGTGAGAATTTTTTAACCCATTCTGATTCGCTATAACCTATCGGGGGCATGAGGATAAATTTTTCAACTTTATATCTTAGCGGTGCTTAAATTCGGGCAGAAAGTATTTCAAGTACCTTGCAGTACGCAGGGAGCGGCAATATCAGCCTTTGGTGAAAAAATAAAATCCAGTATATCTGATATTTTTTCAGCAGGACAAAAGCACATTTCCAAATAATTTATTTATTATAATATTTAAACATTAAAAAAAATGAGTACAATTAAGGTTAAAGACGGAACTGAAATTTATTATAAAGACTGGGGAACAGGACAACCACTTTTTTTTCATCACGGCTGGCCTTTATCCGGCGATGATTGGGATGGGCAAATG
The DNA here is from genome assembly GCA_040007815.1 of Chitinophagaceae bacterium. Classification (GTDB taxonomy): domain Bacteria; phylum Bacteroidota; class Bacteroidia; order Chitinophagales; family Chitinophagaceae; genus Terrimonas_B. The sequence goes on from JBDTUH010000001.1 coordinate 376,509, forward strand.
ATGTTTTTCCTGAACCAGGGATTCAGAGTCATTGCTCATGATCGCAGGGGACATGGGAGATCTTCCCAAACCGCCAATGGACATGATATGGATACGTATGCGGCAGATGTGGCTGAATTGACAAAGGCGCTTGATTTAAAAAATGCTGTACATATTGGTCACTCAACCGGTGGCGGAGAAGTGATCCGGTATGTCGCCAAACACGGACAAGGCCGTGTGGCTAAAGCCGTACTTATAAGTGCGGTTACTCCCATAATGGTAAAAACAGAAAGCAACCCGGATGGCATTCCATTGTCTGTATTCGATGAAATACGGGGAGGAACCGCCGCATTACGGCCACAATTTTTCCAGGATTTTACTATCCCCTTTTATGGATACAATCGGGAAGGGGCGAAAATATCGCAAGGTGTCAGGGATAATTGGTGGCGCCAGGGAATGATGGGTGGAATAAAAGCACATTACGATTGTATCAAGGCTTTTTCAGAAACAGATTTTACCGAAGATCTTAAAAGTGTGGATGTTCCTGTACTTGTCATGCATGGCGAAGATGACCAGATAGTTCCCTTTCCACTTACCGCGGTAAAGGCTGTAAAATTGCTGAAAAATGGAAAACTTATTTCATACCCGGGTTTTCCTCATGGAATGCCAACAACAGAAGCCGCCGCAATAAATAAGGATCTTTTAGCTTTTATTAAATCTTAATGAATAAAGTATAAGTCAAAAAGCGAAAAGATGAATCAATAACACACCTTAAGCCATCCCGGCAGCCATCGGGATGGCTTCCCTATTATATCTCGCCCTGTAGTCCAACGGAGATAAGCCTGTTATTTTTTTAAAAACTTCCCTGAACGCTTTATCATCTGAATAGCCCACTTCATACATGACATCAAAAATGCTTTTCCTTCCTTTCTCTAACGCTTTTTTTGCGACTTCCACTTTTACACGCTGCAGGTATTCGACAGGGGTATTACCGGTAGCTTTAATAAAGCGCCTGTCAAAATTTCGCCTGCTGGTTGCCAATTTTAGTGCCAGCGCTTCGAAGGAAATTTTTTCGCCCAGGTTTTCTTCAATATAAGTTTGAGCTTCGCAAATCATTTCATCACCATGGTTCTTCTGCGTTTGAAAAATGAAAAAAGGTGATTGCGATGTTCTGTCCATATCAATCTGGAATATTTTTGAACAATAAATAGCCGTTGACCTGTCAAAATATTTCTCCACCAGGAAAAGGATAAGATTCAAAAATGAGTAGGCGCCGCCGTTGGTATATATTCCCTTGTCGGCAGTAATCAGTTTATCTGTTTGAAGATTAATGTTTGGAAACAGCCGCCGGAAATTGGCTGCCACATTCCAATGAGTGGAACAGGTCTTTCCGTCCAGCAAACCGGTAGCCGCCAGCAAAAATGCACCTGAACACATCGTTGCTATTTCAGCGCCGGTTTTATATTGCTCCCTGATCCAGTCAATCAACGCCGCATTCTCTTTTATTAAATTATCACCATAATTAACGGAAGGTATTATCAGCAGATCGGTTTTTTTTATTCCGGTAATATGTACAGGATAAACCGAAAAGAAACCCTCATCCAATTTTAATTCTTTCATAAAACCTGCGACACGTATTTCCATCATTGGTTTGTTTCCCATCTTTTTCCAATGCGCATTTGCTTTGGTCAGGATTTCAAACGAACCCGTTATACTGCTCAGGTTTGTCTTCCCTTCCGGAACAATGATAGTCACCTGCTTCATGGTAAAATATTTGAACAAAGATAAACGAACATCATGTCCAAATCAACCCCATACAAAGTCTATTTCACACCCTGTATCTTTTTATTTAAGACAATAGTTTTGGAAAATGATAAAAAACGTTTCACTTAAAAACTAAAAACAAAATGAAAAGACTGGAAAACAAAGTCGCTGTTGTTTATGGAGATGGAACCGTCGGAGCGGCTATTGCAAAGGCTTTTGCACGGGAAGGTGCGGAAGTTTTTTTGACTGGACGCACCATAGCAAAGCTTGATGCGATAGCCAGTGATATCTTATCCGGTGGAGGAGTTGTAGCGACAACCAGGCTCGATGCATTAGACGAGCAGGCCGTAGAGAAACACATGAATGAAGTAATTAAAAAAGCCGGGAAAATTGACATTTCTTTCAATGCCATCGGTATTCCTCAAAAAGCCATCCAGGGTATTCCACTCACTGAGCTTTCTGTGGAAAGTTTCTCTCATCCAATTACTATATACACGCAGTCCCATTTCATAACCACTAAAGCAGCCGCAAGTCATATGGTTAAACAGGAGCACGGAGTGATTCTCATGCATACACCCAATGCAAGCCGGATAAGTCCTCCTTTTGTAGGTGGTATGGTACCAGCCTGGGCGGCAATGGAAGCACTCTGCCGCTCTTTGTCGGTGGAATGCGGACAATACGGACTGCGGGCAGTTTGCCTGCTCACGACAGGTATCCCCGAGACACCGCTTATTGATGAAGTATGGGAGATTCATGGAAAAGCCCACGGTATCAGTTTTGAACAATTTCATACCGGCATGGAAGCTATGACCCATAGGAAACGCCTGACTACACTTAAAGAACTGACAGATGCAGCTGTGTTCGTAGCTTCTGATGAAGGCAGTGCGATAACCGGAACCATTCTTAACCTGACAGCCGGGATGATTGTAGATTAAAAACTCAAATGGATTAAAAACAAAGAAAATGAAAAAGCAAGATTATACTACAACCATCACGGTTAATACTACAGCGCAGGAAGCATTCAAAATCATTAACAATGTTCCAGGTTGGTGGACTACAATTTTTGAAGGTCACTCTGAAAAACTCAATGACGTCTTTACAGTGCGTTTCGGTGAAACTTTTATAACAGTAAAAATTATTGAGCTTATTCCTGGCAGGAAAATAGGCTGGCATATAATTGATTGTTATAAACACTGGCTCAAGGACAAGAAGGAATGGCGGGATACTGCCATGAGCTGGGAAATTTTTCCAGCAAACAATGCAACGCAAATTAGTTTCACCCATTTCGGCCTGGTTCCTGGCATAGAGTGCTATGAGGGTTGTGAAAAAGCCTGGAACTTTTATGTGAATGAAAGTTTATTTAAATTGTTAACCCAGGGAAAAGGAAAACCGGAGTTAAAATAAACTATTGGATATTAACGTGACTTATAATAGTAAAGCAACAACATACCGGCGCAAAGGATATTAACGTGCATATTTGCTATATGCTCCGGATCCGCTATTGCTCTGAACCCAAAAAAACACAGAAAATGACTACAACAGATTTTACTACTACCATACTGGTAGATCAAACTCCGGCACAAGCCTTCGATACTATCAATAATGTACGTGGATGGTGGTCGGAAGAAATTGAAGGCAGTACGGACAAACTCAATGCTGAGTTTAACTATCATTACGAAGATGTACATCGCTGCAAAATGAAAATAGTAGAATTCATTCCAAATGAAAAAGTAGTTTGGCTTGTACTCGACAACTATTTTAAATTCACGAAGGACAAAACTGAGTGGAAAGACACGAAAATTATTTTTGAAATCACGAAACACGGTAACCAAACAAAAATCCGCATGACTCACCAGGGTTTAGTTCCAGAATATGAATGTTTCGGGATATGCAGGGATGCATGGACTAATTATATACACAATAGTTTACGTGGCCTGATCGCCACTGGCAGAGGCAAGCCGAATGCCACCGGCAAACCACAAACTGTAAACGAAAAGAAACTTGCATCCGGTCATTGATGGAGGCGATACGCTGATCATGCCTTAATAAAAAAACTGTTCCGAGACGATCTTGCCGCCGCTTGTCTTATATACACATAGCTCGGTATTTATCTGGCGGGGCTCCCCTTTCATTTTCAGATCGCTGGTCCATGATATGGAAAAATAATCTCCTGCTACTATGGGATCGGATATCGTATCCCCATAAAACCCTTCCACCATCGAAATGAATAATGCCGCTTTCTTACGAATAGCACCCATACCCTTTATTTCTTTCGGCAATATACCTTCCCCTGGTTCAATGCTTACAATATCGGGTGCAAACAATTCCCCTTTCGCCTCTTCGGTTTTACCATTGCGGCAAAGGGTTACCAGGCGGTCGGCTATTTCCTGTGTTGTCATCTTTTTAAATTAAATTATGAACTAAAATCTTGCGGAGCTTTTGATATGTTTACGGATATTCAGTTAAGTGCCGGGTTACACGTGAATACCCGGCACCTGTCATCGTTTGATTACTGATTATTTCTTTTCACTGCAATTAAACATCCACTGTACGCCAAACTTATCCGTACAGGATCCAAAATAATCGCCCCAGAACATATCCTGCAGTTCCATGCCAACTGTTCCGCCCGACGAGAGTTTGTCAAACAATTGTTTTGTTTCAGCTCTTGTATCCGGCTGCAGGTTGATAAAACTATTGTTACCAAAATTTAATTTGAATCCCATCGATTCAGGGGCATCCGTACCCATCAGGGCATGAGAACCAAGAATACGTAACTCCACATGCATCACCAGGTTCTTATCGGCTTCCGCTGCGGGTGGCATATCCGGTGAAGCGGGTATGTCGCCGAAACGCATAAAACCATTGCCAAAAAATTCACCACCGAAAACAGTTTTATAAAAATTGAATGCTTCCTCCGTATTGCGGGAAAAATTAAGATAAGTGCTGACGCTTGCCATTGTTTAAAATTTTACTGGTTAATGTTTTTTCAATCCAAAACAAAAGTAGATTGAGCCGGTTAATTTACATATGGGTGAAAGAGACAATAAAGAGGTGAAATGCGACAAATTTCAATTTCTTTCATTGATAGTATGTTTTCCAATCTTCCGCTAAAGAACAGTCCCGTCCCGGTTTGTTCTAAACCGCTATGTGCAAAGCAGCAATCGTGCGCATAGTAAGGCATACAATGGGAGGCAATCCGCATGCAAGGGATCGTCGCTCTGGTTAAACACCCACAAAAAGCTACCTTTAGTTACCGTTTGGTTTTATCCTGTCGGAAATATACAAGGCTCTTCAATTGAAGTTCCAGGAACATAATGATGTTGCAAGCGCATTTGACATTCAGATTTATTTATAGAATCCAGCAGCTTCCATAGCTGATACCCATGATGGAACTGGTATAACTGGATACCACCAATTGGCTATTAAAGTTGGCTTGGCAGCTTAATAAATGACCTGGCTATTTTTTTATTGCGAAATTTTAGTAAAAAGCTGGTATCAATTAAAAAAGTTTAACGAAAAATGCCGACACCTGTCAATTATAGCGCACCAACCTGCTTTCTTATCGACGATGATTTAGATGACCAGGAAATCTTCCTGCTGGCGTTAAAGGAAGTTGACGAAAATATTCACGGGATTGTAGCCGGCAATGGAATTGAAGCTTTGGCTAAACTAACTGCAGACCCTGATTTCATACCTGATCATATTTTTCTCGATGTCAATATGCAAAAAATGAATGGCTTACAGTGTTTGCCAGAGATTAAAAAACTGGATCACTTAAAGAATACAAAAGTGATCATGTTTTCCACTACATCCCAGGACAAGATCGTCAAACTTTGCAGAGACCTTGGTGCCAACCAGTTCTTGGTAAAGCCGGCCAGTTTTGGCTTGCTAATTGAGGCGTTGCATAGAATATTAAAAGGATAATCTGGTATGAGTAATAAAAAAGACAACGCCGCCCCTATTGAAATCGACACGAAAATTACCACGGTGGATCTATATCATAAGATGATAGATGAAGTGGAAGACTACGCCATAATTTTTCTTGACAAGGAAGGTATTGTTCAAAGCTGGAATAAGGGAGTTGAAAAAATAAAAGGCTATTCAGAATCGGACGTGGTAGGTAAACATTTCAGACTATTCTATTTGCCGGAAGATCGTGTGACCAGGCTGCCTGAAAAACTACTGCAGGAAGCGACTGATGAGGGAAAGGCAATTCATGAAGGGTGGCGTTTACGAAAAGATGGAACCAACTTCTGGGGAAGTATTACCCTAACGGCTTTGCACGCAGAGAATGGAGCAGTTATTGGTTATTCCAAAGTCACCCGCGACCTGACAGATAGAAAGATCCTGGATGACCAGGCCAAGGTTTATACTGAAGAATTAAGGCTCAGTAATGAAGCGCTCCGGAAAAGTGAAGAAAAGTATCATCAAATGATCGAAGAAGTACAGGACTATGCAATCATATTATTGAATGAACAGGGAGATATTCAAAATTGGAACAAAGGTGCAGAAAAGATTAAAGGTTATTCTGCTGTAGAAATCATAGGAAAAAATTTCAGGTCATTTTATTTACCTGCAGACCAGGAGAATGCTCTTCCTGAGCAACTAATAGCCAATGCAATTGAGCATGGAAAAGCTACACACGAAGGTCTAAGAGTCCGTAAAGATGGCTCTACTTTTTGGGGAAGCATTGTCATAACAGCACTTCACGGAGAAGGGGGTGCCATCATTGGATTTTCAAAGGTTACCCGTGATTTAACGGAAAAAAAACAGGCTGAAATAAAAATGGAGGAATATCTCCGGGAATTGGAGATACAAAACCGGGAATTGGAACAATTTGCTTATGTCGCTTCTCATGATTTGCAAGAACCCCTACGCAAAATAAGGACGTTTACAGATTTGATTGAAAGAAACCTTTCGAATGCTGAGCTCGTCAAAAAGTATTTTGAAAAAATAAATTCTTCTGCCAAAAGAATGAGTGAGCAAATAACATCCATTTTGGATTATAGCCGCTTGTCACTCACTGACGAATTCAGGGAAGTAGATCTTAATATTGTATTGAGCGATATATGTATTGATTTTGAACTATTGATCCAGGAAAAAAAAGCTGTGATAGAAAGCAAGCTACTTCCAACGATTAAATGTATTCCCCTCCAGGTTAACCAATTGTTCGCCAACCTGATTGGTAATGCTTTGAAGTTTTCAAATAAAGAGCCTTTGATAAAAGTTTCATCCGCTATATGCAGCCCTGATGAAATGAAAAAAATCACAGCTCATTCAAAAAATAGCTTCTACCTGCAAATTCTTTTTTCAGATAATGGGTTAGGTTTTGAACCGCAATATGAAAAGCAAATATTTTCTCTTTTTCAACGACTTCATGGCAAAGATGAATTTGCCGGTACAGGTATTGGTTTAACCCTTTGCAAAAGAATTATGGAAAACCATCATGGATTTATCAGGGCTTCAGGCAAACCAGGAAAGGGCGCAGATTTTTATGTCTATTTCCCCTTGTCTTAAACCAGGCTGTCGATCCTCAAACCTTGCAATGAAATCCCGTGGCAATGTCTGCCTTTTGTTTAATCTGCCTTAAAATATCAAAACTTTTTCTCATCTGCTGAAGGGCCGTAGATCGAAGGCACCGCTATGTCATTCAAACGCATATAAACTGTAAGCTGTCCACGATGATGCACCCAATGGTTAATCGAAGATCCCAAGGATTCCTTTTTGGAAGATGACATCAGCTGTTGCTCTCCATTTCGCAAGATAAATTGATCTTCCAATTTATCATCTGATGTTTGTTGCAGGGTTCGCATAGCGTTTTTAAAATTTTCCTCATAGTGTTGCAGCAATGCCTCACTTGTAGATAATTGAAAATGCTTGTAAGTAACAAAGTCTACTACTCCTTCTTTAATGATGTGCACAATCCACAAAGGTATTTCTGCAACCAGCAAGGCCAGGTAACCAAGCTCCATTGATTTGGGATGAGGCTTGAAATGGTAGATATTCTCCGGGATTTTTTCGAGGCATTTCCTTGTGGCCCTATACTCAGCTTGTAGTTCGTTGGCATAAAAGTTACATATGAATTTATTCTCCATCATGCTTTTTGAGATACAGTTTCAAAGATGATGCCTGAAGCGGGTTAAATGGCCCGGCAAAATTTTAAACTTTATCCACCAGGAAAAAATATGAAAACCGGGTTGCCCGGGCCGCTCACTAAAATGGCATGATAGATGTTTTACTCATCTAATGGATAAGCCTGGCCCGCCAGGAAACGAACATAACAGCAGCTGGACAGCAAAGCACTCAATTAAACCCATTATTTTTACACTTCATTCAAGCCAACAATATGCGTTCAATGTTTATCCTCCTCTTGCTTTTGACAGCATGTGCTGACAAAAGCAGTAAGCAAACCTCTTCAGCGGCTGACACCACACAGGTAATCGAACTTGCTTTAAAAACAGTGCTGGGCCAGCCTTTCCCGGATATGGACGGCGTTAAAAGAAAAAGCATTTTTCATGATTCCATTTTTCTTACGACAAATTTGTTACCTCTCTCAAGTCTTCCATCCAGCGTAGACAGTTTCCGGTTTAAGATAGTACCTGATACCATGATATGTTCCGCGATAAAAGCAGATACAATTACAACCGAGCTGCCAAACTATCTGAAACTTCAGACCTTTGAAAAAACAGATACAGGCTATTTTGTCCGGTTTGAAAGTATCGATTGTATCCCCTCCGCTTCACTGGCCGGTTCCGTGAGTTTGCATATTCTGAAAACAAAAGATAAATATGTGTTTAACCACAAGTGACCGCATCGCAATAAGTGTTCCTGGTATGTTATATAACAGATCGCATTTTTGATTTGAAAAATTCGCTACCTTTTACCCTCCAATCCCGCTCCATTTATCACCCCATGGAAATAGTTAGTGATTCTGTTGAGTATCCCGCCTCTTGTAAACATTCCTCAAAGCACCAATTATTAACTTAAATACTCACAAAATGAAAAAGGTATTAGTAACCATCATGATTGCTGGCATTTTCATGTCATGCAATAACGAATCAAAAAAAAGCGAAACTGCTGAAACAAAAGACAACAAAGAAGAGGCTAACCCGGCAGACAATACGGCTACGGATCTGAAAATGCCGTATACCGCAACCTATTCTTCGCAGTTCACCATCACCGATCAAAAAATTTCAGAAAAAATTCTTACCCTTTTTAAGCAATGGGATGATAATAAACTCGCAGACAGCAAATCCACTTTTGGGGATTCTGTACATTTTTACACCAACAATTGGGAGTTTCATGGGACAAGGGATAGTTTTTTCACTACCTCGCAACAGCAACGAAACAATTACAAAGAAGTGAAAACCGTCGTCCACGCATGGATACCTGTCCACAGCACCGATAAAGATGAGGATTGGGCATTGATATGGAGTACCGCCTATACAACTGACACCAAAGGGAAGGTTGACTCTGCCAGTTACCAGGATACCTGGAGGCTTAATAAAAACGGACAGTTTGATCTTATGTATGATTTCGAAGCCAAAGCGCCTGCGCCTGTAAAGAAAAAATAAATTACCATCTTCGTAGTAACCATTCATTAATTAGAAAATCCGCGGTGTATCCAAACCGCGGATTTTTTTTCTTCCAGCCGGGGCGGTAAACTGAAAGCCTTACTGCTTTAATATTTTATATGCTTTGCCATTAACCGTTTTCAGATAATAAACTCCCGCTGGTAAATGACCAATATTTATATGTTGCTCAAAACCGTGAAGTTTTATTTTTTGCAATAACCGTCCATCTGAGGTCAGCAACTGGGCTTCTGTATTTACCAAAAGATTACTATTTACCGTGATAGTTAATTGAGAAGTAGCAGGCACGGGGTAAATAGCAACTCCATTTCCTTTTTCAGAAAGATTTACTACAAGGATATGGCTATAGTTTTTGACATTATCCTCTACAATTTGCAGACGATAATAACTTAAACCATGAATAGGATCATGATCTGGAAACTGGTAAGTAAAACTAGGTTCGTTGTTAGCCGTAACGTTGCCGATCGAAGAATAGTTACGACCGTCTGAACTTCTTTCTACACTATATTTCCTTATATCCTGTTGTTCGGCTACTTCCCACTTCAATAAAATCTCTTGTTGATCTTTTATAAAATAATTAAAAGAAACCAGCTTAACAGGCAATGGTGCGGAAACGCCACTGACAAAAAAGCCACTGAATGCCGTTACATTAAAAGAGACCTCCCACATATTGGTCGCTGCATTCCAAACAATATTAGCATCGCTTGGATCGATCACTTCAGCATTTCCTGAATAATTGCCAGGCAATGTACCCGTGCCGTGATATTGGTTAACCAGCAAATTTGCTTTACCCGTTATATCCAAAGGGCTCTCCGGTAAATCAGGGTCATTAATACCATTGGCCGAGTTATAATTATCAAAGTCCTGTTGTGTAAAATATAAAGTAATCGTCGCGGTGGAAGATGAGGGCTCAGTGAATGGCTCGATATCATAATGCCTTTGCACATATAACTTACCGCCATAAGACTGAGCACCGGCATCCACCGTGGTTCTTGTTTTAATAATTCCGATTACAGGATTGGCCCCTGATGGTAAAATAGTTGCTATCAATCCGCAGTTGCTATTATCGCGAAATTCATGGGTTTCATTAATGTCATGTACATCATATCCTCCATGGTTTGCAATAGCCAATGGATTACAACTGACCGGCATGACGCTATCTTTTCTTGACCTGTTACTGCAATAAGTCATCGTGCCACCGGCTACAAAACGATCCCTTGCAGGGATACTGAGTGCGGCATTATAAGTACCCGGGTAACCCATCGGCTGCAGATCAGCGTTAAAATAATATGGCCTAACCGGTTCGAGGAAATGAGTAAAAGTTGTTGACTCGTTCGGGGTAAACCTTGATTCCATATTGCCAACAAAGCCAGCGGATGCCGCCCTGTAATTTCTTGAAGCAATCGTATTGGCTCCCACGGTGCTAAGCCCGCCTAATGGGAAAATACCGGAATTACCCGTTCCTGTCACTTCATTATACATTACAATAGAACTGTCACCCGATCCCGAACTAAATTGAAGACCATAATATAAAGCCCGGTTCCGAAAGAAAACATTGGCGGGTCCGTTTTTACCATGGCTGGCATCACCCCCTACATTTTGTGCGATGTTTCCTTCCAATAAATTAGCATAAGGATAATTGCCATGCAGCACTATATCAGCTGCCGCATCTGAAGGGAATTCCGTTCTTTGTTGCTGTAAGGAATAATTGTACGCATAGATATTGCCATTAGCACCTGCCTGTAATAGCATGGCATGACGCAGGTGTTTGAAAATATTATTCTCGATCAGGCAATCGCCGGTTGATAAATGACATACCACTCCATAGCCTTCACCCCCACCCCCATAGGAAAAAGCACCATGAAAATAAGAACCACTGACTTCAATATTACTGCTATTCAAAATAGAAATATGAGCGAAATTGGCGCTATCACTTTCAATTCCTTTTACCCAGCAAAAAGCGGCATAGTTGAAAAAAATATTGGATGTCTGGTTGGCGGTAAGATCAACATCCATTCTTTTTATTTTCAGGCATTCAATACCCACACCTTTTATCATGTTCAACACTTGCGCCACAGGAGCGCCTGTTACAGGTATGGCTCTACGGTGTCGTGTATAAAAAGTAAAAGTATTTCCCGACTTGCTTTTTAAATATTCGATTTGCCCGACAGTATTGTCAGCCCATGTATCATTGATGAGTGCTGATTCATTACTCTGGTAAATCTTCACAAAGCTGCCTATGTTAGCCATGTTTGGGTCCGTCACCGTTACCTGGTTGCTATATTGTTGAACGGCTGCAGTCACAGGAGTACTTGCACCTGCTGTTCCCGTTGCCCGGATTAAATCCCCTTCGCCAGGCAGGTTAAATGTAAGAGTGGTGTTACCTGAGCCGGCGCCACGCAGTATCAACCCACTGCGAAGGAAAAGAGTGGCCGTAAATAAATAATTCCCTGGAGGAAAATAGATAACACCGTTTGCACCACCGAGGCTTGTGACAGCAGCGGTGAAGGCGGCATTGGTGGAAGTGGCGCCCGTATTGTTCCCGCCAAATGTTGTGATGTCCTTCACTACGGAATAAGAAGGTACTGTATCACCAGGATACCCCGCCCGCTGCCAATCCATTTTAAAAGGAGCCCCTCCAAATGTTGCGGTTAATTGCTGCGCAAAAGAAAAATAACAAATACCTAAGCTAATGCTGAGTAAGTAAAATTTTTTCATTGTGTCCTGCCCCTTTTTAATGGTGTAAATCTTTCAGTAAGGGTTGGACAGTTTAATGGAGTCGTCTTGGCTAAAGCCAAATCGTTGATTAAAGTAATATTTTATTCCCAGAATTCTAAATATTGGCCAGGAAAAAATGATATCTGAAACTGACGTCATTGCTGGTCTGTCTAAAACACTGTAAATATTCCAGGTTAGCGGCCTTGCACATTACAGGCAAGCGTCCCGGAGCTGATATCCGGTCTGCTTAAACAGCTCTTGTACCCGTTCAATTCAAATCTTTAAAATAAAAATCATTTTCATATTTCACCAGTATGCGCTTATTGTCGCTGGAAAGCTCGATATAATCAATGGGGTTCGATCCGCCGGATTGGTATGAAAGGTTTTCTATAATAACCTTTTCTTGTTTTGTTACCAGGTCATAAATGCCAAGGTAAATCTTATCACAGGCGGCTCCTTTAACAGTAGTATAGTAAATTTTAGTTCCGTCATCCGACCATTTAAAATTTAATATATCACCGGGGAAACAGGTGGTGGGCAATTTATCAACCTGAGCCAAAGTACGCAGGTTTCTTACGGTAATATCATTATTGATAGACAGGGATATGAATTTCGGCTCGCTGTCATAAAAAATCTTAAGCATAGCAGGATCAACGAAGCCGGCATTGGCGATATCCAACCGGAATGAATCAACCAGTTTTTTTGCGCTATTGTCAAAAATGAAAAAGGAATCTCTTGTACCCGCTTGCAAAAGCGTCTTTTTCCCATCTTTTGAAAACGCGGAAAAAAACTTGCCCTTCAGTGACACCGCTTTTCTATCGGCGAAATCTAAATAATAAAAATAAGCGCTGGGATTGGCCCCGGGATAGGTTCCCCAGCAAAAGCCATCACAATGTGACGGTGGGTTTGCCTTTTGTGTAAAATAAAAAATATCATTGCCCGACTTACTAAGAATTGAAGCGTCATTTTCCTCGAAGGAAAGTATTTGGCTCATCTGTTTGCTGTCAAAATTGTACTCGAAATAAGCCAGCTGGCCATTGATATTTCCGGCCATGATTAAAGCACTGTTGTCATGATTCTTTCCCGCAACCAACAGCTGCGAAGCCGCGATTTCCTGGTATTGTTTATTCGCCAAATCCAGCCGGTACATTTTAAGACCAGACGCGGTAATTAGTTCCGTTGAATTTTTCCCCCATGTATACCCAAATGCACCCGTAAGATTTACCCGCTTACCAAGTGAAGACGAAACGGGGCCTTCATCAATCGCTAATTTAAAAGTATCCGCAGGGGTCCCGTTATCGGTTCCTTTTTTACAACCAATAAATAGTATAAGTAATATCGCAAGGAATGACCTTGTGTTTGCGATCTTCATAAACGTTATTTTTTTACATAGATGATTTCATAAAAACTACTTTGAAAACAAGCATACGGTTTTAAACGAGCAGGACAATGGCTAATTTTTCATGAGATGTAAATTGCTATTTAAAGTAAGCCGGATTTCATTCTTTGCCCATAGCAAATTGGCAAATGGTATTTAATAATTGGCAGAAGTACAGCATCGGGAATCTTCTCCGTTTTTATGCAGTTGTGTCATGTGATCAGGCCCTTTGTCGCTTTCGCCCCTCTACAAAGACATAATTACCCCTCGTGCTACTTGCTAAATGAGAGTAAGTTTGACTCTATTCATCCTTAGTGTTCCATGGATCCCGCAAGTGTAATAAAAGAACAAGCAATAATTAAAGCAGGAAAAAGAGAATGGCTGGGACTGGCCGTGCTGGCTTTGCCTACTTTATTGGTGTCAATGGATATGACAGTGATGTATCTTGTTGTACCGGCCATCAGCGAAAGTTTGCGTCCCGGAAGTGCGGAATTACTTTGGATAACCGATATCTATGGCTTTCTCGAAGCCGGTTTGCTGATTACGATGGGTACGGCTGGTGACCGTATTGGAAGACGTCGCTTGTTATTTATTGGCGGAACGGCTTTCGCCCTGGCTTCCGTGCTCACTGCCTATTCTACGACCGTCGCCATGTTAATCGTGGCCAGGGCTGTATTGGGTATGGCAGGAGCCAGTTTGTTACCATCTACTTTGTCGCTCATCCGAAATCTTTTTCATGACCATAAACAACGGACGCAGGCACTGGGGATATTCACCACTACCTTTTCAGCTGGCATTATGATCGGACCATTGATCGGTGGAGTGTTGGTGAATCATTTCGGATGGGGTTCTGTTTTCCTGATCGCTGTACCTGTAATGGGATTGTTCCTGCTATTGGCTCCTTTTCTGCTTCCCGAATTCAAAGATCCCGTGGCAGGCAGGTTTGATATTCTCAGCGCGGCTCTTTCAATAGTCGCCGTGCTGTCGGGTATCTATGGTATTAAACGATTGGCCGAACACGGAATTGATAGCTTGTCTTTTCTTTTTATCCCCGCAGGAATAATAACAGCGATTTTATTTTATCAACGTCAGAAAAAAATCAGTGATCCACTTATCGACCTGCGATTATTACACGATAAAGCCTTTACTACAACATTGCTGTGTATGTTCATTGCATTATTTTGTTGGGCGGGACTTTTTCTTTTTATCTCTCAGGAGTTGCAACTTGTTATTGGCCTCGACGCTTTTCATGCGGGGCTATGGAGTATTTTTGGCGCGGCCGGAAGTGTTATCAGTTGCAGCCTCGTACCATTGCTGACAGGACATATTCATCGTATTTATCTTCTCGTAGCCGGTTTATTAATCATGGCTATGGGAATGCTGATCATGTATGCAATGGCCAGCCAGTCATTTAGGTTACCGCTTTTGATCACGTCGCTTGTTTTACTTTCATCCGGTTGCGGTATTGCCGTAACGCTGGGGCATGATATCGTAATGGGCAGGGCCAACCCCAGGCAAGCTGGTTCGGCTGCATCCCTTACGGAAACCTGTACCACTTTTGGCGGTGCGTTGGGTATCGCATTACTTGGCAGTATTGGTACGGCAATCTACAGAGGAAGAATAGGAAACGCATTATCCGGAGATTTATCTTCCTCCATAATCGAATCTGCACAAACTACATTGGGCGGAGCGCTGGTAACGGCGGAAAAACTTTCTTCCCCTATTCAAACTCAGCTTGTAAATTCCGCTCATAGCGCTTTCGGTCATTCATTTAGCACGGTGGCAGGTATCTCCGCATTGCTGACGATCGGTATGGCGGTGATTGTTTTATTCCGGATGAAAAAATCAGGCGTATAAATTTCGCTCTTGTTTGTCTTTCCAAAATCGTGAGCGCCTTTGGCTTTATAAAATATGAAGTACAACAATCCAACATTCATTTCCTGTACAACATCCGTTCAATATGCTGATTTGTTTTTTCCGGCTGAAGTTCTTTCTGATAAAATACTTCGTAATATGCCTTAATAAAAGCTGCGAGTGGCGTTGCAATAAATGCTCCCATCACGCCGAAGGCAGCAGTCATAGCCAGCAACATAACCAGTATGGATACCGGGTGTATCTTCATCGTTTTTGAGCGTATGCGTGGAATGATAAAGTCACCGATGATCTCATCCAGCACAATATAAAATACCGCTACCCATAAAGCCGTGGTGGGTGAAATAGAAAATGCAATTAATATTGGCGGCACGGACATAATGTAAAAACCAATCTTGGGAATAAGTTCCGCGAAAAAAGTGACGCCGGCCCATACCCATACACCCGGTATGTCCATAAAATAAAGAAAGAACCACACGATAGTAGCACGTATCGCACCGGCCAACACGTTTGACCACATCCAGCCAATGGTCATAACGGATGCATTGGAAAAAGCTTCCGCTGCTTTATCTCTCTTAGCTTCCTTGAAACAAGTGAGATACAATTCGAGCAAGGGTTGCGGATTGATGAGCATATAAATAACGAGGCAGAAAAAGAAAATAACTAATAAAATATTCCTGAAAATGTCCAGCGAATATTGACCTATCCTGTTGATCAGCGGTGGCAGCTGATCGGTAAAAGGGGTAACTGACGGCGCCGTTTTTCCTTTCTCTCCGCCATGTTCACCGATCCATCCTGAAACCCGCTGGTTAAGCCGGTCGAGGTAATCAGGAAGGTTGGCGATGAGTAATTTTACCTGCGTCACCATCTTGGGTATTACCATCCACCCGATAAGTGCAAATAAAGCAAGCACACCAAAGAATACCAGCAAAGAAGCAGCAGTACGTGACATCTTTTTCTGCTGTAGCCAGGTAACAGGTGCATTGAGCACGATAGTGATCACGATAGCAAAAAACAAAAGAAGAACGACATCCATCACTTCATGCAAAAACCAGATAGCGATAAATAAACCGGCTGCCAGGTACACCAGGCGTGAGAGAGATCTGTATTCCATTTTTTTTATCTTCTTATTAAAGGTAGATATTAAAAGCGCATACTGATCTGCTGTGCGGGCAGTGCCCAATAAAAACCGCCGGACTTTTTCAACTTTACAAGAGCTGGTTGACAGAAATGTTTCATAAACGACCTGTCATTCGATCTTTGTCTTTGACTGTAAAAGACGGATTGCAGGCTAAAAAAATATACTCTTCTCTAAGAGCCGTCTAAAAATGGCAATACGTCTGGCATACGTTGAAACAGTCAATCAGTTCGAAAGCATAACATTCAGACAGTTATTAAGACCATGTGTGAATGATATAACTATTTTCGAAAATTGTGTAACAATCGCTTTACTGAATAGATCGAACTTGTAAAAATATCAACCCATCGTTTTATGAAAAATAAAACTGTTATCATTACAGGCGCAGCTTCGGGAATTGGAAAAGCTTCGGCGGAATTATTCGCGAAACAAGGTGCGAATGTTATTGTATCCGACATCCAGGAATCCGAAGGAAATGACGTGGTGAAAAATATTTGCTCCGCCGGAGGAATATCTTCTTTTTTCAAAACAGATGTTTCAAACCCGGAAGAAATGGAGGCATTAGTCAATTTTGCCGTCAGTACTTACGGCAAACTGGATATCGCCGTTAATAATGCTGGAATCGGTGGTGAGCTAAACCCCATTGCCGATATGAGTATTGACGGATGGCAAAAAGTAATTGCTATCAACCTGAATAGTCTTTTTTATGGTATGAAATACCAGATCCAGGCCATGCTAAAGAGCGGAGGAGGAAGCATCGTGAACATTTCATCCATCTTAGGCGCGGTTGGTTTTGCAGGTTCGGCAGGTTACAGCGCAGCCAAGCATGGCGTGATTGGTCTTACCCAAACCGCAGCCCTGGAATATGCAGCTCACAATATCCGGATCAATGCGGTAGGACCCGGCTTCATTGATACTCCTTTGTTAAAAGCATTGGATAACGACATGAAAAAGCAAATTATCTCGCTTCACCCGGCCGGGCGCCTGGGCAGAAGTGAAGAAATAGCTGAATTGATTTTATGGCTGAGCAGCGATAAAGCCTCTTTTGTTAATGGTAGTTATCATCCCATTGACGGAGGCTACCTCGCTAAATAATACAAATTCGACATGCTTTATGCGGGGCTTTGCCAGCCACAAAAGCTATCCTCTATCATGGTACTTTCCCAGATAAAAAAACCAGCGTATTCCAAGCATTGAAATTCATAACTATTGCATAATAAACGACCGGAATTATTTTACTTATCATTGAACCATCAATCACGGATATTTGTTGAAGAATCATTCAACTAAATTTAATACGCATGTCAAATAACCTTACTGGTAAAGTAGCTTATATAACCGGCGGAAGCAAAGGCATAGGCTATGGCATAGCCAAAATATTACTGGATAATGGAATGAAAGTAGCCATAACCAGCAGGTCATTGAAGGCGGCCCAACAAGCGGCCGCATTATTAAGCAACGACGCTTCAAAAGTATTGGCCATCGAATCTGATGTAAGTTCGCTTGATGCGGAAAACAAAGCCGTCAAAACAACTATTGATCATTTCGGTCAAATAGATGTATTGATCGCCAATGCCGGAGTGGGTCATTTCGCATCCATCGACCAGCTATCTCCCGAAGAATGGAAAGACACCATCGATACAAACCTGACCGGCGTTTTCAATAGTGTAAAAGCCGGCCTTGATGCATTAAAAAAATCGGAAGGTTATATCATCACTATCGCAAGCCTTGCCGGCACCAATTTTTTTGAAAACGGCGCGGCATACAATGCCAGTAAATTTGGCTTGGTAGGATTTACCCAGGCTATCATGCTCGACCTTAGGAAATATGGCATCAAAGTTTCTACGATCATGCCGGGCTCAGTAGCCACTCATTTTAATGATCATACTCCTTCTGAAGCGGACGCATGGAAGATACAACCGGAAGATATCGGCCAGTTGGTAGCCGATCTTCTGCTCATGAATCCAAGAACACTGCCGAGCAAGGTAGAAATACGGCCTTCTAAACCAGCTAAATAATGGGCATTGCTTCGTCCTGGATAATGGTCTGAGCCTTTGCCGGAGAAACCAACTTGTATCCGGGAAAATGATATCAATCACTTTCTGATAAATAAATTTGATAAGTACAAAATCACTTTTATATTTGTGCTCTGCATCAAGCTTTCAGTAGCGAATTTTCAGTTCAGCCTCATATTTGTTAGTTAACGCCTCAGCCTCTAAAGTTCATTGATCTTCGTTAGTGCCAGGGATCCGTCTCTGCCAGCTAATGGTTTAGTAATTGCATTTTTTAACTTAACTGTATTAAAACCGGCATTTATGAAACTATCAGAATTTATTGGGTTAACCCAGGAAGAAAAGAGATTTACTGTTTTACATGATGGAGTACCTATTGCAAAAAGGGAGATTTTGAACTACACGGTATTTCTTTTCCAGCTTTCTGGTTACTATGTCGAAACTTTTTGTTGCCAGGAAAGCAAAGAGATCCGGGAATACCGCATGTTTCATGATGCCAACCATTTAACTCCTTATCTCGAGGCCATTCCGATTGAGCATTTGTTAAAGAAATAACCAACGTTGTATTCTAATCGCTCATCGATTGCAGGGAAATACTCCCCGCTGGTTAATTGCTTCGGAAACATTTTTAAGGCCTTCCCGGGAGAGTCGCCCGGGATTCATACTTTAATTATATGACTTTGAATGCAATTAATAAATTTGATCTATTTGCAACTTCTTTAATACACGGGTTGAGACCTATTGCTATTTTAATACGTAGCTTCGTTAATAAGAAAAACAATCTATACGGAATAAATGTAACCCGGGTATTAAGGGCGTTAGCAGCAATATCGTCGGACAAGCTACTTTCATAGTCAACCATCCAAATCGCAAAAAATGTCTGACAAAAATCAACAAATACAAACCCTTATTGAGCAAAATGATGAACTGGAGAACTATTTCAGAAATACGATCATTCCTCAATTATTCATAGATGGTGATTTAAAACTTCAAAAATTTACTCCCCCGGCTATGAAACAGTTCAGTCTATCCTCTGCTGATATAGGACGGCCTATCACTGATATCAAAGACAACTTTCGTTTCCCCACGATAGCAGATAATATTAAACAGGTGATCGATAGTAATGAAATCCTCGAGAAAGAAATTCAGACAACTGATTTCAGATGGTACCAGATGAATATTATTCCCTATGTAAAAATAAAAGATAATAAAACCGATGGTGTAATTATCACGTTTGTTGAAATTACTATGCGGATAAGGGATTTAAAAGAGCAGGAAAAATTAATAGCAGATCATGAAATTTTGCTGGATACTATTTCCCATGATATAAAAAATCCGCTTACTAATTTGGTACTGGCAATAGAACAATTTAAAAAGGTACCCCCGGACGATAAAAACAAATTCAAGTCTCTTTTAAAAATTGTCGACAATGCGTTGACGAAAATGCATAAGCTTATAACGGAATTAACGGAAGTCAGGAAAGAAGAACATAAATACAAAGCGGAAGAAGAACTGTTGAATTTCGAACATATACTGGAAGATGTTCGTCTTACCCTCAACGATAACATTGTAGAAGCGGGCGCCTTCATTAAAAGCGAGATTACTGTTTCAGAATTAACTTTTTCCAGGAGAAAATTAAGAACCATCGTTTATAACCTGGTAAATAATGCCATTAAATTCAGATCACCTGAACGAAAACCTGAAATTGTTGTCAGAACAACACAGGACAAAGATTTCATAGTTATTTCTGTAAAAGATAATGGCATAGGAATCGATGCACTTAATTTTGACGCTATATTTTCAAAATATTACCGCCTGGAAAACGCTATTGAAGGTTCCGGTATCGGTTTATACCTGGTAAAAGAAATTGTAACCGGTTCAGGCGGAAAGATAGAATTGGAAAGCCAGGTAGATAAAGGAACGGAGTTTAAGGTGTACTTAAAAACAGAATAACTACCTTTTCTTTATCCTTTCATATCTTCCGGCAATCGTAGATTTCTGATCATCCTGATAAAACTACGGCCGTATTATCGTTCCATCATTCTTTCTTACCTGCCATCTTGATTTAGTTCCAATCGGGTATTTCGCAGCTTCTTTCTCATTTACATCAACCCCTATACCAGGCGCTTCGTTTACATACATGTAACCATTTTTCATTGTAGGGCAACCCGAAAATATGCTTTGCAATTTGTCGGAAAATAAAACCCTCTCCTGGATACCAAAATTCCAAATAGCGAGATCAATATGCGCATGAGCGGCATGACCAACGGGTGAGACATCACCCGGTCCATGAAAAGCCGTTTTGACATTAAAGTATTCACCGAGACGGGCGATCTTCATCGCCGGGCTGATGCCTCCTATTTGTGAAACGTGTACCCTAATATAATCGAACCACTGGTTCACCATCGGCATTTTAAATTCATTGATATTATTAAATAACTCTCCCATCGCAATGGGCACACTGGTGCTTATCCTGAGCTGTTTGAACCACTCCATATTTTCCGGTGAAAAAGGATCTTCCACAAAAAATGGCCGGAACTCTTCCAGTTTCTTAATCATATTAATAACATCCATCGGTTGCACACGCTCATGAACATCATGCAGCAATTCTATATCATCCCCGCATTGTTTACGAACTGCTTCAAACATTTTAGGAACAGATTTCAGGTAGGCATATTCATTCATATAGTCGTCACCTTCATATCCAAAACCTGCATCTTTAAAATCCGGTTTTTGCGGAATCCCGGCCAAACCATATCCTCCCTGCTGGATACGGATATGCCGGTAACCCTCGCTCATATATTTTTTTACATCATCAACTATTGCTTCCGGGGAGTTGCCGTTCGCATGCGCATAACAATCTACCGCAAACCGGCTTTTACCTCCCAACAGTTGATATACCGGCATACCCGCCCGCTTGCCTTTAATATCCCAAAGCGCCCCATCAAGGCCACTGATCACATTATTTAACACCGGTCCGTTGCGCCAATAGGAACTTACATAAAACGAGTTCCACATGTCCTCTATATTGTCAACATCTTTCCCCACGCAAAATTCACTCAGGTAACTATTTATGGTTGCAACCACAGATACAGCCCGCTGTGTAAACGTAGCGCAGCCTAATCCATACAAACCCGGCTCGGTAGTTTCTACTTTGACCACAATCAGGTTAATACCTTCAGGAGCCGTTGCAATCGCTTTTACGCTTTTGATCTTAACGGGCGCCATTCCATTGGTATAGGAAGGTTTTTGTTTGTCTTGTGCATTTGCCTTCATGCTTCCTGTGATCCCCAGCAATCCTGCTGTTGAACCAAATGCAATCATTTTCAATAATTCCCTGCGATTGGGTTGATGGCCGGTTTGTATTTTTTTCATATAGCGATTAGTTTTGATTTTTAAACTATAGGTTTTTATTGCAGTTCACTAAGCTTTACTTTCTTAAAATTTCTTGTAAATAAATGAATAATAGCAAGAGCGAAAAGATAGGTGAACCCGCAAATAGTAAATAATAAATTATATCCTCCCTGTAAATTACCGGCGGCTTTATAAGTATCCAGTAAGCTGCCGACCAACATTGGAAACAGTATCCCTCCTACCGCACCTGCCATTCCTCCAATACCTACCACTGAACTTACAGCTTCTTTGGGAAACATATCCGAAGCTGTGGTGAAAATATTGGTGGCCCAGGCCTGGTGTGCGGCCACCGCAATACTGATAAGAGCAACAGCGCTCCATGAATTATTGGCAAACTGCGCCAAAATAATAGATACTTCCAGCATAGCGAAAATCAACAGCGCCATTTTTCTTGCCTTTAAAACCGGCCATCCTTTCCTGATCAGCAGGGAAGAAAAATACCCACCTCCAAAACTTCCGATTGTTGTAGCGGCATAAATAATCATCAGTTGAAGGTTCGGTTTTGTCATGTCAAGATGAAACGTGGATGAAAAATAAGAAGGCAGCCAGAATAAAAAAAACCAGTAAATAGGATCGATAAGCGCCTTACCTGTAATATAGGCCCAGGTTTGCGGAAAAGTAAAAAGCTTTTTCCACCTGACCGGATTGTGTTCCTTTACTATCGCCTTTTCTTCATCCTGTCCCCCTGTGATCAATGCATGTTCTTCGGCGCTTAATCGTTTTTGCTTTGATGGCACCGTATAAAATCTCCACCAGAAGATAAGCCAGACAAATCCCAAAGAGCCCGTTATCAGGAACACCTCCTGCCAACCGTAAAAATTTAAGATCAATGGAACTATCAACAGTGCTATTACGACACCAACACTTGTTCCCATATTGAATATACCTGTGGCCAATGCTCGTTCCTTGTTGGGAAACCATTCAGCTACGGCTTTCATAGCTGCAGGGTAATTACCCGCTTCACCTAATCCTAATCCCACCCTCGCTACTCCAAACCCAAATGCACTTTTAGCGAATGCATGAAGCATGCCGGCAATACTCCAAAATATAATGGTGATGGAATAGCCCAATTTAGTACCAATTTTGTCAATCAACCAGCCTAATGATATTAGCCCGATCGCATAAGACGCCGTGAAGGCCATAACAATATGTGCGAAATTAGTTTCCGTCCAGTTGAATTCTTTTTCTAATACCGGTTTTAATAATCCAATGATCTGGCGGTCGAGGTAGTTGATAGTAGTAGCAAAAAATAGCAAAATAACGATCAGCCAGCGATAATTTCTAATAACAGATACAGCCATCCGGTATGTTTTTATACAATCAAATAAAAAGAGATTAATTAGTAACCATTTGGAATAGTCATGCGCAAGGTTTTTTATACGGCCATCACCAACAAAGCGAATGTAAAACATCCCCATCATACATTTTAAATCAATTGGCATGATGATCAGGAGAACTTAAAATTAATTTATTGTCATCCCAATCCGCCTTGTTGCAGTGGATAGCCTGCTAAACTATACGCTCACCCTATCCATCTACAACATAGCAAAGGTCAGCCGCCTTTTTGAAACACAACAAATGAATCAACAAGCCGATTTCAGTCCTTCCTTCGTTGAGATTTTGCCTGTTCTTTCAGGTACCACCCGTAAATGGTACAGGTTATCCTAATTTACGCATAATGATGAAAAAAATGGCCTATGAAAATAAAGACTATTATAGATGCTAACCGTGCAAAAAAAAAATCGCATAAAGCGATCTATGATGACATCGATAAAATTTTCTGGAAAATTAACTTATATTGTGGTCCCTGGTTTAAGAATCCGGGTGACAGCAAAATCTACTATAATAATTTTTTATAAATTTCTTCCCATTTTTTGATTTTAAACGTTGCCCTTGATTTAACTCATTTAGCAAAGCTAAATATTTGAATCAATGACCCTGATAAATTAATCGGCTAAATGATGTACAATTTTATCCTGCCTTTGAAAAAAACAGAACAAAAGCTATTATTTATATTATTTTTTATTCCACTGTTCGTTTTCGATTCCTGTAAAAAAAATACGGCAGATGATGTAATTATTCCAACACCAACACCTGATACTATTGAAAGCTTTTTGCGAACAGAAACTACAACACCTGGCAATTACCGTGCGATAGCCTACAATAAAAATTATTCCGTAAAATGGCAAAAAGATTTAAGTGGTGAATATTTTCAGAAGCCTGTATTGTATAAAGAGACTTTGTATTTGTCTTCCGGCAACTCCCTGACCGCGGTAAGCGCCGTCAATGGTGAAAAAAAATGGGGGTTAGACAACTCGTTTGGGTATTTTGGAAATCTTTCCATAAGAAATGATACTATTTATTATAATCATTTTAATAATACGACAGCCTTCATTGAAGCCTGCAATGCTTTAACGGGCGAATTATACTGGAGCGTTCCTTTCCAGGATGTTTATGACTATGGTTGGGGAAGCTTTATTGAAGGCAATACTTTTTATTTTATAAGCGCTGATCCTGCCATAAGGTCGCACGTGGATGCTTTTGATATTACCACAAAACAAATAACCTGGCAGAGGGGTATCAATAATTCACACGGCCGGCTTTTTTCCGCTGGTAAAAGCTTTGGCGTAATTAACCAGGTTGATTTTTTTGGAAAGGAAGGTGATTATTATTCTTTCGATAAAAAAAACGGGCAGGTAAATTGGAGCAAGACAAACGTTACCTTAAACTCCCCGGATTTCTACGACAATTTGATAATTTGTAATCAGCCATTGGTTTCTTACGGAGACCCTGGCTTAGTTGCTTTCGACATGGAGAGTGGCCAAACAAAATGGAGCCGCTATCCTAATCTTAATATCGCATCAAAAACCATTGCTGGTAATACCATTTTTATAGCAGGGTACTATGATTTCAATAAGCCTGTATTTTTTTGCGCGGATTTAATCACCGGAAATGTCACCTGGACCCGCACAATAGATTCTATGTATAATAGCTTACTGGTATTTGATAATGTTGTGTACGCTAATATTGAGCCTTATGCTACCGTTCCCCCGAATGCTTCCGGCACTGTTAGTTTTGATGCAAAAACAGGCGTAATGATCGATTCTGTGAAAATTGGACCTAACCTTATGATATTGACATCCTACGGACAACTGATCAATTAATTTTCCTGCTACCCTCAGTCAGCCTTACATAAAGCCGTAACCCGCTTTTGTTGTTTGTTTATACATAGGATTTGTGCACGGCAATTACCAACAAAGCGAATGCAGAACATCCTCATCCTGCATTTTTATTCCATCTGTATGATGAGCAAGTGAAATAAATTGGCATTCTTACGAAGCCTTCCGATGAATGAAGTGTCTTTTACGTATGATTATTACTTCATGAACCCCCTTTATTGAAGAAGAACCAGCTATTTGCTATGGCGACTATGGTTTTGTTATTAGATTTAATTTCTGAAAAAGATTGCTGTATACAATATCAAGGGAGGCGTTGGAAAAACCACAACATCCGTAAACCTGGCCTGCTTCCTGGCCAAAAGTGGCCTCAGCGTCTTACTTTGGGATCTTGATCCGCAGGGCGGCAGCAGTTTCTTCTTCAACCGGCAAAATCGTAATACCAATACACATGGACGATTATTCGACCGGTATATTACCATTTACGATGTCATTCATTCTACAGAAAGCTACCAGATCGATGTAATAGGAAATGATCCATTATTTTCCGACCAGTTTATGAATCACGCTTCAAGAATGACCACTGTCAGTTTTGGAAATAATGAACTCATAGAAATTACCCTCAAAGAAGTAGAAGATGATTATGATGTATGCATCCTGGACTGCTCCCCTGGTCGTTTTATGTTGCATAATAATATTTTCCAGGCGGCTGACCTGTTGCTAATCCCCAACCTGCCGGCTCCTCTTTCGGTTTACTGCAACAATATGCTGATGGATGTGCTGCAACAGGATATATCGCTGTCCAAAAAAGTGCTCAGTTTTTACAATATGGTGCAGATACATAAAATCCTGCATAAGCAATACCTGGATAATGCTAAAGATGCTTCATGGATGCTCAATAGTTTTATTCCTTTTTACACCGATATTGAATTGATCGGCCTTACCCGGGAATCTATCTTTCACCAGGAGAAAGAGTGCAGGGCCAATGCCTACTACCTTCAGCTGTGGCAGGAGGTATGCGAGCGGATGCAATGGCAATCATTAAATAATTCAAAAGGAAAAATCGTAGAAATAGAACAGCCCCTGGACGAATCATTAGCCCCGGATTTTGTACTCCCTGCTCATAACAATCCTATGCTAAACACTGGCGTTTAGAACCGACGGCCTTCATTGAAAAATCTCCGCTTCGATAGCTTTACATCCAAACGGCTTTTATTTTTTCAACGCTATCTATTTTAAAAAAATTCTCCGTATTAAAATTTGCGGTATATTTCTAACAGTAAGCAGAAGGAATTGCCGCAACTGATATTAACCAAACGCCTATCTCCTGGATATGAAAGGAATTAAGCCGCTACTATTATGCCTGTTTGCCGGCATAGCTGGAATTTTGCTGGCAAGCTGCAATGGGGAAAATCACTTTCCGGTACTTGACCACAACAAACTATCCAATGAATATTACAAGGAAGATGCTCAGTGGTATCTTGACAATATACCTTTCTTCGAATGTTCGGATAAACAGATAGAACAGGTGTACTATTACCGCTGGAAACTCTACAAAGCACATCTCCGGAATACAGGCCCCAATAAATACGTAACCACTGAATTCATCAATGATATGCATTGGGACAGGGATCCTTATAGTACGATCAATGCTGCTACCATGCATCACATCTATGAAGGCCGTTGGCTGAAAGATGATCGTTACATGGATGGATATATCAACTACATGTACCAGGAAGGTGGTAACAATCGTCAATATAGTGAAGGCATCGCCGATGCGGCGTATGAGCGATACCTTGTAAACGCCGATTCAGCTTTTATTATAAAGCAATTAGATAGCATGCAGCGGCTCTTTAATGGCTGGTACGATCACTTTGATTCGTCTAAAAAATTGTATTATATACCGGCGATGCCTGATGCAACCGAATATACCATTGCATCCATCGATGCTTCGGGAGGAAAAGATGGTTTTGAAGGTGGTGACGCTTTCAGACCAACGATCAACAGCTATATGTATGGTAATGCCATGGCTATTGCAAGGATTGCCGCTATGAAAGGTGATACAGCGTTGAGCCATGATTTTTTGCAAAGAGCAGCCAGTATAAAAGCAAATGTTCAGCAAAGTTTGTGGAATGATTCATTGCAGCATTTCACCGACAGGCACCAGGTCGCCAATAAATATGTTCACTTCTGGGATTTTATCCGCGGACGTGAGCTGGCCGGAATGGCACCCTGGTATTACAACCTGCCAGATGATAGTCCGAAGTATAGTGCCGCCTGGAAACATGCGATAGATACAACGGAGTTATTGGGTCCCTTTGGTTTTCGTACCAATGAACCGTCTTATGAATATTATTTTAAACAATTCACTTTCAGTTTTGGCAAACCCGGAAGCCAATGGAACGGACCCAGCTGGCCCTATCAATCGAGCCAGGTGATCAACTCGATGATTAACCTGCTCAATAATTATAACCAGGATGTTGTTACTCCTTCCGATTATTTAAAAACATTGCGGCTGTTCAC
Organism: Chitinophagaceae bacterium; assembly: GCA_040007815.1. Lineage (GTDB taxonomy): Bacteria > Bacteroidota > Bacteroidia > Chitinophagales > Chitinophagaceae > Terrimonas_B. The sequence goes on from JBDTUH010000001.1 coordinate 404,075, forward strand.
AAAGCAACACTATCTTCCAGATGGTAAAATAGATCTCGTAGAGAATTATGATCCGGATAAAGGCGGCCCCATCGTATATTTTTACTGGAGCAATCATTATAATCACTCTCAATACAATAACCTCGTAATTTCCGGGCTCTGTGGTATTCGACCCTCGACAGGTGATACACTTGTTATTAATCCCCTGGTAGATACATCTATCCAATATTTCTTCCTCGATGATGTTCTTTACCATGGCCACAAACTTTCAGTGATTTATGATAAGGATGGCAATAAATACAAAGCGGGAAAAGGTTTGACTGTATTAGTAGATGGGGAAAAAATTACATTAACTCAAAACGAAGGGAAATACAAAGTGCTTGTTGGCGCTCCTGTTAAGCAAAAGAAATCCGAACAACCCGCTAATCATGCATTAAATATCAATCGTAAAGGTTATCCTGCTCCATCGGCTTCGGCCAACGCTGTATCCGATTCATTGTACCAGGCCATCGACGGAAGGGTCTGGTATTTTCCTGAGATCACTAATCGCTGGTCGACGCTTGGCTCGGGTTCAATTGATGATTGGTTTGCTCTCGATTTTGAACAAACCCGTGAGTTGTCAATGGCCAAAATTTATTTGTATTCCGATGGTGACACTTTCACCGTTCCTGACAGTCTTGGTATTGAATATAAAAACGGTGACAGGTGGCTTCCGGTAATTATTCAAGAAAATAAGTTGGCTGGCAATACTGTCAATACGATCCCTTTCGACAAAGTGTTAGCGTCCGGAGTCAGGATAAATTTTAAACATAAAACAAAACAGGTGGCTTTGGTTGAAATAGAATGTTATTAAGTGTGATGCCTGTTCCAAAAAACTAAAGGACTAAAACCATGATCTCAAAAAAAGGAATGCCGAAACCTAAAACTATTGCCGAATATATTTCAGCGGCCCCGGCAGAAGTTCAGGAGAAATTGTATGAACTCTATGCATGTATTCGTGAAACCGCACCCGGGGCAATAGAAGGTCTCAAATGGGGGATGCCTGCTTTTTCCTATCAGCGGATATTGGTCACTTTTGCTGCATTCAAACATCATATTGGTTTCTATCCTACCCCGTCAGCGGTGAAGGCTTTTGAAAAAAGTCTTTCAAAATATTCAACAGCCAGCAGTTCTATACAGTTTCCGTTAGACAAACCGCTGCCGTTGTCATTGATCCGGAAGATCACGCAGTTTCGTGTGAAAGAATGTTTGAAGACAGACGCGAAATGGAAGCCGTAAAAAGAAAGGCATAACTATATCCGTAAAGCCAGGCGGGGAAAAACGAAAGACCTCTCAACACTATGGAATTTTTTGAGTCTGTATTAAGATATAAAATCAGGGACGATGTTAAGTAAAGTGAACCTGACTTTACATTGCTTGCTTACGCTTTTTGCTGACATAGAAAGTAAATATTTTTAACCCTCCCGGCATGCGCTAATTAATTCAAAAGACAACTTTTATTTTCAATCCAATATATTTGATACCAGAAAAGTCGTAAATCACTTTCACTCTCTGCCAATATGAAATATTTTATTACTAACGTTTTGCTGCTTATCATCAGCATTGTTTTTTTAACAGGTTGTGCCGCCAATAAAAACACATCGCCCTCTCCCGCTCTTTTTATCAATGGAGATGCATTGCCCGATGCTCCTGAACTGGCGCATCGCGGCGAATATAAAGTAGGAGTCAGGACATTAAATTTTATAAACAAGGCACAGGTAAATATTCTGAAATCAAAAGACGGTATTGACCCGTTGTATGATCGTCCATTAAAAGTGGAAGTATGGTATCCTGCAATCGTACCTGCGGGAAAAAAAGAAATCGCCACTTACGAAGATTCATTTGGCAGTACGCTTGATTCTACAAGACCTCTTGTTCCGTTTATTTTCGAGGGCAGGGCCTTGAGAGACGCCGCTCCTGATATAAAGTCTTCTGCTTTTCCTCTGGTCATCGTTTCGCATGGGTATACCGGTTCAAGGGTACTGCTCTCCTACCTCAATGAAAATTTAGCGTCCAAAGGATACGTTGTCGTTGCGATTGACCATACCGAATCTACGCATGGCGATCAACAGGGTTTTGCCAGTACTTTATTGAACAGATCGAAAGACATTTTATTTATATTGAATCAAATGGCCGAAGCCGGCCAGCCCGGCGGTAATAGTTTTCTTTCCGGTCTTGCAGACGCAAACAATACCGCACTGATTGGTTATTCAATGGGTGGATATGGCGTAATGAATGTAGCCGGTGCAGGCTATAGTGATAAATTAACCGGTTTCTTTTCTTCGATAGCAGGTGGCAGCAAGGCTATCGCTGTTCTCACTGCTAATAATGCCGGTTTTATAAAATCGATTGATCCGCGGATAAAAGCGATAGTTGCCTTTGCACCCTGGGGTATGCAACGGGGAGTTTGGGATGCGGAAGGATTGAAAGGCGTAAGGGTTCCTGTATTTTTTGTGGCCGGTAGCCTCGATGATATATCCGGTTACGAAGATGGCACAAAGGCGATGTACAAGGGAATAGTGAATGCTGATCGCTATCTCCTCACGTACGAAAATGCAAGGCACAATGTCGCACCCAATCCACCGCCTGCTACCACCCTGCAAGGCGGCCCTGCTGCAAAAGATTACGAACATTATTCAGAACCGTCCTGGAACGAAAGACGCGTTAATAATATCAACCAGCATTTTGTTACCGCTTTTCTTGGCATACATCTGCAACGAAAAGAGTTGGGTAAATACCTTGATCTGCCTGAAAACTCGAATGCAAAAACATGGACGGGATTTAAACCACGTTCGTCAACGGGAATGGAGCTTTTACACGCTAAACCGGAAAATTAGTTTATCAGAAAATTCCTTTTTTCTTTTCTTTATCCATTTCTTTAAAAACGACCGATGTGATAAGAGATAGCAATAACGCGAATATCAATCCCCACCAGAAATTGTCAATACTGAAACCACGAACAAAACGGCTGGCCAACAACACCACTAGTGCGTTCACGACGAAAAGGAACAATCCCAGCGTAACAATGGTTAACGGTAGTGTCAACAATATCAAAATGGGTTTTAACAGGACATTCAGCACAGCTAATACTAACGCAAAGATCAGCGCTGTCCAGTAGGTGTCAACATGTATCCCAGTTAAAAAATGAGCAAGCCCAAATGCCACTAAGGCCGTAATTAAAATGCGAAGTAGAAAATTCATGAGGTTAAGATACTGAAACTAATTTTAATCATAACGCAAACGCTTTAAGCTATCATGAGTGACAACATCTTTCCAATTCTTTCATCGCTTACTGAAATGCACTAAATTCGAAACACCAATTACTTAAAATAAGACCTTCAAACTAATTCAAACCCGACTATTTCAAGATCTATACGTTGACAACAACCATTATCCATGACAGCCGACATGATTTTAAATAATATCTCTAAACACATTTCTCCCGACAAAGAAGAAACAGATTATTTTATTTCACTTTTGAAATCCCGGGAACTTGTCAAAAAAAAAGACTTTATATTAAAGGAAGGCCAGATCTGCAAATACATCAATTTCGTTAATTCGGGTACGTTAAGAGCTTACTACGTGGATAAAGAAGGTCGGGAATCAACTATTATGTTTGCCATTACCGATTGGTGGATAACGGATATGTATTGTTTTATCAACCGGCTGCCTGCTATGCTGAATATTGAAGCCGTAGAAAACAGCAGCATCTTTCAATTACAAAAAGATCATTTGGATACACTCTTGCTTAAAGTACCGAAATTTGAACGCTTCTTCCGGGTGCTCATGCAAAACGCTTATATAAGAGAGCAGCTAAGGGTCATACAAAATCTGTCCCTTACAGCGGAACAGCGCTATGATAATTTTCTTTCCAAGTATCCACAAGTGGCAAAAAAAGTTACACAAAAACAAATTGCTTCCTACCTCGGAATAACCCCTGAATTTTTAAGTACCATTCGTGGAAATAAGAGCAAGCGGTAATTTCTTAAACTACCTTAACCTTTCCCGGCATTTTATTTACTTTCTTTGTTGAAACAAAAAATTATGCTAATACTTATCGCAGGCCCTTATCGCAGCGGCACAAATGATGACCCTCAATTGATGCAACAAAATCTTAATAAACTGGAGGCCGCCGCACTGCCTTTGTTCAGGTTGGGACATATTCCCATGATTGGTGAATGGGTAGCATTGCCCTTACTTCACTTAGCCGGCTCAAAAAGACCGGGAGATGAAGTGTATGAAGAGATCTTATACCCGGTGGCTCATCGCTTACTTTTAAAATGCGATGCCGTACTTCGCCTGGAAGGAGCTTCTAAAGGGGCAGACGAAGATGTAAGAATCGCGAAAGAAAGAGGTTTGAAAGTTTATTACCATATGGAAGATGTACCTCCGGTAGAACAGTAAAACAAGCCTACTCATTCGGGCAAAGGCCATTCATTATTAGTAACCGCGTTTTATTAATACCATCGCTATTCGATTTGTCGCAATCAGCCACTTACTTTGTCGTCCTCACGGGTTCACATCTAAAAATATTAGCCTGATATTTGTGTCTTCAAGTTTCAAAACATAATCACGATACTGGTTAATTTTAAAAAAAGGTACTCAAAATGGGAAAAATAGTTTTATTCATGCATACAACGCTGGACGGATTTGTGGCAGGGCAAAATGGGGAAATGGACTGGATAAACGTGGATGACGAGATTTTTGATTTTGCCGGAAACAGCACGGACAATGCTGATACGGCTTTATATGGCCGGATAACTTACCAGATGATGGAAAGTTACTGGCCCACCGCCGGCGACCAGCCAAATGCGAGCAACCACGATATAAAACATTCAAACTGGTATAACAGCGTAACAAAGGTTGTGCTGTCAAAATCATTAAAAGGTGAAAATCTTCCAAACACAAAAATAATCAGTGCCAACCTTTCAACAGAGATCGATAAGTTAAAGAAAGGAACAACAAAAGACATCCTGATCTTTGGGAGCCCGGGTGCTGTACATTCATTGTTGGCGGAAAATCTTATCGATGAATTCTGGCTATTCGTAAACCCTGTATTATTGGGGCAAGGTATTTCTCTGTTCAGCAATATTAAAGACAGAATAAAATTAAACCTGATTAGCAGCCATGCCTTTGCATGCGGAGTAGTTTGTCTTCATTACGAAAGATAATACCGTACATAAAAAATATAATACCGCAAATAGAGAAATGGCAACGGCAAATAAAAATCCAAGAATCTGCAGCAAAGGACACAAATATTATAAAACAAGTGACTGCCCCACCTGCCCGGTTTGCGAAAACGAAAGAAAACCCTCCACTGGATTTCTGTCAGTCTTATCAGCGCCTGCAAGACGGGCACTGGAAAGGGAAGGTATCCAAACTTTAGAACAACTGTCTAAAAAGAGTGAGACAGAAATACTACAATTCCATGGCATGGGACCTGCTACCTTACCCAAACTTCGCAGTGCCCTGTCGACGGTTGGATTAAGCTTTAAAAAATAATTACCAATGGCAAGCTCAAAAAAATTATCAGACGAGGAGCAGGTAACATCGCATATTGCAAAACTTGATCCTGAATTAGGTAAAATAATCGAAGCTTTAAGGAAAATCATATTAAATACGGACAAAGAAGTTGGTGAAAGGATAAAGTGGAATAATCCTGGTTTTTATTATACAGGAGAAATCAAACCATTTGATCCTAAAGAGTACAAAAGAGAGATCGTGGTTTTTAATCTTTACAAAGGAAGGATAATGCTTGTTTTTCCGAGCGGTGCGAAAGTAAAAGATACATCCGGGTTATTGGAAGGTGATTATAAAGACGGCAGGAGAATAATTATATTCAAAGACATGAAAGATGTTAAAACAAAAGAAAAGGCGTTGCAGAAAGTGATAAAAGAATGGCTTAAACTGGTAGATAAATAATGCTAGTTAAGGAAAAAGATAACCCGTTAAGCATACTAAAACCATTTCCCTCTTTTCCTGTCCCAGCTAGTGATACCGATCTTAAATTGCACCGGGTTATGAAACTGGTTGGCGGCTGATCCCACTACATAGACGCCAAGCTTAAATTTACCTAACTGGTTAAATGGGTATTTGAACACCCTTTCGACACCCGTAAATATTTCTGCATATACCAGGTTGTCTCTTTCGGGAGCATATAAAAAACCGGCACCGGCGATTTCCCGCAACCCTATCTTTTTGAAGAACGGAATTTTATTTAACAAGGCGCCGTTGAATTCATGCAGGTAATGTCCTTCGTAAAAGCGCTTAAATACCGGGAAAGTAGAATCCAATGACTGGAATGCTTCGTTGGGATTCAGGAATAATAACGGGTCGCCACGTCGCTGGAATTTATAATCCACGAGCCTCAAATCTTTTTTGCTGAGAAATGACCCGCTTTTTATGCTGTAAGACGAAATACCCAGTATGCCTATTTTAATGGATTGCTTAATACCAAACTCCAAATAATTAAAATCGACTTTGCTACTCAATACACCAGGAATACCCTTCCTCCAAAGGGTATAGAATGTCGGCCAGGATGAACCAAGAATTATTTTTTCTTTTGGCTCCCTGATGTAACGCTGGTGCGGAGTATATTCCAGGCGCAGACTTCCATATACAGCATTGTACGGATCGAAAGCCACCGCCTGGTTATTTTCCAGTACATCTCCAAACAAACTATCCACCCTGTCATTGGTTTTATAGTTGCTGACAGAACGACGGAACGCCACATCCAGGTCACTGAAAAAAAACAAACCATTCGCTATTTCTAAACTATGCCCTACGCCTATTTTCTGATCCAAATAAATATTACTCCGCTTGATCATGTTGATCCAGGCATCACCATTGAAGATGTAGGCGAAATCTTTTTCCAGGCTTATATTAAAAGCACCACGGTTAAATGGATTATACATCCGGCTGACACGGATACTGCCGTTGACGTCTTTGTTTCGCAGGCCATAACTAATGTCGCTATAGAGTATGATGTTCTTTCTCGACTTATATGTCTTAGCATAAAACAAATTAGATTCTAACCGGCTGCCGCCAAATTGAAAAGGATTATAAATAGCGGGCAGCGCAGGTACTGACCATGTCCTTCTTTTTTCATGATTATTGAAACTTTGTCCTTTGAATAAAAGGTTTTGCCAGGTTATCCTGTTCGTTACCCTGTCTATCGAATCCAGCCAAGCTTTGGTATGCGTAGCGCTGTAAATACTGTCTTTGTAATGAATGAAGCGGACTTCCTTTTCAGTAAGCGGTTCCGTGCGATGATTTTCCCAGAAACTACTATCCCTTTCATAAGCTTCCTGCGATGCTGAACTGATCTCTGAACCAAAATGTTTCCTATCAAACTTTTTATTCAATTCATATTGGCTGTAATCGGCTACCGTCCGGCCCGATGATACCTTCTTACCCGATGCGGCATTGTAAATGAACTGCTGTCGCGTTACCAGCCAGGCAGCATCATTCACAAAGCCATATTGCTGTTCTACTTCGAAAAAATCATACTCTGCCAAATGATACTTTGGTAATCTTAATCTTGTATGTAAGACTACCCAGGAACTATCTGATATTGTTATTTCGCCTTCGACGGTAGCATTGCTCAACTGCCTTGGTTTTATATAGATTGTATATATTTTTCTTCCGTTGACTGTTTCAGTCTTCAATGTTTTATACCGGTACGCCAGGAGGCCGCTATAACTAAGTGGTGATAAAAAAGAAGTTTGGGAAATAACCGGGACGCTCACTAAGTTATTGTAGAAATTAAAATCACCTTCTGTGGTCGAAAGAAAAAAAAGACTTTGAGCGTTACCTCTTTTTTTTACACCGGTTCGTTCTTCTTTTATGTTTTTTGCTGAACCATGATCTAACTGCAATACTATTTCGGCCATTCCCATACGGTCAAGTTCTGCATTCGCCTGTGCGATCTTTAAAAGCGAATCATTCCCAACGAAGTTTTTCGGTTTTTTCCATGCACCTGAATTCTCCTGCACCGCCCGGATATATACATGGCAGGAATAAGATCCCGCGGCGTTTTCAATAGCTTCTTTATTTCGGATCACGTTGCGGATATACTCTTCCGCCTTATCCTTTGATCTTCCTTTTACCGTTACCTCAGAAAGATTAGCGGCGTCGGCCTCTTCCATTATAATATCCTGTTTTAAACCAGCTTTCCTGACAATAATAGTAATCACTTGTGTTTTATAGCCAATCATTGTAATGACCAAGTCGTACTTCCCCTCCTCGAGTTCAATAGAATAACTACCATCTTCTTTGGTGACGGCTCCGAGTTTTATTTCCTTTACCTGTACACTGGCGAAAGCAAGCGGCTCTTGTTTCGCATTGGTTACTTTGCCTGACAATAAAGGAGATTGGCAAAAAACAGCAACCGGAAAGATGAAAGATATATATATAAGGATTGATCTCATGGAACAGTTTTCCGGTTTACTCTGCTAAAAATGCAGTAAAACTTTCAGGAATAAAATCCTTATTTAGCTTATTAGGTAATAATTAACGAAGGCTTTATTGTAAATATTTTTCCGCTACCTGTTTTTCCTCATATCATTTCAGCGGACAAGTAACTCAAAAAATTGGCTGCTGCTTCAATACTGCCGTATATTTGTAAAGCCCGTCTTTTGAAAGCTGATACGGAAAACCTACAGTCAATCTAACTCTTATCAGCATGAAATTCCTTAGTCTTACCATCAGCCTGGCTTTTGTTTGTCTTCCTTTTTGCGCCCCGGCCCAAACGAAAATAACAGGTTCGGTAATGAATTTAAAAAACCAACCTGTGACCAATGCCAATGTTTTACTGTTGAAAGCGTCTGATTCATCGTTAGTAAAAGGTGCATCTACCGGAAGAGATGGCACATTTTCTTTCGAAAACGTAAAGGCGGGTCCCTACCTGCTGATGATTAGCAGCATTGGATTTTCTAATGAATACCTTCCGTCCATTCTTATAACACCGGCGCAAAATGACCTGGCTCTTAATGTCATTCAATTACGGGAAGAAGCAGTAGAATTGCAACAGGTCAGTGTTCAATCACGCAGGCCTTTGCTGGAACAGAAGATTGACAGGCTTGTCATCAATGTGAAAAACAGTATCACTTCCGCAGGGTCTACCGCTTTGGACGTGCTGGAGCGATCACCAGGGGTTATCGTGAATCGCCAAGCCAATTCTATTTCCATGAGTGGTAAAGAAGGCGTAATGGTGATGATCAATGGGAAAATCAATTATATGCCGGTTTCAGCCCTGGTACAAATGCTGTCGGGAATGAATGCGGGAAATATTGACCGGATAGAGTTGATCACTACGCCACCGGCCAATCTTGATGCACAGGGGAATGCGGGTTATATCAACATTGTTCTTATTACCAACCCTGATTTTGGTTTTAGCGGTACTTTTTCTGCAACCATGGGCTATGGTGATGGTGCTGCTCCGGCAACCAATATTAATTTTAATTACCGCAAGAATAAAGTGAATTTATTTGGCGACTATTCTTTCTCTATGGATAAAAGAAAACCTTTTTTCAGCAATTACAGGCGGGTGCTTGACCAGGGAGATATAAAGGAAGCTTATACGGAAACAGACAGGTTTCCTACCCGTCAGAATCACAATGCCCGGCTGGGACTGGATTATCAACTGAGCAAAAGAACAATCATCGGCGTTTTAGCCTCTGCTTATATCAACCGGTACCAAATGCATGAATCCGTTAACAATGACAATTATAAAAATTTACAGCCCGACACCCTTGTCATTACCAATAACAACGAGATAAATAACTGGCGGCATATTATGGGGAATATCAACCTGCAACATGCAATTAATAGCGGTGAAACGATTTCCTTTGATATTGACTACCTGTTTTACCACAATAAGCAACCTTTTACCTATAATAACAATTATTATAATGAACAGCATCAACTCCTGTTTACTGAAAATGTTCGTACCAGTAAAAAAACGCCGATCAGATTTTGGGTTGGTAAATTAGACTATACAAGGAAATTAAGTCAGAAAATAGCTATGGAAGCTGGTGTAAAATTTACCTTTTCCCGTTTTGACAACGATGTAAGTGTTGAACGTTCAAAAACTGGTAATTGGCAAATTGACCCCGACTATACTTCAAACGCCACGCTTAAAGAAAATATTTCCGCCGCTTATCTGGCTTATAATATCAACCCAAACGGAAAAACAACTCTTAAGCTGGGATTACGTTATGAATATATCAACTCCAACCTTGGGACTGTAACACTGAAAAATATTGTTGATCGGCATTATGGAAAACTATTTCCAAGCTTTTTTATTTCCAGAAAGATAAACGATGATCAAACTATCAACTTTTCCTACGTTCGCCGGATCAACCGGCCTACATTCAATGACATGGCGCCATTCATTTTCTTTTTTGATCCTAACACTTTTTTCAGTGGCAATCCGGCTTTGCAGCCTTCGATAAGTGAAACCGTAAAAACGGATTTCTCCTTTAAAAAGATGCTGTTTTCTTTATCGTATAGTTATGACGACAATTCAATTGCCATTTTTCAAACCAGGATCGACCCTAAAACCAACAAACAAATAATTTTTTCGGAAAATCTCAATTATCTCCAAACGGTTTCCACAGTGCTAGCACTACCTTTTAATATAAATAAATGGTGGAGTATGCAAAATAATATTATTGGCACCTGGCAACAAGTGAGTACAACTTATAACAATGTTCCTTTAAAAGTACGACTGGTCAACCTGAATATCCGAACTACACAGAATTTCCAGCTGCCTAAAAATTACTCTTTAGAATTAACCGCCTTTTACCAATCTGCTTCCATATTTGGCCGGTATAAAATAGCGCCTTATGGTGAAGTGGATTTAGGCCTGCAAAAAAAATTTAAACATAACAACGAGAGGTTGCGGTTGGCGGCAACCGATATCTTTTCCACTTTCAAATTTGTCTGGAGAACCAACACGGATGCGGAGAATTTCTCAAAAACAATTCTGCAGTTCAGCAAGGCGACGGTCAGCCTCACTTATTCCCGGAGTTTTGGCCGCAACAGTGTAAAAGCGACCCGAACCAGAACTACAGGATCTGCTGACGAACGCGGAAGAGTTCAATAAGGAGATTGATTTTTGTAAAATCAACCATTAAAACAATTAAGATCCTGTCCTGACAATATCGCGGTAATTCTTCTTTATTTCATTAACATAAATAACAATGACTCACTATGCTTAACGAAGAAGAAAAAAACCGGATCTTGTCGGAAGAACAGTACAGGGCTGAAATAAGAAAGAAACCTAAATTAAAAATCGACCTGATTGAAACTATTACCAAAATTCTCCAGGGCCTTGCGATAATCGTTGGTATCTGGGCTACCTATTATGCCTACCAAAAGCAAAACAAAGAAAACAAGCAGCGGCAGATAGAGTTGCAGCAACAAACAGCAAAGGAGTTCAGGAAAAGTTTTTATGAAAAGCAGTTTCAATACTATGCAGAAGCTGTAGAAACCACCTCTATTCTTGCCACTGAAAAAATGGGTTCGGAAGATTATACTAAAGCGAGAAAATCATTTGAAAGGTTATTCTGGGGCAAATTATCTATTGTTGAAGAAAAAACAGTGGAGTCAGGCATGATACGGTTCAACAATACGTTGAAAGAGTATGAACAAACGCCAACGGATGAAATCCGCGAAAAACTGAAACAGGCTTCATTGAAACTGGCACATGATGCAAGTAAATACACTATAAATGTTTGGGTGGACAGCACGGAAAGAAAAAACTATAACCGGTAAATATTGCAGTACGATTTGTGGCGGTGGGTAATAATTCTTTTAAACGATTTTTCTAATTTTAGTCATGGAAAAACAAATTACCTCGATTTTAAAAGTACTTACGCTGGCTGAAAGGCTAAAATTTGAACTTCGCCACAGCTACACTTCAGAAGGAAGACAGGAGAGTGTAGCGGAACACTGCTAGCGAATTTCTTTGATGGCTGTTTTAATAGAACCCTTACTGACACAAAAAGTTGACACTGCCCGCCTTTTAAAAATGATTATCAGCCACGATTTGGTGGAGGCGGAAGCAAAAGATGTTTCAGCCCTTGACGTTTTACGCAACCCGGAAATTAAAATACAGAAAATAGAAAAAGAAAAGAAGGCTATTGAACATTTGCGTTCTGTTTTAAAAGAAATGAACGTACAGGAAATTTATGATTTGTTTTATGAGTTTGAGAGTAAGGAAACATACGAAGCGAAGGTCGCCAATGCTCTTGATAAGTTAGAAGTTCAGCTTCAGCACAAACATGCGGACTTTTCTACCTGGGAAGAAATAGAATATGACATGTCCTGCATGATGGATAAACATGTACTTTTTGAGCCGACGTTAATTGAATTGAAAAGGCAAATTGAAGAAGAAGCTGAACAAAAAATGAAACTGGGAGGAGTTGATACCAAACTTGTAAAACAGCGGGTTGCCGAAAAGAGTCACTAACTCCTTAATGCCGTTCAGATATTAAATTGGTATCAATGCTTGGCAAATAAAAGATTAGAATTTAACATCCGAAAATTTGTATTAACAACTGTTAATAAGTAACTTTAGGAAGTAACCATGGTTACAGTATATATTTGAAAAAGTGAGGGTAAAGCTTCTGTACCATCTTCAGAAGACGCAAACGAACCCGGTAACTACCCTACGCCGGTTTTTTGAAATAAGAATTAAACTAATCCGCATTGACTGACACAATTATTAACCTCGAAACCGTTAATCCAATTGAGTTCTTCGGAGTAAATAACGGTAAACTAGACATTCTCAAAAAAAAATTCCCTCTTTTAAAAATTCTTTCCCGCGGTAAACAGATCAAATTAAGTGGCGCTCCAGAGCAAGTAGAAAGTGCCAGGGAAAAGATTTCTCTAATCGTAGCGTATTTGGAAAGAAATGGCCACATGAGCCAGAATTATTTTGAGCAGGTGATCGGCGGAGATGATGCCGAAACAGTTGACAATTTCATTGAACGAAACCCCAATGAAGTGCTGGTCTTTGGCCCCAATGGTAAATCCGTTCGTGCCAGGACAGCTAACCAGAAAAAAATGGTACAGGAAGCGGAAAAAAATGACATCCTGTTCGCCATCGGACCGGCCGGTACCGGTAAAACCTATACAGCCGTCGCACTCGCTGTACGGGCATTAAAAAACAAACAGGTCAAAAAGATCATCCTGACGAGACCTGCGGTAGAAGCCGGCGAAAGCCTTGGTTTTTTACCCGGCGATCTGAAAGAAAAGATTGATCCCTACCTGCGGCCACTGTATGATGCGCTGGATGATATGATACCCGCCGACAAGCTGGGATATTATATGACAACACGTACTATTGAGATAGCGCCGCTGGCCTATATGCGCGGCCGTACTTTAGATAACGCCTTTATCATATTGGATGAGGCGCAAAATGCGACCGACCTGCAGATAAAAATGTTTTTGACACGTATCGGTGCAAACGCCAAAGCTATCATCACCGGTGATATGACACAGGTAGACTTGCCACGTAACCAGCGAAGTGGTTTGGTTACGGCTGTCCGTATTTTGCAAAACATTGAGGGTATCGCTCATATAGAACTTGATGAAGAAGATGTGGTTCGTCACCGCCTGGTAAAACAGATACTCCGTGCTTATACCAAAGAGCATGAAAAAGAGAATCCACAAGAAGCTCATCGCTTATTGGGAATAATCAAGAAGAATCCCGAAAAGGAAAAAGAATAAACAGGGCAAAATCATTTGCTGTATGTATTCACACAAAAAAAGTTTCATTACCTCCGGGAAATGGAACTTTTTTGATGCAAATCAGTCAACGTCAATATTTATTTAATAACTACATTTACGGATGCAAAAAATAATGTATTGCCTTTCATTCCTTGTTTTCGGATTGCTTGCCTGCAACAGCAACGACAGGGAAGCCGCTTCCGGAACCTCAGACAGCGATATAGATGCGGCAAGAAATTTTATTAAAGCCGCTTTGGTTGGTGATTTTCAAACAGCTAAAACTTTTATGATCAGCGATTCGCTAAACCTGGAAGATCTTAATGCCATCGAAAGATTGAATGAACGCCTGACCAAAGAAGAAAAAGAAAAATATCAGGAAGCTTCTATCCGTATACACCAGAACCGGAAAGTTAATGATTCAACAAGTGTCATTTATTATTCCAACTCTTACCGGAACAAAACGGATTCACTGAAGGTAGTAAAGGACAAAGGTCAATGGCTGGTAGATTTTAAATATATTTTTCATAAGACGGATAGTCTGCCATGATCAGGAATATACTATTGGTTGGATTGGGCGGAAGCATAGGCAGTATTGCCAGGTATCTTTGCCAGCGTTGGATACTGATGACTTATCCTCACTCTTTCCCTTTTGGTACTTTTGGAGTGAATATTATTGGTTGTTTCCTTATTGGTCTTTTCTGGGGTTTAAGTTTTAAATCATTTTCGGATAATGAAAGCTGGAAATTATTTTTGATGACGGGCCTTTGCGGTGGCTTTACTACTTTTTCCGCTTTTACATTGGAAGGCATCGGGCTGATCAAAGAACAAAAGACAGGGTTATTTCTATTGTATACGGGGGGAAGTGTGATGGCTGGTTTGTTAGCCACCTATATAGGTATGAAAATCATCCGCGGATAACATGGAATGTTGTTATAACTTATAAACTATAAAATCAAAACTATATTCCTCATGCTAACAGTCAATCATCCCTGGCACGGTGCTCACTACGGAGAAAAAGCTCCTCAAAAAGTAAATGCGCTTATTGAGATACCCGAAGGCTCGAGGGCGAAGTATGAGGTAGATAAAGCAACCGGTCTCTTAAAATTAGACAGGGTGATCTATTCTTCTTTTCATTACCCGGCTAATTATGGTTTTATTCCGCAAACATTGGGTCAGGACAATGATCCGCTCGACATATTGGTGTTATGCTCACAGCCCATCCAAACACTTTGCCTGGTAGAAGCCAATGTGATCGGCAATATGCAGATGATAGATAACGGTGAACTAGATGATAAGATCATTGCTGTTGCTGCGAAAGACCCTTCTGTAAACCACTACCATAATATCGAGGACTTGCCTGACCATTTTTTGCTGGAATTGAGAAATTTTTTTGAACAATACAAGGTATTGGAAAATAAGAAAGTGGAAATAGATAATTTCCAGGATAAATATACTGCCTGCAAAATCATTGAATCCGCTATTGCCTTTTACAAGGAAAATTTCAAGCACGCATGAGATGAACCCGCTTCAAAAAAAAACTATGACGACAGAACTGGTGATCACTCTCCTGTTGATCGGATTAGCGGCCGGTATATTAAGTGGGCTGGTGGGTGTAGGCGGCGGGCTGATCGTTGTTCCCGCCCTGATCTTCTTTTTGGGTTACAGCCAGCACCAGGCACAGGGCACTTCTCTTGGTTTGTTATTGCTTCCCGTTGGCATTCTTGCGGTGATCAACTATTATAACAAAGGGCAGATTGATGTAAAAGTAGTGGCCGTCATGAGTATTGCATTTGTATTGGGTGGCTGGCTGGGGAGTAAGCTGGCTCTTCGTTTGCCTGCAGATACCGTTAAAAAAATATTCGCCATCTTTTTATTTTATTCAGCCTTCAAACTTTTAAAGTGGGATAAAGCCATATTCAACTGGATCAGGGATATTTTCAGATAATTTTATACTAATAATTCCATCCATCAGTAAGTTTTAACAATAGCTGAAATAAAAAATACTTTGGCTTTAGCTACATTTGAACCAGGCTAAACGTATGAGGAAAATTTTACTTTCTTTTTTTATTGTTTCCTTTTCACTCAGCTTGTCTTTCGCACAGGATGGCCCGCGTCAATTCAGTAAAAGTTATTACCGTTCTGATCCATTTATCGGTGAATTCAGCGACTTCCTGAATCACCTGCTTAACGATCCTCTACTCCGGGAAAAAGAAATACAAAAGCGAACAGATGCCAGCCTGTTTTATTTTTCCGGAGTCTATATGGATTACAATCCCTTTTTCTTCAAACCTAAAAAGATAGAGCTACTGTTGCAGGAAACATCCGTCCGGTACACTGACTCTCTCCCGCATGATACAATATTTATTTATCAGCTTCTGGCGTATGCCGACAGCAACGAGAAAGGTCAGCAGGAAGTAAAAAAAGAGTTTGAAAAAATACACAGGGTTTTCAATAAGCGATTTTACAAATCCAACTACCAGGACCTGAAAACCGGAGAAACTATTACCGGGGGATTGCATAATTATTTTGTTTCCTATAGCGGGCTTGCTCCTGTAAGCATCGCATGGGGCAAACTGGAGAATGATTTTGTTTTGAATATCAGCCTCCGTATTAAATACAGCGCCAATCGTGCCATTTTACCTGCATCGTTTTATAACCCTTAAAGAATGAGTTCTTTTGCCTGTATCACTGTTAATGATTCCATTTTTATCAATACTATCAATCCTTACTTTGCCCGATGCATGAATGATACGGTCATCACCTAATAGAATACCGACATGCACGATCTCTTCTTTATCATCAAAAAAAGCAAGGTCACCACAAACAGCTTCTTTTAATTTTTTGACCGTCTCCCCTTCCTGTGCCTGTTGCCAGGCGTCTCTTGGCAGATCAATACCCATCATTTTATAATTCACCTGTACAAACCCACTGCAGTCAACACCCAGGATGGTTCTGCCACCCCAGAGATAAGGTGCATTCAGCCATTGAGAGGTAAGTCGCTTTATGGTTCCCGCCTCAAAGGGTTGTTCACTCCTTTTATGATATTCACCTTCCAGGTGAAATATTGATCCATTGATCTTACCGAGTCCATCCACAAAACCGGGAAGGGAAGAACCCATTGGTATCCGGATCTTCATTTCATCCAGGTGAATGAGATTTAAAAAACCGGTACTTACATACTCACAGTACGCCCTGGCATTGTCTTGATCTATCGCTTTTAACAGCGCATTTGTCATCCATCCTTCATACCCGTCATGCATACTGCGAACTTTTACCCATAAGCTTCCCTTTTGTTTAATCAACTTTACCGTTTCTCCAAATAATAACTGGTTGGTCAATTCACTTTGATGTCGCGGCTTTCGCCTCACCGGGGCGGCCGGCACTGTCACCACTGCATAATCCATACTCTTTTTTTTCGAAAATATTAAAAATGTTCTTTACTTCTTTGTTATGAAATTATATCTTCTTTGCATCTTAGGTATGCCATACCTGTCAGTGCATGATTTCCCATCCAGGTTAGCAAGGTATGGCTTACATTAAACCAAAATGACTATTTTCCGTTTGTGAACCCAGATAAGTATAACCATATTACTGACCAGGAGCTGCTTGCAAAATTTAATGCTGATCATAATAATGAATGGCTTGGCATCTTATTGCAACGGTATACCCTGCTCTTATTAGGTGTTTGTATGAAATACCTGAAAAATGAGGATGAAGCGAAAGACAGTGTTCAGCAGATATTCTTAAAAGTGATACAGGAACTCCAGAAATACAAAGTGGATTATTTTAAATCCTGGTTGTACATGGTGGCCAAAAACCATTGCCTGATGAAACTGCGTGACAGGCAAAATAAGATACCGGCTGAATTAACGGAAAGATTAATGGCGGCCCCGGAACAGGAAACAGACTGGAATGCTTTGGTACAAACAGATCTTACCCTTGAACTGATGGAAACCTCGTTAAAAGAACTGAACCCGGAGCAACTCCAATGTGTAACTTTGTTTTACCTTGAAAAGAGAAGCTACCAGGAGATCACTGAAAGCACCGGTTTTAGCATGTTGCAGGTAAAAAGTTATATTCAAAATGGTAAACGGAATCTCAAGATACTCATTGAAAAAAAATTAAAACTGAAATGAGTTGTTGACATGCAAGACAATCTGAAAGACATATTATCTCATCTTACTACTGATATAGACCAGGAAACCCTGTTGCTGTACCTGCAGGATAAATTACCCGCAGAACAAAAACATGAGGTAGAAAAAACCCTGGCTGAAAATGAATTCGCCAACGATGCGCTGGAAGGTCTGCAGGAGGTAAAGGACAAAAAGCAGATCGCTTACATGGTTGACATGTTGAATCGCGACCTGAAAAAGAAAATAGAAAAGAAAAAACAACGCCGGGAAAAGATGAAGTTGAAAGATCAACCCTGGTTATACATGGTCATTTTTATTTTTATTATACTGATCATTCTTTGCTATATGATCATTCATCGCATGATACAGCAACCATAATGCAGGAATTGTACGCATGAATTTATTTTTCCACCTTTCAAAAAAAGCGTAACTTCTAATGTTAACTATTTCCTGCCCTTTAAATAATTTCTTGTGGGTACGCTACAACACCTTGAAAAATGGAGCACCACCCATCATCCGCGCTGGCTGGTATTCTTAAGAGTTGCCCTTGGCATCTGCCTGATCATAAAAGGTCTTTCTTTTATGAATGATTCAGTAAGTCTTGAATCCATGTTAGACGAAACAAGTCTTGGATTTACCAAAGGATGGCTGCCGATCATCGTAACCTGGCTTCATTTATTGGGCGGTTTCTTTATCATAATAGGTCTCTTCACCAGGCTATCTACCCTTTTTCTTATTCCCGTTCTGCTGGTAGCTGTTCTGTTTATTAATTTGCCAGGAGGGATATTCGCTCACGGCTCGGAGTTTGGTTTTTCACTCGCCATCCTTTTACTACTGATCGTATTCTTTATTGAAGGAGGCGGGCCATTATCACTTGATGATTATTTCAGAAGAAACCCTAAATAGGAAACTACTGTTTTGAAGCTTGATATTCGGACCGAATAGAATGGGAAGACTAATTATGGTTTAATTTAGTCTTAATATAGTTTTTTGTCATCCAGAATTCTCCATTGCTCAAAAACTTCTTTTGCTAATGGGTGAGGAAAATGAAGAAAGGGAATTTTCCTATCGGTCATTAGCGTATTGATCTCTTTATAAATAAAATCATCGTCAAACGCAATGGCAGCAGCATCCTGTTTTGTATTGGCATAAATAACCCGTGAAGGCCTGGCCCAGTAAATTGCTCCCATACACATAGGACAAGGCTCACAACTTGCATAAACGTCACAACCGGTAAGCTGGTACGTGTTTAATCTTCTGCAGGCATCACGAATAGCGACTATCTCAGCATGAGCTGTAGGGTCATTGGAAGATGTAACCTGGTTACACCCTTCTCCTACAATCTCATCTCCCCTTACGATGACACAACCAAATGGTCCTCCATGGCCATCCATCATTCCTTTTCGGGACAGTTCTATGGCTCGTTCTAAAAATTGCTTTTCTCTTTCGGTAAACATATAGCGGCTTTATTGTGCAATATTGGCCAATTATTGTGGATTACCCGATACTTATTCACAGCTTATCACCGGAATAAATCCGAATATGAAGTTAATATTAATTTTAAGCCCGGAGGGTCAGGACACTCCAAAACTTCCTATTTTTTACCTGGTTTAAGTACATTAAAAAACGGTTTAGTTATGAAATGGGAAACAGTTTCTTCTACGATTGGCCAATCGGTTTATACACTTTGGAATAATGGCCGCAAGCTGGTCACGTTGGTTTTTAATTCATCTTCCAATGCGGCGAGGATAGAATATGAAGATGAAAAAAGGGTATTCCTGATACGTGATGAAGGCTTTTTAAAAAATAAAACGGTTCTGAGAAGTGAATATGGTATCCGCATAGGGCATGCCGGCTCAGAAAATAATGAGAATTTTATCGTACTGAATGATGAACGTTATTTTTATTCAGTCAATGATAAACAGGCCCCTGCCGTCACTATTTACAAAGAATCTATTGAACATCCGCTCGCTGTTTGCCAACTAAACATACAAGATGATCTGCTAACAAAAACAGGGGCGAAAAGACCATTACAGGAGAAAGCACTGTACAGTTTGCTGATTGGTCTTTGCTGGTACTTGTTCAAACCTTTGAAAAGAGAAAAACCAGTGGGTTATAGCCTGATGGTTGAATAAGTAATTCTTTTTTACAATTTTTCCCATATCGTTTTAGCGAACTGTTCCAGCGAAGGATCCCTGGCTCCCATCAGCAATAAAACGCTATTGGCTGTAAGATGCGGACGAACTGCGTCCATCAATTCATTCCTATTATCAACAAAAAAGGCTTTTTTTCCCTTTGCTTTCAGATCATCAATCAGGTCATTGGCTGAAATATCTTTTACGGTTGTTCCCCCCGCATAAAATATTTCACTCATCCATATCTCGTCTTCTTCCCGTAATACCCTGGCGATCTCATATACAAAGTCATTTCGCAAAAACTTAGTGGGACCATATCCATGCGGCTGAAACCAGGCAACTACTCTGGGTGCTATTGGTTGGCAGGCTTCTATTGCCGCAGCACATTTTACCGGGTTATGAGCAAAGTCATCAATTACCCAAACCCCATTTTTATTTCCTAATACCTGGTGGCGCCGGTAAATACCTTCATAGTTTTTTAATGCTGCCGAACAAAGATTCAAATCTACTCCCAACTGGTTAGCTACCGTTATCGCGGCCAATGCATTTTCCATATTGTGACGACCAACCAGGTTCAGATTAAAACCTGTCCCATTGACCGTAAATGAAATTTCAAGCCCCTGTTGTCTGAAATCATTCGCTATATATCCTGCCGGAATATCACCGGTAAGTGAAAAATCCTGTTTGACATCCTGTGAAAGTTGCCTGGCTTGCGGATGAGATTGATTAACGATAAATTTCCGGCAGTTATTTTTAAACACGGTAAATACTTCCATCAGCACATTCATTTCCTTATGATCTTTTTCTACGTTTAGCAACAATCCTACTTCCGGTTTGTATTGAACGATAGATCCATCACTTTCGTCCGCCTCAATGACCAACCACTTACCTGCACCTGCTTTCGCATTTCCGATCTTCCCTTTTTTTATAATACTAACCAGCCCCGCTCCGCTGATAATGCTGGGTTGCAGTCCTGCAAATTCCAATATATCAAATAACATAGCGCTGGTAGTGCTCTTTCCACTGGTACCGCCCACTGCGATCGTTTTTTTACTGATGGCTATTACTGCCAGTAATTCCGATCGTTTGATAATGGGAATATTCAATTGTCTTGCTTTCTGCACTTCGGGCACGGAGTCTTCCACTGCGGTAGAAACAACTATAAGATCGATAGCTTCCGAAATACCTTCTCCGTTCTGAGAAAAACATTGTATACCCTCAGCTTCTAATTTCTCTTTTATATCATTAGGTTCACCGGATTTAAAAAACCGGTCGCTTCCGGAAACATTTTTGCCGGTACTGCTTAAATACTGTGCAATGGCACTCATACCAGCACCGGCAACACCAATAAAAAAGGGACGTTGAAAATCATGAATGGAAGAGATCATATTGCAAAGTAAAAGGAATATTTAATTGCAGACGTTGAATTATGCATCGTGATTTATTACTCAAGATTTTTCTTCTGTTGGGATCTTATCATCTCCGGAAAGCTCATTCCTTTTGCCAGCGTGGATACCGCCAGGGCTATACGTTTTGTTTTAGTTGGCTCCGCTTTGGCGGCTTCGATCCATTTACTATAATAATTTTGAAAGGACTTTGGCATCGCTTCAAACGCAGCTGATGCTTTTGGCTCGTCCTGCAGGCATTCGAGAAAATCTTTATTCAACTTGTAGGCCCTTTTATCTTCTTCCAACTGCACTTTGAGCATGGCGCCATGCCTTTTACCAATTCCTTTTCTCATGGCGGCGTTAATGGCCATGATAAAAGAGCCTCCTCCCATGGGTAGTAATGAAACACCTGCTATTTTATAATTATCCAGTTTACCTTTTACCCGAAAAGATTTTTTGTTTCCTGGCTTTAACTGCTGCGCAATATCCGCCGGTATCTCAATATAGGTCCAGCCGGTTTTTTCACCCTGCTTTTCAAATCTGTGTATAGTAGTTGTGTACTGAACCATTATCACACTAAATTAAAAAATGATTTATTGAAAAATAAAAGGGACTTTATTATTCTTATAAAAAATAGGCCTGTTTTAGCTAACTTACCATCCTAATGCGACAATATGAAAAAGATATTTTCTTTTCTGGTTTTTTTCACAAGCCTCTTTATTTCCATACGATCCTTCGCCGGTATCCGCCTGCCGGCGGTTATTTCCAGCAATATGGTATTGCAGCAACAAACCAAAGCAACCCTATGGGGATGGGCGGATCCTGCTGAAAAAATATTTATCACAACCTCCTGGAACAATGCGGTAGATTCAGTAGTGGCTACGAGCGATGCGAAATGGAAAATCAATATAGCTACTCCTTCTGCCGGCGGACCTTATACTATTACACTCAGAGGATTGAATACTGTTGTGCTGGAAAATATAATGATCGGCGAAGTATGGATTTGCTCCGGTCAATCGAATATGGAATGGAGCAGCAATCAAAATCTAAAGCAAATAATGGACGAACTGCCTAATAGCGGCAATGACAATATCCGTTTATTTCATATCCCCAAAACAACATCAACCAATCCCCAGGACAATACACCCGGTGAATGGAAGGTTTGTTCCCCTGAGTCTTTAAAAGGATTTAGTGCGGTAGGTTATTTTTTTGGAAAAAAGCTACAACATGACCTAAACGTTCCTATTGGTCTTATCAATTCCAGCTGGGGTGGGACCCCCGCCGAGGTTTGGACACCTGCTGATGAAGTAAACAACGATGCTGAATTAAAACAGGCTGCTGCAAAATTGACACCCGCAGCATGGTGGCCGGTAGTATCAGGATTAACATATAATGCAATGATTGCTCCCATCACCGACTTTCCTATCGCAGGCGCTATTTGGTACCAGGGCGAGAGTAATACCAATACGTCGGCTTCTTATCAAAAACTATTTACGACCCTGATAGGAGCCTGGAGAAAAGCATGGCAAAAGGAATTCCCTTTTTATTATGTACAGATCGCACCATTTAAGTATGGAAATAAAAACATAGCCGCCTTACTCCGGGAACAGCAAATCAAAACACTCAGCTATCCTAAGACAGGCATGGCTGTCATAACCGACCTGGTTGACGATGTAAAAAACATCCACCCAATCAATAAAAAAGACGTTGCGGAACGCCTTGCCAATTGGGCATTGGCAGAGACTTATCAAAAAAATATAGCTGTCTACAAAAGCCCGATGTTTAAGAAGCTTGAAATCAACAAGGACAAGGCTATTTTATTTTTCGATAATACACCGAATGGCTTTATGGTTAGTGGAAATGCTAAGGCTACAGAATTTTATATTGCCGGCGCAGACAAAAACTTTTTACCTGCGGAAGTAAAACTGGAAAAAGACAGGATCCTTGTTTATAATAAACAAGTAAAGGAACCCGTTGCGGTCAGGTTTGCTTTTAGCAATACAGCTATATCAAATATTTTCAGCAAAGAGGGTCTGCCTGTTTGTCCATTCAGAACAGACAATTGGGAAGTTGATACCAGTAAAGAAATTGAATAAAAAATAATTATATGCAGCAATATATAGTTCATGCCTGGGATGGAACAGACGAACAGGCCCTGGAAAGAAGAATGAATGCCCGCCCGGCACATCTTGACAATTCACGCAGAATAAAAGCAACCGGCAATTTTGTTATTGGCGGTGCGATGCTGAATGATGAGGGCAAAATGATCGGCTCTACGATGGTTCTGCAATTTGAAACAAAAGAACAATTACAACATTGGGTAGACACGGAACCTTATATCACCGGTAAGGTTTGGGAAAAGATAGATATACGGCCGTTTAGAGTAGCAAACGTATAAAGTATTAATTTATTTATCCATTAGTATTTTGGCTGTAACCAGTAATTGACCCGTATGACGCTGCGAATGTTCAGCAGCATGAAACAATAAACCCAGCACGGTAGAAGGAATTTGTTTTCTTCCAACACCTCTTGTTTCGGTCAATGATTTCTCTGTCGTATTCTTTAATTGATTTATCGATAACTCAACCTGGCTGTTAAAGCGCTGAACCAGGTCTGCCAAACAAATACTGGTGTCTTCTTTTCCTTCGTTTTGTAATATCGTTAATTGCTCTTCCGAAAGCTGTTCTCCTTTTGCATAAGTGAACAGTCTATCCAATACTCCTGCCAGGTGTTGTAAATGAAAAGCCACCGAAGCTACTCCGGCAGGTTTATGCCATAAAAGAGTTTCCGGGAAATGCAATAAAGCCTCCTGTACTTCGATTTGGGCCTGGAGTACAGCATGGGCGACCGGTTGTAAAACAGGTATAATTTCCGGTAAAGTTCCGCGCAACCAGAATTCCAGTTGTTGTCCTTTTTCCATAACTGAAAGTAAGTTAACCCGGTTCTTATACAAACCGGCATCCTTGCTTTGATTAATACCCTAAAGAATGGTCTATTAACAATTTATTGCCGGAAATGGGTCAAATTACTGATAAATAAAACCGTTATTCTCGCCGGAATAGCTTAACTTCGCACCGTTAATTTGAGTAACACAGTATTTTGTAAGTGAACGATTTTTTCTGCTACGCATTTTTCTGCTAATAGTTAGTCTTCTTTACTCTGGGGTTTTCTCAAGTATTATTTATCATTTAATTTTTAAGATGAACATTTACGTTTCAAATTTGAGCTTCGCAGTACAAGACGAAGATTTAAAAGAATTTTTTGCAGAATATGGAGAAGTATCTTCTGCTAAAGTAATCATGGACAAGTACACTAACCGCAGCAAAGGTTTCGGTTTCGTGGAAATGCCTGATGATGCAGCTGCTCAAAAAGCGATTGCAGAACTGGATGGCGGTATGGTTGAAGGCCGTGCTATCAAAGTAATGGTTGCAAAACCAAGAGAAGAAAGAAGCAATAACAACAGCAAGCCTTCTTATTCTAACAGCCGCTGGTAATTGATCAAACGATACAATTATTAAACTTCATAGAAAGGGGGGCGCAGACGGGCCCTCCTTTTGTTTTTCATCTTTAAAACTATAATCATATGACAAACGAATTGATTGAGAAATATGTAGCCCCAAGACAGGTTGGCGAAAAAGAAATAAAAATTTTCTTTAAACAGCGCAGTACCATTACGGGTATATTTATTAAAGGAGCCGATTATGACGAGCTGAGATCAAAGAATTTCTGGCGGATTGTTACCAATGCGAATATAGTGACCTGGAAACAAACCAAAGATGTAAACCTTGCCAAAATATTCAATGGAATGGAGTTTACAAGGCTCTCAGAAGATTAACAATAAGCAACTACTTATAAGATTCCCGCAAGGTTATACTGCAGGTGAAATAAAAAAATCCCGTTCTGATATTATTCGGAACGGGATTCAATTTTTTATACTTCTTTATTATACTTTCTGCTTGGCCAATGTCTTTTTCTTTGCTTTTTTTAATGCCGATTCGATGGCAGCACTAAGGTTGGCAAAAGTTGGCTTACCGCTAAAAGGCTCATCATTAATAAAGAATGCCGGCAATTCCTTTACACCCCGTCCAATCCCTTCTTTCAGATCATCCTGTACCTGCCAGCCAAATGTACCGTTTACCAGCTCATCCAAAAATTTCTTATTGTTTACGCCAGCTTCCTTTGAATGTAACTTCAAACTTGTAGTTCCCAGGCTCCGCCTGTTACTAAAAAGCACATTGTGCATTTCCCAGAATTTTCCTTCCTGTCCGGCAGCTACCGCCGCCTCGCTGGCTTTCATACTACGCTGGTGTACCAATGTCAACGGAAAATGACGAAAGTTAAAACGGATCTTGCCTTCGTATTCTTCGAGTAATTGTTTGACTACTTCATTCGCCTTTGCACAATCCTCATTTTCATACTCACCAAACTCCATTAATGTTACCGGGGCGTCTTTTTTTCCTACAAAAATGTCTTTGGGCTCAATAATTTCTTCTACCTCTTTTTTGAATGCCATGTTTATAACTCCTTTTTTTTATCGCCAAAGGCCTGCAGCTTTGGCACTTAATCATCTATATAACAACTTTCAGGCTATTTGGTTGTCCTGTCTTTAACATTTTCAATCCCTTAAAAGAGGGTTTGAAAGCGGTTGAAGATAGTGTTTTTTTGTACCCATCATATTGTCTAAAATGCTAATTTTACAAACAACTAATCTACATTTTGAAAACCAGTATCTTATGAACGAAAAAAGCGATTTATTGGGTAGAAAAATTAATTTTTACCATCTTCAGTCCTATAAGCTGTAGCATCAACCTCACTCTTTCTTTAGGCCCTGAATAATGTATTTTTGACACTTCCAAGGGCATTTTAACAAACGGGTTTTTGCGGTAGCTCCCGGGCGGGCGGCAGTCGGTTCATTTACCCTGCTCTGTATCAAATACCCTGGGTACTTTCAATGATTTACCTTTTTCCAGGGCATGTTAACAAAATCGATCACCGCTGTTTGCTTCGTTCATCTTTTCTCCTGAAAGGTTTTTTTATCAGCGCTTATCTGTTATCAATCTAAAAGCAGCTCTCAATAATTTCCATCAAAAAATTAATTGCAATAGCATATGTTCGCTTCACCTCGTTTGTCATTCAAAAATGAAACGGGTAGTAGTCTTACACATCTTTATTGAGAAAAATACTATTGTATCTTATAGTATAAGTAACATTAAATACATATTCTCTTCACATAACTATAACATTTAGAATAAAAAGAGCTCTTGGCCATCATACTTTTCATTCTCTGAAAGTCTTTGCCGGTAAAGGTTTCATTGATCAGATCGTTTGTTTGCGACACATGAAACCACGAAAACTTGTTTTGCAACCGGAATAAATCCATTATACTTTTGTTCAAGCAAGATCGAAAAAGCTATCCGGCCGCCATCTAAATAGCCTCTTTACTTCTAACAGAAGATACTTGCTACTTAACTTTTTGCTTCCACATTTTTTCGATGTCTTGCCTTCACGATTGTTATCCATCAACTTTTTTTAATAATTTTTTTAATTTTTTAAACTTTACACTCATGAAAAAAGTATCAATCAACACCCGCATCCTGGCTATCGCTTTAGCTGCTACTTTTACTACTGCGTTCAGCTCACCTGCGTTGGCAACTGAAGAAAAGAAAACTATCCCCGTAGAACTGAAATTCGTTGGTAAAATCGAAAGTCAGCCTGTTTTCCTGTTAAGCTTTAATAACGCTGAAGAAAATGGTTACACAATCGTAGTTCGCGACGAATTCAGTAATATATTGTACAGGGATAATGTAAAAGGCGGAAACATCACTAAAAAATTCATACTGAATACTGAAGAATTAGGTGACGCTTCTATTACGTTTGAGGTCATTGGTAAGAAAACAGAAAAAACAGTGGTTTACGAAATAAATAAACAATCACGCATTGTTGAAGACCTCGTTATCAACAAAATGAAATAATCACGCCTGAGGATTTTTTACAATAAAGAAGTACACTGAAGTAGCCGGTGTATTTCTTTATTTATTTCAGTTATAAAAGCCGGGCATTCCGGATCACAAGCAGACACTACTGGTGAAAGCTTTTCCCGATAAACTGCAAAGCATCTGTAATACCGGTACGCCAGTAATTCCAGTTGTGTTCCCCGTCACGCATACGAAATTCATGCGGTACTTTTTTATCAGTAAGCAACATATGCAGCTTACAGTTGACATTGGTTAAAAAATCATCATCACCGCAATCAATCCAGTATCGCACTTTCTTCAACTCATCAGTGGTTTTACTATCTATTATTTTGAAAATTGAATTATCATACCAGGATTTAGTCAGCCTGTCTTTTCCTTTCAGTCCCCGGCCATATAATTGTCCATAGGTTTCGTTCCAGGAATTTTCGGACTTCTTCTCCATTGATTCATCATCATAAGCAGCGGCGCTTAAGGGTGCAGCCGCAGCAAACAGTTCCGGATATTTCAGTGAGTAGATTAACGTACCGTAGCCACCCATCGAAAGACCGCCGATCCCTCTGTATCTTTTTTGTGCCTTGATCCGGTAGGTTTTCTCCACGGACGGAATAAATTCTTTAATAAAAAAATCCTCATACTTTTCTTTCCCGTCATACGAGTTGATATACCAGCTGGAATCCGCATTGGGCATGACAATGATCATCGGCGGAATGGTGCCGTCGGCAATCGCTTTATCAGCATAGCGGTTTATTTCGCCAAACTGCAGCCAACCTGTATTATCATCCGTATATCCATGCAGGAGATATACCACCGGGTAAGATCTTTCAGATTCAGCATAATCTGCAGGAAGATAAATGCTAAAATTAACGGTCCGGCCCATAATATTGCTCTTTATGGTTTTTTCTTCGATTACCTTACCCATTGGTTGGCATATGGCCATCTGAACAAAGCAGAGACATATCATTGTTGATATTGTCTTTTTGTAACCAGCAATCATCATCGTTGTTTTAGGTTGTTCACAAAAATTAATACATTTTTTGGCAGCACTCTGCCTGACTCGAAAAGTCTGCAATTAATTACTTCTAAGTGTTGTAAAAAAACCGGCTTGGAGATATTATTTATTTACCAGGCTTTCTGGTTGCTTTGCTTTCCGTATACCGGCTGCAGTAATACGTATAACCAGGGTATCCTGTTGTTCCATATTCACAAGTTCTTCATTCTGAAGCAGAATAAGATGCTGATGAATGACGGACCATTCCTTCAGCTGACGAAGGATAAGCTCCCTTGGCCTGCATCCATAGTGCTCGGGCTGGGGATCGTTTTTCACGATTTCATAGATGGTAAGAAGAAGCTGGTGGTGTTCTAGCATATTCTAAAAATATCGGAAAATCAGTTTCGGGTTAAAAGAACTTATTCACAGTTGGATATGAATAACTTTTTTAAGACCTAAATGCAGCTTTTTTAAGGGGCAACCAACCATTTGTCGATTGACCGGCCTGCGTCTTCCAGGTTTTTTCCAAACGAAAGAACTCCTTCTCTATGACCACCCATTGCAACAATACCCTGTTGCAGCACCTGTGGATCTTTTAGCAAACGGGCAATTTCACCGGCCATTGCTGTAGTACCATATTCAATATGTTTTGCCGTAAAGGGAAGCCTGGTCTGCAACTTTTCCCATAAAGCAAGATGATGAATATGAAAAACCACATTGAGTTCCGGAACGGCTTCATAAATGGCCGCATGTGTCAATGATTCCGAAGAAGCTTTTACCGGGCCAACCGAGGTCAGCATGTTTTTAGTAAGGTCGTATGCTGTCACTTTGGAATAATGTTCAGCATTCAGTTTCGTTAACGATCCAGTTCCTGAACCGGTGATAATAAAATTATTTCGTTCCAGGCGGATACTGATATTTCCATATCCGACTCCATTCGTGTCCTTGCCAACCAAACCGGCCTTGTACAATTTATCCCGCCATTTGTTCAATTCCGATATCCATTCATAAGGCATCGGACGTTCCTGTATCCAGCTGTATTTAAATTTTATAACGCCTTCGTCTTTCATAGGTCTCCGGACTTTTCAGGAAACAATTGCAGTATATTCTTTTCATTGGCATTACAAACACCCCGTTCCGTTATAAGTCCCGTGATCAGCCGGGCAGGCGTTACATCAAAACCAAAGTTTACAGCCGGGCTTTTTTCGGGCATTATCAATACTTTTTTTATTTCACCATCGCAAAGACCTTCCATGTAGCGCAATTCATCCTCACTTCTTTCTTCTATGTTTATTTCTTTAATTCCATCCGATATTTCCCAGTCAAAACTGGAAGATGGCAGGGCCACATAAAAAGGAATATTATTATCATAGGCCGCAAGCGCTTTCAGATAAGTCCCGATTTTATTCGCGGCATCTCCCGCACGGGTTACTCTGTCGGCACCGGTGATCACCATATCCACCCGGTCCTGTTGCATCAGGTGGCCGCCGGTATTATCCGCAATCACGGTATGCGGCACACCCTGATTTAAAAGTTCCCATGCCGTTAGACCGGCGCCCTGGTTTCGCGGCCTCGTTTCATCTACCCACACATGAACTTTTATGCCTTTTTCAAAGGCTTCATAAATGGGACCAGTAGCTGAACCATAATCAACAAAAGCCAGCCATCCGGCATTGCAATGAGTCAATATATTAACAGTATCTCCTTTTTTCTTTCTTGCTATTGTTTCGATGATAGCAACACCATGCCTTCCAATACTCTGACAAGATGCCGCATCTTCATCAGCAATATCTATTGCGGTTTGTCTTGCTACACTGATTTTTCCTTCCACTGTCTTTGCATTTGCAATAGCCATCAACTGCCTTCTTACTGCCCACTCAGGATTTACGGCAGTCGGTCTTGCCGATTTCAATTGCATGGCTGCTCCCTGAAGATAGTCCTCAAAAGAACTGGCATCAGCAGCTTCCAATGCAGCCAGGTACATACCATAACCCGCGGCGGCACCAATAAGACCCGCACCTCTTACCTGCATATCTTTTATTGCCTGTATTATATCCGTTACGGTCGATAATTCCTTAACTACAAACTGATGGGGAAGAAACCGTTGGTCAATGATATTAATAATTGGTGATGACTCCTGCAGCGAGATAGTTCTGTAATGTTGTCCGTTTACCAGCATAGCGATTGTAGGTTGATAAATATACGAAGCTTTCCAAAGAAGAATGAGATGGGATCAAAGCGATACAACTTCGCTTTTCGTCAAAGAATAAAAATACGTCATCAAAAGTTATAGGCCTTACTATGCAAATCCCGCACTCAGGCAATCAAGAAGGTGCTTTCAATACCAAAAAAGATTTGCCGGGCTTAAAGCACGGTAGAAAAATGCAAAGTTTCTATTTTATAAGGTCTGTTGCCGGGTTGGTCTCCATTTTTACTTCAAATAGTTGAAGAAAAGAAACCATTTCAAAAACAAAAAAAATAATAAAGAAAAATAAAAGAAGAAACAAACCCAGGTGGAGGATAAACGTGTAAGATGAACCGTTGTCTGAAGAAGATACAGGATAATTCATAAGACAAAGTTTTGGATTATGCAGAATCAGCTTTGTGCTATTCTTCTGAAACAAATATCTGAAATAATTATGCCAGTAGAATAAACTACCCTGATTATATGGATATAAATACCCGTTCATAGGACATTTACCTGTTTACAGAAATGAGTCTTTTAAAAAAATACGTAGCGACAATGGCAACATTTTCATGGGCCGTTTCGCCGGATTGTCCTCTTTTTTTTGTATTATAATAAGACTTAAAAACAATCAAACATTGAACCAGTATGAAGTATGCGGGGGTGAAGAATCAGGCTATTAATGGTGGAAGGAGTACGGCCTATAAAGCAAATGGTGAAAAATGAAAATGAAGAAGATTTATTCCCCATCACATTCACTATTCACCATTGACCTTTGACTACTGGTACTGTACATACACAGGCTGAGGCTTCAAGGCCAGCAACTCTTGCGGCGTCAATAGCCGGCCATTGTTTTTCAGGTCATTCTTGTAAAACAATTTAAAGCCTGTAAACTGAACCGGTTCCTTGTATACAAATTGTCTGTAAGTATTGAATTTTAAGGGAGGATGTCCCCATCCGTCCATATCCATCACAAACTGTACTTCCGGTCTTGTTTTTATCTGGCGATAATTCGTTACCCCACCCTGGGTAAAGCGGTGTACTATAAAAACTTTTGGAGTAAGGTTATTTTCTTTTACCAATTTGGCTAAGTATTCACTGGCATAGTTGATATCCGCTGCATCAAAAGTGCCCACTACTTTGCCGGGTGCATGTCCTCTCGTCATCGAAAACTCCGGATCAATACCCAAATGCACATTCGGCATCTTCAGGTATGTTTCGAGCGCCGGAAGTTCTTCCTGCAAAGTGCTGTGACCTACCTGTATATCGATAAACACCAGGGCATTGATCTCTTTCGCCATACTTAATACAGAATCTATCTGGTGAAACGGCATTCTCAGCCTGTATTTATTGCCCTTACCAGGGCTCTGCTGGGCTGTAACGGCTATATAATGCAAAGCTGGAACTACCTGCATTACTGTATCAGCCTTCTCCCAGGCTGCCACTTCTCCCTGGAGTTTCTTAAGCATTTCCGCTCTTGGAAGTTCCCCGAGTATCCCCATATTCTTTGAATACAAGTTGCCGTAAAAAGAAACGATCCTTTTAAAGGGCAGAATAGCTCCTTCCAGCGGATATTCCGTTTTTACCGGCCACAACCCTGATGAATCGCCGTTGACCATGTGTGCTATTTTCCGGTCGTACTCCTCCGGCGATGCCAGTACAGGTGCTGCGACTTTCTTTTCTTCTTCCGGCTTTGCGGCAGGCGCATTTTCGGTTGCCTCTTTGGCGGATGCGGAAGAAGTATAAAATACTATTTTATATCCACCAAAAGCAATGGCGAAAACCAGCACGAGAACCAAACTTAAAATAATGTAAAGCCGGTAGGATCGGGTGTTAGTAGAAGAAGATACTGGATAATTCATAAGATTTCGATTTCTATAGGGAAGCATTAGATTTTTTTCTTAACGTGAAATTAATAAAAAAAGTATGACAAACTATGTACCAGCTTCTGTATCATCCCTGAAAAATTACGGGAACTTACAGGATTTTTACAGGGAATAATTTTACTCAACCCTTCATCCATCACCCACCATATGTTCATAAAGTCAAATCTTTACCAAAAGTTGAATGTTGAGATAAGAAGCAATACTGGTGAACAAAGACCAAAAGGTAAAAAATCAGAAAGACTTATTTTATCTAATTCTGTTTCCTTATCTCGCTCCGATATTTTACAAAACCGGCCTTGGCCATACTCATTTTTCCTTAGTTAAATGCCTTAGTTGTCAGATGGTTATAATCTCTTTAATACTGTTGACTGTACTTTAAATGCCTGAACTCTTGTTTGCATTACCCGTCTCCTGTCTCTACATTTACAATATTAACGCAGTTTCGATCTGCTAAATCCCCAAAACCAGCGGGGAGAATAATCCGACACTTGCCCTTTTGCTTGTTTTATTTCCTGACAATACTTGCTAGTTGATGAAATTTATTTAGTAACAAGCTTATAAACCTAAAAAGTATACCATGGAAAAAATTTTCAGAAACAAAAGGCTTATACTGATCGCCTTCTTTACTGCCTTTTCAGTTGCGTCAGTTCCGGCAATGGCCAATGACAGCCACAACCCGATCCCGGTTGAAATGAAATTTATGGGCTATATTAAAAACCATTTATTATTCAAACTGAATTTTGCCGGCACTCCGGAACATAATGAATTTACCGTTATCATCAGGGATGACCAGAAAAATATGTTGTACCGGGATAATATAAAAGGAGAAAATTTCTCTAAATCATTCCTGCTGAATACCGAAGAAATTGGTGATGATACATTACAATTTGAGATCATCAACAAAAAAACAAGAGAATCGGTAGTATATGAAGTAAATCGTAACAGCGGTCTTAAAGAAGAATTGACAATAAGTGAAGTGAAATAATTCTGGCAATCACAGCGCAGGCTTTAAAAAGGCATATTCCCGATCGCGGGAATATGCCTTTTCTCTTTTCGGGAGAATAATATTTCCTGAGAAATTAAAACCACCGATAATAGTAGGCCCGCCACTCCTGGTCTGTGGTAATTAAATAACAATTTTGAACTTATTAGCTATGATTGTCAGCCTTGCGAATGAAGTCCCACTTTGTTTCCCTCAGTATCAATAAAGAAGGCCATATAACCAATTTCAGATGTAATAACGGTTTTAGGTAATACTATATGACCTCCTTCCTGCGCAATTCGTTCTAACACCGGGCTCATATCAGGGTTTGCATTGAGGTATAAAACAGCACCATCAGCAGAAGGAACATGATTTTCGCTTTGTACCAATGCACCGGACACTTTTCCGCTTCCTGGTTCTCCCGGAAATCCCGCCATCTTCATTCCCATCATTTCCATTTCATGCATGTGAATACTGAAAATAACCTGGTAAAAATGTTTGGCCCTCGCCATATCGCTGACCGGTATTTCAAACCAGTTCAGGCTGTTGGTAGTAGTGTCCATGAATGTATTTTTGAGCAAGTTAATCTGAAAAACAACGAAACTCAAAATCCAAAATAGAGGCAAGAACTTTATATGGCTGGAGTAAGCTACTTTTTTATCTTAAGTATATGAATAACCGGCATAACTGAAGCCCTGATTCCGCAGCGGAATTCATCATTGGTAAGTTCGTAACGGATCTTTACACTTAACTCGTTTATTTTGAAATCAGGCTCCAGGAAATCAGGATGATAATGTTGATTAGCGTTTGTTTTTACCACCCAGTCGCAACCATCTCCTTGTACAGGACCTGTATAAAGTATTACCGCATCTTTAAAATCATTCTCATTATTACAACCTTCACATGATCTGTCTTTTTTGCAGGAAAAAAATAAAAAGACGATAACAAGAAAATTGAACTTCATATCACTCGTTTTCATGCCTGACCTCTCCACAGCGATAAACGTTGCATTTTAATGCAAACAATTCTGCTGAATTACTTTCAACCCGGATCAGCAAAATGAATCTATTCAAACTACAAGTCTAAGGCTTTTCTTTATCAGTATAAAAATGTGAATGATTCTGAATTTGTCTTTTTTTAAATTACATTTAAGGATGAAAACGATCTTGCCAATATTGCTGATCTGTCTATGTATCAGTTGCAAAAAGAAAACAAATACCAATACCGATCCTCCGTCTATTTCAGGAGATATATTGTCAAAAGGTGTGAATTTATCCAATTGGTTCAACGACTATTCTGACCCTGCACAATTTGGCAACCGGTTTTCCTTATCGAAATTGCAGTTTATTAAAAGCAGTGGCTTCACTTATGTTCGTATTCCTGTTGGAGTTACGATATTGTTTAATGCCGCACAACCTTCAGAACTCAACGCTGCCAACTTAACGTATGTGGATGCAGCTGTAGATAATTGTATAAAAGCCGGGCTTGGAGTTACCATAAATCTGCATCCTTTGTCAAATGATGCGGATATACAACTGGCTACTGAGCCTTCTTTCGGTGATAAAATGACGGCCTACTGGAAAGCTGTTGCTACCTACTTTAAAAAATATTCTTCTGATAAATTATTTTTTGAAGTGTATAATGAACCACATGCTTCAGGAGCAGGCCTTACTACACAGGGCTATAGCTGGTGGCAGCCTGTACAGGAAAAAATGGTCAAAGCTATTCGTGAAGCGACGCCTGATCATTCAATTATTGTTGGAGGTGAAGGATGGAACAGTATAAACGGGCTTATACAATTAACGCCTTACAGTTTCGACCATATCATTTACAACTTTCATTTTTATGATCCTTTTTTATTCACGCACCAGGGAGCTACATGGACCGGATGGCAACCGGCAATGGATGCCCGCAATGTTCCTTATCCCTCCAGCCCTGAAGGAGTTGCACCATTGATTGCCGGTAGTTCTAATACAGAACTGAACAATACCCTTCAATGGTATGGCGCACAGCGATACAATATAGACTCGCTGGACAGATGGGTAAGAGTAGCTTATGACTGGGCGAAGAGCAGGAATGTAAAATTGATCGTCAACGAATTTGGAAGTTATAAGGATTATGCACCGCGGCAAAGCAGGCTGAATTTCTTACATGATATAAGAACGGTTTTTGAAAAATATCAAATCGGATGGGCCATGTGGGAATGTGATGAAGGTTTTGGCTGGATTAATTATCCCTCTTATAATCGTAATAATCCGGTTGCAGACAATGAAGTTTTACATGCGTTGGGATTGAAATAAAAATTGTTAAGGGCTGCACTTCTTACGACATCCGGTATATCAAACCGAATTTTTATTTGCAGCATTGGCGACTATACTTTCCAATTCGCTGATGTCAAAAGGTTTTTGCAGAAAGTAATCTGCTCCGGCTTCCACAGCCAATTCATTTACATTATTGTTAGCGCTGAAAAAAATTACCGGGATATGACGAAAATAATCAGAATCTTTTACCAGCCTTGTCGCCCTGACGCCGCCAATATCCGGTATCCAGTTATCCATTAAAATAACATCCGGACTGTGCTCTTTTATATCATTAAGTATCTCTGTGCATTTATCTTTTGTAACTACGTTAAAATCTTTAGCTCCCAGAATCAATGAACACACTTCCAGCAGATCCGTATCATCATCATATATAATTATCTTCTTTGACATTGCGCGGTTTTCAATTTTTTCAAATGTACAGGATTAATCTATGACGGGAAGAGCAAAATAAAAAGAAGCCCCTTTGCCTTCTTTGCTTGTAACGCCTATTTTTCCATTATGCCGGCGAATGATCTCCGCACATATATACAAACCTATACCAAACCCTGAAAAAGATGTATTCGTATTTGCCCTTGCCCTGTAAAATCTTTCAAATATTTTATCATGCTCCTCCGGCTTTATACCGATCCCTTTATCAGTTACAGAAACTGTAACAACTCCATCTGCGTGTTCAATTTTAACAGAGATATGTTTGTTATCCGGCGAATATTTTACAGCATTATTTAAAAAATTATTAATTACCTGCGCTATTCTTTCCCGGTCGGCCAATACCTTTACAGGTGTGTCCTCATTGACCAGTATTTTATGATTGCCTGACACCATTTGTATATCATCTACTACCTCATGCACCAGCTCATTTAAATTAAATGTTTCACTATTCAGTTGAAGTTTACCAGATTCAATCTTCGAAAGCTTCAGAAAATCGCTGACCAGTTTAGTCATTTTATTCACCTGACTTTCCATTTTTCCCAACGCATTCTTTAAAAAATCATTGTCCGTTTTCTCATAGGTCTTTGCGAGCAACTGCGTATAGGCTTTTATGGAAGTAATGGGAGTTTTTAATTCATGACTTGCCACTGCCAGGAAATCATTTTTTTGCATCTCCTGTTGTTTTCTTTCCGTAATATCAGCAACAGAACCGGCGAATCCTGAAAATTCTTTATTAATGGTATAATAAGGTCCTCCTTCTGAAAGCATCCATCTCACCTGTCCGTCTCTTCGCCGGATCCTGAATTCTACAGCAAAGTTTTCTTTTGTTTCAAAACTCTTTTTACAAACATTAAGCACGTATTCTCTGTCCGTATCCAGCACTGCGCCAATCCATCCTTCATCATACTGGCTCGTAATAGGTATCCCTGTCCAGTCAACCCAGGTATCGTTTACAAAATTGTTCTTTCCATTTACATCCGTCATCCACAAACCAACCGGCGATACATTGGCAATTGTTTTAAATAAAAGTTCGCTCGCCTGCAAGGCGCTAAAAGCTGCTTTTTGTTCTGTAATATCCATCGTTGTCCCTAGTATCCGCCAGGGTACATTTTTTTCATCAAAGAAAACTCGTCCGCGTGATCTGATCCATCGCACAGTATCAGGAGTTGGCTTTATCCGCATTTCAAAATCAAGGAACCCGGCTATCAAAGCTTCCTTAATAGCTTTGTTACGAATATCCAGGTCATCCGGATGAATCTTCATTAAGATTACTTCATGCGCAGGACAAGAGCCTGATGCAAACCCTAATATTTGAAGATACCTTTCTGAATAGATCAGTTCGCGGGTTAATAAATTCAGTTCCCAGGTGCCCAGTTCCGCAGCCTGGATGACAATATTTAAACGTTGTTCGTTTTCTTCCAATGACTTCAGCGTTTTTTTTTCTTCCGTGGTATCAACCACGGTTCCATACATTCTCAATGCTTCTCCTTTATTGCCGTATATAATCTTTCCAAATACTTTGATCCAGCGGATAGATCTGTCGGGCCAATATATCCGGGCCTCGTAACTCAATGATCCTTTTTCCGGCGCATCCGCTACGGCTTTATCTCTTACAGGCTTATCATCAGGATGAAAAGATTCGATTAAATTCAGGTGACTGATATCAGCCTGTCCCTGATACCCAAAAATATCGTTCAGACGCTGGGAACTTTTAAAATCATTGCTGACAAGATCCCAATCAAAGGTTCCCATTTTGGCGGCTTCAACCGCCAACCGGATTCGCTGCTCACTTTCTTCAAGAGCTTGTTGTGATTGCTTTTGTTCCGTAATGTCAACAACCGTCCCTGTAAATAGCTCAGCTTGTCGTAACGGATTGAAGTAAACTTTACCCTGGGCTCTTATCCATCTTACCGCATTATCATCAAAGCGCAGAATCCGATAGCTGATATCATAGTCACCGGTTCCCGAAGGGTTCATTGATTTTTGTATCGCCGTCTCCACATATTGCCGGTCATCAACGTAGATATGTTCTGAAAAAACGTTGAAATCAATTTGCTGCCCAGGAGGCAATCCATATATTTTCTTACATTCTTCGGACCAGTTTAACTCCCCGGTCAACGGATGAAAATCCCATGTTCCAAGCTGTGTTGCCTGTAGGGCCATTTGTAAACGCTCTTCACTTTGCTCCAATTTCTTGCGTGCAATGATCGTGTCTGTCACATTACGGGCAATCTTCGATGCTCCGATAATGCGGCCATCGCTATCCCTGATAGGAGAAATAGTGAGAGAAATATCGATCAGCTTTCCCTGTTTGGTCTGGCGAATAGTATAAAAATGTTCTACCCGTTCACCTTTTCTAATTCGCTCCAGGATGGTGGGTTCTTCCCTCAACCGGTCAGGAGGCAATATTTTAAGAATAGGTTGCCCGATCATTTCATCCGCTGTATAACCAAACAATCTTTCAGCACCCGGGTTCCAACTGGTAACAATTCCATCCAGTGTCTTACTGACAATGGCGTCTTCTGACGACTGAACAATAGCAACAAGATTAGCCGCATCTTTTTCAGCAATATTCCTCTCAGTAACATCCATCAACGTATTAACCGCCCCGGTTATACCACCACTGCTATCGAGAATAGGCCTGGGGTGAGATATGACATTTCTTTTAGAACCATCCGGTCGTTGAATAATAATTTCTTGTCTTTCAGGAATAATTTTTCCTTTTAAAACAATAGCCATCGGAGATTCATCCAGAGGAAGAATAGTGCCATCCAAACGAAATATTCTCCACGAACCGCACCATAAGTCTTTTCCCAATTCCGGTTCCCGACCCCACAATACAGCAGCAGCCTTATTATACATGGTGATATATCCATTCATTTCGCAGGTATAAACAGCTACTGGCAAAGCCTGCAAAAGTTGCAGGCTCGACTCAGCTTCGCCAATACGCTGTGTAAAAAAAATATCGGAAGTAATTTGTGGCTGCATGGAACGGAAAGGGTATGAGACTAAATTTATAAAAATTCTTTTATCAAATTAAGCTCCAAATAGTTGATAACTTGTTGAAATTAAGATTTTTTGTAAAGAATTTTTTCATAGGGCTAAGATATATGACCGGCGCCTGTTTTATAAATCCGCAACTGCCATCAAATTCCTTACCTTCGCCACTTCAAACTAGTTCTTACCGCAATGATCAGCAGAAGAAATATCCGGGTAAAAGTAATGCAAACGCTGTACACATTAGATTCAATAGACGATTTTTCCAAACCCG
Organism: Chitinophagaceae bacterium; assembly: GCA_040007815.1. Lineage (GTDB taxonomy): Bacteria > Bacteroidota > Bacteroidia > Chitinophagales > Chitinophagaceae > Terrimonas_B. Next base: position 443,523 of record JBDTUH010000001.1, read on the forward strand.
GTGAACCACAGAAGATATTGCAGCAGCACTTTAATCAAACCCGCTCATTACTTGTATACCTCACCTGGTTTCTTACCGAATTAGCCCGGTACGCCGAAACTGAATCACACAAGCGTGCCAGTAAACACCTTCCATCCACCGCTGATTTGAATGTAAACACTAAGATCGCAGGTAATGAAGTACTATGGAAAATGCTGGAAGACGCGGCATTGAAAGAACAATTCGAAAAAGAAAAACCCCAACAGAAAACCGACCCGGAGCTCATCAGGAAGATATATCTCGACATGGTGGAAACGCCGGACTATAAAGTTTATGCTGCATCTCAGTCAAGAGAGAAGCAGGATGAAAAAAAGATCCTGGAGTTCATACTGAATGATCTTCTTTTGGCCAATGAACTATTTATTTCCCATATTGAAGAAAATTTTTCCAACTGGAATGATGATGGGGAAATGCTGGTTCAGTTACTGGTTGGTTACATTCAAAAACCTGGTTCTATCAATTTCAAACAATTACTGAGCCCGGACAAAGAACAATTCGCCAAATTGTTGCTCCAAACCGTAATAGATAAAGCAGAGCACCTGCAGAGTATTATTACTCCCAAGTTAAAAAACTGGGACCCCGAACGTATTGCCATCCTGGATATGCTGCTGATGAAAATGGGGCTGGCGGAATTTCTCTATTTTGAAACAATTCCTCCTAAAGTAACGATCAATGAATATATCGACCTGGCCAAAGATTACAGTACAGTGCAAAGCGGTCAGTTTGTAAACGGTATACTGGATAATATTCATAAAGAGCTGGTACAACAGGGAAAAATGCAGAAAGTAGACTACAAAAAGGTTGACAAGTTAAATTAGTTAATACCTTGTAAAGGATGATCCCCGTCAACTTTAAAACTTGTCAACATATCAACTAACCTTTACATTTGCATCCCGATAATTAATCGGGCCTCAAATTTCATCTATGAAAAAATTATTCCTCATTTTATTCGCTGCCGGTTTGTTTGCCTGCCAGAGTGCTGATAAGAAAGCAGACGGTGGAATGACCCAGGAACAAAAGGATAAAGCCGCAAGAGATTCCGCCAATTTCACTACCATAGAATGGCTGGATTCAACCGTCAAGGATCTGGGCAAAATAAAAGAGGGGCAGGTAGTTGAAGTAAGCTATCGTTTTAAAAACACTGGCGATAAACCTCTTATAATAGCGGGTGTCAGTGCCAGTTGCGGTTGCACGGTTCCGGAAAAACCAGAAAAGCCAATAGCACCGGGACAGGAAGATGTGATCAAAGCAAAATTTGACAGCAAAGGTCGTCCGAAAGGAGAAGCGAGAAAGGAAGTTTTTGTAACAGCTAATACAAAACCACAAAGCTCCATGCAATTAAGTTTCAAAGTTGAGATAACAGAGTAAATATTAAACAAAATAAAAACAGAATGAATCACATTTATTTTTTGCAGGCAGCCCCGGCAGGTGGTGGCTTCGGTGGCTTCCAGTTTATTTTTCTTGGGTTAATGATCCTTGTTTTTTGGCTATTTTTCATCCGTCCGCAGGCTAAAAAAGCAAAGAACCAGAAAAAATTTATTGAAGATCTTGGAAAGGGAGATAAAATTGTAACTATCGCAGGTATACACGGCACTATCAACAAAGTGAATGAAGATGGCACGATAAACCTTGAAGTAAGTCCTGGTACTTATATCAAGATCGAGAAATCAGCTATCAGCATGGATTGGACGGCGGCGTTAAATAAGCCGTTGACAACTTTAGATAAGAAATAAAAGACCTGCCATTTTCAGAATTATAAAAATTAAAAGGAAATTGTAAATAGTTTCCTTTTTTGTATGATACAAACCCGGGTATGTTTCCTAACTTTCCTCTTAATCCAATCAAATCAAATAAATTTTAGTCCTTCTTATGTTACGAGTTGGTCTAACAGGTGGTATAGGTAGTGGTAAAAGCACCGTAGCAAACATATTTGAAGTGCTGGGCATTCCTGTTTACTACGCTGATGATGCAGCCAAAAAAATAATGAATTCGGATAAGGAATTAAAAAGCGCCATTATTGAACAATTTGGTGAAGAAAGTTATATCAACGATCAATTGAACCGTTCATATATAGCTTCTCTTGTTTTTAATGATAAAGAAAAACTCGGACTGCTCAACTCACTCACCCACCCCGCTACTATCCGGGATGCCAACGAGTGGATGAAGCGACAAATTTCTCCTTACACAGTTAAAGAAGCCGCACTGATCTTCGAAAGCGGCTCCGCAGAATACCTGGATTATGTGATTGGCGTATACACTCCCCTTGCGCTTCGTATCCAGCGCATCATGGACAGAGATCATATAACAAGGGAAGAGGTGCAACAAAGAATGAGCCGGCAGATTGACGAAGAGATTAAAATGCGGCTTTGTGATACAGTCATAATAAACGATGAACAGCAATTGGTGACGACACAGGTATTGAAACTGCATGAGCAATTGCTTACCATGAGTAAGTAATACCGCCATTGTCAAAGCATATAAGAACCCAAAGGGAAAATACGATACTGAAACGCTTTGCATTCCCACAAAAATGGCCTGCCCGAAAGCAAGCCATATAAATAATCGCCAATTTTCTTTTTCAGACTTCTGATAGCTTACATCTGACTTTCTACTTCAACTTCGCCAAAGCTTCTTTGATCCTCGCCCAGGCCCTTTCAATATTTGTCATACTGTTTGCAAATGAGAACCGAACGCATTTAGGTTCGCCGAATGCATCACCCATTACCGATGAAACGTGAGCTGTATTCAACAGATACATGGAGAAATCAGGAGCATTGTTAACAGTAGTAGTTCCATCCGACTTTCCATAGTAATAGCTTACATCAGGGAAAATATAAAATGCACCTTCAGGCTCAGAACAAATGATCCCGGGTATTTCTTTTACTAATTCCATGACCCTCGCTCTTCTCCGTGTGAACTCTTCCGCCATTTCATGAGAAGGTTTCATATCTCCGGTCAACGCGGCTATCGCTGCTTTTTGGGTAATAGAACAGGTGGCGCTGGTAAACTGCCCCTGCAATTTCTCGCATGCTTTTGCTATCTCCGCATTGGCAGCGATATAACCCAGTCTCCATCCTGTCATGGCAAAACCTTTGCTCAATCCGTTGACAATAATGGTGCGATCTTTCAGATCTTCAAACTGTGCAATACTTTCATGTTTGCCAACGAAATTGATATACTCATATATTTCATCAGCCAGGATATAAATGTCAGGATATTTTCTGAACACAGCCGCCAAGGCTGTTAATTCCGCTTTGCTATACACGGCACCGGATGGATTACAGGGCGAAGAAAACATGAATACTTTTGTTTTATCCGTAATAGCCGCTTCCAGTTGAGAAGCTGTAATCTTAAAACCGCTTTCCAATGATGTCCGCACTTCCACCACTTTCCCACGGGCAATTTTTACTAACTCAGAATAAGTTACCCAATATGGAGTGGGAATGATTACTTCATCATTATCATCAACCAATGCCAGAATAACATTGGCGAGACTTTGTTTTGCCCCGGTAGACGTAACAATGTTCTCTGGTTTATAGTCCAGGTTATTATCTCTTTTTAATTTAACACAAACGGCTTCACGAACGTCTACAAATCCCGGTACGGGTGTATAATGACTCCAGTTATCATTGATAGCTTTTATAGCTGCGTCCTTAATATGCTGGGGAGTATCAAAATCGGGTTCACCTAAACTGAGATCAATTACATCAACACCTTTAGCCCTTAGTTCGCGGCCAAGCTTAGCCATTTTCAACGTTTCAGGTTCATTGAATCGTTCCAAAAGAGAAGATAACTGCATATTATTTTATTTATAAAGAGAAAAATGAATCAATTCATTCCTTAGTCAGGCGGCTGCAAATTTATGGATTTGAATGTATCAAACGCATCACCTAAAGCGGGTTGTTCAAAATTGGTGAATAGTGAGTGTTATTCTACTCAAGTGAATAATCAAACCTTAAAGAAGAAAGATCAGGAACAAAAGGCCGCTGCCGTTTCAGCTCATACTCGTAGATGACCATACCAAGGTTTTTTAAGAAAGGAAGGCCGATCGTATCATAGTCGTATTTATTATCATTAAGAATACCGTCGCTATTGCAATAAATGGTAGCAGTGAGCAGAAACTCCACCTTGTTTTTAAAGTCGGCTACATAAGCCGCATCTATAAGAAAGCCATACGCATCCCCCACTTTATTGAAAATCCGTATATCCGCATCGGGCCTTACAGCTTCAGCACCATAGAGCAAAAATTTCACATAATTATCATTGTAATGGGTGCTGTCGTAAAATGGGAACCTGGACTCCCGCGGAAACATTGACATGTATTTATACAAAAAAGTATAGTCATCCTGCTTCAGGTTAAATCTTCTTTCAGCCGATGTTTCCTCCGGAAAGATCACAGACCGTAAAATTTGGTGGAGGTCTTGCAGCGTCAACCTGTTTTTCTTTGAAAAATCAAATGGTTCATTCACTAAGCTATCTCCTTTCATATAACCCTTTCCTATTTTTGTATTTCGGTTTGCGTACTTCAACTTACTGTTGACCGCCGGCTGTTCATAAATAATAGTACTGCTTTTGTCAATGAATTTTATCGGGTTGGTTTGACGGTTCTGCTGTTCATTTAAACTTACTTCCAGCCGGTGAATGATCTGAGCCTCCTCGTAACCCATTTTATGCAGACTATTGTTGATATACTCCTGGCCTAAAAATTCATAGAGCCTGTTGAATGCGTCATTATCACTGACCAATAATATTTTTTTAATACAATGAGCTATGGCGGGTCTTCCGTCCGCGGTTGTTGGATCATTGTATACGGCAGTCTGACCTTCCGCATCCGCCTCTGTGATCATCGTTGAAAACTTGTCAAGACCTTTTATCCTTAATTCATTTAGTCGTTGCAACGCCAAAATGGCTACAGGAAATTTAACGGTCGATGCCGGATAGAAATAACTATTCTTATTTACATTAAAATAGTGATCAGTAAATGTTGGATGATTTTTCTTGTCCCTGTCTATTTGTGTATAGATGATTTGAACATTGAATTCCTTTTTATTTTTTACAATGCTTTCAAAAAATTGAGGATAGCGGCCAAGCAGCTTATTTAACAGACTATCCTGTCGTTGGTTTACCTGTTCAAACGCTTTTTTGGAAGGAGAACAGCCGCTCATGACAACGATGATTATTACTATTGGAATAATGAAAAAAATGTAACGCCGTGCTGTCATATCAACGGTAATTTAACCCGAATAGCGTCAATCATTTTATCTCGGGCCATACTCAATTTTTTAAAATTCTTGACGTTATCATTGCCCTTATCTGTCAGCAAATGACTTCTTATTATTCAACTAATTGATAATCAATCAATTTTTCTAAAAATAAAGGTCCTGAACGATAAGGGAAGCTATTTAAAGATATGGCTGAAAACCCTATCTTTGCCGTCCTTAAAAAATTGTGTAATAGCCTTCTATCCCTATAAAGCAGGAAAACGAGGTTAAAAAGTAAATACCAACAACGTATGCAACTGAAAGGTTTGGTTCGATTCTTCACCATCATCCTCATCATCTATTCAATTTATCAGCTTTCTTTTACCTGGTTTGTAAATAACCATGAAAAAAAGATGGAGGCCCTCGCTACTGGTTTCGTAAAAAGAAGCTATCAAAGCGCCGCGGAGAAATATGCCGGCAACAAAGATTCACAAGCCGTGTACCAGGAGAGCCTGGATAAAATAAAAGCCGATCGCTTAAAGAGATTGCTTGACAGTACCAAAGAAACTACTATCACGTATGGTATTACAGGCGCGGTAAGCTATCAAAAAGCAAAAGAGGAAGAGCTAAATCTTGGACTTGATCTGCAGGGTGGGATGAACGTAACGATGGAAGTAGAGATGACAGGTTTGTTAAGAACTTTGTCTAATAATTCTAAAGACCCCAACTTTCTTAAAGCATTGGATAATGCGAATAAACGCAAAGCCAATAGCGATGCAAACTTTATCAGCCTTTTTGCAGATGAATACAAAAATTTAAATCCCTCCGGGAAACTTGCTTCTTTATTTGCCAGCTCAAGCAGTGGAATAAAAATTGATGATAGCGACAGTAAGGTCAGAAGTGTATTAGAGGGTTTGTCGAAAGATGCATTCGACAATACATTCCGCATTTTAAATACACGTATCGATCAGTTTGGTGTTGCTCAGCCAAATATTAATCCTGATCGTGATAAAGCAATCATAACTGTTGAGTTACCTGGCATCCAGGATAAAGACAGGGTTAGAAAATTGTTGCAATCATCAGCTAACCTTCAGTTTTGGGAAGTATATAACATCGGTGAGTTGGGACAAAATATAAATAAAGCGGATGGTTTGTTCTATACCATGATGGGGGGCAAAGCCAAAGCAGATACCACATTAAAGACAGCCGATTCAGCTAACAAACAAACAGCAGCTGTGCCTGATACTACTAAAAAGGATTCGGGCCTGGCGCAGTTGAAAAGCGATGACACGAGTAAGTTGGCCGAAACGACTCCGGCAAGTGACGAAGCTGATCTAAAAAAACATTTATACGGATACGTTCAATTTTATTCACAGCCCTACCAGGATGAAACAGGCAAAACACGTTTCCCTGCGGCTATCGGTTCTGTGGCGATTAAAGATTCGGGTCTTGTTCGCAGTTATCTTGAATCACCGGCTATAAGAGCAAGCTTTCCGGCGCAAATGGCATGGATGTATGGTATTCCTGAACGTGGTCAAACCAATAAGGTTTCAGATCGTGTACCGTTATATGCTATCAAAACTTTTGGTCGTGATAAAGCAAAAATTGAAGGTGACGCTGTGAGTTCGGCCCGTAATGATTTTGACCAGGCCGGAAGACCCGAGGTAAATATGGATATGACCAGCGTTGGAGCCAAAGCATGGGCTAAGATGACGGGTGAGAATGTTGGTAAACCTATCGCCATTGTTCTTGACAACTTAGTTTATTCAGCACCACATGTAAACGGTCCGATAGAAGGTGGTACTTCACAAATCAGCGGGGGCTTTACTGTAGAAGAAGCACAAGATCTGGCAAACATGCTTAAAATAGGAAAATTGCCCGCTCCTGCGAAGATTGTCCAGGAGCAAACAGTTGGACCAACTCTCGGAGCAGAAGCAATCAGGGGTGGATTGATGGCATTCGGTTTTTCTTTTATTGTCATCTTCATATTAATGCTGGTATATTATAACACCGCCGGCTGGATTGCCAATATCGCATTAATATTAAACCTGCTATTCACAGTGGGCATATTAGCAGGATTGGGTGCTACACTGACAGCTCCCGGTATTGCCGGTTTGGTATTGACCATCGGTATGGCCGTAGATACCAACGTTATTATCTACGAACGTATCAAAGAAGAACTAACAAAAGGAAAGGGATATATACCTGCCATCAATGAGGGTTACAGGAGATCATTACCTCCCGTATTGGATGGTCACATTACCACCCTTCTTACGGCGATTATTCTTTTCTATTTCGGATTAGGCCCGGTAAAAGGGTTTGCTACCACGCAAATAATCGGTATCCTTTTATCATTGTTCTGTGGTATCCTGGTAAGCCGCTGGATCAGTGATATATTTACCAGGAAAGGCAAACATCTTGAATACTTCACAGGTATTTCCAGCCGCATCTTTAAACATGCGAAATATAAATTCATTGAATTCCGTAAAACAGCCTATATCATTTCATTCGTTGTTTTAGCACTTGGTATTGCTTCTTTCTTTAATGGTTTTGATTATGGTGTTGAGTTTGATGGCGGACGCAGTTATACCGTTCGTTTTGATAAAAATGTAGGTAAAGAAATAGAGCAGATACGTGACGAGTTAAAAGCTTCGCTGGAAAATGAAAACCCTACCATTAAAACAGTAGGTGATGCAAGTACACTTGAAATCACTACCTCTTACCTCATTAAAGACACGCGGCCGGAAGTGGATTCAATAGTAAAGCAAAAGTTGTTCGCAGGTCTTCAGAAACATTTACCAGCTGGTTATACATTTGACAAGTTTGATAATGCAGATGCCAGTGCGACGGCGGTTGGTAAGATTGCTTCTAAAAAAGTACTGCCAACTATTTCAGATGACCTGAAGAAAGGGGCTGTTAAAGCCACCATCTTCGCCATCTTCGTTATCTTCCTTTATATCTTCATCCGTTTCCGCGACTGGAGATATTCACTGGGTACTATCGTAGCGTTGCTGCACGACGTATTTGTAACACTGATCGTTTTTTCCTTCGCCCGTAAGCTTAATCTTCCTTTCGCATTAGAAATAGACCAGCATTTTATCGCAGCCTTATTAACAGTGATCGGTTTCTCAATGAATGATACCGTGATCATCTTTGACCGTATTCGGGAAGATCGCCGCCTGTATCCAACCGCACCATTGGCGCAAACGATCAACAGGGCGATCAACGAAACACTGAGTCGTACAATTATGACCTCTTTGACGGTATTCCTTACCATCCTTATCCTTTTCATAGTAGGTGGTGAGGTGACCAGAGGTTTTGCTTTCGCGATGCTGATCGGGGTTATCACCGGTATCTATTCTTCTGTATTCGTTGCAGCCCCTATCCTGCTGGATATGGGAAGTGGTAAAAAAGAAGAAAAGAAATTGGCTGAAGTGACAAAGACTAAACCTGAGACTGTAAAAGCCTGATACTAATTATTGGTAAATAGTAAAAGCCTGTCTCGTTTGAAATGAGACAGGCTTTTTAGTTTTAACTACATGCTAATATTCTCTTTGGGCCAAAAAAAGCTTCCCTATGGAAGCTGATAACTATCTTTCTTTCTTTGTACCTGCTTACACGGCAAAGCTGGTTCCACACCCACAGGTTTTGCTTGCATTAGGATTTTGAAAAGTAAATCCCCGGTTGTTCAATCCGTCCAGCCAATCCACTTCCATACCCAACAAATATATTTCATGCGACTTATTCATGATACATGAAATACCTTCTATTTCAAACTCATGGTCGTTTTCGGCTTTCTTATCAAACCCTAAAATATAGGTCATCCCGGAACAACCGCCTCCCTTCACTCCTACACGTAAAGATTGAGTAGTATCAAAACCTTCTGCCGACATCAGTTTCCTGATCTCTTTAATCGCTCCGGTTGTTAAAACAACCGGTGATTGTATTGTTGTTTCCATATAGCAAAAGTAAACAATCTTCCGTAAGAGGAGAAGCGCCTGGCTTTGGGCCAACGGAATTTAACAAAAGCAGCCGTTTACTTGCAACTCGCCGCTCGTTTCCTATTTTTGCGCATATTAAATACATTTCCTATGGATCAAAGTATGATCATTGTTCTAATGTCTCTTCTTGCCTTACTTATTTCCTTTTATTGTTTTTATTTGGTTAATCAGCAGCGCAAACAACCAAAAAACGGCAAAGAGTCTTTTAGCAGCAGGCCTTTACAGCTCCAGGCTTATGAAAGAGTGGTGATGTTGGCGGAAAGAATATCGCTGCCCAATCTTGTCAGCAGGGCCAACCAGCCGGGCTTGAATGTGAGAGAAATGCAGCTTTTGTTTTTGGAAAGTATTAAACAGGAAGTTGAATATAATACATCACAACAAATATATGTAAGTACGGTAGCCTGGGATGCCATCAAAAACCTGAAAGATCAGAATATGCTTATCATTAACCAGGTAGCAGCCACATTACTACCCGACGCCCCCGGCAAAGATCTTAGCAGAGCTTTATTGGATTTTGTAATGACACAAAAAAAAGGGGCGATTCATACCGTCGTACTGGAAGCATTGAATTTTGAGGCAAAGAAAATAATGAAGTAGTCACGTTATAAAAATGCTGGTTGTATTTAATTCTAATAAGGTCTAGCTATGCCGGATAACAAACCGAAATTCACAGATTCTGGTATTGAAATAAAGCCAGTATATATCAGCAGTGATTTACCGGCATCCGATATACCTGGTCCCGGCGAATTCCCTTTTGTCCGTGGCGTGCAACCCGACATGTATCGTGGCAAACTGTGGACCATGCGACAGTATGCGGGTTTTTCTACCGCAGAAGAAAGTAACAAGCGATACCATTATTTATTGAGCCAGGGGGTAAGCGGCTTAAGCGTTGCTTTCGATCTTCCTACACAGATAGGTTACGACAGTGATCATCCGCTTGCTGAAGGGGAAGTGGGGAAGGTAGGTGTAGCTATTGACAGCATTGAAGACATGGAAACTTTATTTGATGGAATCAAGCTCGAAGATATCAGCACTTCTATGACTATTAATGCAACCGGTTTTATTTTGTTGGCTTTTTATACAGCGTTGGCGAAAAAACAAGGTGCTGATCTGAAAAAAATCACTGGTACCATTCAAAATGATATTTTAAAAGAGTATGCTGCAAGAGGTACCTATATCTATCCGCCCAAACCATCTATGCGGATCATCACTGATATTTTTGAATGGTGCGCTGCAGATCTTCCCAAATGGAATACTATTTCCATATCAGGCTATCATATACGCGAAGCCGGAAGTACCGCTGTACAGGAAATAGCCTTTACACTCAGTAATGGAAAAGCTTATGTAAAAGCGGCGCTGGAAAAAGGAATGGATATTAATGTTTTTGGCAAACGACTCTCCTTCTTTTTCAATTCACATAATAATTTGTTTGAAGAAGTAGCGAAATTCAGGGCGGCCCGCAGAATGTGGGCTAACATTATGAAAGAATTGGGAGCAACTGATGATAAGGCAATGATGATGCGATTTCATACTCAAACGGGGGGAAGTACATTAACCGCGCAACAACCGCTGAATAATATTTCAAGAGTTACTATTCAAACGCTGGCGGCTGTATTGGGTGGAACACAATCACTACATACCAATGGTTATGATGAAGCACTAAGTCTTCCTACAGAAGAAGCGGCGAGAATCGCCTTGCGTACACAACAGGTTGTGGCTTTTGAAAGTGGTGCGGCCGACACGGCAGATCCATTGGCAGGTTCATACTATGTAGAAGCGCTGACACAGGAAGTAGAACAAGCTGCGTTGCAACTCATCGGAAAAATTGATGCAATGGGTGGCAGTGTTTCCGCCATTGAACAGGGATTTATACAGGATGAAATTGCCCGCAGTGCTTACGAATACCAGCGGCAAATAGAAACCGGTGAGAAGATTATTGTCGGAGTTAATAAATTCCAGGCTAAATCAGAAGCTTCTGTTCCGGGTTTTAAGATCGATGATTCAATCCGGCAGGTGCAAACTGAAAAACTGGAACAATTGCGTAATAGCCGCAACCATGCGAAATGTGATAATATACTGCAGTCCTTAAATGATGCAGCCTGCAGCGATGAAAACATAATGCCTATTGTTATCCAGGCAGTAGAAAATAAATGCACCCTGGGCGAAATTGCGGATACTCTCCGGGAAGTATTTGGCGAATATAAATAAGTTGCGAAATGCTTCAATCCACGTTAACAAGTACTCGCAAAGACTTACAACAGATACTTCAACTACAGGAGGAAAATCTCATTCAGCATATTAATGAAACAGAAATGAAATCCCAGGGTTTTGTAACCTTGCGGCATGATCTTGGAATATTGAAAGAGATGCATACATTGGCGCCAACTGTAGTTATCAAAGACGATGACACGGTAGTGGCCTACGCATTAACTATGTTGCAGGAATGTCGTCAGCTTATGCCAGCTCTCGAACCCATGTTCTCATTATTGCAGAAGCTCAGTTGGAATGGCAAACCGCTTACTGCTTATTCTTTTTATGTGATGGGCCAAATCTGTATTGCCAAACAATTCCGGGGACAGGGTTTATTTGATGAACTATACAGCCATCACAGGAAAACATACCAGTCTCAATTCGATCTTTTTATTACAGAAATATCGACTCGTAATCAGCGTTCTATCCGTGCCCATGAAAGAGTGGGTTTTAAAACCATTCATACACATCGCGATGACCTGGACGAATGGGCTGTAGTAGGCTGGGATTGGAAATAGTTCAACGTTTTGAGGTAAGGTATTTCTCAAAAAAATTTTCTCCTCTTATCACTTCGATATCAGAAAAATAAAAATCCTTCACATCTTCTGTGATGATACATTCACATTTACTTTCAAGAGCTGCATAGTATTCCAACCCATCTTCAAAATCATGAATAGCGGAATTTTTTGTTGCTTTTCTGACTGTCGTCTCTGAAATGCCGGCAATAGATAAATGCTCGCTTAGCAACCTTGTCTTCTCTCTCGCTGTTTTTTTGTTCTTCTTTTCTGCAAAATAAAAAGCAATAGCGAGGCATATGGGAGAAGTGAAAACTTCAAACTTCTTATGATCAGCCAGGCTTACAATACGGGACGTATAGCTGAACAAAGGATACTCTTTGTTCAGCACAGATACAAGAATATTCGCATCGAGAAAAATCCGCATATTATTTTTTAGAAGAGAAATATTCCGCCCTGGTGGCTTTACGGGTTTTCTTTTTGGTTTGGTAAACAGCTTCTCCTTCTGCGACCTGGCTTACCCAATCAGAAATAGGCAGATCTTCAAGAGATGAATAGTTAGCAGCGGTTATTTTTTGCAAAAGAAATTCAACCAGGCGGGAAAGACTGATATTGTTTTTTTCAGCATAACGCTTCGCCATATTAACAACCCCTTCATCAAAACTTAACGTGACCTTGGCATCCATGATTCAAATTTTGTACGAAAATACAAATTATACGTAACAAAATTTAATCCTGTACGTATAAAATTTGAATGAGTTTTCAACTACTTGATTTTCAAATTTTACTGAAACAAACGATTTAAAGATCTGTCCGGCTAATAAAAATTGTCGTCACTTTTCATTTTTAACTTTGTCAATCACATCCAGTAAACCATCACTGTAGTTATCAAGGGTTAGTTCCCAGAACATAATTCCATGAAGCCCTTTGTCTTTTACATATTGCGTTTTGTTCCTGATGGAAAGTTTATCATCGAACGTAGCAAAAATTTTTTTGGTAGCATTGTAGGCACAGGGGGCCCTGGCCGTTGTATCCCGGTAAAAAACAAACCCACTATCTGTGGATACCCGTTGATCAAATTGCCTGTACGGAATAAAACTTTTAAACTTACCTGGCTGGTTCAGCCCATTATTAATATCAGGTACCTTTTCCCAGGTTCTTCCATAAAATGCAGACCCTATAACAATTTTTTCAGCTGGTACACCAAGTGACGTTAAATACCGGACCGCATTATCAGTAGATTCCATTTGCAAAGCAGTTGAATATAATGGAGTATGATGCCCCGTTGTTGTGCTAAAACCATTTACCAGATCATAACTCATCAGGTTTACAAAGTTTACTACGGGCATTACTTCTTTCCAATCAATGGAACGTTTTAAAAACTCATTAAATCCTCCCGCGGCAAAACTTATTTCATGCTGATCTCCAATTGCATTTCGTATAACCTTAACCAAAGCTGTAAAATTATCACGATCAAGTGATTGATATTTATGACCCGGGTAACCTTCAATAGAAGGATACTCCCAATCCAGGTCAATACCATCCGTCTTAAAATAATCGTTCACTTCTTTAACAGATTTGGTAAATTCGTCTCTTCCTGCTTCAGTGGCAAAAACCGGCGAACAATATTCACATCCTCCCCACCCTCCTAATGACAGCAACACCTTCAGCTTTGGATTAATCGCTTTCAATGAAACGAGTTTCGTAATCGTAGCTGAATCATCGGCATTATCTACATTCAACCTGTTACCCTTCAAATGACAAAAACTATAAATAATATGGGTCAGCTTTTTTACCGGGTAATTATCAATCGCTTTGCTGTTTCCCGAGTAATAAGCTATAACCGCTATCCCCGGCTTTTCTTCCCAGTTTTGCGCCCTGAGTACAAATGACGATAGCAAAAAAACAATTAAAACTAATGCAGAAAGTGAAAACAAAATTCTTCTCATAATATCACTATTAAAATAATTTGTTAACAGTTCAACGACTGAAAATTACTGTAGCCAATTACCCTTTTGCATAGTCTCAAAAAGTTTCGACCGTATCTCTTTGATTGGTTTGGGAAAATTGCACAACAGCACGTAAAAGATATTCTTCTCAGGCAGCCAAAGGTAATCACTGATAAAACCACCTTGCGAGCCGGTATGCCCGATCATATTTAAACCAGCTTCTTTCGTAATGAACCAGCTTAACCCTAATCTTGAAGGCGTCTCATCCTTCCACTCCGGGAAAGGATAAACGATTCTCGAAATGCCAATCCACTCGTTATTTAAAAACAGGGTTTTCCGGATAGCCTTTTCATAAAGCCAAAGCTCTTCAACATTACTCCATACACCGCCATTGCCCGCCGCGGCGAAAGTGGGTTCTTCGCCATAGTCCAATTCTTCGAATTCGTTTTTACTATTCAACACATAGCCATGGGAAACGCCTTTCTTTGGATGAGCTCCATCAGTAATAGTAGACTTTTTCATCCCGGATGGCTTGAAAATATTTTTGATAATATACTCTTGCCATTTTTTACCCGTTACATTTTCAATAATCAGCGCAAGTCCATTAAACGCGGGATTAGAATATTTATATCTCGTACCTGGTTCAAACTCTAATATTTCTGTCTGTTTTATAGGCGCCCAATTTTCTTCATCTTTTGCTGTCAGGTAAAAATCATGTTCTTCTTCTATCTTACGGTTATCAGGCAAACCTGAAGTATGCGTAAGTAAATGATACAGTTTTATTTTTTTAGCGATACCGGGTTCCTTAAAATCACTAAAATAAGCCGACAGATCATCTTCCAGTGAAAGCTTCTTTTTTTGCACAAGGTCTAAAATGCCATAGGCCACAAATGTCTTACTGATTGAACCAATATTAAACAATGTCCTGGTCGTGATTGGTTCTTTGGTATTTACATCGGCGATACCAAACCCCTTTTGATAGACCACATTATCACCCTGGGCTATCAATACAGCGCCGCCGGGTTCCCCCCATTTAAAAAAAGAATTAAAAACCGAATCCAGGGAGGGAATAAACCATTCATGCGTTTGAGACTTTGCTGTCAGAGATACCATACAAAAAATAAACAGGAACTGTTTCATGTTAATAAAGAAAGAGTCCGATAAAATTAACGCAAAACAAACTACGCGATGGGGAAATATTTTGCTGCCAGCTTTGGTGGCGCTACTGTTTTCCAGGCAGTTGCTAAAGCGTCCATGAACATAGCTTTCTTTACTTTTTTCAAGTTGATCATTGTCCAGCCCTTGAGGCCCCAGCCACCGGAAACAGGATAAATAACCTTTTCATCGAATGCGCAAAAAACGGATTGATCGGGAACAGAAAGTTTAATGACCATGCAATTCTTATCCAGGTGCAATACTGCAAAAATTCTATTTCTTATCCTAAAATCCGGGCGTTGAAAATGGCTTTTTTCTTCCACTTCCGGAAGATCAATAGCTGCTTGTTTTGCATCGGCAAGAGAAACCATTTGTACTTAGTTAGAATAAACTGGTAAACATGTCAGATAAAAAGATCGCCTTATTTACGATCCCGGATCATTTTATAAATTTTAATCGCCGACATCAAAAGAATAACAAAAAGAATCATGCCGATAATCCCCCATAGCCAGCTCAGGTTTTGTTTCACCACTACTAACATAATAATGGCTACCAGGAAAATAGTCGCCACTTCGTTCCATATACGCAATTGCTGTGATGAGTATTTGAAAACTCGCTTTGCTTGTTGCCTGTAAATAATATGAAGAGAAAAGTGGTAGAGATACAAACCCAAAACAAAACAAAGTTTAATTAACAGCCATTGAGGAAAAAAACCATATAAATACCACAACCAACCGCCAAATACTAACGTAAGAACAGCCGATGGCCAGGTAATTCCGAACCATAATCTTTTTATCATTAATGAAAACTGGTTCTGCAGAATGCTTTTTTCCGGTTCTTCCTTTTGTCCTGCTTCCACATTGTAAATAAAAAGCCGTACAATATAAAACATCCCGCTAAACCAGGTTACAATAAAAATGATATGCAGGGCTTTGACGTATAAAAACATGATTACAGCAATATCGAAAATGGCGGTAAATTATTTAACTAATAACATTTCTTTATTTCCTTTAGCTAAATCACCTATCCATCCTTTCAGAGTTGATACCCATAGTGGATGAATATTAAGGCAGGGTATCATTTTAAAAGATTCTCCCCCCGCGGCCATAAAAATTTCTTTTCCTCTTTCTTCTATTTCTTCCAGGGTTTCCAGGCAATCGCTTACAAAAGCAGGGCAGAGTATTAAAAGCTTTTTGATACCTTCTTTTGGCATTTCCTCCAGGCGTTTATCTGTAAAAGGTTCCAGCCAGCCCTTACCCAAACGGGATTGAAAAGACAGGCTATATTTATTTACTGGAATATCTAATTTTTGCATGACCAATCGACTAGTAGTGATCACCTGCCTCCTGTAACAAATATTTTGTCCCGGCGCGCCGGCTACGCATTCAGTTCCCTCCAAAGCAAGACAACGTTTTGTCACTGCCGGATCATCCCTATGAATATGCCTTGCAGGAATACCATGATAGCTGAACAAAATATGATCATAGCTGCCGGCTAAATAAGGTCGTATATTTTCAGCCAAGGCATCTATATAAGATGGGTTATCAAAAAAGGGCTTTATAAAATTTAACTTGAAAGGGTATTTCTTGTTTCGGTGTACACCCTTAGCATGTTCAACCGCTGTTTCATAGGATGACATGGCATAATGAGGATATAATGGAATGGCAATTACTTCTTCCAGGCCAGGTTCCCTTTCCAACAGGACATCAAACGCTTTTTCCGGTGTAAGGCTTCCATATCGCATCGCAATTTCTACAGGTTCCTTTACTACTTGTTGTAGGGATTGTTGTAATTGACGGGTCAAAACTACTAAGGGGGAACCATCTTTTGTCCAGATGGTTTTGTAGGCCGCCGCTGATTTGGCTGCACGAAAAGGAGTGATGATGCCTTTTACCAATAATACCCTGAATAGCCAGGGATAGTCGATAACTCTCCCATCCATAAGGAATTCGTCCAGGTAACGCTTTACATCCTTTACTTCAGTAGAATCTGGTGAACCCAGGTTCATTAATAAAATTCCTATTTTCATTTAACAAATGCTTATAAGCTCGTAAAGGTAACTATCCCGCAAATTCCTTTTTTCTTATATTTTATAATCCGGGTCATTTGTTCATACAACTAATGTCAGGCTTCATCCTGATTTTTGTCAATTCATGTTTGAAATGACATTGCAATGACAGTTTTTTTCGTTATTTGGTGATGCTGAAGTTATTTTTGCTCAGCGTTTAGCGAAGCAATTAAAATGGCGGCAAATCATTCAATGGACATATCGAAATTTCATATTGCAGGTATTAACTACAAAAAAAGCAATGCCGCTACCCGTGGCCAGTTCGCCATAGCCAGTGAGCAATACGCGGTGATTCTTGAAAAAGCGGCAACTATTGGAATAACTGAGCTGTTTATCCTTTCTACCTGCAACCGCACTGAGATCTATGGCGTAGCCGAAAATGCACAACAACTTGTGGAACTGCTCTGTTCACAAACCAAAGGAGACACTGTTGAATTCAATAAAATGGCTTATATCAAACAATGCAAAAAAGCTATTCAGCACCTCTTTGATGTAAGCGCCGGACTAGATTCACAAATATTAGGTGACTATGAAATCGTAGGGCAAATAAAAGCGGCCGTAAAGTTTTCAAAGGAAAGGGGTTTTATCGGAACATTCATCGATAGATTAGTGAGTTTTGTTTTGCAATCATCCAAAGCTATCAAAAATGAAACGGCTATCAGCGGGGGAACAATTTCTGTCTCTTTCGCAGCCGTTCAATATATCCGTGAAAAAATAAAGGATATACCTGCCAAAAAAATATTGTTACTGGGAACCGGCAAAATAGGAAGCAATACCTGTAAAAATCTGGTTGATTATCTCGGCACAAAAAATATTACACTAATCAACAGGACCGGTGAAAAGGCATCCGAGCTGGCTGCTGAATTAGGCTTACAATATGCTCCGCTTTCAGCCCTGTCTGAAGAGATTGCCTCCGCCGATATTATCCTTGTTGCCACTAATGCGCCAACGCCAACTATACTTCGATCCCAATTGGAAGGCAAGGGTCAAAAGTTAATAATTGACCTGTCCATTCCTTATAATGTGGAACAACCCGCACAGGAATTGTCGACTGTCAGCCTTGTCAATATTGATGACCTGGCAAAAATAAATGACGAGACGCTTGCCAAAAGACAGGCCGAAGTACCCAAAGCAAAAGCCATTATCGCCCGGCATATCGCGGATTTTGCGGATTGGCTGCTAATGCGCCGTCACGCCCCGATCTTTAAAGCTGTAAAAATCAAACTCAAAGAAATTCATACTTCTCCTTTATTCTCAACCTATACCTCAACCCCTAACTTTGCTGAAATTAACCCCGATGAAAAAATTCAACGGGTAATAAATGGGATGGCATCTAAAATTCGTCTCCAAAACCAGGGCGGTTGCAACTACATTGAAGCAATCAATGAATTTATTGCCGCGGAGGCCAGCTGAACATGATTAAAAAAAATATTCGTATTGGTACCAGGGAAAGTCAGCTGGCTGTGTGGCAAGCCATGCAGGTGAAAGACTTGTTGTTCCGACATGGCTACTCCGCTGAACTGGTGTATATCAAAAGCGAAGGCGACATAGATCTGAAAACACCTCTCTATGAAATGGGTGTACAGGGAATATTCACAAGAAGTCTTGATGCGGCTCTATTGAATAACAAAATAGATATAGCGGTTCATTCCATGAAAGATGTTCCGACTCAATTGCCAGAGGGAATTATTCAATCGGCGGTATTATCACGCGGCCCTGTCAGTGATCTGTTAGTATTAAAAAACGGCGCTGTTTTTTTGAATGACGAATCTTCGATAGCTAATATCGCAACCAGCAGTCTTCGTCGTAAAGCCCAATGGTTAAATAAATATCCCAATCACAATATTCACAACCTGAGAGGCAATGTAAATACACGATTAAGAAAATTGACCGAAGAGAATTGGGATGCAGCTATTTTCGCACAGGCTGGCCTGGAGCGTATCGATCTCCGGCCCGAAAATAGCGTGGTTATTGACTGGATGCTACCGGCTCCTGCACAAGGCGCCATCATGGTTGTTTGCAGAAATGAAGATTCCTATACGTTTGAAGCCTGCAGCAACTTTAATGATGAACCAACCGCTTTGTGTACGAAGATCGAAAGGGATTTCCTCAGAACATTATTGGGTGGTTGCTCCACTCCTATTAGTGCGTTAGCAACGATAAAAGATACCAATATACATTTCAAAGGAAATATTTTATCATTGGACGGAAGCAAAAAAGCAGCTACAGAAAAAACAATGGCGATACATGATGCAGCAAACTTAGGAAAAACATCAGCTGAAGAATTATTAATTAACGGAGGAAAAGAAATTACGGAGGAAATTCGTCATGCAGCCTGTTAAACCCACCATATTGTGCACCGGACCTATTGATGAATCAATCATCAACTCTCCCGAATACACAGACGCCCACATTGATGTAATACCGTTTACCACTATATCAATGGAGTTGCCTGAATCGACCCAACGGCAGATTAAAGATATTCTGACAAGAAAAACGGTGGTCATATTTACAAGCAGTAATGCAGTAAGGTCAGTTGGCGCTTATATGAAAGAACAACCGTCGGGTTGGACCATCTTTTGTATCGGCAATACCACTTATAGCGAGGCAAAAAAATATTTTGGAGAAGAAAATATCAAAGACACCGCATCAACAGCATCGAAATTAGCAGAAAAAATTATTCCGGTTATAAAAGAAACAGAAGTGGTTTTCTTTTGCGGCAACCTCAGGAGAAGCGAACTCCCGGATGCGCTTCGTAAAAAAGGCATAGAGGTAAAAGAAATAATTGCATATAAAACATCACTTGTTCCCGTCAGTATTAATAAAAGATATGACGCGGTTTTATTTTTCAGTCCCAGCGCTGCGGAAAGTTTTTTTAGCAAAAACAGCGTACCAAGAAATACCGCCTTGTTTGTTATGGGTGAAACAACGGCCGTTTCCATAAAAAAATTTTCCACCAATCAAATTATTACCGGTGATGAACCGGATAAAAATAAACTCATTAGCCAGGCTATTCGCTTTGTTCGGGATGACCAGGCTTAGTTAATTGGCATTTCATAACATATTTCTGTATGAATACTTTAAAAAACGATTTATTATTACGAACCTTAAATGGAGAAATCGTTGAACGACCTCCGGTGTGGATGATGCGACAGGCAGGCCGCTACCTTCCTCAATACATGGTGCTGAGAGAGAAGTATGGTTTCTTTGAACGCTGCCAGACTCCTGAACTAGCCTGCGACATAACCATTCAACCCGTTGACATTATTGGTGTGGATGCGGCTATTTTATTTTCAGATATCCTGGTCGTGCCGCAGGCCATGGGACTCGAAGTACAATTGATAGAAAGCAAAGGACCTGTATTACCCGATCCCATCAAAACGATAAACGATCTTTCCCGTGTACGTGTACCGGATGTAGACGATACATTAAAGTATGTATTCGATGCCATCAAATTGATCAAACAGGAATTGAATGGCCGTGTACCACTGATCGGCTTTGCCGGTGCGCCATGGACACTACTTTGTTATATGGTACAGGGCAAAGGATCAAAGACATTTGATGAAGCTAAAGGTTTCTGTTATACGCAACCGGAGACGGCGCACAAGCTGTTACAGATGATAACGGACACAACAATCGCTTACCTGAAGAAACAAATCATCGCCGGTGCCGATGTGGTACAGGTATTTGATTCATGGGGTGGCTTGCTAAGTCCTGTTGATTTTGAAGAATTTTCTTTGCGTTATATCCGCCAGATCATTGCTGCCTTAAATGGGATGGCTCCAACAATTCTTTTTGCAAAAGGCGCCTGGCATAGCCTGGAGCCAATGGCTGCAACCGGTGCAACGGCCCTGGGGATCGACTGGTGTATCACTCCGCAAATGGCAAGAGAGTTAGCAGGGTCAAATATTGTTTTACAGGGTAATTTTGATCCCGCTAAATTAGTTTCGCCAATCCCTGTTATTAAAAAAGAAGTAAAACAAATGCTGGCTGCGTTCGGAGGGCAAAATCATATAGCCAATCTCGGCCATGGTATTTTGCCAAATATTCCTGTCGATCATGCAAGGGCATTTGTCGATACGGTGAAGGAATGGAAACAAGAGTTGGTTAGCTAACGAACACCGGAACTCCGTTCTAGTAATTCAGAAGCCGCTTGTTTTCGGACCGGAACAGAGTTCCGGTTTCCAATTTGAATGGCATATCAATGACTGAAAAAAAAGAAACATACCTGGTAAGAGAGCGATGGATCAATTTTATTCTTGATCTGCAGAATAAAATTTGCAAAGGATTAGACGAAGCTGATGGCAAAGCGGTTTTTGTTTCCGACAAGTGGGAAAGAGCAGGTGGTGGTGGCGGAGATACGAGGGTAATCACCAACGGAAATATTTTTGAAAAAGGCGGAGTAAATACATCTGTTGTTTATGGAGATGTTACCGACACCATGCGCAAGCAATTGAAAATTGATGGCGGCAAATGGTTTGCCTGTGGATTATCATTAGTTATTCATCCGCTGAATCCTTATGTACCGACTGTTCATGCCAATTGGCGGTATTTTGAATTGTATGACGAAGACAATAACACTATTGATAGTTGGTTTGGCGGAGGCACTGACCTTACCCCTTATTATTTTTTTGAAGAAGACGCCAAACACTTTCACCAGACAATAAAAGAAGCAATAGATCCTTTTGGTGCTGCTCTTTATTTCCAATACAAAAAGGAATGTGACATATATTTTTCTAATACACATCGCTCTAATGAAATGCGTGGCATAGGTGGGGTTTTTTATGATCACCTCAGGCCTTCAGATGAGTCTGAAGCTGAAAAGCTTTTCCAATTTCAACAAGATAATGGCAATGCCTTTTTGAAAGCATACCTTCCTATTGTTGACAGAAGAAAAAATATTGAATATGATGATCACCAGATTGAATGGCAGGAAATCCGCCGCGGACGTTATGTAGAGTTTAATTTAATTCATGACCGCGGTACTATTTTTGGACTAAAGACCAACGGCCGGACAGAAAGTATTTTAATGAGCCTGCCTCCAAGAGCAAGGTGGGCCTATAATTATCAACCCGAACCCGGCAGTGAAGAGGACAAATTACTGCAACTTTGCCTGCACCCGGTTGATTGGGTTTGATCATAAACTGGTAAAAATTAATTGTATGTATCTGCAAAGAAGAAACAGAATCTTAAGAAATAGTTTAGCGATACGAAATCTTGTTGCTGAAACAAGTCTTACTCCAAATGATTTTATCGTTCCTTTATTTATTGATGAAGGAACAAATGTAAAAACAGAAATTGCTTCGATGCCCGGTTACTACCGCAACAGCCTGGATGTAACGGTGAAAGAGGTAAAGGAATTATGGGCTATGGGGTTGAAAAGTATATTGCTGTTTGTAAAAGCGAAAGACGAAACAAAAGACAATACAGGTAAAGAAGCCTGGAATGAAAACGGATTGATGCAACGCAGTATCAGAGCAATAAAAGATGCAGTGCCTGAAATGCTGGTGATGACGGACGTGGCGCTTGATCCTTATTCATCATATGGTCATGATGGTATTGTAAAAGATGGTGAAATAGTAAATGATGAAACTGTGGAAGCATTGGTAAAGATGAGTATTAGTCATGCAAAAGCAGGCGTTGATTTTGTCGCACCCAGTGATATGATGGATGGCCGTATTGGTGCGATACGGAAAGGGCTGGAAGAAAATAATTTTATAAAGGTTGGTATTATGGCTTACAGTGCTAAATACGCCTCTTGTTTTTATGGACCATTTCGGGATGCATTGGACAGTGCCCCGGGTTTTGGCGATAAGAAAACATACCAGATGGATTATTCAAATCGGAGGGAAGCCATTAAGGAAACCTTACAGGATGTGGAAGAAGGGGCGGATATAGTAATGGTAAAACCAGCTTTAGCTTATTTGGATATTATACGTGAAGTAAAGAATGCCGTTAATGTCCCGGTAAGTGCTTACAATATCAGCGGCGAATATGCCATGATAAAAGCGGCTGCGAAGATGGGCTGGTTGGATGAAGACAAAGCGATACTTGAAACGCTAATCGCCATTAAGCGAGCCGGTGCGGATTTAATTGCGACTTATTTTGCGAAGCAGGCAGTGAAATTGATTTCCTGATACTTTTTATTTAGTCAATTAATTTACTATCCCCTATTCACTATTCACCATTCACTATTATGTATCCCAACAGTCAATCTCTCTTTTCCCGTGCACAGCAATCAATCCCTGGTGGCGTCAACTCACCGGTAAGAGCATTTAAAGGCGTAGGCGGTACTCCCCTCTTTATGACAAAAGCAAAGGGAGCTTATTTGTATGATGCGGATGGCAACCAGTATATTGATTATATCGCAAGCTGGGGACCGTTGATCTTAGGACATGCTTATGAGCCCGTAGTAAAAGCGATACAGGAAAAAGTACTGGACGGTACTTCCTTTGGCGCACCAACAGAATTGGAGATACAAATGGCGGAGTTGATAAAGTCAATGGTGCCGAATGTCGATTTGATCAGGATGGTAAGCAGTGGCACCGAAGCCTGTATGAGTGCTATCCGCCTGGCAAGAGGTTATACAGGAAAAAATAAATTTATCAAATTCGAAGGTTGTTATCATGGTCATGCGGACGCTTTTTTGATAAAAGCCGGAAGCGGCGCCGCGACTCTAAACATACAACATGTACCGGGAATACCAGCTGCTGTAGCGAATGATACGTTGACTGCTCCTTACAATGATCTGGCTGCTGTTGAGCAATTGATCGAACAAAATAAAAATGAGATCGCAGCTATCATTATCGAGCCAGTTGCCGGCAATATGGGTTGTATTCTGCCTCAACCCGGTTTCCTTGAAGGATTACGCAGTCTTTGTACACGTGAAAAGATCGTATTGATATTCGATGAAGTAATGACGGGCTTTCGTTTGTCTGCAGGTGGTGCGCAACAAACATTAAATATTGATGCCGACCTGGTGACTTATGGAAAGGTAATTGGGGCAGGCCTACCGGTTGGTGCGTTTGGTGGTAAAAAAGAGATCATGGAATGTATCGCCCCGTTGGGTAATGTTTACCAGGCCGGAACACTCAGTGGTAATCCCGTAGCGATGATTGCTGGTTATACTTTGCTGAATGAATTAAAGAATAAGCCATTTATCTATACGGAACTGAATAAAAAAACAGTATTGCTGAAAGAAAGAATTGCAGAAACCTTTAAAAATAAAAAAATACCCGTTCAGATCAATCAACTGGGGAGTATGATCAGTGTACATTTTACCAGCGAGCCTGTTGTTGATTTTTCCAGTTCCGCAAGAAGTGAACAAGCTGTTTTCCGTTCCTTCTTCCATCATATGTTGAAGGAAGGAATTTATTTGCCCCCTTCCGCTTTTGAAAGCTGGTTCCTGAACAATGCTCTCTCTGTAGCTGATATTGATAAAACAGTTGACGCGATTGGAAAATTTAATTAAAGCACTTTTGCCTATTTTGTCCGGACATAAACATGTTTAATGTTTGCTTTTCCTGATTTACGTTCGTCTATCTGGAACTTGTTGATGCTTTTAATCAGCGGCAGCAGTTTTGTGTAGCCATAATTCCGCGAATCGAAATCCGGTTGCTTCTTCAGCAACAGACTTCCGAGGTTTCCTAAAAAGGCCCAGCCATCTTCGTCAGCGATATCGTTGATACTGTCAGCAATTAAACGGATCAGGCGTTGGTCGACTGCGCCAATGGTATTATCACTTTTAGGTATCGGTACCGTTTCATCTTTAGGAGGAGGTTGATTCTTGACTATTTCTTTTGCTGGTTTTAATATCTCTAAATAAATAAACTTGTCGCAGGCTGAAATAAAAGGCAATGGTGTTTTCTTTTCTCCAATACCAAAGACCTTCATGCCCGCCTCTCTCAGCCTGGTGGCGATTCTTGTAAAATCACTGTCGCTTGAAACAATACAAAATCCATCGACCCTGCCGGTATATAAAATATCCATGGCGTCAATAATCATAGCTGAATCGGTGGCATTTTTCCCGGAGGTATAGCTGTATTGCTGAATAGGAGTAATTGCATTTTCCAACAATACATTTTTCCATCCCGTCACATGAGGCTTTGTCCAATCAGCATAAATCCGTTTAAACGTAGGCGTTCCGTATTTGGCTATCTCTTCCATCATTTCCTTCACATTCGAATAAGGAATATTATCCGCGTCTATTAAAACCGCTAGCCGTAGCTCTTTCGTTGTTTCCATACAATTAAAACTTGATTTAGCTAAAGTACTGCATAAACAGAGATAAATCGCCCGGCCTGCTAAAGCCGGTCCGGGCAAGACATCAAGCGCCGGCTCCCTTACGTCAAACAAATTATGCCCCGGACCTCTATTGCAGTTCTTTTGTGATGGATAAGAAGTTGTATATAACCTCTTGAGTTATTCATCATCTAAAAATTATTTTATGTTAGCTATTATCAGTAAAACTAAAGCTGTTAAAAGATTGGCGGGTTTTGCCATTTGCGCCGTGGTACTCTCTTTTTCTCACCGTCCGGGTGGTGAGGGTTTTGAAATTTCCCTGAACAACAAGGTCGTGTTACAGCAATTTGGCAAAAATATGGATGCCGTTAAAACGCTGAACCTGGACCAGGCTTCGGCCAATGACGAAATCTCGGTGAAATATTACCATTGCGGGCGGGTTGGTAAGAACAGAATAATTACTGTTAAAGACGACCAGGATAGAGTGTTGAAACAATGGAAATTTTCCGACGTATCGGATGCCGCAGCGCAAATGACCTGTAAGGTAAAAGACATTATGAGTTTGAAAATTGGTAAGAACAGCACGTTAAAATTATATTATTCCTCCAGCGAACTCCCAAAAGAAAGGCAGCTTGCTTCTATCAGCGCAGGAACAAAAAGTGTTGCACAATTGTAAGCCATTATGTACATAGGTTACTTGATTAGTCCCGCCGTGACGGGACTAATCTTTAAATGAATTATTTTTATCGAAAATTCTTTATGACATCCAAAGCCACGTCTCCCGAGCAGTACATAAAAGAACTACCTGCAGATCGGAAAGAACCCGTTTCCAAACTACGTGAAACTGTGTTAAAGAATTTGCCGAAAGGATTTAAAGAAGTAATGTCATACGGTATGCTTGGTTATGTGGTACCCCATGAAATTTATCCTCCCGGTTATCACTGTAACCCTAAACTTCCATTGCCTTTTGTCAATATTGCTTCACAAAAGAATTTTATCGCTTTATACCACATGGGAATATATGCCAATCCCGTACTGTTAAAATGGTTTACTACGGAATATCCGAAACACAGTCCCACCAAATTAGATATGGGCAAGGGCTGCATGCGTTTCAAAAAACCAGAACATATTCCTTATAAATTTATCGGGGAACTGATAAAGAAAATATCAGTAAAAGACTGGATAAAAAATTATGAGCAAAATATAAAGCGATAAAATCTAGCAACAATATCGTTTTATTAATTCCAGGTGCAGACCTTTCTTCAGGGCAATACCCGCCCTCCATTTAACCAGTGGTTCTATAAAGGAATAAAAACCCGGCAAACCTTGGTCAGTAAATGCCATCAGCAATGCCAGGTGATCAAAGTTTTTAGGAATACCCCTTTTTGTTAATTTTCCGTCCTCTGCAAGGCCATACACGATAGCAAGCCCGTGTTCGAACCTCTCATTACCCGGCGTTAACTTTAGTTGAAAAAGTATCGGTGCTTTAGCGGGATTATAAAACCGGTGTAACTTTTCCGCAGGAACCATTACCGACTGGCCAGCCTGTAAGCTTAGCCGCTGCCTGCCTACAGTAATACCAAGCTCTCCTTGTATCGCGGTGAATCTTTTTCCAACGTTTGCATGATAGTGGAATTGATTTTCACTCCCCGGCTTTAGTTCTACTTCCAGCAAGGTATAAGCGCCACCGGTTTCGTTACTGGATTCTACCAGCATCACCCTGTCTTTAATAATTGAGTTCTCAAAAACCCTTTTCTTCATTGCCTTTTTATTTATAATGGCCCGCAAGGTAAAACACGATATGCCTGAAGAATTACACGGTTTAGCCGATGGCAGATTTTACCCTGTAAATTGAAAGAAAAATTAGTGCTTTTAAAACACATGCAGCCTGCTGGTCAATAATTACAGGAGAATTTTGTAGAACCGTTCAAGTTCCGCTATTTCCGGGGGAGAAAGCAGCTCATTATTATCATACTTTGCTTTAAAAAACAACACCCTTTTATGCTGAGGGTACTTTTCAAGGATCGCATTTATCAGCTTTTCCGCCGCTTTATCCTTTGTATACAGGGGAGTATTTTCAGGTAATGCGGATTTGTAGCGGGTGGGCCGCTTCAATATTACCGCCTCAAGGGTGGCTAATTTGTTAGTCGGGATAGATTTCACTTTGCCGGCTTTTTTATACAATCCCTCCAGCTGTTTCTTGCTCAATCCTCCTCTTTCTTCATACTGAAAAGCCAGGCTTTTCACAAACACCGAATCTGGGTAAGCTACCAATGTTAACTCCAGCAAATCTTTAATAATGTCTACATCTGGTTTTTTCCTGTACATACTCACTTTTAAGATATATTGAAAATAAGGAAAAAATATAGGACGTTAACCCGATAATGCGTATAAAAAAAGAAGTCCTTCTTTACTTAAAGAAGGACTCAAATCATATCAAAACAGCTCCGGAGTTAATACGAAGGCTCTACACCCATATTATAAAACATAAAACTCCACTTATCCTTTTGCTGATCGATCATCTGTTGGGTACTCATTCCCGCACCATGACCAGCTTTGGTTTCTATCCGTATCAATACAGGGTTTGCTCCTTCCTGTTTTTCCTGCATGGTTGCAGCAAATTTGAATGAGTGAGCTGGTACTACCCTGTCGTCATGATCAGCTGTCGTAACCATTGTTGCGGGATAATTAGCTTCCTTTATATTATGCAGCGGTGAATACTGATAGAGATAGTCAAACATCTCCTTGCTTTCTTCTGATGTACCATAATCGTAAGCCCAGCCCGCACCCGCTGTAAACTTGTGATAACGCAGCATATCCATTACACCCACAGCCGGGAAGGCAACTTTACACATACCTGGTTTTTGCGTAATGCAGGCCCCTACTAACAATCCGCCATTGGAACCACCTTCTATGGCGAGGTATTCCGTAGAAGTGTATTTATTATCTTCCAGGTATTGCGCAGCGGCAATAAAATCATCAAACACATTTTGCTTTTTTGTCTTGATGCCCTGCTGGTGCCAGTCCTCGCCATACTCACCTCCGCCGCGAAGATTGGGCACGGCATATACACCGCCGTTTTCCAAAAGAATTATGGTGGATGTACTGAACCAGGGAGTAAGGCTTACACTGAAGCCTCCGTAACCATACAACAGGCAGGGGTTCTTTCCGTTTAATTCAATTCCTTTTTTATAGGTTATGATCATCGGGATCCTGGTCCCGTCTTTTGAAGTATAAAACACCTGTTTTGATTCATAGCCCTCTGTCTTAAACTGTACTTTCGATTGCTTGTACACTTCGCTCTTGCCACCTTCAATATCCATTTTATAAATAGTAACGGGTGTTATGTAAGAAGCAAAAGTGAAATAAGTTTCCTTCTCGTCCTGTTTGGCATAAAAACCATCGGCGGTTCCCGGACCGGGCAATTCTATTTCACGTACCAGCTTGCCGCTTGTGTCGTGCTGGCTAACTTTGGTAATCGCATCTTTCAGGTAGCTACAAAAAATGTAATGGCCAGCGGAAGAAGCTGTAAGTACTTCAGGTTTTGCTTCAATAATAGTTTTCCAGTTGGCTGCATCCGGATTTGATACCGGCGCAGATACGATTTTTCCTGTAGGTGCATCCTTATCAGTCTGAATATAAAAGAAAGATGCATCGTTGTATACTACACCATGCCGGTTCTTCATATCAGTAATCATCGGCTTTATCGGTGCATCCGGCGTTGCAAGATTCTGAACATATAAACCGTTACCGTATGTTTCTTTCGCTGTATAAATAAATAACCATTGCTCATCTTCACTGACCCCCACCCCCAGGTAACGATAAGGTTTTTCGTTAGAGCCGAAAATTAGTTTATCGTCCTTTTGCGGAGTGCCAACTTTATGAAAATAGACCTTATGACTTTCAGTTACTCCGGATAATTTGCTCCCGTTCTTTACTTTATCATAGGTGCTGTAATAAAAACCTTCATTGCCTTTCCAGCTGGCTGCACCAAATTTGATATCTAATGTATCGCCAATTAATTCTTTCGTAATGGCGTTTATAATAATTAACCGTTGCCAGTCACTTCCCCCTTCTGAAATATTATATGCAGCCATCGAACCGTCCCTGCTGAAATTAATACCTGCCAGTGAAGTAGTTCCATCCTTTGAAAACGCATTGGGATCTAAAAAGATTTCCGGTTCCTTACTATCAGCCGATTCACGAAACAGAACAGATTGATTCTGTAACCCGGAATTTTTGTAATAATAAGTGAACTTACCTTCTTTAAACGGAGCTGAATATTTTTCATAGTTATATAATTCTTCATACCGTTTCCTGATCTTATCCCGGAAAGGTATTTGTGACAAATAATTATCGGTCACTTCATTTTCCGTTTTTACCCAGGCGGCTGTTTCCGCACTGCTATCATTTTCCAGCCAGCGGTAAGGATCCGCTACTTCAGTACCAAAATAATTGTCTTTAACAGTGCTGTCTTTTTTAGTAGTTGGGTATTTCACTTTTATAGCTTTAAATTCTGAAAGTGTAGCCTCTTTGTTGCTATTGCAGGAGGCAAGAAATAAAACTGCGGTAATTGCAAAAAAGCTAGGTCTCATGTGTGTTTAAGTTATGGCGAAAGATAAGGCAAAACAGGAAAATAATTCTGCTGCCTATCGGGATTATACCACGGCCGGCGAAAACCGGTGCAGGAAATATACTTTTGAGTTGATTTTTCCGTTGGTAAAAAAACAAATTCAACGATTAGTTTCTATTATAGCGGAAAATTGACGGCGTTGGTCTATTATTTATCAATTAGCCGCGGGTTTATTTAAAAAATAATTACTATGAAAAAAAACATTCTTTTCCTTTTTTGTCTCATGGCGTGTGCAGGTTTACAGGCACAATTAAAAACCACCAAAATCTGTCCCCCCTTTGCGGTGGATATCCTGGATGGCAGGGTAAATGAATTGAGGGTCACTGACAATATCACCCAGATAAAGGAAAAGCTTCCCTGTTACAGCAGCATGGAAGCCGAAAGCGCTACGGCTAAATGTGGCGGTGGTATTTTTTATAAGGACCAGGATGTTTATTTCTATACCAGCCGGGACTATGTAGAAATCGGTCCCAAATTCAAAGGTAAACTAAGCTTACCCCTGATGGGAGCCAGTCGTACAAGTCTGTATAAATGGCTGGGTAATGCGAAAATAAAGGACGTTACCTGGGATGCGTTTACCACGCAGTACGGCATATTGATCCTTTATTATACAAAAGCGAATAAAGTAAACAAAATACAATTCAGTACTAAGTCATCAGATACCATTAATCTTTGTGAATAAAAAGTTCAATTGGATATATTATTTAAATAAAAAAATCTCCTTCATTAAAAGGAGATTTTTTTATGCTTTTCTCAAATATTACTTTTTAAATTCCCGGCCTGTTCGACTCCTTTTCATCTATTACATATGATTTTGACAGCTTGTCGTGCCACGGATAAGAAGGAGTGCCTAACGCACTGAAGGCTTCAAAAGGTATGGCTCTGCAAAGCCCGCGAAGAAATGCCGTACCGACCAATAAATTACTCCCGTCCTCGTTTACCGCCCGCGTCCCGGTCATTAGCTTTCCAAGGGTTTTGCCTTTAAAAATAGCCTCCATACCGGATATGTATAAAATAAAAATTAAAACAAATAACAGGCTTTGCCCTATGTTATAATCCCCGCTTTCTTCATTAAACGATTCTAATGCGGGAGGGTTTAACAGACCAATAACGATACCCACCACAAATAGCAAGGCGTAAAAACCAACCAGGTCAATGATATAATTAGCAAAACGTTTACCGGCACTGGCCTGTACCAATTGATACTCCTTGTCAGCAAAAAGATGTTGTTCTGTATTTTCCATTTTTTAAGGTTTACATTTTAATCATGATTCTCCGGGCAAGATATAAGAATCCCGGCAATTCCAATAGTAACAGGAAAGTTTTATTAAATAGGTGATCCAACTCAATAATTTCAATCGCTTTTTCTATACCATTTGTCCTTTTTTTACCATACAAGGCTGCAGATATGTTATTTTTAATTTATACCCTTTCAAAATGACCTCTTCTGCAACCATTATTTTTCTCTTTCTCCTGTTTTGCCTGCCTGCGGGCCCGGACAAGAACAATACACAAAGTAACAAAGCCGTCGGTATTACATACACCGGCAATATGGGAGTATTGATCTCGAACGAAAAAACGGCCGTATGGATTGACGGGTTACATGAATATTATAGACCTGAATATCTTAACCCGCCTGATTACCTCCTTGAAAAAGCGTATACTAAAATGGCGCCTTTCAATAATCTGCAATGGTTGCTTTTTACCCATTATCACCGGGATCATTTTAGCAAAAAACTGGCAAAAGATCTTATTCAACAGACGGCTCACTATAAAGTAATTGGCGCTCCGCAGATAGTTGATTCATTCTCTGTCAGCGATGTTGTTAACGCATGGAATAAAAACGCTGAAGTTTTATATGACGACGCTTCCTCCTTACGTATAAAAGCATTTAATATTCCCCATATATGGCCGCAACGACATGCAAAAGTGCAGAACATCGCTTACCTCGTAGAACTTAACGGGGTTCGTATTCTTCATGCTGGTGATGCCGATACGGATATCGATGCATTTAATCGTGCAGGAATTGGGTCCATTGATGCCGCGATTGTTCCGGAATGGTTTATTAACGATGAAAAAGGGAAACAAATAATCGAAAAGCTGGGAGCAAAAAGCGTTATTGTTACACATATATCACCTGGCGAAAAACACGATAATAATTCCGCGATAAAAAATGCCGGAATAGTCTTTTTTGAAACCATCGGACAATTTACTTCGCTCTGAACAAACGAATAGTTTGCCCTCCGCCTGAAGCAAGTCTTGCAACGATCACATCTTTTTTGGTAACAGTCCGGGTTTCTTTTTTTAAGTGATTGGGATTTGATCTTACATCTTCAGCGTCGCTGTATATTTCAGCGATATAATTTCCATCGTTTAAAAAATTCAATGGGATATTGATATCCCTGGCTGAATGATCATTAATGGTTCCAACATACCACTCATTATTTTTTTCCCGTGCGATGGTAATGTATTCGCCAATCTTCGCATTGATAACTTTTGTTTCATTCCAGGTAGTTGGTATTTTTCTGATGAAGTCAAATCCTTCTTCTCCTTCATAAGCCGCAGGGTAATCGCATACCATCTGCAAATAATTTTCCAATACCACATACATCGCCAGCATATGACAGCGGGTACCCAGCATCAGCGGTCTTGTGTATTGTATTTTGAACAAAGAATCAGGTACCGCCCGGAAACCACCCAAGTGATAATCCGTAGAACCCGCCAGCATTCTTGTAAAAACGATATCCAGGTCATGATCAGGCGTAACACGCTTATCCCATTTATTTACTTCATAGTTTAATGTCCCTTCTCTTGTAAATTCATTCGGATAGGTTCTGTGCAAGCCGGTTGGTTTATAAGCTCCATGAAACTGGATATGCAAGTGATGCTTCGCCGCTTTTTCCAGCATCTCCGTTTGAATATTCACCATCTCCTGGTCATCACGATCCATAAAATCCACCATCATTCCCTGCAAACCCCATTTTTCAAAGATGGCAAAAGCTGTATCTAATTTTGGATAAAGAGCCGCCCATTGCACCCATACACGTACCCCAACTCCTTTACTCTTCGCATAGTCACAAACTTCCTTCATATCAAGACCGGGAACAGGTTTGCTGACGTCGGCATTCGGGCCGGGTTGAAAATTAACACCATCATCCACATACCATTGATGCAATCCATACTCCACCACCGAATGATATTCAATTCCGTTACGGGCACAGAAGTCGATATAATATTGCTGTGTTACAAAATTGTTTCCGGGTGCATTTAATGTATCCGGCGTTACATTTCCATTCCACCAGGGAAACGTTGTTTTACCGGGCTTTAACCAGCTTACATCGCCTATTTTATTAGGTTCATTCAAACTGGTAAGAATATTACTTTCTATCAATGCTCCTACCCTGTCGCTTATCATCATTACACGCCAGGGGCTATGATGCGGCAATCCCGCTTTTACTTTTATGGCCGATTGTCCGGGTAGTGGCGATAGTTTGCTTACTAGTTTATCTTGCTGTTTCATCAAATACATACCCGCATAATCCAGTAAAGCCGCTTCAGTAATAGCCATATAAGCATTGCCGGGAAACTCAAGCAGGACCGGCATATCCATGAGTGTATCACTCTTTGCATCACTCCACAACTGGTGCGTATATTCTCCTTCATGAGATGAGGTATAGTTGGGAAGAAACAAGCTATGCAGCATCGGATCACCTGCAAGATTAAACGTTGTATTTTCTTCCAGCAAAGTGCAGGCCGGCCAATTCTTTTGTTCCGGAAATTCGTAGCGGAAAGCGAGACCGTCATCGAATACACGCACCACGACATTTATTAACCGGAATGGCTGCTTTGTTTCTTTCAGCGGCAATGACACTTCCTTATATTGAGCATTTACTTTTCTTGCTTTTCCTGTTACCAGTTCGTATTGTTCAGATCCATCCCTGTAAACTGGCATATTAAGAGTTAGATCGTTTTCAAAATTACCATTATCAAAACGCAGGCTTAATTTAGATTGCCTGATAAGTATTTGCCCTTTAAATGAAACCGTGTAGGCCGGGGTTTTGTTAACCAGTTCAAAATGAAATTCGATCTGGCCATCGGGCGATGCGATCTGGATTTTTTTATGTGCCAGCAACGGTAATGGTGTGACTAATAAAACAAACCAGAGCAAGAATTTCATATAGTTAAATTATCGCATGAAGATAAGTCTATTCGTTCCGCGGGAACGCCACAGAGAGTCATTTATTTCGTTACCCACGAAATGTCCCGATCGGGGCATTAAATAATTGTTTTACCAACAATGTAAATAACAGCTATGCATTTTTTATCTATGGCATAGATCATCGCCTGTGATAATAACTACCATTATCTTATCTATATTCGATAAAAGAAGGAAGGGTAATTTCAAACTTCATTTCTTTTCTACACAACAACCTTGTTTTAACCTTATGCAAACACTGGCTCACCAACTTATCCGGTTTTACAAAGCGCTTTCGCCGCCTTCACTTCCCCGTGGTATTGACATATTGTATCCTCAACCCGACCAACAGGTAATGAAAGCAGTAAAGCAATTCTTTGAAAAATTCTACCATGATAATAACCCAAGAAGATTGATGCTGGGTATTAATCCGGGCCGCTTCGGTGCGGGCATCACGGGTGTCAATTTTACCGCACCCCGGCAATTAAGAGAAAACTGTGGCATTGACCATCCCTGGGGCAATAGCTCGGAACTTTCTGCGGAATTCATTTATGAAATGATAGCAGCTTATGGCGGCCCTCAAAAATTTTATGCTGATTATTTTATTGGCGCTGTCTCTCCCTTAGGCTATATGAAAGACGGGAAGAACATCAACTATTATGACGATAAAAAATTACAACAGGCGGTGACCCCTTTTATCCTTGATACCATACAGCAACAACTGAAAATGGGTTTTGCCACGGATACTTGTTTTTGTATTGGTGGTGAAAAGAATTATAAATTCCTTGCCGGGCTTAATGAACAGCATGGCTTCTTCGAGAAAATAATCCCTCTTCCTCATCCCAGGTTTATCATGCAATACAGAAGAAAAAGAAAACAGGAATACATAAACGAATGGCTGGGTGCATTACACGGGTAATAAGAAAATCAGATCAAACAAATTCATTTCACCTCTCACTTGTTTTAAGTGAATATATCTGGCTGGAGAAACATACACTGTATAGGTAACGGGCTTATTTTCTCTTGTAAAAATTAAGATTAACGGCAGCAATAACAGAAGGCTTTTCACTTAATGTAAAAAAGCCTGTATTGTCGTTTTTAAAACAGATAGCTTCTCCTTGTGGTTCGAACTGGTAGTTAAGGGTAACAGGTGTTCCGGCCAATGCCTGCTCCATAGTTTGACCTGAACTCTTCTCCCATTTCCAAATAGCTGAATACGTTTTAACGAATACTTCCCTTCCGTCGGGTGAAGCCGTTGCAGAAGTTACACCTGTAAAAGATAAACTTCCGGCTAAACTTGCTGTATTTATAGTACTTGTGCTTTGAGGATAAGCCAGCTTATAGATCCGCGACGGCTCATCCTGTTTGGTAATGATATAAATATCTTTGGTGTTATTGTCTACCAAAATAGCTTCTGCATTGTGGGATCCATCAGGGTACTGAAAGATGATTTTATCTACATCTGAAACAACACTTGCTGAAGCAGCAGGTTCGGCAAAGCGGTAAATAAAATAGTCAGTTGAAACCAGGTTATTGTCACCGATATCAGCCAGGTAGATATAATTGGTACCAAACACAGGGCCATTAGCCAAAGCCATATCCTCCCAGTCCCGGTTAGTCGCCTGGTCAATATTAATTTTTTTAAGAAATCCGCCATCATGTGAAAACAATGCGATATCGCTGGGATTCCCGCTATCCTGTTGTACCCACAGATAGCCGGGGTTTGCTTTACTGTCTGCAACTCCGGATGCTTCATCTGCTATTCCGGGTGTTAGCGGTTTTGCAACAGGCGAGTCTTCAAATCCTTTTGCTATTGCGGAGACGGGATGATCTTTCTTACAGGCCGTCACCAGTACCAAAAGAAGAGTTACAAACTTTTCAAAACGCATAAGGATGAATTAAATAATAAAGCTGGCACTATTAATGGAAGTCATTGATCCGCCATAAATAGTAACAACAAGATTAGTCAATATTTCCAAACAGTGCAATGGCATTAGGCTTTAACAAGTGCTGTGCCTGCTACACCCTGCATTTCCTTTTTATACCCTACTGAATAGTTTTTACAATTAAACGGAATAATAGTCAATTCATACAATTTTGAGATGGCTGCATACGTATGTCCGGGTTTCTTTGCACCAGTAAACATTAAACCTTAATCAAAAAAAAATCATCATGCAAATCAAGTCGACCTTCAGACAAAGAGTATTCAGCTTCCTTTTATTTACCAGCCTCCTTACCGGGGTAGTATCCTGCAAAAAGGATAAAAATGAAAATCCGACACCTGCTCCACCACCTGCAACGGAGCTGATCAAAGAATTCAAAACAGGTGATGAATTCATCCGCTTTGATTATTCCGCTGCCGGTGATGTAAATAAAGTGACCATTAAAACCGATGCACCGGCAGGCGGAGCTACTTTAGACTATACGGTTACTTATGCCGCAGGAAAGAAAATCGCCTCGTTGGAAACGCCTGGCGAAAAAATCGTACCCGTATATGAAAACAACCTGGTGACAAGAGCTGATATTTTCCAGGACAACGAGCGGGTAGGCTATACCACTTATCTATATGAAAACAATGCATTAAAAAGGGCCACTATTTATTTCGGACAAGAGAATGATTTTAATCCCTTTCTTGATTTCAATTTCACTTACAATGCCGCTGGCAATGTAACCGAAACAGTAGCCCTCATGGCTAATGGCGAGCCCGGTCACTTGGAACGTTCGGGTCATACTACTTACCAGTATGATCAAAAGACAAATCCTTTGTATGCACAAAAAGATCTACTTGCTTTGTTCTGGCTGGCGCCATCTAAGAATAATATAACTGTCCAAAATGAATTTGACGCTGCCCAGCAACCAGAGGATAAATTCGTTTACAATTATACGTACAATGCGAATGGCTTACCAAAAAGTGCTGTAGTAACGCAGGGATTGCCAGGACAACCTAATACTACCAGTAACGTAACTTTTACTTACAAATAACCCTCCGGATTCCTTTAATAAAAAAACCGCCTCGACAGCGGTTTTTTTTATTGAACAGTTAACGTTGGATTTTTCAATTATCGTGGCGAAAATTATTTTTTCTCTTTACATCCTTCTAAAAAATCTTTGATGCCTGACACTATTTTGTCAGCTACCTGCTGCTGAAAATCTTCGTTCAGCATCATCATCTCCTCTTCAGGATTACTTAAAAAAAGCATTTCCACCAATGCATTCGGATATTCAATCGGGCTGTTCAACATAAAATTAAAACTGCCCGTATTGCCCCATTCTTTTAAACCCAGTTCCAGCATCCGTTTATAAATATCCTGGCTCAGGTTCCTGAACCCGATATAACGGTAATAAGTACTGGTACCTCCTACATGAATTGGATCACTGGATGAATTCAGGTGAATGCTTACCAGCAAATCAGGCAGGCTGTCACGATACAATAGAATCCGCTCTTTATTATCAACAAATGTTTCGGTAGTCCGGGTCATAAGCACTTTCGCGCCTTGTAACCGTAATGCCTGGCGAAGCTTTAACGAAACAGTCAACGCCAATTCTTTTTCTGAGGAACCGGTAGGTCCATAAGTGCCGGTATTCCCTCCTCCGTGTCCCGCATCAATAGCGATCCTGAGATTTCGCAGTTCAAGATTTTCCGGTTGACGTTTTACCCTTATCACGAGGCTGTTGCCTTTGTAATAGAGCTGGTAACCCCAATGCTGCTGGTGTTTTAACTCAATCGTTATCCGCAATACTTCATCTTCTACCTGCTCATAATATACGTTTTTAATCTCTTTGGTATTTTCCAATTGAGTGATCCAGTTGGTATTGTTGGTAGCGCCAAATACATCCACTACGATTTTTGACGGATCAACCAATTGAAATGATTGATAAGGCAGCCGGGTAAATAAACCTAATTGTACATAATCAAATACTGAATCGCCGTATACCTGCCAGTTGGTTGTTAATGATTCCGGCGTGAAACTTCCTTTTGGTAAAAGATCTACTACTTCATCCTGGATATAAGCTGTACGGTATTTTGATAGTCTTATTTTATATAACGACCCGACTTTACCGGTAATGCGCAATGGAATAATTGAATCGATATAACCAATCTTGGCGCCACCCAGGCGGTCGTCACCAAGACCAAATAGTAAATGAGCCAGTCTTCCTTTGGTTACAACCATATTAGCCGCAGTCGGACTAAGCATGGATATTTTGTTCTCCGTTTTTTTTGTAAATAATTTCCCGGTTCGATCGGTAATCGTAACGGGTATCCTGCCTGTCCACGAGCTATCTGTTTCTTTTATGTCGCATTCACCCTGGTAAATGCCGGCGATTGGGTTTGTTTCACTAACAGGCATTTCATACAACGGAATATTTGTATTGGCAACTACCACACAGCCAGGCAATGCTTTTACCCTGAATTTTATTTTATCGCCCGGAGAAACAAGCAGATCGCCTTCCGGGAATGTTTCAATACCCGCAATACCAAACGTCTTCACCGTATCCTGAACCGGTAGTGAAAAATTGTAGTTTAATTTTTTACTGGCTTCTGTTTTCCCCGCAGTAGCAACTATACTAACGACATTTGCTCCCGGCCTCAGGTCAAGCTCTGCGGCAAAGCCTCCTGTCGGGTAAACTTTTACAAGCTGACCATTCACTGTGAGCGAACAGTCTTTACAGGTTGCTCCTGAAATAAATTGTTTGGGTGATCTTACTGCATTGTTCTCTTTTCCCGGAAAAGCCAATCGTATAAAAGCCCTGTCTGTTTGAGCCGATAGTTTTATTACTATCAAGACCAGCAGGAGTACAAGTATTCTCTTCATCCGGGTATCCAGTTTAATAAAGCCCCAAAATTACCATATTTACGGCGTAGCCCGCAAGTATAAATGCGTGGACGGGACTTATTGTAATACCATTATTTTCCGATGACTATGCCAGTAAAGTTACTTTTAAAAAAGAGTACTTGTGATATTGTCCAACAATTCAAAATGGGCTTGTTTTACAGTACAAATAGTGGCTATGAAACTAATGATGTATATCGGAAACGACCTGATCGAGTCCATTCCACTGGATCTCGATAAAATACCAAAACCCGGTTATGTGGGGAGCTTCAAACGCAATCTTAAACAAAAATATAAGGAGCTCCTTCAGCAGTTTGCGGAGCCACCAGAGTTTTTAGTAATCAATCCTCTTCCCCAGGTTTCTCAAGTCGGCCGGAGGTAATAAGAAATTTGAAAGACCTTATTTCTTCTTTGCTGACTAATTAAAGAACCAGGGTATTCTTCTCTCCTCTTTCCTGGTAGCTTACATGATCGGCGAAAATAATCTTGCAATTTTTTCCGGTAACTGCTCATAAGCAGATCTTTTATACCAACGTTCGGGATCTATTTTTTCAGTGTATTTCAGATCTTCAAAAAACACGGCACGCATCTGTTCAGCAAATTTTTGATCATAAATAATTGCATTTACTTCGAAATTCAATTCAAAGCTCCGGTGGTCCATATTAGCAGTCCCTACAATAGACAGTTTACCATCGGCCACCAATGTTTTAGCATGAACAAATCCCTTTTGGTATAAATAAATTTCCACACCCGCCTGCAGCAGATCATTGTAGTTTGATTTTGACGCGGCATTCACAAACTTTGAATCGCAGACACCAGGTACCAGCAGCTTTACCGAAAGCCCGCTTAGAGCTGCTATACGAAGGGCTTCAAGAATACTGTCACCAGGAATAAAATAAGGCGTTGTTATCAGCAACTCCTCCTTTGCCAGATAGATGGCCTGTAAGATGGAAAATAATATAGCTGGTTCACGGGAATCAGGGCCGCTAGCGGCCATCTGTACATAGACATCTTCCCTGCTGATTTTATTTGGTACAAAATGAAGCTGATCCGGTTTCAGGGAATTGGGGCAGCAAAAATTCCAATTGGTGATAAAAAGATATTGCAGGTAATAGACACCGGGGCCATCAATTCGTAAATGAGTATCCCGCCAAAACAACTTACCTGTTTTGTTATTGATGTATTTGTCACTTACATTGATTCCCCCAACAAATGCTGTTTGCCCGTCCACAACAATGATCTTCCGGTGATTCCGGAAATTAATGCGGTTAGCTAATAAATAGAAATGTACTTTATGAAACGGGTGAACTTGCACTCCGGCTTCCCTCATTCGTCGCTCAATTTTCTTTTTAATGGAAGGGCTTCCAAAATCATCATAGATAAAACGCACTTCTACTCCTTCTTTTGCTTTTTGAATAAGCAGCTCAATGATAGCGGTGCCAATCTCATCCTGTTCATATATGTAATATTCCAGGTGAATATGGTGTTTGGCATCTTGCAACACCTGCATTACTTCCGGAAATTTTTGCTCACCATTCACTAACAACTTAACGGTGTTCTTATGGGTAAGAGGGCTACGAAGGTCCTTAATAAGCATAGTGGCCAGCTCCAGATTATCAATATCTGTCAGCTGTTGCTGCTGCACCGATTCTTCGGCATACAAACTGATGTCAGTTTGCAACTGCGCCAGGATCTTTTCATCCGATGACATTTTTTTATCATACAATCTTTTTCTCCAGTAATTAATTCCAAATACGAGATAAAAGAGAATACCGATTACAGGAATAAAAATGCAGAAAAGCAAGTAAGCAAGCGCTTTGTTGGTGCTGCGGGTTTCATAAAGGATCCGCAGGCAAACTATTATCAGTACAGGCAGATAAATAAACCAAATGATAAAATTCCCGGTCCAATGCATGAAAAGTCATTAAGTCGGATATGAAAACAATATTTTCTTCAAGTCATTTCTCAATCTCTTTTTCAAATCTATATAATAATCATCCAAATAAGCAAAAGCATTCGTTCCTCATTCAAAAAAAACCACTTAATGAAAAAGGCATCTGGCAAACCAAATTTGCCAGATGCCTTTTATAATATTCGTCCATGTGAAGAAACATGCTTAGATCACTTCCACACTTCTTTCCACGAACGCTGTCAGATCGGCTCCTTTCAGCATTCCCTGGGCCAACAGCGCCAGGTCAAATGCTTGCTTAGCCATTGCCGTTTGCTGTTCTTCCCCGGCTTTTAGAATTTTTTCAACCAATTTATGATTAGCATTGATAGCCACTTTATAGCTGTCAGGCATCGACCCATAGAAACCCATACCTCCACCCATTTTACTCATATCTTTCATGCGACGCATCCATTCTTCCATGGTAATAGTCACGGGCAATCCTTCACTGTGCTGGCTCTCTATCTCTACCTTCATCAGCGGATTGCTTATGGCTTTTTCAAATACAGCTTTCAATTTGCCAGTCTCTTCCTCTGTAAGAGTATGTTTGGCCGCGTCTTCTTTTTCAATCAGTTTATCCAGCACATCGGCATCTACTCTTTTCAATGAAGTTTTCTCCAGCTTCGATTCAAGGTTCTGTATAAAATGCGTGTCGATGGGTGAATTCATCAGCAATACATCATAGTCTTTTTTATGAGCCGCCTGTATATAACTGTCCTGTCTCTCCGTATCCGCCGTATAGAGGTATACCAGGTTGCCATTTTTATCCGTTTGAAAATCTTTCACCTTCGCCTTATATTCCTCTAATGTGTAATGTTCCTTCCGGGTATTGGTCAATAACAAAAAGTCTTTGGCTTTCTCATAAAATTTTTCATCCGATATAGCGCCGTATTTTACAAACACACCGATATCA
Source organism: Chitinophagaceae bacterium (assembly GCA_040007815.1). GTDB lineage: Bacteria > Bacteroidota > Bacteroidia > Chitinophagales > Chitinophagaceae > Terrimonas_B. The sequence continues at coordinate 485,463 of JBDTUH010000001.1, forward strand.
TTCCATTTCTCTTCGTACCCTTTGCGGTCTTTATGAAAAAGTTCATTCAGCTTGTCAGCTACTTTGCGGGAAATATAGCTATTGATCTTTTTTACATTGCTATCAGCCTGTAAAAAAGAACGGCTAACGTTCAATGGAATATCTGGTGAATCAATAACACCATGTAACAATAAGAGAAACTCCGGTACAATGTCCTTTACTTCATCGGTGATAAACACCTGGCGGCTGAACAGCTTGATCTTATTCTTCTGTATTTCAAAATCATTTTTCAGTTTGGGAAAGTAAAGTACGCCTGTCAGGTTAAAGGGATAGTCAACATTGAGATGAATCCAGAACAAGGGCTCTTCGGCAAAAGGATACAGCTCCCGGTAAAAATCAAGATAATCTTCATCTTTTAGCTCTGTCGGAGATTTGATCCAGATCGGCTGCGTATTATTGATAATATCGTCAACTTCCTCTGTTTTATATTTTGGTTTCCCTTCTTCATCCTCCCCATCGGGTATGGATTCTTTTTTTGAACCAAATTGAACAGGTACCGGCAAAAATTTGGCGTACTTGTTCAGGATTTCCCGGATGCGGTGTTCCTGCAAAAATTCTTCTGATTCGGCATTAAGATAAAGGATCACATCTGTTCCTCTTTCCGTGCGGCTACCTTCTGTGATTTCAAAAGAGGTACTGCCATCGCAGACCCAACAGGCAGCTTCAGCACCTTCCTGGTAAGAAAGGGTTTGTATCTCCACTTTTTCGGCCACCATAAACGCGGAATAGAAGCCCAGGCCAAAACGACCAATGATCTCGTTAGCATCCTTGGCTTCCTTGAACTTTTCCATAAATTCCGTGGCTCCGGAAAAAGCGATCTGGTTGATGTATTTTTTAATCTCTTCCGCCGTCATACCGATACCATTGTCAGAAATGGTCAGCGTCTTTGCAGCTTCATCCACTGCCACTTTTACTTTTACCTCACCAAGGTACTGGCTATAATGTCCCAATGTCGCCAGGCGTTTCATTTTTTGGGTGGCATCTACCGCATTACTTACCAGCTCCCGGAGAAATATCTCGTGGTCGGAGTACAAAAATTTCTTAATAATGGGGAAAATGTTCTCGGTATTGATGGAAATGGTTCCTTTCTCCTGTACCATGTTTGAATGTTGCTTTTAAGTTTATTGATAGCTGCAAGATACAAGAGCTGTTCCAAAGCAACCGGATTTGCCAGATTGACAGCAGGAATCGTGTTTAAAGTTCGGGGTTTGAGGTTCGCAGCTGTTTTGAAGGCAGGAGTTCAATAAAATCTTGGAGCAGTCTGCCAGAAATTTTACTTTAGCGTATATGCGGAAGTAGCTCACCTGGTAGAGCGACAGCTTCCCAAGCTGTAGGTAGCGGGTTCGAGTCCCGTCTTCCGCTCATATTTTAATGGCAGACCGCCGTCCAATCCCCGAACTGCATACCTGCAATAGTGACGGTGATTGTTGATTATCCTCATGATAGCGTTGGCCGTTTACCAACCAATTTGATTTTTCATAACCGCTATTTTCTTTTCATTTAGTTTCCATGCCGCCGGCGATCAATTTTCTCAGTGGCATATACTGGCTGAACCTGTAAGATTATTCAGGGAAAAAATAAATGAAATAAAAGTTGTGTTTCGTAGCTATTAGGATTCTTCAGTTCGAAAAGGGTTGTTCATTCAGCCCTTTTCATTTTTCATTCCGGGCATATCAATATGGTCGCTTAGCATTGTAAAACATATCCCTTCCCATGCACGTTCTTGATTTCAATAGCAGGATCATCGCCCAGGTATTTTCTTAAATGTGAAATAAATACATCCATACTACGCCGGGTAAAATAATCGCTTTCTCCCCATAGGCGTTTCAATGTTTGTTTACGATCCAGTATCCTGCCCTTATGTTCACAGAGCAATTTCAAAATGGCCGCTTCTTTGGTTGTTATAAATTGTTTGTTATCTCCCAGAATTAAAACCTGGGTGTCGAAATCAAAAACATATTTACCGATCATAAACAGGTGAGCATCTCTCTCTTTATCAACTGGCGCTACTCTCCGCATTACCGCCTGTATCCTTGCAATCAGTTCTTCTTCGTCTACAGGCTTTACCATATAATCATCGGCGCCAAGATTAAATCCCTTTAACTTATCGATCTTAAGAGACCTGGCTGTTAAAAAAATGATGGGCATGCTTTCATTTAACTGTTTGATCTCGTAGGCAACAGCAAAACCATCTTTCTTCGGAAGCATTACATCCAGGATACACACATCAAAGTGCGAACGGTTAAATGCCAGCAAAGCCGCGTCTCCATCCTTCGCCAGTTCAATATGAAAATGATGCAACTCGAGGTATTCTTTCAATACATACCCAAGGCTGATATCATCTTCCACTAAAAGAATGTGGTACATCTTATCAATTTAATACGAACCTGGTAAATGAATAATAAATACAGATCCCTCACCGGGTTTACTTTTAACTTCTATTGACCCGTCATGCAACTCAACAATTTTCTTTACATAACTCAATCCAAGACCAAATCCTTTGACATCATGCCTGTCGCCATGCTTCACCCGGTAGAATTTATCAAAGATCATATTAATCTCCGTCTTGTTCATACCAATACCCTTGTCGGAAATACTTATAATAAGTTCATTGCCCATGTTGCTGCTGGCAACAACAATATCAGGCTTTTTATCGGAATATTTACAGGCATTGTCCAGCAGGTTACAAAACGCATTGAGCAAATGTACTTTGTCGCCCCAGAGAAAATGATTCGAAGCCCCCGCCTTAAAAGAAATAGTTCCACCCCTTTCTTGAATGATGGCGACAAAACCGGCAATACCCTGCTCTACCAGTTGATGTATATCCACCGATTCTTTTTCCAATATCAGGCTGCCCGATTCAATAGCGGTCAACCGGAGTATCTTATCTACCTGTGTTTGTAGCCTGCTCTTTTCTGTGGTAATCAATTCCACATAACCTTTCAATTTATCGGATTGGCCAATGGCCTCCGATCTTGACAAAAGGTTTGAAGTAAGCCCGATGGAAAATAATGGCGTATTAAACTCATGTGTAAGATTATTGATGAAATCGTTTTTTAATTCAGCCAGGCTTTTTTGCCGGTTGATCACAAAAATGATATATGCGAAAAGTCCAATCAGCAGTAGTATCAAAATAACGGAGGGAACTATCAATCCCGAAGAATCCTCTACTAACAATTTATTTGAAACTAAATTAAAACCAATGTCCAAAGAACCCGCGTACTTATGATTGCAAAGGCAAAGCTTGTATAGTGAATGATCAATACTTGAATTGTATAATTCCGCCGGAACATAATTCATAAGATAACAGGAGCTGCCGGTACGTCCTGCTATTTGTGCGGACAATGGCATTTGTTCGGCCTGCAATACAGAATCCAGTTTATGCCTGATAACCCCTTCAAAAACTTTTGTGTTACCATTTCCCTTAAATAAATCCTGCGCTTTAACCGGAGCTGACAACCATGTTTTCTGTAACTCCTTGTCGCTCAAAAAACCTTCACAGATCTTATTGGAAACAATCATCATCCGGTCAACAAAATGACGCCTGTTTACTTCAATAGATGTCCTGATCCATCCAAACTGTATGATCAGCAAAATTATGAAAGCAACCCCTGTCAGAGAAATAATAATGATGATCCATTTTTTTGATAAAAACATGCTGTCAGATTTAACCGGCTGGTATTGCAAATAAAACCCTCAATCACGGAGATCAGGCACCGCTTAACCTTTTCTTAACCTATTTAACTACTGCTTCACCCTTGCTAACGGATGCATAACCAAATTTCACCCGCCTGCCGCCTACTTTTATCAGCCATAACCGGATTAACTTTATTACTCTTCAAAAACCTTTTATGATACGAAACATTGTTGCCCTTCTTATTTTTATCACAGTTGCTTTATCTATTAATGCGCAACTTCCTTTTAAATACGATAATACAGTTTACAAAGCCGTTTATCTCAATGAAGCCTTTCGTTTAATGGATTCATCATCAAAATACCTGCTACTCGACGTAAGAAGTCCCGGGGAATATGCAGATACATCAAGACACACGGCTTTGAATATCGGCAGGATAAAAGGCGCTGTAAATATAGACATTGACGCTGTCCCCGCTCATTTGGAAGAATTAAAAAAATATACGGATCAGCCGGTTTTTATTTATTGTTCGCATAGCCAGCGCAGCCGCCGGGTCAGCAAGCTGCTGGCGGAAAATGGATTTACGAAAGTATATAACATTAACGGCGGGATGTCCGTAGTAAATGAATCAGACGATAAAACTTTTCTGTATAAAAGCAAAGTACTCGTTACAAACACTTCTTATAAAAATATCGCTTCTGCTGATGCGATTGATCTCATAACAAACACAGCGGATCTTGTGATCATTGATATAAGAACGGAAAAAGAATTCGCCTCGAAAGATACGCTGCTGCAAAACAATATCGGTCGTCTGAAGAAAGCGATCAATATTTCACAAGATGTTTTCGCCACGAAATTTGATTCTTACAATATCCCGAAAAACAAACCGGTACTGCTTTATGACCTGTATGGCCACAACAGTATGGATGTGGTTGATATACTAAGAGAAAAAGGCTTTACACATATTTACAACCTGTTTGAAGGGCTGACCTATCTTATCTCCGATCACCGGTTAACTAACACCCTGCGCAACCAATTATTCGCCAATGCGCCTTCTTATCAACTGCTCGATCCCAAAGCATGTATCGATTTGCTGACACGGGAGCCGAACATCATTGTTTTTGATACCAGGCCAGCCGATGAGTTTAAAAATAAATCAAAAATTGGTTACTTAAACCTGGGCTATATAAAAGGAGCTATTAATATTGCTTCTGCTGAAGCAGCGGAAACTCTTATACGTAAAAAAGCCGGGGCCGCACCAATCCTCGTGTATGGATCAAATAGTGACCTGGGAATGATCACCTGCCAGGAATTGATAAAAAAAGGATACAAAAACGTAAACTTTCTTAGCCAGGGTCTCTATCGGTTTGTCTGGTCAACTATGAATATTGAAAATTGTAAGGAGGGTAAAAAATTTCTCACTAACCACGAAGGGCTTTATTAACGAACGGCATTTTACTAAAAAGAAAATCACTTCCCATAATTCACTACATGAACGAATTTGCGGCTTATGCGGCTTCGCTTATCATTGGCTTGTCTTTAGGATTGATCGGTGCGGGTGGTTCTATATTGACGATCCCCATATTCGTATACATTTTGCAAAAGGACCCGGTATCATCCAGCATCTATTCAATGTTTGTGGTAGGCATCTGCAGCCTTGTAGGAAGTATACGGTCTATGTTGAATAAACTGGTTGATTTCAAGATCACGATCTTATTCGGCATCCCTTCTGTACTGGGAGTGCTGATCGCCAGGAAATTAATATTCCCGGCCATACCCCGGCGAATTTTTACCATTGGGTCTTTTGTAATGTCTAAAGATATTCTCTTCATGCTTTGCCTGTCCGCACTGATGTTTTTTGCAGCGGCTAAGATGTTAAAGGCTGCCTCGCATAACGATCCTGGCAACGGTGCGGACAGGCAGTTAAAAACCGCGTTTCTATTATTGCAAGGACTGTTGGTGGGTATCATTACAGGGTTGCTCGGTATCGGTGGCGGGTTTTTAATTGTTCCGGCTTTGTATTTCTGGGCAAGATTATCGATGAAAATGGCTATTGGAACTACCCTGCTGATCATTACGATTAATTCCCTCTTTGGCTTTATAACCAGCTATACATCCATGTTCATCGATTGGAGTTTGCTGCTCAAATTTTCTATAGGAGCTATCCTTGGTATTTTAGCAGGTACAAAATTATCTTCGAAAATCTCCGGCACTCATTTGAAAAAAATCTTCGGCTGGTTTGTATTGACTATCTCCTTTTACATTATTTACAGGCAGTTTTTCCTGTAAACCCGGCAGGTGAAAAATTAATTACTCAAAGCTTCGCCACTTTTTTTTCTCATGGCCAGAAAAAATTCATCAACTTGCAACTTTATCTGGTTTTAATTTGTTCATAAAGAAAATTTACACCATGCAAACCCAAACAGCAACCAACGAAAGCACAACCACGAAACCGGTTTTTATAAAAATGGCCATCAGCGCCTGGGATTCATACAATACAAGGGTAACAAAATTACTTGCTACTCTTTCTGATGAAGAACTATTAGCAGAAACCGCTCCGGGTAGAAATACAGGCATTTATCTCATAGGACATCTGGTGGCAGTAAACGACGGCCTCCTGCCTATTCTTGGTTTTGGGGAAAGGCTTTACCCGGAACTCGATAAAATATTTTTGGAAAGTCCGGATAAATCAGGTCATCAAATGCCGTCAATAACTGAACTCAAAGAATACTGGAATAAAGTAAATGCCAAACTTACAGATCATATTAACAAGACGCCTGCCGACGAATGGTTTACCCGGCATAATAATGTGTCAGAAGCTGATTTCGCCAAAGAACCGCATCGTAATAAATTAAACATCATCCTCAACAGAACAAGTCATACCAGTTATCATTTGGGACAACTGGCTTACCTTGCAAAAAAATAGATTATCCTATTATTTACGGTCAGGTGCTTTTTATATAGGCAAACGGTACATTTTTAACCCCCTATACGGCAGAAATAGTTTGGGCCAATTATGTCTGGATAAATAAAAGGTTTATTTGATAAAAGTCAGGTGTCCCGCTATTACAAGTCATAAATATTTAGCTGACCAGTTTTTAGATTGGCATCTTAATTAAGTTATGTACTTATTCAAGCGATTAGGATACTTTAGAGCATTGCTTTTCCCAATCAGCCTGTTTTTTGTTTTATTATTTTTTGGAACTATGGGCTATATGATTATAGAGCGATACTCCTTCCTGGAGGCGTTCTATATGACAGTCATCACAGTGGGCACCGTTGGTTACCTGGAAGTTCATCCTTTGTCTGAGCCGGGCAGGATGTTCACTATTGTTATTATACTCATTAATATTGTTGCCTTTACTTTCTTTGTTACCTATATTTCCCGCTATCTATTGGATGGAGAATTAATTCGTCAATATAAAAAAATGAAAATGGAAACCGAAATACAACAGCTGAGGGACCATGTGATCGTTTGCGGTTTTGGGCGCAACGGTACCGAATGCGGCCAGGTGCTTCACGAAAACAATATTCCTTTCGTGGTACTGGAAGAAAAAAATGAATTACCACAAGGTTTGCCGTTCGCTGTAAAATATTTCATTAAAGGTGATGCCACCAAAGATGAAATATTAAAAGAAGCCGGAATCGAACGTGCCCGTGCCATCATCTGCACTATGCCAATCGATGCAGACAACCTGTTTGCTGTGATCACTGCCCGGCAGCTTAACCCTGACATCAACATCATCAGCCGTGCTTCGCAGGATAGTAGTGTCAGTAAACTGAAAGTTGGCGGTGCGAGGAACGTAATCATGCCGGACAAGATCGGTGGTGCACACATGGCAACATTAGTTATGATTCCTGACGTAGTAGAGATACTGTCGCTCATGACGACACGCAATACCGCTGAGTTCAGGGTTGCTGAAATAGTTGCGTCAAAATCTGTCTCACTCGGTGAACTTGAACTTTGGAAAACTTGCGGCTGCACGCTTCTTGGCATTAAAAATCATTCTACTTATTCACTCAATCCATCTCCTGAATATTGTATAAACCCGGACGAACGACTAATAGTTATGGGGAGTGGAAAACAAATCGAAGAGGCAAGAAAAATTGTCTGATTTTTTACCGGATAACCGCATACACCAAAAATATTTGTTTGCCATCATGATCTTACAATGGAATATTTCCATGTTTCTTCCTTGGCAGCTTCGCCACTTTATTTTCCAGCATCGCAAAAGCTTTGATTAGTTTGACACGTGTTTCCTTCGGTTCTATTACTTCATCGATAAAACCTCTTTCCGCCGCGAGGTATGGCGTCGCGAATTTTTCAGCATACTCCGCTTCCTTCTCCGCTAATTTTTTTGCAGGATCAGCCGCTTCAGATATTTCCTTTTTGAAAATAATTTCGCTGGCTCCTTTGGCGCCCATGACCGCAATTTCCGCCGTTGGCCATGCGAAATTCATATCAGCACCAATATGTTTTGAATTCATTACATCATAGGCGCCGCCATAAGCCTTTCTTGTAATGACGGTAACACGGGGCACCGTCGCTTCACTCAGCGCATACAATAGTTTGGCGCCGTTGGTTATAATGCCATGCCATTCCTGGTCAGTGCCCGGCAAAAATCCAGGTACATCTACCAGTACCAACAAAGGAATATTAAAGCAATCACAAAAACGGGTAAACCTTGCCGCCTTCTTTGAACTGTCAATATCCAGCACACCCGCCAGGCTCATTGGTTGATTGGCAACAATACCAATACTTCTTCCGGCCAGTCTTGCAAATCCTACGACAATATTGGTGGCGTAATCTTTGTGAATTTCAAAAAAGGATTCGGTATCACAAATACCTTCCACTACCGCCCGCATATCATAAGGCTGGTTGGTGCTTTCAGGAATAATTTTTTCTAAAGATTCTCTTGTTTCATCTCCAAAACTGTAAGACAGTTGTGGAGTACTATCCTCACAATTTTGCGGCATGTAACTCAATAATTTTTTTACCTGCAGGATACATTCCATATCATTGGCGGCAGTTAAATGAGTAACGCCTGATTTAGTGGAATGCGTAGAAGCTCCTCCCAACTCCTCTGAACTTACTTCTTCATTGGTCACGGTCTTTACTACATTTGGACCGGTGACAAACATATAACTGGTATTTTCTACCATCAAAGTAAAATCCGTCATCGCCGGAGAATAAACAGCGCCGCCGGCGCATGGCCCCATGATCGCCGATATCTGCGGGATAACACCGGATGATAAAACGTTCCGGTAAAAAATATCCGCATAACCACCCAATGATCTTACACCTTCCTGTATTCTCGCACCACCTGAATCATTCAGCCCGATCATCGGCGCACCGGTCTTCATGGCAAGGTCCATTACCTTACAAATTTTTTCCGCATGTGTCTCTGATAATGCGCCGCCGAATACGGTAAAATCCTGCGCAAACACATACACCAAACGACCATTAACAGAACCATATCCGGTAACCACACCATCGCCATAAAATTGCTGATCTTCCATGCCAAAATCTTTGGTGCGATGAAGTACCAACGCACCGATCTCTTCGAAAGATCCGGGGTCCATCAGCAAACTGATACGTTCTCTCGCCGTCAGCTTCCCTTTTTTATGCTGCGTGATGATCCTGTCCGCACCTCCACCCGATTTTCCTACTTCTATCTTCTGCTTTAATATTTCCGACTTCGATTTTTTCATTTATAATAAAATTAAAATATTACGAGCCGTTTACATTGTATTCAGTACAGCCCTGATCGTATCGTGTATAAATCGGTGAAATCCTTTTTACTCCGTTTAATCTGTGATCTTATTTTTCAAGCAACCGGTTTTTCCAATTGGTGGAAGTGGGTGCGACGGGCTTAATTTCTTTCTGTTTATCCAGCCAATATTTCAATGCAATGACAGAAGCTAACCCGGCATTACGCTTTTGCTTGTCTACTAATTTTTCAGGCGTATAATATTGTTTAACAAAATGCGTATCAAATTTACCGGACAAAAAAGCTTCGTGTTCAAAAACAAATGCACCAAAAGGCAATGTGGTACTCACACCTTCAATCTTATATTCTTTAATGGCGGCTTTCATTTTTTCGATAGCATCCGTTCTGTCTTTGCCATGCGTTACTAATTTGGCGATCATCGGATCATAGTAGATAGGAATAGTCATGCCTTCTTCATAACCGTCGTCTACTCTTACTCCTTCGCCCTTTGGCTTTATATATTTTGTAAGTGTACCAATCGAGGGCAAAAAATCATTCAGCGGATCTTCCGCATATACTCTTAACTCAACCGAATGTCCATTGATGGAAAGTTCATCCTGTGTAAATCCCAATTTTTCCCCTCTTGCGATTTTTATTTGTTCTTCCACCAGGTCAATACCCGTTATCATTTCAGTAACCGGGTGCTCTACCTGCAACCTTGTATTCATCTCGAGGAAATAAAAATTCAATTGAGCATCTAATAAAAATTCTACCGTACCCGTGCTGGTATAATTGCAGGATTTTGCTACCATTACCGCGGCCTCTCCCATCTTCTTCCGCAGTTCGGGAGTGAGTATGGATGAGGGAGATTCTTCTACCACCTTCTGATGACGACGTTGAATGCTGCACTCTCTTTCAAACAAATGAACAGTATTGCCGTATTTATCCGCCAATACCTGTATCTCTATGTGTCGCGGAGAGCTGACATATTTTTCAATAAATACAGAACCATCTCCAAATGAAGAAGTGGCTTCACTGATCGCCCTTTGCATTTGTTCTGCCAGGTCATTTTCTTTTTCTACTACCCGCATCCCCTTACCACCTCCTCCTGCAGAAGCTTTGATTAAAACGGGATAACCTATCTTGCCTGCGATAGCTTTAGCGATCTTTATATCTTCAATGGCTTCATCTATACCCGGCACCATGGGGATATTGTATTTCTTCACACATTCTTTAGCCGCCAGTTTCGAACCCATTACCCGCATGGCATCAGGACCGGGACCGATAAAGGTAATGCCAGCTTCTTCCACTTTTTTAGCAAACTCCGCGTTTTCACTAAGGAACCCATAACCGGGATGAATACCATCCACTCCAAGTTCTTTTGCAAAACCAATTATTTTATTCGCATCGAGGTAAGATTGATTGGAAGGCGCAGGGCCGAGACAAACCGCTTCATCGGCGAATAATACATGTGGCGAGCTTCTGTCGGCTTCAGAAAATACGGCTACGGTTTTGATCCCCATCCTCCGTATCGTCCGCATTATTCGTAAAGCAATCTCCCCGCGGTTGGCAACTAATATCTTTTGCATTAATGATTATTGAACATTGAAAATTGACCATTGAGCATTCTGATTGTTGAATCTTGAGAAATCTTAAATGCTCAATAGAATAGTCCTCCTTTATATTAATGTTCTTATTCTAATTCTACCAGTACCTGCCCCTTTTCAACAGCCTGTCCCGAAACCACCGTTACTTTTTTTATTCTGGCAGCACTATTGATCAGGATGCTGTTCTCCATCTTCATGGCCCCAAGTATTAATATTTTGTCCCCTTCGTTCACGTCCTGCCCATCTGTTACGGAGATATCTAATACCAGCCCGGGCATGGGGGCTTTGATTTCTTTGATCTGTTTATTGCTGGCCAAACCAAAACCCATCTTATCTAATTCCTGGTCTAATTCATCTTTTATTTCAATAGCAAAAGTTTCACCTTCTATTTCGATCGCTATTTTCTTGCCTGTCGCATCGGCATTTATCAATTTAGCGTTTACACAGCGATGATCTTTTATCAGGTTAAATTCGGTTGAAGACAGTTGAACCATATCCATCCCGGCGATCTCGTCAGAAGTAAATGAGAATAAAAATCCATTGGTCTTTACCTGGTAGGTCTTGTTGCCGTTGGCCATATATCCTGATTATCCTGTAAATTAAGTAATCTGAAAATTGAAACCCATTCTATCTTGTTTAATTTGACAGGTTCTTTTTTCATCGTACAGAATGAAATCTTTAACCGCAAGCTAGTTCTATATGCTAAACTCCGCCAAGACATTTATCTTTCGATCGTTGAAAAAAGCCCCGTTTCGGAAAAGCGGGACAGCGCCAGGCTTTCCGGAGTTTGCTTCGGCATATTTCTCTATTTTTTTTAAAACAGAAAGGGAAATCAATAGCCAGATCATGCCAATAATAAAACCGGCCAGCACATCACTGGCATAATGCACCCGCAGGTAAACCCGGCTAAAGCCAATCAGTATGATAAGTAAGACCAAAAGAAAACCCAACAAGTATCTGAGCCATGCAACATCCACGCTGTACATAATGATATATAGAAGAAGGCCATAAAAGGTAACGGCCATTATCGCATGGCCGCTTGGGAAGCTTAACCCTTTCACCGCTTTGAGCAAGGGATGTAAAGGACGCTTACGCCGGAATAAGTATTTCAACAGGAACATCAGCAACAGGCTGCTTAAAGCTATCGTCGCAATGCGGATAGAAAACCAATTCTGATGACGGAGCAACAGGAAATAAAAAATAAGAAGCAAATTCGCCGGAATCAGGAACTGGTGCTTGCCAAGAAAAGTAATGAATAACATAAATCTGTTTCGTGCCGGGCTTGTCAGGGGCTGAAGCCTGTCAAAAATAGCAAGGTCAATAAACTTATATTTTTGAATTGGTTTCCTGACAAGGAAAACAAGAATGACGATCGCTATCGAAAATAATAACAGCGACAACAATGTATGAGCTGCAATGAGAAGGCCTGTATTCCATGAGTATAATAAACTTACGGGCATAATTACAAGGCAAAGAGTATGGGAATCTTTCCCCGGCGAACATAAACTATATAATCCAGTCTGATTTTCTTAAGAATCAATCAGCCGCTGCGAGGCGACCAGCTGAAATTTTATAAGTTGCTTTTGAGATAGCATTTTCGCTGCTTGCCGCTTTGTTCCATCCATTTTCGATGGCCAGCATTCTTGAGTATCTGGCTGGGTGCGTTTTGGATGCATTTGTTTTAGCGATATATTTCATAACGTCCTGCGATTGTTCCAGAGAATCTCCCAATTTAAATAAAACAAAGCCGGCGAATTCATCAGCTTCCAGTTCGAGAAGGGGGCGGCTGCCGCCTTTACGGATGGTATGACCGTTTACATGGTGACCAATTTCGTGGGCGAGGATTGTGATAGCCGCCCATTTGCTATTTGTGGCATTATTAAGCCAACTAATATATTCAGGGTTGTATAGTATATATCTTTTCCGGTGACAAATAGCCGCCTCTACGTTTTGCACATTGGCTTCCTTTAATTCAAAATTGGGTGCTAAGCCTGTTACCTTCATTATTTCTGATAACATTTCCCCCGCATCCGGTATGTTGAACAACACCGTTTTGCTGGCATACACGCTATCCTGGGTTGTGGGAGTGAGCCGGGCAAAACAAATGGAAAGAATAGTTAATAATATGATAGTTAAAGTGGCTTGCTTCATCAATTTTGGTATTGAGCATGAAAAATATAATTAATCAATCTTTTTTTATAGTATATGGTACCATTCATGAAAATTTAACTTATAATGTTGACGGTGATCAATGAAAAGTCTTCTAAAAAAATTTGTCCTTTATGTTCAGGCTGCGTAAAAGGCTCCCCGCTAATTGTGGCGATCATACCCCTTTATTGACTTTGAGCCAACGCAGGCAGCCGATTAACGGACTGGCACAGTTGTAGCCACTTTACATGTACCCACCAGTACAACTATTTTTCAATTACTAAATCTGTTATTATGAAACTCAGAGATTTTTTTACCATTGCGGCAGTGCTGTCATTAGGTGCCTGTAGCAGCCCATACAAAGCAACTGATACAGGTACAACCACAACAACGGTATCTGTTCCTAACAATATTCAAACAAGTTTTACCACACAATATCCCGGATCTACAAATGTAGTGTGGTCTACCTATGATGCACAGGTAGCAGCGCCGATCGACTGGGAATTGGCAGGATGGACTTCACTGGATGCAGATGATTATCTTGTAAGATTTGATCTTGACAATGAGAACTATTATGGTTGGTATGACAACGATGGCAATTGGATAGGTTCAGCTTTCGTAATGAAAGATTACACACAACTGCCTGCCCCGGTTAATACAGTTATTACCGGCAAATATGCCGGATACAACATAACAAGCGTCAACAGGGAATTTAAAAAAGACAGGATAGCTTATGAAATTGAATTAAAAAAAGATGACAGTAAAGTAAAACTCCTGGTTGACGCCGATGGCAATATCATTAAGGAAAAAACAAAACCAATATAATATAAAAGAAGGACTAAGTTTTAGTTTCCCGGGCTGGTAATTGATATCGTCCGGTGACAAACGGATGTGGCCGTGGTTGTGACTATCTCAATCACGGCTACATCTTTTTAGTAAGGTCAGAACCTATAAAAACAACCGTATTACAGTTTAAAAACAATGGCGGCAGGTATATACAATTGTTAGCTGTTAACTTGTCACAATACATTTTTCAATCTTATTGGTTCAATCATATCCGCATACTCGTTAAGAAAATCAAATATTGTATTTATTACTTATCTTCCTCAATCATTCATAGCAGCTGAGCCTGTCCTTACGAACGCTTCCCCTTACCCCGCAGCGAAAAGTGCCGAAGTTCCGGAAACATGATTGCCTTCAAACCAATTCAAATAACACTGTATGAGTAATTCTGTTGAACAAAATCAGTCCGCTGCCTGGTCATCCCCGGTTGATAAAAAAGAAAGAATCATTTTTCTCGACAGCCTGCGTGGCATCGCATTGCTTGGTATTTTACTAATGAACATCATGGGCCAGAGCCAGCCTTTCCAGTATTATGAAACCATGAATCTCAGCCAACCGATCACCGGCGCTAATTTCTACGCCTGGCTCGTCGAATGCTTTTTGTTTGAAGGGACTATGCGGGGGCTTTTCTCACTGTTATTTGGCGCGGGTACTATTTTATTACTTACCCGTTTGATTAAAGAAAAAAGCGGCCTGGAACCGGCTGATATTTATTATCGTCGCATGCTATGGCTGCTGGTATTCGGATTGATCAATGCATTCATTTTTTTATGGCCCGGTGATATTTTATATCCCTATGCTATCTGCGGATTATTGATATTCCCGTTCCGCAATTTATCACCCCGGAATCTGTTCTTAATAGCACTCTTTTTTTTGGCGGTGGGCACTTACCGCGAGAACAGCGATTTTTTCAGGAATAAAAAAATGATCCGGACAGGTCAGACCATTGCCGCTATGGATACTACTAAAGTTAAACTGACAGATCAGCAAAAAGCAGATCTCGGCAGGTTTATCGGCTTCAAAGAAAATAACTCCAAAGAAGCGACAGCAAAAGCCGCGGAAGAACAAATAAAAAAAATACGGGGTAAAAATTACCCGGCTTTATTCCGGGAATTCCGGGATATAAACATGTGGCTGCAAAGTTCTTATTTCTATGAACATTATTGGTTCGATATACTTCTTTTCTTTTTCATTGGAATGGCTGTGTTCAAGTCAGGGTTTTTATTGGGCAACAAACCAAACTGGCTCTATGCCATTATAGCTGTCGTCGGAATCGGCGCCGGGCTATTGATGAATTATTTTTTCCTGCGAACACAATACCGGTTGAAGTTTGACAATTATCTTTTCACGCAACAATGGAAGTTCAATTATTATCATCTCAGGAGAACGTTTCAAACACTTGGCTATCTTAGTTTACTGATACTGATGTACAAAGTCACACCTATTAAAAAAATCTTCTTCAGCATTTTTATACCGGTCGGTCAAATGGCTTTTACAAATTATCTCATGCAATCCATTATCACCTCCATCATATTCTATGGCTTTGGTTTGTATGGTACATTGCAGCGCTATGAAGTGTATTATATATTAGGAGGGATATGGCTGTTCCAGATCATCTTCAGCCATGTCTGGATGCGGTATTTTCGTTTCGGGCCATTTGAATGGGTATGGCGAAGCCTGACATACCTGCATACACCACCATTCCGGCGAAAGACAGAACTGCCTGAAGCAGTATAAATGTTTATTTTTTTTGCAGGTCTGCAAATTGTTTTGTTCGCCGTTTTGAATGGAGGAACAATACGGATCAAAAAGGTTTGGCCTGCAAAATTTACTATTTTTTTTTGTTGCCTTCTGCGCCGTAGCCAGGGAAGAATGCCTCAATAAAAGCCTTCGTTGTTAGTTATTGTTTTTGTCGGCTAAATCTCTTCTTATTCACTCAGCTTTTTCCCATTCTTATCTATCTCCATCCACTTGCTGTCTTTCAATACTTTGGCAACTCCATCACTGAAAGAACCTGCAAATCCATACTTGCAAGCGATCACTTCCTTCCCGCTTTTGTCAATAAAACCCCATAATCCGTTCTTATTAACCGCAGCCAGCCCTTCTGAAAAACTGGTCGCATTATCAAAATTGAGCGGAATTACAGGTTTACCTGCATGATCAATAAACCCGAATTTCTCTGCTTTCGTTACCACCGCCAGCCCCTCTTTAAACGAATTGGCATCATTGTACTGTAGCGGTACTATTTCTTTACCCGTACTGTCCAGGAAGCCCCATTTGCCATCTTTCTTTACCGCCGCCAGCCCTTCTGTACATTTTAGGGCGTCGTCATAAATAAGCTGCACTACCACTTTGCCATCCTTATTGACAAAGCCATGCATCCCGCCTTTGGTAACGAGTGCTACGCCACAATTAAATTCATCTACATTATCGTACTGTTTGGACCATGGCTGGGCACTGGCCCCAAAAGCCAGGCATATCGTTGAAAAAAGAAGAATACATTTCATAACTCCGGTATTAAGAGTGAATAATTAAATTAACTCCTGATAAGGTAGTCACTGTTCCTTTCTTACATGATGATTTGCAACAGCGCCGGAATTGATTTTGGTAAGGTGGTCAAAATATAGCGGGTCAATGGCGCTACTACAACGAATCTCCGGATAGCGGGAAGCAGATAAATTCAAACCATGTCAATGGAGCTTGATCACTGTATAAAATGGAAATCCTTTTGGAAAAAAATTGCTACCTCAATTCTTCGCGGTTGTAATGACGGCGTCCGGGTTAGCGCCTTTGCTCCATCCGTTTTGAATAGCTCTCATCCTCGAATTTCTCGCCGGATGCGTTTTAGAAGCTTTATTATTGGCGATATATTTCATTACCTCCTGCGCCTGCTCCAAAGATGCTCCCAATTTGTGCAAGACAAAGCCTGCGAATTCATCTGCTTCCAATTCCAGGGCCGGTCGGCTGCCGGATCTCTTTATGGTATGACCATTAAGATGATGACCCACTTCATGCGCCAGCAGGGCGAGATTGGCCCACTTATCATGAGTTTCCTTGTTGATCCAGTTGATAAAGGAAGGATTGTATAAAATATATCTCTTCCGGTGTAAAATAATGGCTTCGAAATTAGCCACCTTAGCTTCTTTCAATTCAAAATTCGCTTTCAGACCAACCACGTTCATTATTTCAGTTAACATTTCCTGCGCATCCCCGATTTCTGTGGAAATAAAATAATGATAATTAGCAGGCTCCGGCTTTGTACGGGCGGGTATTTGCGAGGTTACACCGATAAATGCGGCAAATAGGATGACTTGTTTCACTACAGGGTATTGGATCTTGCACTAAAAATAGTTTATCCCTTTGAATTGTACAAGGTAAAAACCGCAGGTTATGTGGTATCCATTTTCCGCAGACCAGTCAGTGCGGTCTGGTTATGTTTTCCACTAAGCCATCCCGCCGGGCAATTTCATTAGGTTAGCTCCAACAGTAGTATCGTGTTTATAGGAATAATCAAATAGAGTCCTTGGCTCCCGAGGAGCCTCCTGTATTAGGTGACTGATTCGGAGTCTATATGAGCAGATCAACTTTGTTTGCTGAAATTTTTAAGTTAATGATATTGCCCGCCACGAAGCATTTACTGAAATTATTTCCGGCCATGATGCGCAAAACACTCCCCATAACGGGCGAAGATACCCCTTCATCACTTGCATATAGGTTCATACATATATGAATTAGAACGGTTTTGAGGGCTGGCATAGTTGTGGTCATACAGACCCATAATCCCTACCCTTCAATTATTCAATTAAAAAATCTCTTATATGAAACTGAAAATTTTATTAGCAGCAGGTATAGTGTGTTCATTTGCCGCCTGCAAAACACCGTACAAAGCAACTGATACACCCATGCCGAAATCTGGTAGTACATCTGCAACAGCAGATTCAACGGCATCGTCGAATACCAATCCGTTGGTGACTGATTCAGCAAAAGTGTCCGCAAAAATTGACTCGATCAGGATGCCGGTGGCAACTGATTCAATTAAGACACCGGCGAAAATGGATTCAGTTATAATACCATCCATCCCGGATTCAACAAAGATGCCGTCAAAAATTGATTCGGTAAAAATGCCGTCAATACCTGACTCAACGAAGAATATTCCATCAGTAATTGATTCCGCAAAAACGCCATCAACAGCTAAATCTTCATCAGAAACTTCATCGGTACCCGAAGCAACGAAGACAGCATTTGCCAAAAAATATCCCGGTGCTTCCAATGCGGTTTGGTCTGGTTATGATTCACTGGCCGCAGTCCCTATTGATCTGCGAATGGCCGGATTCAAAAAGATGAATACGGAAGATCAGTTGGTAAAATTTGATCTCGACGGTGAAAATTATTATGCCTGGTACGACAGCGATGGCAATTGGGTAGGATCAGCCTATAATATGAAGGATTTTACCAAATTACCAGCGCCGGTGAATACTGCCGTGAAGAACGCCATTAAAACGCGTTATGCCGGTTATGACATCACCAATGTGAACAAGGAATTTCAAAAAGGCAAAACGGCTTATGAAGTGGAATTAAAAAAAGAGGATAGCAAAGTAAGAATGCTGGTGAGTGCAGATGGCAAAATCACGCAAGTCTTTAAATACGTAAGTAAAAAAGAATAGTCCCGGAAAATAGATTGATAATATCCGGATTTTCCTATGGGTAAAACCGGGCATAATCGGTAGCCGTGTTTGAGTGATCTCATCCACGGCTACTTTTTTAATAAAGAACGGCCGGGAACAACCACTAATTTTTCTTTTCCTTCATCTTTTTGATCATATCTTTTGCGTTTTGATTATCGGGGTTCAGTGCAAGCGATTTTTCATAGTTACCGATGGCCTTTTTATAATCACCCTTTTTCATCCATGCTTCGCCCATACTGTCATATACATTATAGCTGTCAGGATATAAGTCTGCATTGAGTTGAAAGAATCCGATCGCCTTATCAATATCACTTTGCATTAATTGGTAGCCAAGCGTGTTGATAATGGATTCCGGTGGAAGAAATTTAGCGCCCATTCTCGCTGAAAAGTTTTTGAAATGCTCTTTTATCAGGCCGGGGTCTTGTGAAAGCTTCGCCTGGTTGCCCCGATAGCCTTCAAAAATAAAACGCAGTGCGTCATACTCCGTGATCAGCGGTACGGAACCATGATCATCTTCGCTGTAGTATTTATATTTATAGTGAATGCCCGACTCATTAAAAGATTCCATGATGCCATTGAACTGTAGTATGGATTCAAAATGCAGGTTGCGGCTGGTATCACCCGCCTGTATCGTATTAGCCTGTCCTACATAAAGAAATTTGTTTTCTAATTTCGTTTTGCTGAAATAATCTTTGGCTTTCTTCAGCAACACCTGGTTATCATACCACAGACTTGGATCAATGGAAACATAGGCATTAAAAGTTTCCGGCATCTTGTATAGCGCATTGATCACGGTAATGCCGCCGAAAGAGTGACCGACCAAAACACGATAAGAAGACGTATGATAAGCCGAGTCAATATGCGGTATCAGTTCATTTTTCACAAATTGGAAAAAGTTCGGCATGCCTCCGCTGGTTTTCAGGAAAGGCTGTTCTGTTCCGTCAAATCCTTTCGACACATGCGTGGGTGTAAGATCTCTTGTGCGATCCGTATTCGGAATGGCCACCACTATCATTTCCGGGATTATATAATTGCCGTTGATACCGGTACCTAAAAACTGCAGTAAGCCTGTTACCGAATGAAAATGCGCATCCCCGTCTAATAAATAGAGAACAGGATATCGTTGTGGCAGGAACATGCCATTGTAATAAGAAGGCGGGAGATACACCATGTATCCCCTGTTTTCTTTTAATACAGCCGACCAAACCGAATCAGTCTTGCCAATAACGATCTTATTATCGCTTTGTGCCCTGGCAAAAACGGGCAACAACAATACAAGTAAAAAAGCAGGCAGACGCATAAGCAGGATTTTAAAGTAAAGTTTAAAAAAGTGATCTTAAAGTTAGTCATTCAGGGCACTCCTGTTATACTGATTATAAAAAGAGACCCTGAAGAATATATATCGGCGCATTTGATTTCAACCCCGATTAATTAGTATACCTTTCTGCTTCGTCCTTTTCTTTCTCTGTTCCCTTCCTGACTTCTTCCCCTGTCCCCTTCCGCTATTCCTTCAAAACATGGCAGTGAACGCATTTCGTTCACCCTATTTTTTTAACCAACACACTTACATAATGAAACGGATCTTTTTATGCCTCGCCGCAGCCTCTTTGATCCTGGCCTGCAACAATGAAAAAAAACCGGCTGAAGCCGCCACTTCCGAAACAAAAGTGGATAAAGCCGCAGTGGTATTACCCTATACCGCCTCTTATTCTTCTTCTTTTGAAGCAGGCAATCCGGAATACGCCGCCACCATCCTGCAGGGATCATGGAAAGACTGGGAAGACAATAAACTGGATAACATGAAAAGCTGGGTAGCCGACAGCATTTTTGTTCTTCATAGTGATAATTCCGTAGCGATGGGCGTCGACAGCCTGCAGGCCCGCTGGAAAAGACAACGGGCGTTGTATACTTCAGTGATTGACTCCATCCAGGCGGTGACACCAATGTATAGCTCCGACAAAAAAGAAAACTGGGTGTTGGTCTGGGCCAAAGAAATCAGTACCGATACAAAGGGCAAAAAAGACACCACGGAGTATATGGAAACCTGGCGCATCAATAAAGATGGCAAAGCCGATATGCTGCTGCAATATGACAGGCATGCGAGGAAAAAATAACGATTCACGATGATCAGGGAACCCTGCCGGATGGTGGGGTTTCTTTTTACTCCCTGTTAATAACACAGAAGATTCAGGCTTTCGATTTTTCAGGCTATTGCCTTAACATCATAACAACTTTATCAGGTTATCCCCTTAATTGAACGGGACAATTAAATTAAATCTGCGGATAAAAGCACTATCAATATTGCTTTTCATATTACTGGTAAGAATGACAAGTCCGTCATGTTCCTCCATTCTTTGCAGCAGGTAAGCTGCTTCCTGGTTGGCGTATTTGTCGTGCGAATCTTTAACTCCTGTGCGTTTGCCGAATAAAGCATCCGCCTCATCAAAAAATAATATCCAGTCTTTATCTTTCGCACGGTCAAATACCATCGCAAGATTCTTCTCCGTTTCCCCGATATATTTTGATACTACTATGGACAGATCCACTTTATAAACAGGTTGGTTAAATTCTTTGCCGATTAACGTGGCGGTTGATGTTTTTCCTGTACCGGGTGGGCCATAGAATAAAACCTTGTACCCGGCCTTCAACTTTCTTTTCAGGCTGCTATCCGCTTTCGCTGCGGATGATTGCTTATGCCAGCTCTTTATTTCTTCTACCTGCTTCAGCGTTTCTTCATCTAGTGCAAGATTAGTCCATGACTGTTCAGTGGCAAGCAATGATAGTTGAGGAGAAATCATAGTTAAATGTAAGAATATTCTCCTTTTTGGCGGGCATGTCATTAACAGCTCATGATCTTCTTATGCCTGCGTTTCGCTTTCAGGGTTATTGTTGCGTTTAACACTGGCATACCATTTATTTTTTGCCAGCCATTCTTCGATGGATGCTTTGTATTTAACCATCAGTGAATCCGTTTTCTTTTTTATCCATTTGGAAATAATTTCAAAAACAATAAACCCGATAACCACGGAAATTATAAACTGGAGGTTGGAGTAAGTTGTTTTATCAAGAACGGTTTTATGGGTAGTAAGTCCCCACAGATTTTTAATACTGCGGGTAGCGAAATAATGAGATACCAGTTTGGTAGAAGCCATGCCCACAGCAAAGCCAATAAAATTGCCGATAAAATTATTACACAGGTATTGGACAAATTTTTGAAAGAGGCCGTTTTTCATAGGTGGATTTTGAGTAGCTAAAATAGTCTTCAAAAAGCAGTAATGCTAATGGAATTAATAAAATAACAGGCCCGCTATTGACATTGCGAAGATTTTGCTGAAAAGATTTTATGGGTGGTTGGTAAAATTACACTGGCGTTTTGCGGTTCTTGCAAATTCCCGTTCGTCAATCTTCCTTTCTTCCGGTATTTATACATCAATTGAACGAGGATGAACAGTGCCGGTCGCTAAAGCAACACTGCAACCAGCGATTGGTTTAGCAATCAACCTTATTTGATAAGATGATCATATAAACAGGTGATCGTTTTTCCTATGACCGTATTAAATCCATCGTCATTATAAGCCGGATTGCATCCATTGGAGATGACGACAATCCCGAATTTTTCTCCCGGGTTAAAAAACATAGCGCTGAAAAGCCCGTAAGCCGAACCTGTATGCCCCTTCATTATTTTGCCCGGAATAAGGGTATTGCTGGTCATGATGGCTAATCCGTATCCTTCCTCTTCAGAAAGTGGCGTTTGCATTTGCATTGCATTCTTCTTTGACATGATTTTTTTCCCATTACCACGACCGTAGTTCATGTGCATGATCATGTATTTGGCAAGATCAGTGGCGCTGATCTTCATACCACCCGTAGGAGAAAAAATGGGTGTACTGTATCCCATGGTATAGTGGCTGATCTCCTCCCTCCGCGGTGCATAGGCCCCGGGTGAAGCAATAAACCTTTTGCCAGCGCTATCATACTCATAGATAGTGGCAAACCTTGTGCTGTCTAATGAGTCAATGCAATAGCCGCCATACAATCCCAAAGGATCTAAAATATGATGTTTGACATACTGGTCAAACCGTTCCCCTGATACTTTTTCGATGATGGTTCCCACCATATTAAAGTTCAGGTTGGAGTACATATAGCCCGTTCCCGGCTGGTAATCATTATAGCACCTGGCCCAATCAGGGTTTTTATCAGGATTGATAGCATCCAGCGTAAAATAACCCTCATTGTCATTGACAGAGGAACGGTGCGATAAAACCATTCTTAGTGTAATGACAGTTTCGGGGTATTTCGGATTCCTGACGGGGAAACCCATCAGCTTACTCATATCATCATCCAATGAAAGTTTTTTCTGTTCTGCTAACTGCATAATAGAAGTAGCCGAAAACGATTTTGATATCGAAGCTATCCGGAACAGGTAGTCGTCGGTTAAAGGAGTTTTAGGTGCTGAATCTTTCCAGCCAAAAGAATGGGTGTAGATGATTTTGTTCTTTTTCACTACCGCCACCGAAATCCCGACTACATCGGATTGCTGCATCATATCGCGGATACAGGTTTCGGCTGTTTCTGTTTGGGAAAAACCTGGCAGGGAGCCCAACACAGCAACGAAAAACAAAGCAATTTTTTTTAGATTCATTGACCAGATCATTTTAAATGAGAATTAGTTTAAAAAAATAAACAAAACGGGTCTTCGGCTTTAGCCCAATTCTTCAAAAAGCCGACAACCATCGGTGCCAGTTTCAGCTTTCAGATGATATCTGCCAACAAATGTGCTTGTATTTTCTTTAGTAGCCGCTTTTGATTCTCTCTTCCATTAACTGCGAATAAGATTAATAACCAACCTGATCATTATTTCTTTGTCGCCAGGATTACTTTGCGCAACGAGCAGAGCCAGTGCTACCAACGCATTATCGTTTATTTTCAGCTCGCCTGTTTTTTTGAACCTGTGTTTGTTTTTTTCCAGGAACCATATAAATAAGAAAGCCCCGATACGTTTGTTGCCATCGGTAAAAGGGTGATTTTTAATAACAAAGTAAAGCAAATGCGAAGCCTGTTCTTCTATACTTTTATACAGGTATTCTCCGTCAAAAGTTTGAACAACGGAATTTAATATACTTTCAAAACCGTGATCTCTCATGCTGCCAAACAGATCAGAAGCTTCTTTCTTTTTTATCAATTGTTTCTTTAATTCTGCAATAGCCTTTATCGCCTCGTTGTATTCAATTTCATAAGTGATGTGCGTATTCAATTTTGCAGCTGGCAGGTTATTGCTGTCGAACTGGTTTAAAAGAATAAAACTGTGTGTGTAATTAGCAATAATTTCAAGTAGTCCTTTGGCTTCAGTAATATTCAGTTTATCCGAACCACCAGATTGCTGAATGAGTTTTACAGTTTGTTCCAGTTGCTGCATATTATGCGCAAACTGCTGTAGTCTTTTTTCATTTAAGCTATAACCTTTTACAAGGTGATCTTTTAGTCGCTGAGTGGCCCATTGGCGGAATTGGGTACCTTGTTTAGATTTTACCCGGTACCCAACAGAAATGATTGCATCAAGGTTATAGTAGTCTATTTTCCTGGAAATCATTCTGTTGCCTTCGTTTTGAACTGTCAAGGATTCCTTGACAGTTGCCTTTTTACTCAGTTCTTTTTCACGATAACAATTATTCAAATGAAGGCTGATATTTTGTTTCGATTGTTGAAAAAGTTCCGCCATCTGTTGCTGAGTAAGCCAAACAGTATCCTCTTCAAACTTAACTTCTATCTGTGTCTGCTTATCCTTTCCCTGGTATATCTCTATCTGGTTCATATCTAAAATTACTGACTGTCGGGGAAACACTGGTTGTTGGTTTGCTGTAAAATTATCAAAGTACTTCAGCGAAGTTGATTTCATTAAAAATTTCGTTTGGAACCAGCGGCCATTCCCATTACCAACCTTTAATATTTTACATGAGGTCTAGTTTATAAATATAAACAAACAAGTCATTGAAAAGCAGCCATCAGATCCATTGTACATGTACTATGCTTTTAGAGACCTCGCTTGTCCAGTATTTATAGACAATAGAAGTGGCCGAAAACGATTTGGATATGTAAGCAATTCTGAACCGTCAATCGTCGGTTAATGGGGTTTTGGCTGCTGATTCTTTCCAGCCAAAAGAATGGGTGTAGATGATTTTGTTCTTTTTCACTACCGCCACCGAAATCCCAACTACATCGGATTGCTGCATCATATCGCAGATACAGGTTTCGGCGGTTCCTGGTTGCGCAAAACTTTGCGAGCAAGCAAACAAGACGAAGAACAAAGTGCTACATGATTTAATAGAAATTGCCCGGGTCATTTTAATAAGCATTAATTTATAAATATATTGCCATTGCCTTGCATCGTAGTACATAATTTATTGTCGAGTTGGGTGAGTTCTATTTTGCCGGGGCAAACCCTGGTCCATCTATTTTATTTTATGGTCGTACTTTATAGTATTGAGGTTTTACAGAAGGGGTAAAGGCGTGACCATATACGACTACGGCAAGGGAAACAGACTTTCTAAAATGATCTACACCGACTGCCACTACTTAATTTCCTTTTCCTGAAATTGTTTTGACAGGCAGCATTTTATGATTAATTTAGCCGCATAACCTGGTAATCGCACGTCCGCATAACCTGGTAATCGCACAGCCATATAACCTGGTAATAACACAAATTAGTATAAATCAATTTATTACATAATAATATGGCAACTCCTTCAGAAAAATTGGCTGAATCCCTGGAACTGTTGAAAACAATACAGGATAAAGGAATAGTAGCTATAAAATCCTCTGAATTGAGTAAAGTTCACCGGGTTCGTTTAATAAAAAACGGTTTTCTAAAAGAAGTCACTAAAGGATGGTACATTTCAACACCTTCGGATGAACAACCCGGGGACAGTACTTCGTGGTATGCTTCTTACTGGCATTTTTGCGCCGGGTACCTGGCAGACCGGTATGGCGATGATTATTTCATTTCTCCTGATCAATCACTTTTACTTCACTCAGGAAACTGGACTGTTCCCCAACAGTTAATCATCCGTACAACAAAAAAAACCAATCACGGCACTCCGTTACCTGATGGTACTTCGCTATGGCATTGGACATCTTCGATTCCGAAGTCCGCGGCATTTGTTACTATTGAAGGAATACGGATGCTAACCCTGTCTTCTTCACTTATTAATTGTACCCCGGCAGTCTTTACAAAAAACCCAACCGATACAAGGACAGCTTTGGCTATGATAAAAGACTCTTCTGAAATAACAGGGCTGTTGCTGCAGGGAGAACATTCCACTATAGCAGGCCGTTTGGCCGGCGCTTTCCGGAGTATAGGAAGAGAAAGGATTGCTGATGACATCATCAAAACCATGCATGCAGCCGGATACGGTGTGCGGGAAACAAACCCGTTTAAGACAATTATTCCTCAAGAGTTAGCAGCAAAAGAATATTCACCGTATGTGAACCGGATAAAATTGCTATGGTATGAAATGAGAGAAGTTGTAATTGCGCATTTTCCTGCCGCACCGGGCATACCTTCCAATCATGAGGCATACATGAAGCGGGTGGAAGAAATATATGTGACTGATGCCTATCATTCCCTTTCGATAGAAAGATACCGGGTAACACCTGAGCTGATAGAAAGGGTAAGAGGCGGCGCCTGGGATAGTACGAATAATGCGGAAGATAAAAAGCAACGGGATGCTATGGCGGCAAGAGGATACTGGCAGGCAACACAAAAAGTAAGGGAGACCATTCAAAAGATATTAAACGGTGGCAATGCCGGTATAGCAGCAGATAAGGATCACGGAGACTGGTACAGGGAATTATTTGCACCAGGCGTTGCAGCCGGTTTACTGAAATCAATTGATCTCGCCGGTTACAGAAACCAGACCGTTTTTATAAGCGCATCGAAACATGTACCCATGAGCCCGGATGGAGTACGTGATGTAATGCCCGCCTTCTTTGAATTATTGGAAAAAGAAACCGAAGCCCCGGTAAGAGCGGTACTCGGTCATTTTATATTTGTGTATATACATCCGTATATGGATGGCAATGGCCGCATGGGAAGATTTTTAATGAATGTGATGCTGGCATCGGGCGGATACCCCTGGACGGTAATACCTGTTGAGGCACGCAAAACATATATGGAAGCCCTGGAAAAAGCAAGCGTTGACAGAAACATTGAAGACTTTACAAAGTTTATGGCTTACCTGGTAAGTGAAGGGATGAAAGGAAGGCCGGTGGCCGCTATTTAAGAAGTTGACAATAGAGGATTGTGCAAAAAGGATTTGCTATTATTTGACGACGGGTTTGCCGCCAGATCTATTTTATTCGCATTGGTGATAGCTGAGGCGCCTTGAATTATAAAAAAGGGCCACTCGCCAGTAGAGAAGAAGAACTATTCAATTAAAATATTTCATCGCTACACCTCCAACCCATTTTGCCATATTAACTGGTACGGCATTTCCGATTAATCTGTATGAACTTCTTTTGTTTTCAAAAATAAAGTCATCTGGAAACCCCTGAAGCCTTGCATATTCTCTGACAGAAAATGGACGTAACCCGTATTTTGAACTTTGATCCTTAACTAACCGGGTACTTAAATCCTTTGCATAGTGTGCCACACAAGTTGGAGCCATTGCATTCTTTTCAAATGGATCAACGATAATAGGTAAATCACGATAGCCTCCTTTAATTCTCTTAATTACATAGGCAGGCATTTCAACATCAGGACTCTTCTCAAGAATATCTTTAATTGTTGATCTGCCTTTAGTTTCTTGTGGCTCCCGAACGGAATATCTCTTTTTAGTTCCTATCAGAATTAATCTCTTGCGCCGTTGAGGTAACCAACATGCTGCATCAACAGGGCAAAAAATATTTACATAATAATCCGGTAGCTTAGTCATTGCCTCCATAACTACTTTAAACTTTTTCATACCGGGCACATTTTCGACAATATACATTTCAGGCCTTTCAATAGCTATGTGTCGGAAAAAATGAAGGAATAAATCATCACCAGTTCTTGTTCCGTGTATATCTGCAATTGGTGAATATTTTGTACAAGGATAGGTACCTACAATAATATCTGTCTCCGGTTGGTCTAATACTGTTTTATCCCTTATATCAGCAGTTAGAACATCATGTGAAAAATAATGACTGTTTGTATTCATGCAACTGGTCGCCTCTATATCTAGGTCAAGTGACTGAATAACGTTAACACCCGCTTGCATGATGCCTATTTCCATGCCACCACATCCCGAAAAATATCCTTTTGCTGTTGGTCTATACACAATATCCATTTGTTGACGTTCTCTATACTATGCAAAACTGTAAATAATGTTTTACAAAATTGGTATGCTTTCAGACACAATTTAAACAATGTAATGAGAAGTATATTGGCTTTTAAGTCACGTTGAAAATCTTTTCTTCAGTTTCAAAAATGCTATCTTTATAACAATTCCAACCATTTCAAATTTCACTGGGTTTATTATGAATCAAGATTGGACAAATGAAGAAGTAGAATTAATCGTTCAAGACTATTTTAAAATGTTTCATCTCGAATTGGAACAACACCAATACAATAAGACGACCCACCGACAAATCTTACTTCCTTTGCTTAATAATCGTTCCAACGGATCTATAGAATTCAAGCATCAAAACATCAGTGCTGTATTAGCTAACATGGGGCAGCCATATATTAAAGGATATAAACCAAGAAATAATTATCAGCAAGTTTTAGAAGAACACGTTGCAAATTTTTTAAGAGATCATCGCATAAGTCTTGAACCAAATTTTGAACGTTTTGCTGATACTGTTATTACCGCAGCTTATGATAAAATAAATTTTGAAACTATTGTTGATGACGAACCTGAACCCTCTCAAGTACAAGAAAGTGAGCCAACATATCGTCCAATAAAAATTAACTACTTGGAGAAGGAACAGAACAATCGCAATCTTGGCGAAGAGGGGGAGAAACTCGTTATCTCTTACGAACAATGGCGTTTAATTAAGGCAGGTAGAGAGGGCTTAGCAGATAAAATTGAATGGATTTCAAAGGAAAGAGGAGATGGAACCGGTTATGATATTCTTTCGAAAAACACTAATGGTACCGACCGTTATGTTGAAGTAAAGACAACTAAATTATCTAAAGAAACGCCTATTTACCTAACAAAGAATGAAATTAGTTTTGCTAAAAAGAAAGCAAAGGAGTTTTTCCTATATCGTGTTTTTAATTTTGGACCGAAGCCTCAATTGTTTATTAAAGAAGGTGACTATGAAAGGTTTTGCACGATACAGCCAATTACCTTTAAGGGCGTTTTTTAGTTTTAAAGGTGGTATGCCCATGCCAGAAGCAGTAATGCATTAAAATAACGCCATCGTATTTCGGAAGTACGATGTCGGGTTTACCTGGTAATGTTTTATCGTGGAGTTTATACCGAAATCCCTGTGCATGTAAAAATTTACGGACCAGCATTTCCGGTTTGGTATTTGTCGCCCGTATCTGCGACATATTATAACTGCGGGTTTTCCTATCGTGCACATAGGCCATGTTGTAAAAATAAGCTGAGCAGCATTACCGGACGTTAATTCCGATAGCTACCGGGAGTGCGATGCAACGAGCTGCGATAAGAATTTCTAAAGCTGGTTAGCCTAGCTCGTCAAACTCAGCGTGACACATTAATCACCGGTATCCACTCGCCTGCAACTCGAACAGTTGCGCATAACGATTTTTCGCGGCCAGTAACTGATCATGTGTTCCCAACTCCGTTACTCTTCCATCATCAATAACAGCGATACGATCAGCGATGCGTACGGTAGAAAAACGATGCGAGATAACAATTCCGATGCGTCCTTTCAGGTTTTCTTTCAACTCGGCGAAGATGGCGGCTTCCGCTTCGGGATCCAGGGATGAAGTAGGTTCATCCAATATCCAGATATCGGCGTTGCGGTACATGATGCGGGCTAATGCCAAACGTTGCCATTCACCACCCGACAGATCATGGCCACCTTCAAATAATCTTCCCACTTTCGAATCAAGCCCATTGGGCATCCTGCTCACCAACCATTCACTCCGGCTATCCTGCAATGCTTTGATCACCTGCTGATCATCCGTCACGCCATTGGGTCTTCCCATCATTACGTTTTCTCTTACCGACAATTCATAAGTAGCATAGTCCTGGAACAATACACCGATCCTGTTTCGCCATTCATCAGGGTTCATATCCCGCAGATCGATACCTCCTACTTTCACCGCGCCCTGCTGCACATCATAAAAACGAAGTAATAATTTTACCAGCGTCGATTTGCCGGCGCCATTTTCACCCACCAATGCAATCAGTTCACCCTTGCGTATGCGCAGGTTTAAACCCAGCACAGCGGGCTCTGTTCCACCAGGATAAGTAAAACCGACATCTTCAAATTCTATTTCGTCAATGGGCGTACCCGCCAGTGAATATGGCTTTACCGGTATGGGCAGCAACGGCTGAATATTTAAAAAAGAAAAATAATCATCCAAAAAAGTAGTGTGCTGATCAACTGCTACAAAAGTGCTGGATATCTGTCCCAATGTAGCCGACACGGCGGTAAAAGCACCGATCACTAATACCACAGCGCCGGGACCAATCGTTCCATGTATGCCCTTGTTGGCGACAAATACATAAGCCAGTGCGAGAATAGTTCCGGTGATGAATCCACTCACCAATGACATCTGGCTTCCCAATCTTGACATCAGCACTCTTTGTTTGAAAAGATCATCCGATAGTTTGCGGTGTCTTCCTAACAGGTAATCCGCCAATACATACGCTCTTACTTCTTTGGTATTTCGCGGTTGCACTAACAGGTCGCCGATGTATTGCCGCTCTCTTTCTTCCGGTGTTTCTTTATAATAATATTTGTAGAGCCTCGTGGTCACACGGCTTTCCAATATTAATGTAAGCAATGAAGCGCCTAATGCAAGTACCACCAACATATAATGCAGGCTCGCCAATAAACCAGACATCAATACTATCGTCACGATGTTACCGGACAGTCCGAGTATGGACCAGGTAAGGTCGCCCGGTCTCCAGTTTACATCGCGTTTGGCGCGGGCCAGCCTGTCGTGCCAGTCGGAATTATCAAAATGGCCAAGGTCAACCCTCGATGCTTTTTCCAGCAAGCGACGCTCCGCTTCCAGTTCAACGCGGCGTACATACAAACTTCTTCCATATCCCATATAAGAACTTACCGCACGTTGCACTACGAATGTGATCCATAAACCTATTACGATCGGAAGAACATCACCGAATGTCAACGGATGAAAATGAGCTTCCGCGATCTTGTTGACGAGCACGGCTCCCAAATAAACTGATATGGGAGGCATCACGGCATTGAACATTCCCAGCACCGAAAAGCGGATGAGTAAACGTGGCGATGCCGCCCAGGCCAGTGACATGGCATGCCTCAGATTTTTCTTCACCCTCCGGATACGGCTGGTTTTCTTTGGTAAACTCTCTTCCATTTGTACAAGTTACGAAGAGATTGTTTTTTCAATATTACTAAACCTGGTGACTGCCTGCAAAAAAAAAAGCGACCAAAATTGTTATTTGCCAGCTTATCGCATACCGCCAATACCAAATTGATTGGCGGCCTTCACTGCTTTACTACCATTAAAATCTATCTCGAGCATTTTTTCACTGGAAACATTATTATGAAATTCATCCCGGAGGGTAGCGATTATTTTCCTTGTCTTAGTTTCTATTACTTCGCCACTGGAAGGATACACATATTTACCATTAATGCTAAGGCTTATCCAGCCCGGCATATCCTGCACAGGTATAGTAGTGAGTTGCTGGTAAGGCGGTGCCGCGTTAAAAACATGAACCCGCATATTATGTCCGTCAGCTAACCACAATTCTTTTTCATCGGGAGTCAACGCAATGCCATGACTGGGATTACCATGTCTTCGCACAGCACCCATCGTCCATCCTTCCACTTCTATATGCGCCAGCTTCTTTCCTGTAGTTATATCTCCTACTTCAAAACCTAACAGGCTATCCACTGTAGCGTAAACAAGCGTTTCCTTTCCATTGATAGTAAATGGACGGATGAAATTGGCGAAGGGCCCAACCTTATTCACCAGCTCATGTTTTTTCGCATCGGCTATGTACAGCCATGGGGAAGCGATATCATCAAGGTAAACATGTTGCCCCGAAGGTCCGTAGATCGTATTATGCGCCCTTTTATTCACCTCTATTTTTTTAATGATATCACCCGTAGCGCAATCCACCACGTTCCAGAAACTTTTTTCAAAAGAAGGCAGGTACATCGTTTTTCCGTCAGGAGAAATAGCCATTCGGTCGCAGCCTCCTTCAAAGTTTTTTTCCCAAACTAATTTATCCGTGGCAAGGTCTATCCGCTGCAGAGATTCAATAGTGCTTACAAAAATGCTGT
The DNA here is from genome assembly GCA_040007815.1 of Chitinophagaceae bacterium. Classification (GTDB taxonomy): domain Bacteria; phylum Bacteroidota; class Bacteroidia; order Chitinophagales; family Chitinophagaceae; genus Terrimonas_B. The sequence goes on from JBDTUH010000001.1 coordinate 517,582, forward strand.
TGAGCGGAATACTTACAGCGATACCTTTTACATTGGAAGGCGTATTATCGGGATGCAATCCTTTTGTGGGAATCCGCTTTACAAACCGATGTTGATTATCCATATCAAAAACAAGGATGCCATGTCCGCCGTAGCCAAGGTAATCACGGATACCCGGCACGGCTACATACAAATATTTTTTCACCACGGCTGGGCCGTTGATAACAGCAGGCTTACCGGCCGAAGTAAAAATGATGATCGCTGCAATGAACAATGAACTGACAGATAGTATCCTTGTCTTCATAAACCAACTATTATTTAAAGTTAAAGTTTGTTCTTTTTAAAACCGGTAAAGCAGCAACCCATACCCCACACCGGCGGGGTCACTTGTCCTGGCCGATTGAAAGGCCATCCATTTACCATCAGCTGAAATTACCGGGTTGGATGCTTTGCTGCCTTCATAATCGTTGAAGAAGGTAAGCCGGGTGAAATTTTTACCGGTGCCATCCAGTTTCAGTTTCCATATATCTATATTTCCGGGACCGCGGGAGCCACCCAGCCAGTCGCATTGATGATCACTTTCTACACAGGTATATTGACCGTCGGGAAAAATACCTTCCACTTCATTATAATTACCGGGCGCATTGGAAAAGTTGGTGACTTTATTTGTGGCCAGGTCAATACCCCATACAGATGCCAGGCCACCAGGTTCATAGCAGGTAAAACTGAGCCTGGTATCATTATCATAAAAATCCTGCGCCTCCAGTACGCAGCTCCTGTCCTTGCTCTCGTACACCGTTTTTCTATTAATCAATTTCGGTACGGAGTCGGAAAGATCAAGACTGGCCACGATAATGCGTGAAGCGCCTTCAGGCAGATCAGCCGCCCTTGTTTCTGAAAAGGCAATGGTTAAATTTTTCTTCGACACGGCAGCCCCTTCACTCATCTTCTGGCCCAGCTTCACCGGTTTAGAACCGCGTTGTTTGCTTAAAAACCAAAGTTCATTATCGCGGGACCGGCTGGTATTGATATTTTCAAAATGATCAGGGCCTATCAGTATATAATCCCCGGTAGACAGGTGCATCACCCGGAGAAAGGCAGCCGCAGGAACATTACAGGTAAGGCAACGGATACTGCGTGTTTTTAAATCAATGGCCATCGCATCACCAAAACTCTTTGTCATGAAGGCAATGCTTTTACCATCAGGTGAGAAATCCGCCCGTTCGCCAAAATGAGTCAGTACCTCAATGTTCTTCGGTAAATGATCGAGTGGATTTCCCGGTTTTCTTTTTTCGGCAACTGGTAATAATAAAAACAGGAGGGGAATAAATGATTTCATGCTATCAAAGTTGAAAAATTAGCCGGCTCATTATTTATGGAAACAAGAGGAGCGGTGAAAAATGAACATGCCTTCATAAAAGAATATTTATTTTTTTAAAGGTATAATAAGATAAAGGGAAGGAAAAAAATATCGGAATTCCCCATACTCTCGCTATAGGCCACAGTAGTGAAAGATGCCGGGTGTTGCTTCCTGCTTCGCCGTTCTCGCTTCATTTGCAATGATGAGTCGCAGTCGCAATGACCGCCCGGCATGACAATCCTACAGTAGCAGACCACGGTAGTTGAATAGTATTAACGTTCCTTTTGTAAACGCGGTTTCCCCTCTCCTGTCTTATTACCATTATTAATCACTTTTAAAAATTACAAACATGAAAAAAATCTTTACTCTTTTAGTAGCTGTTGGTATTATCACGTTCGCACAGGCACAACCTGGTTACGGACAACACAGCGGACGCGATCAGCGAAACAGTCCGTCAACCGTTGATAAAGACTATCGTAACGGAAAGGATGGTGGCGACTATGGTAATGACAGAAATTATAACGGGATCATATCCCCCGAAAGGCAAAGAGACCTGGCGATCGACAGGATCAACCGGGAATATGATTTCAAAATTCAAAACGTCAGGGACAATTTCTTTAAGAGTCGCTCTCAAAAACGCAGGCAGATCCGTTTGCTGAATAACGAACGCCAGCAGGAAATAAAAATGACTAATGCCAAATTCTCCCATGAAATTCGCCGGTACAATGATCATCGTTCAAACCGCCGGTATTAAATAAAAATCCAGAGTCCAGTCCTAAAAACCCCTGCCAGTTGCGGGGGTTTTTAAATCAGTATACAATAGCGGAATTATTTCTTTGGCCTTTTGTATTGTGCATAATAAACCAGTTTACCATCTTTCAGCTGGTTAATATCATGGTAGCTGCCTGCGTCTACTTTACCGTTTTTATAAGTATCGGTTTCATCGTACCATGTTACAATATATGTTTCCTTTTTATCGGTGGCATACATTTTTTGCCAGCCCTGCATATCAATTTTAACGGAGCTAAGACTGTCGCGGTAAGTGCCCCACATTTTAACGAGCCCTGCCTTCGGCAAATTAAAATGATCCCCGGTATACATATCAACAGACACAGAATCTCCCAGGGCGCTTTCAAGACCGCTCATATTGCCATCGCTCCAGTTTTTATAGGTCATTAATATTGTTTTCAGATCGGCATCGGATACTTCGGTGGACCAACTGCTGGTATAAGAAGCCGTGTAGGGCAGATCCACCGCGGGTTTTTCGGCAACGGCCGTCGTTTCAGTTGATACAGGCTTTTCTTTTTCGTTATTGCACGACAGTAAAAATGAACCGATACTCAGATAGAAAAGAATTTTTTTCATACATAATGATTTTAAATTAGAAAGAAAATGAGCAGTTTCCAGAAGGCAGTAATGAACCAGGAAAGAATTCAGCGGGCGGGTTTGACAAAAGGAAGGTAGTCAATGAAACAGAATGAGGGGAAATAACTTTTCACGATCTGTGTATAAACGGTAATTGTTTTGTGTTGTTGGTCTGAACCAGGTAACATGATACTCTGAATATGATTTACAAAATACGGGTCTTTAAGTTGTACTACACTCGTGCAACGTATTGCAGCGTGTAGTTGTCACCTCAAAAAACTGTCTGATGCGTTTATCTGTTGCCTTTATTGCTGTTGGCTTTGCATTCATTTTTATCGGCTGTAAAAAGGAAAATACTTCGTCGGCGCCGGCCCTATACGGAACCTGGATAAAAGGTAACCAGTATGGCGATACCCTGCAGTTCATGAGAAAGAATAACCAGGATATTTTGCGGACAAATAATTCGTTCAACCCCCTTATGCAAGCTTATCGGGAACAGGAATACCGGTTCAGGCAGGGAAAGCTGGAAGTGAAACTCTTCTCACCCACGTCGCAGGAGTTTTATCCGGTCGACAGCTTTACATGGACACAGGCAGGCAGTGAATTTAAGATACAGGGCGCCCAACTGTTTTTTTTCATGTCGTCTATCAATACTTACTACACTTATAGGAAAATATGATGATGCCTGCTAAAAAATCTGTCCCTTTAAATGAGACATGTTATTTTATTGGAAGGCCACATTTAAAACAACCTGCAAATAATTTTGAAGCCACCTGCCATGAACCCAAGTACCCATACTATTACTGAACACAACAAAAACAAGAAACCATACAGCAGGCGTTTGGAAATTAACCAGTCTTTTCGTAAAAAAGGAAGCATTGCCGCCATCAGTAAACTAACTACTCCCGCATAAAAATAGACGGTATTGCCCCACTCGCAGGAATAAGGTCCGCAGAAAAAAGCGAGGATCAGTTGCGCTACAAATAAACCAATGAGCAGGATATATATTTTTTTCATAGTGTACTAGTAGTTCCTTTGCCCGTGAACCGGGAAGACGAAATGGACAAAGCTAAAAAAAGATTCTTTTTTATCAGTAAGTTTTAGGTGGAGAAGGATTTGCCGCTGCTCCTGTCGCTATCACAGCAAATTCTTTTGCGATAGCGGGGTGTTCTATGCTTAGGAAAATAGTATAGCCAATATGAGTAGCATCTACCATTTGCGGAGCGAACAAAACATATTTGGCATGGTTGCCCTTAAGGGCCTTTTGAATGTTTTTTACGGCATTTTTCTTAAGAACAACGTTTCCAAAATACAATCCGTTACCATAAGTAAGTGTGCCTGCATGCCCTTTTAATAATTTTATATCGGGATTGGGTCCGAACACAGAATCCTTTTTAGCGGACCATCCGTGAAGCGTTAACGTATCCTGCGGCAGGAAGGTATAAACAAAAACCACTTTCTGTGAATCCGGCAATTGGGTGAAAGAAAGACTATCAACCCACAGCGTATCCAATGAACCTGTAGTCAATACTTGCTGATGTGGATTCAATTCGTCAGCGGATTTCTTTTCAGTGGCATCTGTCGCGGATTTCTCATCGGCCTTTTTTTCGTCAGCACCGTTATTACAGGCGGCGGTAAAAAAAAGAATAAATAGAACAACCCATGAAAATCTTGTTGATTTAAAGCAGCTGGTCATAGCTTGATTTATTTGGTGGGAGAATATTTTTAAGAGAGGGTCACTGTTAGAAAGGTAAATACTAATTTCCTTATTTCCATAATTTTATTCTTTAAATAAAAAGTATATTCAAAGAGCGGAATTATTTTTCATCTTCATGGAATGCAAAAGAAATGAAGGAGTATTTACTGTTAGCGCTTGACTGGTCGGAAGTGTGGGCTCTGATGATTCCCCTGTCGGTGCTTGTGTTTCGCCGGCGGCAGCCGGCTTCATTAAAACCCGTTATCATTTATTTATGGCTGGGCTTAATGATAAATATTATCATCGATGTGATCATGGCCATTAATATGTATTCCCCCGGTGAAACGCTGAGCAATAATCCGTTTTATAATATCCATTCAGTAGTCCGGTTCGCCTGTTTCAGTTTTTACTTCCTGCAATTGCAAAAAGATTCTTTTACCCGTTTAAAAAAATGGTTGGCCATAGCAACGCTTGGATTCCTCGTCATCAACTTTATTTTTTTTGAAAACTTTTTCGATCCCGATTCATTGAGCGGAAACACGCTGGTCGCCGAAGCCTATCTCTTATTAGTTTATTGCATGCTGTACTATTTGTCGGAGTTAAAAAGCGAAGAAGACAGCCTCTTCAACAGTCCGCACTTTTGGGTGGTCACGGGTCTTGGCATTTACGTGGTCGTTAATTTTTTCGTGTTCCTGTTTTACAAACCGATGCTGAATGTAAACATAGCATTGGCTGTTAACATCTGGAATGTTCATAATATTGCTTTTATCATCTTTTGTCTTTTTATAACCAGGGCTTTTTATGGTTCTTTTAGATATCAGTATTCAGTATAGAGTTATCATTGGTATATCCGCCATGGTGCTGCTGTTTACCAGCTTCCTGGTTGTATTTATTTCCAACCAGCGAAAAAAACTGCAATACCATAAAGACCTGCAGGCGATGCACGAGGAGCAACAACAACTTCTGAAAGACCAAAATGCTCTGCTCGAACAACGCGTGGTGGAAAGAACAGCTGAGTTGTCGGAGCAAAAGGAAGTTTTGCAAAAGGCATTACAGGAATTAAGGGCAAGCCAATCGCAATTGATACAAAAAGAAAAAATGGCTTCCCTCGGGGAACTGACGGCGGGTATAGCCCATGAGATACAGAACCCCTTGAATTTTGTTCTCAATTTCGGGGAAATCAATGCGGAATTATTAGATGAACTAAAAGAACGCATAGCCAGCGAAACATTATCAAAGGAGTTCACCGACGATATTAACCCGATTGTCAATGATTTTACAGACAACCTGGAGAAAATACTTCATCATGGTAAAAGGGCGGATGGAATCGTAAAGAGCATGCTCCAGCATTCACGCAAACATGGCGGGACTATGGAGCTCACTGATCTCAATGAACTGGTAGAGGAATACCTGAAATTGTCTTATCACGGCTTCAGGACAAAACATAAATCTTTTCGCTGTGATCTTCAAACTTCATACGACTCAACGGCAGGTAGTATCAATCTCCTCCCGCAGGATATCGGGCATATACTGATGAATTTGTGCAACAATTCTTTTTTTTCCATGAATGAAAAAATGAAATTGAATAATTACGAACCGGTACTCCAGATCACTACTGAAAAGAAGGAGAATAAAGCGTTGATCAAAATAAGAGATAATGGTATGGGAATATCAGCAAAGATCATGGATAAAATTTTCCAGCCCTTCTTTACTACCAAACCAACCGGCGAAGCGACAGGCCTGGGTCTTTCCTTAAGTTATGATATGATAAAAGCCCACCAGGGTGAACTAAAAGCCGATTCAAAGGAAGGAGAATATGCTGAGTTTTCCATTGAATTGAGTTATTCATAGTCCCAATATAGCCACACTGAATTTGCAAAATAAATTTTTCTCTTACTTATTTTTTCAGGTTAAACCGAAGACTATTTCCCTTTTAATTTATCAAACATCGCCTTGATGGATCTTACAGTGGAAATCTTATTTTGTCCATATACCGGATGTTTGCTGAGATCAATTTCTTTCACCAGTTCTTCTTTCGATTTGCCTGCTTTAATACCAGTTCTCACCTGTTGGAGCATGTCAGCGAGATAAGCACGCTGCTTCTTTAATGTTTCCTTCGTACATAATTCTCCATGCCCGGGGACGACGGTTTGAATGTCCCATGCAGCCATTGTATCCAATACGGTCAGCCATTTATCGTAGTCGGCATCCGGGTCGGCTACATTATTTCCCCAGGGATTTCCATTTACACATAGATCTCCCGTAACCAACATCTTTTCCTTTGGAAGATACGCTACTCCATCACCAAGCGTATGGGCGGGCCCCATTTTAATAAGTTCAACACGATGCTCTCCATCATCAAACACGAGACGCTGATCAAAAGTCAGTGAAGGAAATTCTCTCCGGTATCCCGCTAAGCTTTGACCGCTATAATTCTGATCCCATTCCCGCTGACCAAGGGTTTTCATTTCATCGGCCGTTTCTTTTGTCGACACAATGACTGCTCCTGAATCAACAAATACACTGTTTCCAAAACTATGATCATGATGATAATGTGTATTGAAAACAAACCGTACGGGTTTGCTGGTTGTTTTCTTTATCTCCCGGATGATTTCTTCAGCGCCCCATGGATAATTGGCATCAATGGCCAGTACATAATCCCTGAACTCTACCCAAAGACAATTGGCGGACTTATGTTGCAACTCGTCACCATAATAATAGAATACACCGGGCGCCAGTTCACGAACGGGTTTTGTTTGGGCAAATAGCGAAACAGCGATAAACCAGCTGACGAAGTTTATAGTTATTTTCTTCATTTTGTAAATTGATTCAGTTGAATCATGGCATCCTTATTCTTTTCTTTCCGGCGCATGAAAATAACGGTGATCCACTATTTTCCATTCCCCTTTAACTTTCTCGAGGTAATCACTTTTAAAAACATCTATAAAAGTTCTCGCTTCAGTTGTAGTGGTTTGTACACAGCTGGCAAAAGCTGTATTGCCATTTACCCGTATATCCCAGTTTGCGAATATCCAGGTGTTGGGATTCAGCTTACCGTTGTAATTGGCGATTACTTTTTGCGCATTGGCTTTGACTGCTTCATATCCTATCGTCATTTTATTATTGGACGGCCCCACTTGTATCTTTTCCGACTTGGCGAAACAGGACAGGTATTCTTCCAGGTTATGATGGCTGTTCAGCGCATCCACTTCTTTTATTATCACGCTCTTTATCTTATCGGCGTCGTTTTGTTGCGAGTAACTGTTGTGGATGCTGAATACAGATAAGAGCAGCATTGCGTAAAAGGCTTTAATCATTGTATACGTATTTGCATGATTGATATCGTTTTTAAATGTAGAGAAAATCCGCTTATAAAACGTAACTGTACGAATCTTGACGGAAGTTACCATTTCGCCTGAGGAAATTGTTTATGTATGCTATATACAGTAGCACTGCTGGAAATCCCCAGTCTGAGACTTCGGTTGACGAAGGAATAAAATGTATATTTATAGTCCACTTGATTAAATATGCGGCAGGTTAAATTAAAATTACCAACTACTTCATTTCAGAACGTTCTTTCTGCGGCAAAAAAACTTACCCGGGAAGAACAGCAACTATTGCGTCTGTAGTTGTTTTCGGCCGATGCGCTTAGTGAAATGAAAGCCTTTGAATCACAATTGAAAAAAAGGAAAAAAGTAGGAAAAAAACCGACAATGAAATTGTAAGCCTTACCAATTCTATACGTAAAAAAAATATGCCGACTCTAAAAAAATGCTGCATTGACAGTTGCGTATGGATAAAATATGCAGGTCATTTTGAAACTGCTACACTATTACGATATATTACGGAAAACACTCGCTGGTTTATGCCGACCATTACCTGCTGGCTGAAATTCATGAAGCGCTGACATCCGGATTTAACTTCACTACCACCAAAGCTGACAAGATCATTCAGCTTATTTCACCTATCCTGATAATTGAAGCTCCGCATAATATTTTCAGGCTATCGAAAGATGCAAAGGATAATTTTCTCGATGACTTGTGTATTCAAAACAATTGTCGCTTTCTGATCACTATTGATAAAGACATTCTTTCCGGCAAGAACGCCCCCTTTATCAGGAAGACTGATGCATGGCTGAAGAAGAGAAAAAATTAATCCGTGGGCTGCAGGGAGACCGGGTCAACCTTCAATTGCCCTGATAAAGCTTTACACCTTGATCAATAACTACCGTCGATTTTATAACTACAACGATATATATCTGATTTGTTTCCGTACATTTCAAAAAAAATCTTTATGCCTGCCGTGATTTTCAAACAATTCCGCCGGTTTATCCCGGTACTTATTTTATCTGTCGTTAGTAATTTCTGTTCCGCACAACCAATGGAACAATTCATTAAAGTGATCGTGGCCCCGGATCATACCGACTGGACTTATACCCCCGGAGAAAAAGTGAAATTTAATATTACCATTTTACAAAATGGCAATGCGTTGAAGAATGCAGCCGTCAAATATGAAGTAGGTCCCGAAAAAATGGACCCGGTAAAAAAGGATTCATTGGTACTTGCCAACGGAACACTGCTGGTGGATGGCGGCACCATGAAAACACCCGGCTTTCTTCGTTGTATCGCTACGGTTACTGTTAATGACAAATCTTATCGTGGATTGGGAACTGCAGGTTTCAGTCCTTTGCAAATAGAACCGGCTATTACTAACCCGGATGGTTTCACCAACTTTTGGGAACAGGCAAAAGCAGACCTCGCTAAAATCCCTTTGGATGCGAGAATGACACTAATGCCTGAACGCTGTACGGAAAATGTAAATGTTTATCATGTAAATCTTCAGAATTACAGAGTGGGTACAAGATTATACGGCATTCTTTGTGTTCCGAAAAAGGAAGGAAAATACCCGGCGATCCTGCAGGTTCCCGGGGCCGGGGTCAGACCTTATAATGGTGATATCGCCAATGCGGAAAAAGGGTTTATTACTTTCCAGATCGGCATTCATGGCATTCCTGTTAATATGGATGTATCTGTTTACAACAACCTTGGGGCCGGTGCCCTGGCCGGCTACTGGAACTATAACCTCGATGACAAAGACCGCTATTATTATAAAAGAGTTTATCTCGGTTGTGTACGGGCCAATGATTTTATTGTAAGCCTTCCGCAATATGACGGAACGAACCTGGGTGTTACAGGAGGCAGCCAGGGCGGGGCTTTATCTATTGTTACCGCGGCGCTTGACCCGAGAGTAAAATACTTAGCTTCCTTCTATCCGGCGCTTTCGGATCTTACCGGTTATTTAAAAGGCCGTGCAGGTGGCTGGCCTCATTTGTTTAACAAAGACAATCTCGCTTTCAACAATACCAAAGAAAAAATTGAAACCGCCGGGTATTATGACGTGGTCAATTTCGCCCGCCGCGTGAAAGTGCCGGGTATGTATTCCATGGGATTTAATGATGAAACCTGCCCGCCTACTTCCATGTATGCGGCGTATAATGTTATTACGGCTCCCAGGGAATTATTCACCGTGCAGGAAACCGGCCACTGGACTTATCCTGAGCAAAATGAAAAATTGACTAACTGGCTGGTAGGAAAACTGAAGGGCCAGTGAAACGAAACACTTCATTTGATTTTTTACCAACCTACCTGGTTGTTTTAGTTTTAAAGATTGGCGGCTGGCCGGGATCGATTATATGTTAAACCTTTATTCCTGATTAATATGAAATCAAATTTTCTTTCAGCAATCCTTTTCCTTCACTGCTTGTCGGGAGTAGCCCAGTTAAACCAAAGAAAAACCATTCATGCCAATGAGAACCTTTCCGATTATTTCACATGGCTCTATCCGTCCTTTGAAGAAGCCGGCGTAACATTTAAAACCGGTGTTTCTGTAAAGTACAAACTGAATTTTAATACGTTTTTATGCATGATGGAATTTATCGACCCAAATGGGGATACACTGGAAATTTCAAACCCCGAGAACATTGACTCCATCCAGGTGCATACTTCAACTTTTTTTTTCAAGGATGATTATTTTCAAATCATAGCGGCAGTTGATTCTTTAAGATTGGTTGTCTCCCGGCAAGCCCGTTTCGAAGGTGTCAGGCTGGGAGCAATGGGGCTTCCTGCCCGTAACGTTTCTATCAACGATTACATCACTTATTCTAATAGTTATAAGAAAGTATTCCAGGCCACCGTTAACGAGGATCTATATGTGCATCTCAAAACGGAGTATTTTCTTATTGACAGGAATGGTGAGTACATGAAAGCCAGTAAAAACAATTTCCTCGACTTGTTTAACGATAACAAAAAAGAGATTCAAAATTATCTGAAATTGAATAAGATCAATTTCAACAGGCAGGGCGATCTTGAAAAATTATTTCGTTTTTGTACGCATACGTAAATTCATTTCCCCGGTAAATCTTCATAGTCCGACAGTCGCGGAGTAAAGAAATATTTATTTGCGCAGGTATTAGTACTATTCATACGATTCAGGAATAAAGGAAGAAGTTGTCAAAGCTTTCATCTTTATGTTATCTATGCAAATCAATCGCTGTAAAATGAAAATATTATCCCGTTTCTTGCCAGTTTTCGCCATACTGTTTACCGCGCTTACCACTATACGGGCCCAGGTTGTTTTTCCAGTCAAGATCAGCAATGATAAGCGTTATCTCGTTGATCAGCATAATAAACCCTTTCCTATTCTTGGCCGTACTGCATGGTTTATTATATCACAATCGGACAGTGGTTATAAAAAATTTTTGAATAATACTATTGCGCATGGCCACAATTCAATCGAGATGAGTGTGATCACTCACTGGCCTATGGGCAACCATGCGCCTTTTAATGCAAAAGGAGAAGCCCCTTTTATAAAACGGCTGAATGGCGCTGATTGGGATGGCAAACTTATCTACAAAGATTTCAGGACAGAAGCACCTGACCTGTTAACTCCGAATGAAAAATATTGGAAACATGCCGATGACTTGCTGGATTATTGCGAAGCAAAAGGTATACTGGTATTTATGTTTCCCGGTTATGTGGGCTATGCCAGTGAAAAAGAAGAACAGGGATGGATGAGAGAATTGGTAGCTAATAAAGCAAAGACAGAACAGTATGGCGCCTGGATCGCCAATCGCTACAAGCACCGAAAAAATATTATATGGATGTTATTGGGTGACAAAGGCAGCTATACGGAAGAACAGGCAAAAGCAGAATCCGCGTTGATCAAAGGATTAAAGAGTGTGGCAGGACAACAATCCGTGCAGTATACCGCCGAATCCAACAGCGGGGAGAATGCTGCGGATAATGCACAGTTTGGCCTTGAGATGACAATGAATGGAAGCTATACCTGGGAATTAAAAGTTCCTGTGCCGTATATAGCACGAAAGGCTTATGCCCATGATCCCGTAATGCCTTCTTTTCTACTGGAAGAACCTTATGATGAGGAAGGCCCTGATGGAAACAATTACAATCCTAATGCCACGCAACCGGTGCGACGCTTTCAATGGTGGGGTTGGCTGAGTACGATTGGTGGTTATATTTCGGGCAACGCTTATATATGGCAGTTTGTTGATCCCGTTTGGCAACAGCATTTGAATACACAGGGAGCTCTTGACATGTCGCGCCTCAATAGTTTTATAAAATCCATTGCATGGTGGAAACTCGTGCCATCGGGATTGAATGGCATGAAAACATTAATTACAAATGCGGGGAATATTGATACATCTGCCGCTTATGTAAGCGCCGCGGCTGCAAAAGATGGCTCATTACTAGTGGCTTATATCCCACCTGCGCATGAAGGAAGCATTGAAATTGATCTAAGTGTATTGAAAGGAAAAATAATAGCCCGCTGGTTCGATCCAACGACTGCAAAATATACTCCTGCAAAAGGAATTTTAATGAATAATAAAGCTGTACAGAGTTTCACTCCTCCCGGGAAAAACAGCAAGGGAGAAAATGATTGGGTATTGCTGATAACGGCGAAGAAATAATTAATTCAGATTTCACACGGATCCGAAATCCTTTTGTTGCTTAACAACTGGATTTATTTCTTTTTTTTGGGAGATGCTTTTTTCAACGTTCTTTTCTTTTCAGAAATAGATTTAGTGATTGTTTTCCCTTCTATCAATTGTTTGGGATCTTTTACTTTTCCAACTGAATTTACATAAGCTTCTTTTAGCAATTTTTTCATGTAGGCTTTTGGAAAGGCCGCTATCGTTTTTACCAGCAAATACCTGTATTGATTTCCTTCGCCGATTAATAATTTCTTCGGGTCTGAAATTTGTGAACCCCAATAAAAACCGAAATGGATGTTTTTGCTTGTTCTTCCAATCGCAATCGTGCAGAATGTATGACCCACTTTATCGGTAGGCGACCAACCAAAAGCTACTGCATTATAGTTATCATAAATGAACTCGTTGGTGGTTGGATACAAATCCCAAACGAACTCCCTTAACCACAAGACTATTTCCCGGATGTCTTTGTCAAAAGGCTTCAAAAACTTAAGCAGGTCTTTTGCTTCTTGTTTGCTCATAATACTCAATTATCAAAGTAGCATCGCTTATTCCAAATCTAATCATTTATCCGTTTTCCTGGCAAGCGTTGCCCTATTGTTTCACCTGACTTGCGGGACATCACTGGGGTGCCACGGTTTGAAACCGTGGCACCCTTTACAAAATCTATCAGATAAAAGTTGACGTGTCATACGATTTATTGATAGCAGCAAAAACATGTTTCGTGACATAATTACTTATATTTAGCAATACCATCTATTAAAAAATTAACCAATGAGAAAAAGGATTTTCCTTTCTGCTATCGTCCATTTAGCTGTTTGCATTTCTTACGCACAGAATGCAACCCATCCTTTGGATCCCTTAACCGCAGGGGAAATGCGCAAGACGGTTGAACTACTAAAGAATAGTGGCGCATTCAGCGGAAAGGATTTCTTTAATATTATCAACCTGAAAGAACCTCCTAAAACAGTGGTGCTTGCCTGGAAAGAAGGCCAGCCCTTCAGCCGGGAAGTATTTACCAGTTTTTTTGATTATGGAAAAAAAGGAGTGACCGAAGCGGTTGTTGATCTGAATGCAGGTAAAGTAATAACACTAAAACATCTGCCGAATGTGATTGGTATGGGTTTAGGAGCCGACTCCGTTATCGCTGAAATCGTACAAAAAGATCCCGCATGGATAGCGGCTTTAAAACGAAGAGGCATTTCTATAGATTCGGTTACCCATCGGAGCATTTTCGCTGGTGATATGGGCATTGGCCCTGTCGGTCACCGGGAGCAAATGGTCATTGCGAGGAGAAAAGGAAATAACGTAGATATAGAAGGATTGGTTGCGTATACCGATCTCACTACAAACAGAATCTTAAAAATTGTGGATGAACCCGGAGCGTTCAGTGATAAAATTGACTTTGACTATTTTAATAAAGATACTATCACAGATTTTTTTAAGGGACCGAAGCCGCTGATCATTACGCAACCTGAAGGCCATTCATTCAAGGTAAAGGGGCACGAGATAAGCTGGCAGAACTGGAAATTACGTTACGGTGTAGATAACCGGGAAGGCCTTGTTCTCTACGACGTGCGTTATGTAGAAAATGGAAGAGAACGCCCCGTCATGTATCGTGGTTCCATGCCGGAAATGGTAGTGCCTTATGGTTCTCCAAATGTATTCCAGGCAGCTTACAATTTTTTTGATGCAGGTGAATACAGGCTGGGACAGGGTATTGCCCGTTCAATGAGCCCGGGCGCCGATGCGCCGGAAAATGCGGAATACATGCCGGCTATTCTTCACAGGGAAAACGGAGCACCCTTCCAGATGGATCGTGCAGTCGCCATTTATGAAGAATACGGCGGTACGCTCTGGCGGCATAATATCATATCGCGGCGGGCTACCAACCTTGTATTGAAATATTATACCATGATTGAAAATTATGATTATGGTTTTACCTGGCGGTTCAAAGAAGATGGAACCATCGAAGTGGATATTGAACTAACAGGTATCGTAGAAATAAAAGGTGTTCATCGCACCAATGAAATGGATGAAGCGGATAAGAATGATCTTTCCTACAATGAACATTCATTTGGTACACTCGTGCGGCCACATGTAGAAGCTATCAATCACCAGCATTTCTTTGTGTTCCGGTTAGATATGGATATAGATGGATCGCAGAATAACAGTGTCATGGAGATGAACGCGAAACCTGTACCGCCGGGCAAACAAAATCCTTACGGCAATGCCTTCTATGTAGATCATAGGATGTTTAAAACTGAAAAAGAAGCGCAGCGTTCCGTGAATTATGAAAGCGGGAGAAACTGGCATGTCATCAACAATCATATGCACAATGCAACGGGTCAGCATTCCGGTTATATGCTGATGCCCGGCATGCAGGCGAAAACGTTCGTGCCGCAAAATTCATCGCTACGAAAAAAGGCCGGCTTCCTGAATCATCAAATCTGGGTAACGCAATACCAGGAAGATGAAGAATATCCGGCCGGTATGTATCCTGCCAGCAATAAAGTATATGGTGGATTGCCTGAATGGACCGCCAACAACCAATCGATCGACAACAAGGATGTAGTGCTATGGTATGTAGCTGGTATCACGCATATTGTAAGACCCGAAGAATGGCCCGTGATGCCGGTACATAAAATGGGTTTCTCGCTCATGCCTTTCGGATTCTTTTCCGGAAATCCAACCGTAGGAGTGAGCAACCCCGATTTCATTCGTCAGCAACTCCCGAAAGTGCAATCCAGCCAACCAGGTTCACCTGATCCTGAACTGGAACATCAATAAATTTTTGTCGATTGTTTTGACTAATTATATTGGTCAGCAAATCTTAATTTGATTGTATGAAAAAAATTATCTTATTTCTTTTATTGAATCTGATTGTTGCATCTTTTTTATATGCACAGAATAATATGCCTGATCAGCACCAGCAAAAAGCGATTAGTTCGTTAATTGATCAATATTCCGAAGCCCGGGAAAAAAGAGATACCGTATTATTGAAAACGATCTTAACCACCGATGTGGATCAATTGGTTTCTACCGGCGAATGGAGAAATGGTATTGCTGACGCTGTACAGGGGATGATGAAAAGCTCCGCCAATAGTCCGGGTACAAGAACACTCACGGTTGATAAAATACGAATGCTGAATACTGCAAGTGCCATCGTTGATTGCAGGTATGAAATACAAAACACAGACGGCGCTGCACGAAAAATGTGGAGTACGTTTATCGTTGTTGCTGCTAAGAAAAAATGGAAGATCAGTGCTATACGGAATATGCTGCCATCAAGCCAGTAAATAAGGGAAATCTCCAGTCAAATGCTCAAGCGGAGATTAATATTGCGGTACAAGCAGGCTATACTACATTTGATAAAGATTTGTAGTTGCAATAAATCCAACGGATATGAAAGTCAAATTCTACGGAGTCCGCGGATCAACTCCTGTCTGCGGTAGAGAATTTCAGCGTTATGGAGGCAATACTACCTGTTTGTGTGTTACCAGGGAAACCGCCAACCGGATTTTCATCATTGATGCTGGCACCGGCATCCGTAATTTAGGAAAAGACCTGGTAGCACGTCATTATAAACAGGAGGTAATTAATATTTCCTTTACGCATTTCCACATGGACCATATACAGGGTTTCCCCTTTTTTGCACCCGCTTATGATCCTAACCAGCGAATCGGCATTCACGTCATGGGTAAAGAACGAAAAATAAAAAATGTAAAAGATATCTTTTCTACCCAGATGCAGCAGGAATATTTCCCGGTGCAACTGGATGCTATGGGAGCACAGTTTGAGTTCCCCAGCTTAGGCGATGAAGAAACCTTTTATGGTGCGCATGTTACAGCCGCTCCCCAGTTTCATAAATTTCCGGGAGGTTCTTATGGTTTACGGGTTGAAGATGCTTCAGGCACATTGGTAGTATGTACGGACGTTGAACACATCAACGGGCCGGACGATGGCATAATAAAATTAGCGGCGAACGCAGACCTATTAATCCATGATGGTCAATACACGGAAGAAGAATACAAAAAGTACAAAGGCTGGGGACATAGCACCTGGAAGCAAGCCATTGAGGTAGCCATCAAGGCCGACGTAAAAAAATTAATCATTACTCACCACGACCCTGATCATGATGATGATTTTTTAGATCGTATGGAAGAGGAGAGTAAAAAGGAATTTCCCAATTGCGAGTTTGCAAAGGAAGGAATGGAAGTAACGGTCTGAGAAAAGTAACGGGGTCGATTCTGTCCAGTATTGTGCCTGATTTTTCTGTTATTAAGAAAAAAATACGAAAGAAATAATTGCCCTATTATAAAAAACTTCATATGGATTTGATTATAAACTCTCCTGTAAAATAAATTACAAGTTTATCTACCAAATCCTCACGCTCGACCCTTCACTGGCGCAAATTCTTCCACTCATCCCTGATTTTACTTCCTTTCAAAAAATAGTTAATCTGTTTCTAACTCTATTCAAATGAGTCGTTTAAAAGTCAATAAATATCAATCAATATCGCCCCTCCTAATAAATTAGTTGTTCTACTAATGAATTAGTAGTAACCTTGTGGAAATTATTGCTAAATGATAAAACTGGCAAAAAGAGAAGAACAGATCATGCAGGTGTACTGGGAATTGGGCAAGGCTTTTATTAAGGAAGTGATCCCTTACCTGCCTGATCCGAAACCGCATTATAATAGCGTAGCCACTATGGTAAAGATCTTAGAGGACAAAGGGTTTTTGGATCATGACACTGTTGGCAATATCCATCGCTACTTTCCAATCATCAGCCGGGAAGATTATCAAAAACACGCGATGAAAGATATCGTAAGCCAGTACTTCGATAACTCCTACCCCAGGATGCTGGCCTTTTTCGCCAAAGAGCAAAACCTTAGCGAAGACGAACTGAAAGAAATTCTTCAACTCATTAAATCAGGTAAATCATGATGATGCCATATATTATCAACACGGCACTGATACTGGGAGCCTGCCTGGCGTTTTACAAAATACTATTGCGCCGCGAAACATTCTATAAGGTAAACCGCTACCTGCTGATCGTTTGCCTGGTTGTTTCTTTCGCATTGCCATTGCTGCCGGTTCCGCAACAGTTTTCGTTGCGAAACAAAGAAACTCCAACGGCCGTCGTGGTAAAGCAACCCAAACAGACTTTTATTGATCAGCTTATTCAACAAACACCCACATTAAAACAAAATACAAAGCCACCCAATGTTGTAAGTGCTCCGGCACCCGCTCCGCCTGTTTCATTTTCTTTTGCTCAACTAATGAACTGGTTGTTCTGGATTTATTGGTTTGGCGTGATTGTTTTTGCCGCCAGTTTTATTTTTCAGCTCCTGTTATTAATTTATCGTGCTTACCGCAACCCGGTGATCATTGATGGCAAATACCGGATAGTAGAAGTAAGCGGTGATAAAGCACCTTGCTCTTTTGGTAATACTATTTTCATCAATCCTGAGAAATATGACTGGGAAACCTATAACCAGATATTGTTGCATGAAAAAATTCATATCCGGGAAAAACATACGATCGATATATTGATTGCGGAGTTTGTGCTGATCTTTCAATGGTTCAATCCTTTTGCCTGGATATACCGGCGTGAAATTGAAAGTAACCTCGAGTTCCTTACTGATGACCAGTTGATAAAACAGGAAGTTGATAAAAAAAGTTACCAGCTGAGCCTGGTAAAGGTATCGGTGCCACACCTTCCTTTAAGCTTAACTACCAATTACAACCAATCCATTCTTAAAAAACGCATCACCATGATGAACGCAAAAAAATCAAGCCTGCACACGGCCTGGAAATATTTTTTCCTGTTGCCCGTACTGGCTATTCTGGCCTGCCTCCTGAACCAGCCGATAGCTAAAAGTCAAACATCCGTTACCAAAAATGAAAAGCACGTCCGTGATCATGGTATGGAAACCGAAGGTTACTGGTTCGCCGTGATCAAAGACGATAAAGTAAATATCCATTTCAGCGATGAAAAGATGGAAGATGATAAAGATGTTGAGTCGGGTCGTCATTCCTACAATTCATCCACATTCAATTTATCTGATTTGTCGAATGTGCAGAAAGGAACAGCCGGTACATTTACCATTTCCCGTGAAGCCGGGAAAATGGAACTGACCGGAAAATTTGAAGGCAATACCGGCATGGGGCGTTATAAATTCGTGGCTGATAAAGCCTATGTCGACTACATGAACAAAGAGCTGAATGAAAAGCTGGATGACGATGATCAGATGGCTTTCTTCTTTATCAATATCCGCAAAGATTATCTGCAGATGCTGAAAAGCGAAGGTTTCGCGAAAATCACCAAGGATGATATCATACCAATGGCTGCGATGAAAATAGACGGCGCTTATATCAAATCCATCAAGGAATCGGGATTTAAAGATGTGAGCCTGGAAAACCTGATCCCGTTAAAAGCATTGAAAATTGATGCGTCCTATATCAAAGAGATCCGTGAGGCTGGTTATAAGAATGTAACGACGGATCAATTAGTGAGTTTTAAAGCACAGGGTATCGATAAAGATTATATTGGTAAAGTGCGGCGGCTTAGAGGAAATGATCATAAGGACGGCGAGGATGATGCGGATGATATTGTTAGTTTTAAAGCAATGGGCATCACGGAAGAATTCATCAATTCTTTCAAATCTATCGGGGTGGCCGATATTCCGAATGATGAACTGGTATCTTTTAAAGCGGTGGGTGTAACGCCTGAATATATTAAAGGCTGGCAGGCATTAGGTTTTAAAGATATCAAACCGGAGGAATTCGTAGGCATGAAATCACAAAACATAACGCCGGAGTATATGAAGACCTTTACCGATATGGGCTATAAAGATGTGAAACCGGAAGAACTGGTGGCTTTTAAGGCTTTGAATATTACACCTGAATTCGTCAAGAGTTTTGAAGCGATGGGTTATAAAGATATCAAGTTTGATCAGTTACCCGCTTTGAAATCGCTGAATATTACCCCGGAGTTCATCAGGAGTTTTGCCGCTATGGGGTATAAAAACATCGACATGGATCAACTCCCGGCTTTGAAATCATTGAATATAACGCCTGAATACATCAGGAGCTTTGAAGCGCTCGGGTATAAGAATATAGATATCGATGAATTACCGGCTTTGAAGTCGCAAAACATCACGCCTGAATTCATTAAAAGTTTTGAAGCGGTTGGTTTTAAAAATATATCGCTTGACGAAATCGTTTCGGTAAAAGCGGTGGGTGTTACGCCTGACTATATCAGGGAGATGAAAGCGAAAGGATTTAATTATAACAGCCTGGAGAAATATGTGCGGCTGAAGACGATTGATTAGGCCCGGCAAAACCTCACCCCATCATCAGTCTTTAGAATGAAGTCTCTAATTCCCTCTCCGAAAGAGAGGGTGTTGGAGACTTTGGTTTTTGAAATGATATAAAGCTGTGACAAAGGAAATCTTTGTTAGCGTGAACTACTTCGGCCTCTCCCCCATCATTAGTCTTTTAGGACGATGTCTCTGGTTCCCTCTCCTTCGGAAAGTATGCAGGAGACTTCGCCTTTTGGAATGAAACCGGAGAGCGGCCTAAAAACTCCCGAACAATTCATACTTCTATTAGCCAATTCATCGCCGGAAATTAACAGTCCATTCCCTCTCCTGACTGGCGACTCTAAAAACTGCCTATTTTTAGATGTTCCCATCTTCGTTTAATATCAATTAACCGGCAGTTGAACAGCAATCATCACATACCAGCAATAGTTCCTTTCAAAAATGTTATCCAATCTATCTGGCAGGTGGAAGGGCACATTCCTTTTCAGAATGAACATATCATACCGAAAGGAATCGTCGAAATCATTTTTAATTTCAGTGACGGCTTTCCTATCCTCAGTCAGGTAGCCGGAAAGCGATATGATTTGCCAGGTTGTTTTATCAACGGTTTTAACACAGCCCCTATACAACTTGAACTTCCCGAGCAACTGAAATTTTTTGGCATTCAACTTCAGCCGCTAGCCGTAAAGAAAATTTTTGGTGCACCGGCTTGCGAGTTTTCAGACAAGGTGGTCGATCTGACGTTGCTGGATGCAAACTTCCATACACTCTGGCATCAATTGGCAGAACAAGATACTTTTGACCATCGGGTTGTAGTCTTTTCACAATGGGTTGAAAGAAAAATAACTGGCTGGCAGCCGCAGGAAAAACTCGTCAATGATTTTTTATCGGGTGTTGATCAGCATGATCTGTCCGTCACGGCATTAGCCCAATCCTTATGTTATTCGACAAGACAGCTGTCAAGGAAAATGGCGGAGGCGACTGGAATGAATACCGAAGAAATTCTGCTCTATAAAAGATATCTTCATGCCGTACACCTGATGCATCATACGGATCTGTCGCTGACTAAAATTGCCTATCAAAGTCATTTCTCCGATCAATCTCATTTTATCAAATCGTTTAAGACTTACGCTAACATGACGCCCGGCGACTATAAAAAGAATAAGAGTTTTGTGAAGGGGCATATCTATGAGAATGTCCGTTAAATACAATTTTCCGCCTGGCGTGCAAGCCATCTTTGCAGAAAAAAATCATGAAAAAAATTATCTTGTTCGCATCAATCAGTCTTGCCAGCGGCTTGCTGTTTACCAACTTGTTCACCTCTTTAGTGGATGCCAGATCATGGGGAAGTGATATTCCTAATTCCATCGGCGCAGCCCGGGAATATTTTAAGGTGGTCGATCCCGGGGTTTTCTTCCGTTTGTTTTCTCCCATCAACCAGGCACTGGGATTAATCGTGCTGGTGTTGTTCTGGAAAACCTCTCCTTCTATCCGGCTGTTTTTGTTCGTTGCCCTTGTTTGCTACCTTTCAGCGGAAGCCATGACCTTTAAATATTTCTTTCCGCGGAACGATATTATGTTCAGGGACGCCAAACTGACCGATATTGATCTCCTTAAAAAAACCTGGTCTGAATGGAATAGTATGAACTGGGTACGTACCGGGATCCTCCTGATCGGCGTGTTCTTCTCTATCCTTTCGTTGCATAGGATTTACTCATGGGCAGGTGAAAGGAAAATATCAGCGGCATCAAAAAAACATTCCTTCAGTAACAAAGTAGCGGTTGGTTGAGATAGAGAATAACAACCATTTATTTCCATTCAAAAAGCAAAACCTTTTCAAAATGAAAATCAGTTATCCACACGTAATTGAAAATTGCATCGGCGAAAAAATAATATTTAAAGAATTGCAAAAAGAACCCGATGGTGACAGATTAGTAGGTGAAAACTATGTAAGCCCTGGCAACGGTCCCGTCATGCATACACATTGGCTGCAGGATGAATCATTAACGGTAGTAAAAGGAAAGATTGGATACCAGGTGCAGGGCCAGCCTGAACAATTTGCACATGAAGGTGAAACGGTATTATTCAAACGGGGAGTGCCGCATCGCTTCTGGAATGCGGGGCAGGATGTATTGCATTGCAAAGCCTGGATAAAACCAGCTAATACTTTTGTCTTTTTTATTTCTTCTATTTTCGCGGCGCAGAATAAATCGGGCAAAGCACAGCCTGAAATGTTTGATGCCGCTTATTTGCTGAAGCGTTATTCGGCGGAGTATGATATGGCAGAGATCCACGCATTCGTAAAAAAAGTTATTATTCCACTTACATACTATACCGGAAAGATGCTGGGAAAGTATAAGCATTTTAAAAATGCGCCGGAGCCGCTGAAAGGATGATAGCAAAATAGCAAGTAAAATGCTTGTTTGAAAAAGTCGAACCATCTTTTCTCTTTTACTATACTCCCAAAGGTAGTTTTTAGCCTCACCCCATTACTATTCTTTAAGAGGAAGTCTCTGATTCCCTTTCCCGATGGAGAGGGGTGTCGGACACTCCGACTTTAGGAATGATAACGGGATGGGGTCAAAAAGCAGCAACAAAGGAAATGCTCATTCCACGAAAGCATCTCACTCAGCTCCATCAATAAAAATTCCCGTTGCACAGCTTACCCCTTACCCTACTTAGCCAGAAAAATAGAATACATAAAAAATGGGTGTTTTAATCCTTGAGTACAAACCAGGAAAAATTAAATTAGTACCTCACCATGAGCACTAATAAAACTTCTGATTTAACCGCCAAATACCTTTCAAACCTTCACCAGGGAGCAAAGGCATCCACACATGAACATGCAAGAGAACTCAGGCAGCGAACAACAGAAGCTGAAGAAAAACTATGGGCTCTACTACGCAACGGGCAACTGAAGCAAAAAAAATTCAGACGACAACACGCCATTGCTGGTTTTGTTGCTGATTTTTATTGCCACGAATCAAAACTCATCATAGAACTGGATGGTAATTTTCACATGAAGCCAGAAACGAAAGAGTATGATAATACAAGAACCGCTTTACTAAATGAAATGGGTATTACCGTTTTAAGATTCTGGAACGAAGAACTAATAAACGATCCTGGAAAGGTCCTGCAAAAAATTTCAAATCACCTGCATTAAACTCCTGCGTCCCTGATTGTACCAATGGTGCGTCCACCCACCTGTGTACAATTCTTTTCCTCCCTTCCCCACTCTTCTTTATATTGTACGCACAAAACCAATAGCTATGCGTTTTTCCATTTCATGGATTGTTATTTTATTTCCCGTCTTTGCAATTGCACAAGCCCTGCCAACGATAGAAGAAAAAACAAAGGGGCTAAAAAAATATGAGGGTTATCTGAATTACTATTGGGATGAAGCCGCGGGGAAAATATGGCTGGAAGTGGATAAGCTCAATACAGAAATTTTATACAACACTTCACTACCCGCAGCGATCGGATCTAATGATATCGGATTAGACAGGGGCCTGTTAGGAGATGGCCGCATTGTGACCTTTAACCGCATAGGCCGCAAACTGCTGATGATTCAACCGAACTACAACTACCGGGCGGTGACAACCGACAAAGCCGAGCAAAGAGCCGTAGAGCAATCTTTCGCTCAAAGCACACTCTGGGGTTTTAGCATTGAAGCAGAAAGTAATGGACATGCCCTGGTAGATGCTACCGATTTTTTACTACGAGATGCGATGAAAATGAGCAGCCGTCTGCTGAGCATGAAGCAGGGCAAATACACGATAGAGAAAACAAGATCTGCGATCTATTTGCCACAAAGCAAAAACTTTCCGCAAAATACGGAACTGGAAGCGACGATCACGCTTGTAAACACCGACGGAGAAACAGGCGTTTATCTGAACTCCGTAACGCCATCACCAGAAGCGATCACGGTGAGGATACACCACAGCTTTGTACAATTGCCCGACAATAATTACAAACCCCGCGAACTGGACGCCCGTAGCAGTTTTATGGATATGTCTTACTTCGACTACAGCACACCAGTACCGGAGCCGATCAGCAAATATTTTATCACCCGCCACCGGTTGGAAAAGAAAGATCCTTACGCCGCCAGAAGTGAAGTGGTAAAACCTATTGTTTATTATTTAGACAATGGTACGCCGGAACCAATACGCAGCGCCTTACTGGAAGGAGCCAGCTGGTGGAACCAGGCTTTTGAAGCCGCTGGCTTTATCAATGCCTTCCAGGTAAAACTGTTGCCGGAAGATGCGGACCCGATGGATGTACGTTATAACATGATCAACTGGGTACACCGCTCTACCCGCGGATGGAGCTATGGCTATTCGGTAGTTGACCCGAGGACGGGCGAAATCATTAAAGGGAATGTAACGCTGGGATCATTAAGAGTGAGACAAGATTATCTGATCGCACAGGGATTGCTGGCGCCGTTTGTCCTCAAGGACTCCCCCGGAGAACATGGAATGCCGGTAGATGATAAAATGCTGAAGATGGCTTTGAGCCGGTTGAAGCAATTAGCGGCCCATGAAGTGGGACACACACTGGGGCTGCAACATAATTATTCAGCGAGTGTGCTGAACCGCTCGAGTGTAATGGACTACCCGCATCCGGCCGCCAGGTTAGATGCAAAAGGAGAAATTGATATCAGTGATGCCTACGCATCAGGAATTGGTGAATCGGATAAGATAGCCATCAACTGGGGTTACCATGAATTTGCAAAAGCCGTAGATGAAAAAAAAGAGCTGGATAAAATATTAAGTGATGCCTATAAAAAAGGCTTCCAGTTTATCAGTGACAGGGATGCAAGAGCGGCAGGCGGATTACATCCTACCGCCCACCTATGGGATAACGGTAAGAGCCCGGTGGATGAATTAGAAAATGTAATGAAAGTAAGAGCGAAAGCATTGAGCCAATTTGGAGAAAATAATATAAGGACGGGTGTGCCGATGGCTTTTTTGGAAGATGTGCTGGTTCCCGTGTACCTGTATCATCGCTACCAGGTGGAAGCTGTTACAAAACTGGTGGGCGGCATGTATTATACCTATGCACTGCGTGGCGATGGGCAAATAATTACCCGATCACTTTCGAAAGATGAACAATTAAAAGCCCTGAACGCAGTGATCAGTACGATTGATCCTTCGGTATTGGTACTGCCGGACCGGATCACCAAACTGATTCCACCACGGCCATCCAATTATGATTATACAAGAGAGCTGTTCAAAAAAAGAACGGGTCTCGCTTTTGATGCTTTAAGCCCTGCAGAAGCCGCTGCCGATTTGCCACTCTCTTTTTTATTCAATAGTGAACGAATAAACAGGATGGTGGTATACCAGGTTCAGAATGGCGGTCTCGGTTTGGATGAAATGATTGCCGTCCTGCTGAATGCGACCTGGAAAGCCGGGCGAAAAAAAGGCATGGAAGGATTGATACAATTGCAGACGGAGCAAGTGTTGCTAACGTATTTGCTGGCGGCGGGTGTGAACGAGAATAATTCTTTTATCACCCGGTCGGTAGTACGAAAGGTATTGACCGATCTGAAAATATTTATCGAAACGAAAAAGAAAAAGACCACAGATGGCTTGTACAGCGGTCATTTGCTGCTGGCCCTGGAAAGAATGAAGAAACCGGAGAACGCGAAGCCAACGCTGCATGCAGTATTACCACCGGGTGCGCCGATTGGGTGTGAAGACTAGTGAGCCACGATTACACCAATTTTCAAGAATAGAGGAAGATGTTCGGCCACAGATGGACGCAGACGGACACAGATAAAAAACTATAAGTATTTAATCATGATTCTTATTCGTGCAAATTGGTGTAATTCGTGGCAAAAAATCTGCGTTCATCTGTGGCTAAAAAATAGAAGGCAGGCATTGCCACTTATCTACAGTTTATCACCAACCGTATTAGTAAATTGTCAAGCTGCTCAAGACCTGTTTTCTAAAATTTGAATTGGCATTATTTTCGTATAGCTATTATCATTCTAAAAACTGGTAATAATGAAAAAAATGACCAAAGTATTTATTTTGGCCGCTGTAGCCACCCCACTGATCATCTATACCATCCGAAGAATACAAAGCCGTAAGATGCGCGGTAAAATAGCGGATGAAGGTTTTGAAACCGCGTCTGATGTTTTATACCCTAATAAGCGGTCTTTTCGAAAGTTCAGTGTTGGACCCGTATTGCCACAATAGCAGTCGTGGGTTGATCCCATTCTATATATATGGATACATTGATCAGGCTTCGCTCCGGCGGAGCTTTTTTTGTGGAAAATAAAAAACAATACTACTGATCTGCATTGCCAGTGATAAATGGATATTAAAAACATAAATGCTCTTCAATATTACAACCAACCGGGCTTTACAGGTCCATTCAGACAAGCCGCGTTAAGTAAGAACAAACTAAGACAATACACTTATTCAATTTTTGTCCTCCGGTTTTTCCACATATTATTATTTCCTGATTATATAAGTAAATACATAGGGAGGACAATAACGTGTTTCCACTCTGTTCAAATTTTACGACCTTTAGTATATTGCTTTGGGCTAATACATTATTAGTTTTTTCACTACACCATTAAGCACCCATTACTTTACGAATCAAACATGATCGGCGCACTGCTTATCCAATACTTATGTAAAACCAGGCTCATTGCTGTACCTGTTGTGGAAAGGCTTTATTAATTTTTTCATTTTTGACCTATGCAGTTGACAAAGGGCATCGATTTTCACCGGCTATTTGAATCCGCTCCAGGCTTATATCTTATCCTTTTACCCGACCTTACTATCGTTGCTGTCAGCGATGCTTACCTTAAAGCAACGATGACCCAACGGGAGGAAATAATGGGCCGCGGTTTGTTTGAAGTATTTCCTGACAACCCTGATGATCCTGATGCTACCGGTGTATCTAATTTGCGAACTTCCCTCGAATATGTGTTGAAGCATGCTGTTCCCCATACCATGGCGGTACAGCAATATGATATCCGCCGCCCCGACGGAACATTTGAAGAACGGTTCTGGAGTCCGCTAAACAAACCTGTGTTTAACGATAAAAATAAAATTGCTTATATCATTCACCGGGTAGAGGATGTAACGGAATTTATGCGGATGAAAAAAGAAGAGGCACAGCGGGAAAGGATAACAGAGGAATTGAGGGGTAAAGTGCAGAAAATGGAAATGGAGATTTATAATCGTGCCCGGGAAGTGCAGGAGATCAATACGAGACTAATAAATGAAATCAAGGAAAAACAAAAAGCGGAGGAAACCATTGAAGCCAGCAGGAAAATGTTTTCCACCCTTTTTTATCAAAGCCCCGTAATGAACTATATGGCGGATGCGGTAACCGGTCGCTATATTGATGTGAATGACAACTTCGCTGAATTTTGCGGGCTTCCAAAAGAAGATATCATCGGCAAAAATTCCCTTGAACTTAACCTGATTGTAAACACAGAAAAAAGGCAGGAAATAATCAATACACTCAAACAAAACGGCTACGCACGGGATATACTGACAGAAATAACTCCGCGAAACGGTGAAAAAAGATGGGTGTCTACCTCCGCACATGTGGTCAATATCAATGGCAAAGAATGTTTTCTTACTGCTATGATCGATGTATCGGAAAGAAAGAATGCGGAGGAAGAGTTAAAAAAATCTAATGAGCTTTTCGCCGGTCTTTTTGAATTGAACCCGGCTTCGTTATCTATCTCGCGACTAAAAGATGGTAAACTATTAGCGGTCAACAGTTCGTTTCTGCGGATATTCGGATTTATCAGTAAAGAAGAAGTAGTTGGCAAAACAGCACAGGAAATCAATATCCTGTTTGATTCTGAAAAAAGAAATGAGTTATACCGGCGTTTAAAAGAATGGAATAAAGTGCTCAATGCGGAAGGGATGATAACAACGGCGCTGGGTGAAACAAAATGGCTCTCCATTTCGATGTTGATGATAGAAGTGGATAATGAGCCCTGTACACTAACCGTGTCGATTGATATTACCGCCCGTAAAACAGCGGAAGAGCAGGTGGAACTCGTGAATAAGGAACTGGAAGCTTTTTCTTATTCCGTATCACATGATTTGCGATCACCTCTCCGGATCATTGATGGTTATTCTGAGCTAATGATCAGCGATTACAGTAATAGTCTCGACCCGGAAGGCAACCGGCTGTTGGGCATTATCAAAGCGAATGTCCGTAAGATGGGCAGACTGATCGACGACCTGCTTAATTTTTCGCGGCTTGGAAGAAAGGAATTGACCTATCAACAGGTCGATATGAACAAAATGGCGGAAACGGTTATTGCTGAACTATTATTTTCCGGCACCAAGAAATACAATATTGAAATTTCTGCGCTTGAACCGGCAGTATGTGATAGTAGTCTTATCCGCCAGGTATGGGTAAATCTTATTTCTAACGCACTCAAATATTCCGGTGACAAAGAAAACCCTGCTATTGAAATAAGTTCCGCTAAATCTGGCAATGAAATTGTTTATAGTGTAAAAGATAACGGAGTCGGTTTTAATATGCAGTATGCCCACAAATTGTTTGGAGTATTTCAGCGATTACATAAAATGACGGAATTTGAAGGAACCGGTGTAGGTCTTGCATTGGTTCAAAGGATAATTACGCGTCATGGTGGCCGGGTATGGGCGGAAGCGGAAGTAAATAAAGGCGCTGCCTTTTATTTTAGTTTGCCTCAGCAATTAGCCAATAATCAGAAAAATTAATGACATGACAGAGCCGCATGAAGTAGAGATATTATTTGTAGAAGATAATCCCCACGAAGCTGAACTAACGATCAGAGGTTTGCGAAAACATAATTTGGTAAATAAGCTCAAGCATATTGATGACGGGGCGGAAGCTCTTGATTTTATTTTTTCGAGGGGTATTTATTCTTCCAGGGAAAATTCGCCCAACCCAAAACTGATCATCCTTGATCTCAAATTACCAAAGGTAGATGGGCTTGAAATACTGCGGCAATTGAAAGCCGATGAACGGACGAAGATTATTCCAGTTGTAGTACTCACTTCATCGCAGGAAGAAAAAGATGTGATTGAAAGTTATCGCCTGGGAGTAAACAGCTATATTGTAAAGCCGGTGAATTTCGAATCCTTTGGTAAGGCAGTAGCTGATCTTGGATTATATTGGGTGATATTAAACCATAGTCCCAATTCTTAACTATGAACTTACTTATACACTTATACTATGAATGCTGAATTAAACCTTTTATTTCTTGAAGATGACCCGGCGGACGCTGAGCTTTTGCAAACGCTATTGAAAAGAGCCGGCCTGCAATTCAAAGGCGTGGTGGCAAGTGACGAAGCAGAATTTTTGCAAGCCATGATGACGAACGAGTATCATGCCGTGCTGGCCGATAACGCGCTGCCCCAGTATAGTTCTTTGGAAGCGCTGAAAATGATAAGGAACACCAATCCTCACGTAGCTTTTATTTTGGTAACAGGCACCGTATCGGAGGAATTCGCCGTGAAGATCATCCAGCAGGGAGCGGATGATTATATACTGAAGACCAACCTGACCCGTTTGCCTTCCGCTATCATTAATGCTATTGAGAAAAAAAAGATACAGCGTCAAAAAGAAATAGCCGAACAAGAAACGGAAAAAGAAAAAGAACTGTCTATTTCTATCATCAATAGCTTTCCGGGTATATTCTATATCTGTGAAAGCAATGGAAAATTCCTGCGCTGGAATAAAAACTTTGAACGTATATCCGGTTATACCGCATCAGAAATAAAAAAGGTGGCCATTGAGCATTTTTTTTCGGGTAAACAAAAAGAGTTCATTACCAAATACCTCAAAAAAAGCTTTGCCATCGGGTTTGGGGAAACCGAAGCGATATTTGTAACAAAAGAGGAAAAGAAAATTCCTTATTACTTTACGAGTAAGGCCGTGAATTTTGAACAAAAAGACTGTCTTATCTGCGTGGGCCTTGATATATCTTCTACGAAACAAACAGAAATTATTTTAAAGCAACTAAATGATGAGTTGCACCATGTATCAGCCCACCTTGAAAGGATAAAAGAAGAGGAGCAGGCCCGTATCGCACGTGAAGTACATGACCAGCTTGGCCAGCAATTGACAGGATTGAAGATGGACGTTTCCTGGTTGGAAAAAAAAGGGGAACAGATAGCTGGCACAGATGAGTGGAAGAATAAATT
Organism: Chitinophagaceae bacterium; assembly: GCA_040007815.1. Lineage (GTDB taxonomy): Bacteria > Bacteroidota > Bacteroidia > Chitinophagales > Chitinophagaceae > Terrimonas_B. The sequence continues at coordinate 547,498 of JBDTUH010000001.1, forward strand.
AAAAGAAATGAAGGAGATGCTGAATGAAGCAGTCCGGACCGTGAGAAAAATAGCTTATGATTTACGCCCCAGTCTATTGGATGATTTTGGTTTGGTAGCCGCCATGGAATGGCATGGGGATGATTTTTCAAATCGTTCGGGTATCGCCGTTCAATTTCTTCACCCGGAAATAAATTTGGAAACAGAACCGGCCATTGCTATTGGATTGTTTCGCGTTTACCAGGAAATATTGACGAATGTAGCGAGACATGCGGAAGCAAAAAATATTAAAGCGACGCTTGAAGTGTCGGATAATGAAATAGTCCTGGTTATTGCCGACGACGGTAAAGGATTTGACAGTAACAAAGAAAAAAAATCGCTTGGTTTATTGGGCATGAAGGAAAGAGCTTATATTATCGGTGGATCATTGGATATACACAGTAAACCTGGTAAGGGTACCAGTGTTACCGTTCGTGTTCCCCTGGTAAAATAAAAGACCGATTATCAGAAGACTAATCATCGTCCTTATTTCCGCGCATAAAAAAGCCCCGGGAAATACAGACCGGCACTACCTGATAGTTTTAAAATATCAGCTTGCTACGTGAACGCTATACTTTTTTAAGCAGTATCTTTTGCTGATTAAAATCCAGCGCCTTGTCGAGGAAGCTTAGCAGCTTCGGCCATTTAGCGGCCGGCTCAAATGAATTGATATAATACTTGCTGATTTCAACGATCAATTTGTTACCTTCTATTTTGGCTTTGGAAACAAATCCTCCTGTTTCATTCTCTTCCTTTATATTCAACTTATCAGCTCCTTCCGCCGTATATCCTTCCGGGATAGTAAATTCTATATTATAGGTAAAACTTCTCGGAAATGGCATGTATACATCCTTTATCCTTTCCCGTTGATCTTTTTTAATTTCAATCTGGCCGGCGATAAACTTTCCGATATCAACGATATAATTATTCCCCGCTTTTTTAACCCATCCCTCCATTGTAAACTCTTCTTCAAATTCAAAGGGTTCATCCGCATGCACACCAAAATTGAGTATTTTATAATTCTTGACCTCTTTTGCCGCCAGGCCATAGTTGCGTTCTACTTCTTTTTCAAAATCCTCCTTATGCTTTGTTCTCGCTTTTTCGAGTACTGTTTTTAATTCGTCTTCCATTTTCCTGGCATCCTTTCCGCGGTTGTTGTTCCGTGTAATGATATCTTCTGTCTCGCCAACGGCAACGCCGGTATGTTTTGACATTTCTTCAAAGATCGTGAGTGCCGCCTGGTTGTCTTTTTTCATATACCCCTTTGTGCTTAGTCTCCTGTTCATCACCAAAAGAGACGGATTGGCGGCATCTATTTTCACTAATACTTTATCTGATTCATAGTTGGCCTTGTTATCTGTAACAGGCAATATAACCGTGCTGCTTTCTTTCGCCTCAACAAATAACAGCTTTCCCCCGATCAGTTTCTTCGTATCAAACGGATACACTTTCGCCTGTTCTCCCTGCAGGTAATAGGGCACCGTGTTGGGATAATCAAAATTATCTGCAAATGAAAAATATTGAGGTTTACCATCATGTGTTCGTACCAGTACCGACAGGTCGCCAATGCTGAACAAATCGTTCCTCTCATAGCTGTTGCTGCCACTTACCACCAAAAAGTCAAGATCTGTTTTAAACTCCAACAGCATGATAAAGCCAAACTTCGCGATACGGTAAAGCTGGCTGCTCAGACCCGCCGGGAAATATGCGTTATTATAATTAGTTTGAAGACTGAAATTGTTATAGTAATCAGCCCAGTTGATATACCGGAACACAAAGGATGCTATTGAATCCGGGTTATCTGCCTTTGGATGTGCGGCGATATAAGTTTTCCATGCTTTCTTTACATCGGAGCGTTCAGCCTTATAGATCCTGGTGTCTACCGCACCGCTGTAACATACCTGGCTCATAGCTGAAGCCATCATCGATTCAATCATATCCGGGTACTTGTTTGTCGCCTTTAATACATCACCTTCCTTTATGGTCACCTTGTTTTCATGGAATATGGTGCCTCGTTTATAATTGAGACGGATAATGGGCAACTGCCTGTAAACAGATGACCATTGGAGCCCTTTTATCTTGGGCATATTTTTTACCGCCATACTCAATACGTTACCGCCACCATCGGCATCACTGCTGATTTTGAAATCGGGCGCCCCGTTTATACATTGATATTCGGCAGCAATACGTGAATCGAATTGTAAAGAGAGCACATAGTTCAGAATCGGGTAGTCATCCCCTAGTGCATAGCTCAGGGAAGTGATACCGCCTTCATCTTCCTCGAAATAATTGGCGACATAATAATCAATAATGTCACCGACCCCGAGCCCTGGTATCGCAATCTTATTCTTTTTGCGATCCCCTTCGTCTTTAATAGTGACAGCGCTTTCATCTATATCTATTGTCTTAACACTTCCGTTTGGCTTTATAAGATGGATATTAATAAACGTGTAATTCTTCAGTTTACCTACGGGGCTCCAATCTTTCGACTGTAGTTTATTAAAGGTCATCTCTGAATATTCATCCAGTGCTGACTGATCATTGATCAGCAACTTCTTCCTGAATATGTCAAAGAAATTATACTTAACGCCGCTGCGGCTGAAAAAGCCAATCCTGAATTTATACTTTGAATCTGATTCCAGTGAATGTTTTTGCGCCAGCACGACAGCCGATTCGTTTTTATACTGATCAGGTATCGTATTGTCTTTAAAATACGGGTCAGCGCCGCCGAATATCTTTTCATTCAGCTCCACTTTTATTTTTGCATAATCCTTCGATTCTTCTTTATTTTTTTGTGCGGACAGTAATGCCGTAAACAGGCTGCAAACAATGAATAGTTGTAGTCGTTTCATTTTTATAATTATGGTGGATAAAGATTATTGCTTTTCAAATACGATCTGTTCGCGGTACTGGGTGCCAAGTTCCTTCATGACCTGGTTCCAGTCTGCAAATGATTTTTTCAGGAGCATTATATCGGAAATGCGTATTTGTTTTTTGTATTCAATCCTATCGTTTTTTGCCGTGTAGCTGATAGCAATGTAAATATTAGGGAGCTTCCACTCCTTATTGGCCGGCAGCCGGCTGACTTTATAACCTGCAGGCAGGGCAATCGAATTTTCCGTCATTAGGTTCATCCTGAATGGAAGCATCATATCCAGTTTTCTTTTTTCCGTATCAATAACAAAGCCGTCCAGTTCCTTTCGGAAATCAGCTTCGAGATACACTTCTTTACCAAATGCCGAAGCAGCGCCTTTTTGCATCATATTATAACCGATAGTCAACACGGAGTCTGCACTCATCAGTGTGCCGGTATTCAGATCATTGATAGTATATTCTGACTTCTGTTCCGACAAATAAGCCATCAATGCGTTTTGCAGATTATCTTTTTTGGTGCCTTGTATCTTAGACAACAGGTCGGAGCGGGATTCTCCTTTATAACTAATCTTCACCTGCCCTTTTATGTTTTCAGCACCGTCAAAACTCAAGGTCGCTTTTTCCGTTTGGGTGTTTTGTTCAGGCGTTACTGACGGTACTTTTTCCAGCAGGTAATTTTCACCATTTTCGATGAGTACCTGGCGTCCCTGTATCCGTTCCGCATATTCATCAAAACCGATATTAGTTTCAGTAGCATCGAGAAAATATTTTTTACCTCCGAAAAATAAAGCGCAGATCATGTGATTGTCCACCGCCATTGAAGGAGTGGAATAATCGTAAGCGATATGATTGGTACCGATCCAGCATAGACGGGCGTCATAGCCGAGCGCCTGCAACAGGCTGCGTGTAAGGTTCGCCATCCCTTTGCAGTCACCATATTTTTTATTTAATACCAAACTAGCTTTTGCTGGCTTAAACCCGGCGATGCCATCTTCAAAAGCAATATACCGGATATTATGCTGAACCCAGCTGAAGATAGCTTTGATCTTTTCCTTATCCTGGGTAATGCCCGCTGTCAGTTCTTTCGCCTTTTGTTCCAATGCGGTTTTATCATCTCCTATTTCCTTCACTAATTGCCGATACCATTTATATTGATCAGCCAGTGTATTGAAAAAAACTATTTTGCTACCATTAACAACGGCTTCTTTACACATTACAAGTAAGTGCGGATAAATATAAGATCCTCCCGGCGCCGCTGACTCACGCCGCATGGCCGGCAAATTCTTAACGGTATAAACGATCACATCCGCATCAGCCTTCGCATCATAGTTTGTACTTTTCTTAATATCATTGTCGCCGAAATTGTATTCCTTTATTTCCAGCTTCATCCAGCGGGGAATGGTGAACGTCACCGTTTTGCTTTCGATACTATATTCTTCGTTAAAATAAACCGTTGTAAAATAACGGGGGTCTTTATAAATCTTAGTCAGCGTTACACTACTCCGGCTTCCTTTTTTTTCAAGCGGCAGATTGAAGTAACACACTTTGGCGTCGGAATAAAAAATATTCTCAACGGAATAGTACTCGTAAGAAGGGGTTATCCACTTAGCCTTTTTATCATCTACTCTTGCATCAACGTCCTTTATCGCTTCGTTTTCATTATACATCTCTGAAAACGTGATGCTGGTGCGTACTTCATTACACCGGTATTGCTTAGTGTATTGCTCTTCTATTTCAACATTATTATTACCGCGGCTTTTATTAAAACCGAATGATTGTAAATTACTTTCAATGACCACGTTTTTGTCTTCGTCCTGGGCGATGGCCGAAAAGGAAAGTGATACAAAAATGGCGAACCCAATAAAAGAATTGCGAAAAAAGCACATAGGATTTTATTAAGCGGTTAGAGATGGTGCAATAATAATAATATTTGTTACCTCCACAGATTGACGAGTCCAGTATACTAATGGTTTTGTTAGGATAAAACGAGTTTGGAGACATAAGATTGTGTTTCAGCATAATCCTTTGGGTAGTCCTTGCGCAGGATCAAAAATTCAGGCTCCCCGATATAAAAGCACCGTACATTTTTTCTCCGAAAATCATAAAATCCGCCATTGCCAGCCAAAATAAAAAATCCTTCTGCTGGTGCAGAAGGACTTTTTATTATCTGGATCAGGGTTTACCCTTAGATCACGCTCTCTGTTGAGGACTAGCTGGCAAAAGCCGCTCTTATCACATTCAACGCACCACCGGCTTTGAACCATTCGATCTGCTGTTCATTATAAGTGTGATTGGCTAATATTTCATCCGATGTACCGTCTGCGTGATTAAACACCACTGTTAATGGCGTACCGGGCGCAAAGCTGGTGAGACCAAGGATATCAATGCTGTCGTCTTCCTGTACTTTATCATAATCCTCTTTGTTGGCAAAGGTCAGAGCCAGCATACCCTGCTTTTTCAAATTGGTTTCATGAATTCTCGCAAAGCTTCTTACGAGGATGGCCCTTACACCAAGATGTCTTGGCTCCATGGCAGCATGTTCTCTTGATGAACCTTCACCATAATTCTCATCGCCTACTACTACACTGCCGATACCGGCCGCTTTGTAAGCACGTGCTGTTGCAGGAACCGGCCCATAGGCTGAACTGAGCTGATTTTTTACCGTATCGGTCTTGTCATTGTAGTAATTGATAGCGCCGATCAGCATATTGTTGCTGATATTATCCAAATGACCACGGAACTTTAACCAGGGCCCTGCCATTGAAATATGATCGGTAGTGCATTTTCCTTTGGCTTTGATTAAAAGTTTTAACCCAAAGAGATCGATACCTTCCCAGGCAGCGAATGGCTCCAGTAATTGCAAGCGTTGTGAAGTGAGGCTGACAGCTACCTGCACTTTGCTGCCATCAGCGGCCGGCGCCTGGTAACCGGCATCTTCTACCGCAAAACCCTTGGGCGGCAGCTCAAACCCGCTGGGTTCTTTAAGCAACACTTCTTCGCCGTTACTATTTTTTAATTTATCGGTTAATGGGTTGAACGAAATGGTGCCGGCGATAGCCATTGCGGTTACTATTTCCGGGGATGCTACAAAAGCATGGGTAGAAGCTAAGCCATCGTTACGTTTGGCGAAATTTCTGTTGAAAGAAGTGATGATGGTATTCTTCCGGTTAGGATCATCTATATGCCTTGCCCATTGCCCGATACACGGACCGCAGGCATTAGCCAATACCACGCCGCCCACGCTTTCAAACGTGTCAATAAATCCGTCCCTCTGAATAGTGAAACGCACTAATTCTGAACCCGGTGTGATGGTAAATTCAGAATTCGCTTTTAGTCCTTTGCTTACGGCATCTTTTACAATGGAAGCGGACCGGCTGATATCTTCATAGGAAGAGTTGGTGCAGCTCCCGATCAGGGCTACTTCTAATTTAGCCGGCCAATCATTTGCTTTCACGGCCTCCGCCATTTTGGAAATCGGTGTTGCGAGGTCTGGAGTAAAAGGGCCATTGACATATGGTTCCAATGTGGTAAGATCCAATTCCAGTACCTGGTCATAATATTTTTTTGGATCCGTCATTACTTCCGCATCCGGGCGAAGATTGTCTTTTATAGCATCTGCCAATGCCGCCACTTCAGCACGACCGGTGGAAGATAAATAAGCACTCATCTTTTCATCATAGGCAAAGATGGAACAGGTAGCGCCAATCTCTGCGCCCATGTTACAAACCGTTCCTTTACCCGTAGCACTCATATTGTCAGCCCCTTCACCAAAATACTCTACAATTGCGCCTGTACCACCCTTCACTGTTAACTGACCAGCTACCCAGAGAATTACATCTTTACAGGAGGTCCATCCGTTTAGCTTACCGGTTAATTTCACGCCAATTACTTTGGGCATTTTTAATTCCCAGGGCAATCCCGCCATTACATCTACTGCATCAGCTCCGCCTACCCCGATAGCTACCATACCCAACCCACCGGCATTCGGTGTATGTGAATCCGTTCCGATCATCATACCACCGGGAAAAGCATAGTTTTCCAATACTACCTGGTGAATGATTCCAGCGCCGGGTTTCCAGAATCCGATACCATATTTGTTGGAAATAGAAGCGAGGAAATCATATACTTCTTTATTCACTTCATTAGCGGTAGCGAGGTCAGCTACCGCTCCCGTTTTGGCTTGTATCAGGTGATCACAATGTACCGTGGAAGGAACAGCTACTTTGCTGCGGCCTGCTGTGCTGAATTGGAGCAAAGCCATTTGTGCCGTCGCATCCTGCATAGCTACACGATCCGGGGCAAAATCCACGTAATCTTTGCCACGGGTATAGGCTGTACCCGGCAAGGCGCCGTATAGGTGGGCGTATAATATTTTCTCCGTCAGCGTCAGTGGTTTGCCGATCAATTGACGGGCTGCCGCTACTTTGGCTGGCATATCAGTGTACAATTTCTTGATGAGGTCGAGGTCGAATACCATGGCGGGATAATTTGTTAATTTGATAATTTGCCAATGTGCTGATATGCTGATGTGCTAACAGGAGAAATCAGCCATGTTGAACCGAATCAGCAAATTAGCACATTGGCTAATCAGCACATTTTCTTAAGTGTTGCGAATTTAAGGTAAAACAATCTTTTTTTGAGAAGGAATTGGCCTGATGAAGATGATTTTTTAAATTTATGGTATGAACAGATTCAAAAGTTTTGTGGAGTGGAATGCCTTTGGTGTTTGTTCTGCCATCGGTAATCGCATGGGAATTGCTACCAGCCGCATCCGGCTTTATTTTATCTACATGTCGCTGTTGACGATGGGTTCCCCGATTATTATTTACCTGGTGCTTGCTTTCTGGAGAAATATGCGCCATTATGTGCAAGCGGCTAAAAGAAATCCCTGGTACAATTTGTAAACCTTTCCCGACTCTCTCTTAACGATTCATCTTCCTGGTATCACATTTTTGCTTAAAAATATCATCGTCGATATATAACTATTAAATGTAAAGGCGCCTGCAAACTCATTTTGCGGCGCCGTTGTTTAAGTATTGCTTTAGTTCTCGTTCTTCAGCTGATCAGATAACCGTTTTATTATCCGTAACGTTTACCTTAAAATAAATTTTACTTCCGTCCTTTATACTGGCAAGTACTACTTTATAAAAGTCGGTTACTGAAAATGTACTTTTACTCTTCCCGTCTTTCGACTTCATAGTACCACTAATTCTTACCAGCTTGCCATTGTTAAAATCAATATCATCAAAGTTCAATTCAATTCCTTTTTCCTTCATCTGCTTTTTGAATGCTTCAAGCTGATCTGCCGTTGTTTTTTTTGTGATGGTTACCAATATCTCTTCTTCACCGCTGATAGTTTGTCCGAAAGGATCAACGGCCGTTACATTTTCTCCAACCGCTGCAACAGGTGACACGGATGCAATAACTGTACTACCCGATCCGTGGGTTACTATTGCTACGGGAGATACTGACGTGCTGGTATTGACATTAGCAGATGTATTGACGTTAGCGGTTACATTTTCGCTACTGGTTGCATTGACGTTCGTGCTGACATTTGTCCTGATGATTTTTCCATACTTCTTTTCAAACTTCCGGCGGCTGTCAGTGATGGTCAGATCATATACTTCCGTCTTCCCATTTTTTAAATGCATCACTGCTTTTTTATTTGTTATCTCATACTCATCCGCAAGAGTGGTCAAATTGTCTGTACCATCTGTTTCAACTATCTCCACAGGTTCTTTTGTCTCAGCCGCCAGTGGTGGAGGAGCCGGAGGTTCAACTAATTCTCCGTATTTTTTTTCAAAAGCAGATTTTTCAGCGGGAATACTAAGATCATAATTTTCTTTGGTTCCGTTTTTAAGATGGACGGCTGCTTTATCATTATTTATATTGATGCTTTTTACATTGACTGGTAGTTTTACCGGCGGTGGTGCAACCGGAGGGACGGGTGGTATCGGTGGAGCCGATGGTATTAATGGAACCGGCGGTATTGGCGGAACAGGCGGTGGTGGCGGTGGAATTTCACCATACTTATCTTCATAATAACTCATATTCTCATTCCACTTTGTAAGCAAAAGGCGTTCTACTTCCTTACCATTTTTATCTTTTACTACTATCGTGCAGTTGCCATTCCTGTCTTTGACATTGATGATATAACCTTTTTCGTTTGGCTCGTTTACACCTGGGATCGTATCTGCAATAACTGATACTTTCATTTCGGCTATCTCTGTCGTTGTTACAGGGTTTTGCTTTTTTTGACGAAAAGAGATCAGTATTACTGCCAGCAGTGGTACTATGAAAAGGAATTTGACCAACTGTAGCCTGGCCGATTTAAGTTTATTCATCATGGCTATTCTTTTTTTAAGTGAAGAAAAATTGAACTTTGGCGCTATACTAAAATGATTGTTTCCGATTACTTTTAACAACAGGTATTGATATTGTTTCCGGTCAACACCGTTTTGCAATACTTTATTGTCAGCGATAAACTCCAGGTTTTGCCGGATCGATGTTTTCAGCAACCATGCAAAAGGGTTGTACCAGTTGATGATACAAAGCCATTCGCTCCAAATGATATCCAGTGTATGATTTTGCTTGACATGGACAAATTCATGGCGGATAATCTCCCGTAGTTCCTCTTGGGAATGCAAATCACTATTGATAAAAACAGCGTTGCCGAATGAGAAAGGAATAATGTTCTTGTGTACCTGGTAAAGTTTTATTCCGTCAATAGATAATTGTCCCGCTTTGCGGCGCATATTGAAAAAAGAAATGCAGCGGATAATAAAACGCAGAAGGAAAAACCCCGCACCAGTAAACAAAACAAAAGATATCCATTCCCATTTATTCCAATTGGCGAATGTTGTGAAGAGCGAATAAATTGCCGCATCCTGTGCGGGTGATGCATATTTTTCTACGGCGGGAATAATTTGCACGATCCCACTATGGCTAAAACTGTTATTTTCCAGTACCGGCGTGATATTAATAAAGGGTATTAAAAAAGACAATAAGGTATAACCCATAAGATACCAGCGATTGGAATTGTAAAAGGTAAGCTTTCGCAACACAAGCTGATAAAACAGGTAAACAATACTCAGGCTGATCGAAAGCTTTAACATGTATAAGAATAGTAGAGGCATGCCGGGAGATTGTAGTTTAAAAATTATTTGTTATTTCCCTTTTCGATCATTGTCAAAATTTCTTTCAGCTCTTTGGCTGATAGTTTTTTCTGCTCGACAAAGAAGTTTACGAGTTCTTTGTACGAATTATCAAAGTATTCTTTTACCACATTTCCCATGAATTTCTTTTTGTACTCATCTTCTGTTATCGAAGGCTTATACAAATAAGCATTTCCAACCAGGCGGCTGACGAGATAGCCTTTCTTTTCCAGGTTTTTGATAACAGAAGCGACAGTCGTATAAGGAGCCGGCTCATCCATATTTTCCATAAAGGATTTTACATTACCCTCGCCGGTACGCCATACGGCCTGCATAGTTTCTTCTTCTGTGTGGGTTAATTTTTCCATTTCTACGAAATTTTCGTAAATCTACGGAAAAATCGTAGATTGGCAAATATTTCTTGCTGGACGGAGAAAATAGGGAGCTGGATGGTGAAAAGTCAATAGTGAAAAGTGAATGTCCGCTCAAGTATTGAAGAACCTGGTATGGAAAACTGTTGACTAAATGAATTCTTTCAATTTTTCAACCACTGTGTCGATTTCTTCTTTCGTGTTGTGTTTGCTGAAAGAAAAACGCACTGTAACAAGATTGGGATTATTATTGATGGCGCGGATAACGTGGGATCCCTGGTCGGCACCACTGCTGCAGGCGCTGCCGCCGGATACGCAAATTTGATTCATATCCAGGTTGAAAAGGATCATTTCAGACTTTTCTGTTTTGGGAAAAGCCACACTTATTACCGTATATAAACATTTGCCTTCCTGGTCGCCATTGAAAACAACTCCTTTTATTTTCTTGCGCAGCTGTTCCGTCATGTATGTTTTCAGAGACTGTATATAAGTACTTTCCTTTTCATGATTAATCATTGCCGATTCCAACGCTTTGGCAAATCCAACAATACCATAAATATTTTCCGTACCGGCCCGCATATTTCTTTCCTGTCCTCCACCAAAGATGAAAGGCTTCACTTTTATATTGTCATTGATGTATAAAAGACCCACTCCTTTCGGTCCATGAAATTTGTGTCCTGCGCCACTGATAAAATGAACGGCTGTCTTGCGAAGGTCCAATGGATAGTGCCCAACCGTTTGTACACAATCCGAGTGGAAAATCGCATTGTATTTCTTACAGATACTACCCACTGCATCTATATCCAGGATATTACCTATTTCATTATTGGCATGCATGAGCGATACCAGGCAGCGTTCCTTATGTGAAGCTAACTGTTCTTCCAGGTCCTCCAGGTCAACATGACCATCGGGTAATAATTTTACATAACTATAGCTTACTTCACCGGTATTGCCGTAGTGTTCTACTGTATGCAATATCGCATGGTGCTCAATGGGGGAAGATATAATATGCTTACAACCCAAATCACGGATGGCGGATAACACTGCGGTATTGTTACTTTCTGTCCCGCCACTGGTAAAAAATATTTCACCGGGATGTGCATTCAATAATTTAGCTACCGTTTTCCTGGCCGATTCAATAGCCAATCTTGATTCACGTCCATACGAATAGATAGAAGATGCATTACCGAAATGAGTCGTCATATAAGGTAACATGGCCTCCAGCACTTCTTTGTCAAGAGCTGTAGTAGCGGCATTATCAAAATAGATACGATTCATAATCAAGCTGTGAGCTTTTAGCTACGAGCTGCGGGCAGGTCGTTTATTTAAAAAAGAGCCGCAAAGATAAGCATAGGAAGATAAGGAAGTATCACCATGTTTGGGCACCAACAAGTGATTCAGGAGAGACGAAATTAATTGAAATCACTAATGACTATCGCATACAGGCCCGAAGCTCCCGGCTCATAGCTTTCTTACGAGAATTCCTTGATATCCTGCATCAATCTTACCGCGATATTATTGGCTTTTGTTTCAAAGTCGCTTTCCGAATAAATGCGGATGATAGGTTCAGTATTGGAAGTACGCAGGTGTACCCAATCGTTATCGAATTCGATTTTCAATCCATCCTCGATATTAACAGGCTGGTTTTTGTATTTAGTCCTGATCTTTTCAAAAATGGCCTTCACATCGATCCCCGCCTCCAATTCCATTTTTTTCTTGGCGATAAAATAATCAGGGTACTCTGCTCTCAATGACCGCATCCCATTTTTATGATTGGCCAGATGACTGAGAAATAAACCAATACCGATCAGTGCATCACGCCCATAATGAAAATCGGGAACAATAATGCCACCATTTCCTTCGCCGCCAATGACCGCATTTACTTCTTTCATCTTTTTTACCACGTTCACCTCTCCCACTGCTGAAGGAAAATATTCCCCGCCATTTTTCAATGTTATTTCTTTCAGCGCTTTGGTGCTGCTCATATTGCTGACCGTATTGCCACCTTGCACGGAAGGATCCAGTTTTCGTTGGCTCAATATATAATCAGCTACCGCTACGAGTGTATATTCTTCGCCAAACATGCTGCCATCTTCATTAACGAAGCACAAACGGTCCACATCCGGATCAACGGCTATACCCAGGTCCGCTCTTTGTTTTACCACTTCATTGCTGAGCTGTGTTAAATTTTCCGGCAATGGCTCGGGATTATGCGCAAACCTGCCATTGATCTCACCGTTTAATACAATCACATTTTTTACGCCCAATGCAGCAAGTAAAGCCGGCACATAGGTAGCGCCAGTTGAATTGACGGCATCCACTACTATTTTAAGATTCTTGTTTGCAATCGCATTGGCATGCACCAACGGATAAGCCAAAACAGCATCAATATGTTTTTGTAAATAACTATCATCCAAAACAACAGTGCCTAACTTATCTACATTTACAAAATTAAAGTCGTCTTTAGCGGCTAGTTCCAAAACCTTCGCCCCTGTCTCCGCGGAAATAAATTCACCATCACTATTTAATAACTTTAGGGCATTCCATTCTTTAGGATTGTGACTGGCCGTCAGAATGATTCCGCCATCCGCTTTTTCCATTTTAACGGCTACTTCCACGGTGGGTGTAGTAGAAAGTCCGAGATCCACCACATCAATTCCCAAGCCGGTCAACGTACTAACGACCAGGTCGCGAACCATGGCGCCACTGATGCGGCCATCCCGTCCGATAACGATTTTTGGTCCTGGGCCCTGAGGTTTTCGAAGGGCCGAAGGATTATTTTTTCCTGAAATAATACTGCCGTAAGCAGCCGTAAATTTGACTACATCCAAAGGTGTGAGATTCTCGCCGGGCTTTCCCCCTATCGTTCCCCTGATACCTGAGATACTTTTGATCAACGCCACAATATATAGTTGAAATTTTAGAGACTATGGTTAGTGTTGAAAATCATCTCCCTGATTCGAATTGTTTTTCAACAGCGCAAAAATACGGATTTCAATTCCAACAGCATGTTTATAGCCTGCTTACATTTGCGCAAACGATGGCATGACAGACAAACCCTGGTATATAGACTGGTTTAATTCACCTTTTTATCATAAGCTTTATTTTGAACGGGATGAAAAAGAAGCGGAAAACTTTATTCATCAGCTGATTAAGCACCTGCAACCGGTTGCAGGCTGCAAAATGCTCGATGTGGCCTGTGGTAAAGGAAGGCATAGTAAAATATTAGCCGGTTTGGGGTTTGATGTAACAGGTTTTGACCTTTCACCGTCCAGCATAGCATGGGCAAAACAATCAGAAAGCGAAAATCTTCATTTTTTTATTCATGATATGCGGTCACTTTTTTATTCCAACTACTTTGACTACGCTTTTAATTTCTTCACCAGTTTTGGTTATTTCAAAACCCGGCGGGAACATGATGCGGCTGTTCGCACTGTATCCAAAAGCTTAAAACCCGGTGGTTTTTTTGTTATTGACTACCTGAATGTACATTATGCTGAAGATCACCTGGTCCATCATGAAGTAAAAGAAATTAACGGTACTGTCTATGAAATTCATCGCTGGGACGATGAGACCCATTTTTATAAAAGAATAACTATTACTGATCCTGCATTACTAAAACCAGCGGAGTATACAGAAAAAGTAGCGAAGTTTAGTTTAGGTGATTTTACGGATATGCTGAGCTACCAGGGATTGCAGGTTCAGGAAGTATTTGGCGACTACCAGTTTACACCCTATGATATAAGAAAAAAGCCCAGGCTGATCATTATTGCACAGAAAAAAACACTCTAACTAACCGGGAATTTATTTAAACTAAAAAAGCTGACGGTCGTCTAATAAAAAAAGCAGGTAACTGAACTATGTCAACTACCTGCTTTGATAAAATAATTTCTTAGATAAATCTTATTGGAACCTGGCTGTAAATGTTCCTTCGGTAATAGCTTTAATACCACCAGAGCCATCTTCAACCTTGCCACTAAAAGTACCTTTTACATCTGTAGCAGTGATTGAAGTTATCACGATGGTAAAGTCGTTGTCACTTGCAAAGGTCGCCTGCCCGCTAGCTGCTTGGTAAATACCGGTAATATCATCCGCCGCCGCCGTGTAAGTTTTTGTCGTAATCGATGCATCATCATCAAGAAGGAGGCTGAAAGAAGGATAAGGAGATGAAGCAGTTCCGCCAATTCCGCTAATGGCAACCGTAAAGCCTGTAGAAGCATCACCAGTCTTTTGAGCAACAACCGCCGTGTTAAAGTCCGCCTTTGTTCCATCTACTTTGACTGATAAATTGTAAGCTGGTGCGTCACTTTTGTCTTTTTTGCAAGATGCAAGGGTAGCTACAGCAAGCGATACAAATAATAATTTTCTTAGCATACTGAATTTTTTAAGGATTTAATTAATGTTGTAAAAGACGCTGTTTCCTCCGGCATTTGGAAACATTGCAATAGAAAAGGCAATAGATTGGCTTAACTTTTTGTTATCGCTGACTTTCCTAATTATAAACCCTTATTTTTTTCAATCACGTTTATTATTCATCAGCATATATTTAGCCGTTTCAAAGAAAGCGGAAGTAAAAGTTGATAATTGTTGACGGATAGAATCCTGCTGAGCCTTTGTATAATTATTACTACTGTTTTTGATCGGTACCATTTGCTCATCTGGGAAATTGAGATTGGTCGTGAAATAAAAATCATCTGTCACCATTCCGATCTTACCGGCCGTATTGGTGATGAAAGCGAAATTATTTTTTTTAGTAGTGTCCAATAAATCACGACCTAAGGTTGTGTTGATATAAGGTTGTTGTATCATCCCGGCAATAGTTGGTAATATATCAATCTGTGATACTACTTCTTTTCTTTTCTGCGGTTTTATTAAATACGGTGCATAAAACAACAAGGGGACATGTTCATCGGTCAGTCTCTGATCCGTCCAGGCGGCAGGATATATTTCTCTTGCATTACCCGCAACACCATGATCTCCTATAAAAACAAAAATGGTATTATGGAAATAGTCTTCTTTTGCCGCTGCTTCCATAAATTTCCTGAAGCAATAATCGGAGTAACGGAAACTATTGTATTCTTCTAACGAACCGAACCCATACTTTATTAATTGCTCTTCCGCCGCGATCTTTTTTTCAAAATCCGCTGTATCCTGTTCAGGTACCATATAAGGGCGGTGATTGTCGGAGGTCTGTATAATGGCGAAAAAGGGTTTGTCTTTCTTTTTAAAAACCGCATTGGCCTCGAGAAAAAGATCTTTATCACTGATACCCCAAACATTTACCCTGGGTGATGTAAAACTCCCTTCCGTATGCATTTGCAGGTTGTCAATATTTTTCAATAAGCCTCCGAAATTATTAAACTCGGAACTGCCTCCGAGGAAATAATGTTTGTCGTATCCTTCAAAATTATCTATGATCGTATGCTGATTTATAGCGAGAGGATTGCGGGTAGAAAATTTGAACAGCTGTGCATCAGGGATGCCGGTAACGATCGCAAACAATCCTCTCGCTGTTGAAAAATGCGGAGAGAAACAGCGTTCAAAAAAAATCCCGCTTTTTGTCAAAGAATCAAAGAAGGGTGTCGCATTGAGCGGGTTGCCGCTCATACTACTTTTATACATACTGAATGATTCACACATCACCAGTACAACATTGGGGTGACTTTCAAGGGCGGTACTTCCCGGCGAAATGATCCGGCGGTAAGAAAAATTATTTTTATCAGGGAACGGCATCCATTCAGCCATTACCGGGTAAGCTTCCCTTGCTTTACTCTCATTGAATTCAGGTTTGCGGAGTTTCAGTGTCGCAAAAAAATTCTGTAACGGATTTAATGCGAGATAAGATTTAAAACTATCCTGGAAAACAAAACACTGTTTCCACGTCAATGGCGTCAAAGCAAAACGTCCATAAATAAGCGCAACAAGGATAATGGCGGTAGCTACAAAAAACTTTCTACGGTAAGGAATTTTCAAACCACCCGTCGTATTTATCACCCGCCAATGACTTTTATGATACATCCATCGAAAGATCAACACGGACACCAGTAATCCCAAAAGCATCCAGAACAACGGATATGTTTGCCACATCATCCGGATGGAAATACCCGGATCTTCTACAAAATTCATAGCACCGGCATCGAGCCTTGTCTGGTTATAAGAAAAGCTCCCGAAATCCGCGGCGAAAAAGAAGAAGACAACAAATGTTATGACTGCCAGGTACCAGGTCCACCATTTTTTATTTCGTGCGGAATAAAATGGTGATAGCCGCTGAGACATGCTCACCACTACAATCGGTAGTAAAATAATAGCTATCCACCGCAGATCATATTGCACGCCCAGCAGGAAAGAAGGAATAAGATCAGTAAATGAAAAACTGGTGGGCTTGAAAGCAAAATAAGTAGCGAGACGGAATAAAGAAAAGATCAGCAGAAAGATCAGGAACAGGTTAATGATCCACAGGATAGTCTTTGGTATCTTATACCTTTTTAACATGAAGAGAGTGGCTGATTTATTTTATTGGTCAGAAAGAATGCAAAAGAAGATAATTTATGTGGTTCCGGCAAAACTCCGCTGTTAATCTTTGTTCCTCACTGATTGGCCGTTAATTGGTATTTTTGCGGCTATGTTTTTTTTATGGCAATCGGGTTTATTGGAAAAGCTGGAAAAATTGGACCAGTGGATGTTTGTTAAAATCAACAGTGGTTTCACTAATCCTTTTTTTGACAGCCTTTTTCCATTTATGCGTTATCCGCTCAATTGGGCGCCTTTATATTTGTTTCTCGGTGTTTTCGCGGTTCTCAATTACAAGACCAAAGGCCTTTGGTGGATCTTATTTTTCATCACTACCATTGCATTGACTGATATGACCGGCAATTATCTTTTTAAACATATGTTTGAACGGATACGTCCTTGTGGTGATCCCGATTTTTATTACCGGGTGCGATTACTAGTCAATCACTGTTCTTCCGGTTATAGTTTTATATCTAACCATGCAGCCAATCATTTTGGCTTAGCTACATTTTTCTTTCTCACTACGAGACCGCTATTAAAAAAATGGGCCTGGATCGCTTTTACGTGGGCTGGTCTGATAGCTTATTCCCAGGTGTATATTGGCATACATTATCCTTTTGACGTGATTGGCGGAGCCTTGCTGGGCCTGATTTTCGGTACAATGACCGGTACTTTATTCAATAAGCGCTACGGATTCGCTATCTTCGATACACAATCAACTGTTTCTTCTTAATGGAAATATTCATATTGCTGGCGTTGATTTTCGTGAATGGCTTATTCGTCATGTCGGAAATTGCGCTGGTTTCCGCCCGTAAGTCAAGGTTGGAGCACCAGGCGGCAAAGGGAGATGAAAGTGCCAGAAAAGCATTGGACCTTTCCAATAACCCGGAAAAATTTTTATCGGCCGCCCAGATCGGTATTACACTCATTGCCATTTTAACCGGTGTATACTCCGGCGAACGCTTTGGCGCTTTACTTCAGCCTGTTATTGAAAAGATTGAAGTTCTCAGACCCTATGCTGACACTATCTCCACCACGATCATTGTTATAATCGTTACTTTTCTTTCGATCATCTTTGGTGAGTTAATTCCCAAACAGATTGGTTTGTTAAGGGCTGAGCGTATCGCCAAATTGGTAGCCACGCCGATGAATGTTTTTGCCAGTATTACCCACCCAATCGTATGGTTGCTTAACAAAATAAGTCACCTGTTTTTCCGGGTATTTAATATAAAACGATTGAAGGATGATGCCGTAACAGAAGAAGAGATCAAAACGCTTATTACCGAAGGAACCGAAGCCGGAACCATTGATGAAGCCGAGCAGGAGATCATAGAGCGGGTATTTCACCTGAGCGACCGCAATATTACATCACTGATGACGCACCGCAGTGATATTATCTGGTTTAACCTGGATGACACGGAAGAAACGATCAAAGAAAAAATTGTCAGCGAACCTCATTCCGTCTATCCCATCTGTGACAATACTATTGATAATATCAAAGGAGTTGTAGCCATCAAAGACCTCTATGTAACCCCGGACACCATACAATTTAAGAACCTGATGCGGCCTGCTTTGTTTGTTCCGGAAAACAATACCGCTTTCCAGGTCATGGAAAAATTCAAGGAGTCAAAACTTCATTCCTGTTTTATAGTAGATGAATATGGAACTATTTTGGGATTGATAACCCTAAATGATATTTTAGAAGCCATCATCGGGGATATGCCACAACCTGACATGTTAGATTATGAAGTCACAGAGCGGGAAGATGGTTCATACCTGGTAGATGGTCAAATACCTTTCTATGATTTTTTAAGTCATTTTGAAAAAGCGGAATGGATGAATGAAGGGGAACAGGAATTCGATACACTGGCCGGATTTATTCTGCACAGGCTGGAACGCATACCACATACCGGCGACAAACTGGAATGGAAAGGTTTCGATATTGAGATCATGGACATGGATGGTCACCGTATTGATAAAGTATTAGTGACTATCAGCAATGAATTGAGAGAAGATATGGAAGAATAACCGGGTCGCTGAATACCTGATGCGGGACGCCCCATAGCCGCTAATTGGTTACTACCTGTTTTTTCTAAAAATTAAATTCCGCTTTTGATTCAGGATAATCAAGTCTCGTGCTTTTTCTTTTTCCACCAACAATGATATGCATCAAATTGACCTCGTCGGTAAACATCTCGTGAAGAATGTTATTGCTAATCTCAATTTTTTTTACTGATGCGATATTATCAACCTGGAAATAGCTATAAATAACATCGTCGTCCTTTTCAAAGCCGATGTATAACATTGGAGCCGGTTTACTATCTGTCTTTATGACCAAATGTTTTTGTACAAAATCATTAACCAATTTTTCCATGGCTGCTTTATCGGTCGGATTGATCAGGTCTACTTTCGTTTTATAATTCTTTGTCAGCACTTTCTCAAAATCATCCGTAAACAATTTGCAGCTTATTTCGAGTGTTTTATCAGCAGCGTTATGATTGATCTCCGTCACACTTACATGCAAAGGATGTGCTTTATTCAGGCTAAACATTACCGTTTTATTCACTAAGGGTTTTCCCGCATATGTTTTTCCGGTCAGGTGTATTACTGACGGAATCAAAAAGATAAACAGCCACTTATTGAACCCTGTTACCATTGACAGAATATTTTTTTCTATTACAAAAGTCCGCCTTATTTTCAAGGCTTTACCGATATAGGACGTTAAAAATACAGGAACGGTTGATAATCGGCCATTAAAAACAAAAATGGGAGATTTCGGATTTTACTTTGGGTTAGGGTGGGAGCATATTATCAGCGCCAATGCATTAGATCACCAGCTTTTTATCGCGGCACTGTCAGCCATCTATCTATTAAAAGACTGGAGACAGGTTCTTATTCTTGTTACCGCTTTTACGATCGGTCATTCACTAACACTCGTTTTCAGTGTTTTGGATATCATCAGGTTTCCCTCCAATTGGGTAGAATTCCTGATACCGGTTACAATAGTTATTACAGCATTTACCAATTTGTTTCAAAAAAAATTCACGACAAGATCTATCCGCATCAATTATTTATTAGCCCTCTTCTTTGGTTTGATACATGGGATGGGATTTGCCAATTCTATACGTTTCATGCTGGCAAAGGATCAAAATCTCGGATGGAGTTTGTTTGGATTTAACCTTGGCCTGGAAGTTGGACAAATAGTTGTGGTATTGACACTTTTGACGATCGCCCATATTATTGTTAACCTGGTTAAAGTTAACCGCAGGGATTGGGTCATCTTTCTATCAGCAGCTGTATTTGGACTTGCGGTTAAGATAGCATTGGAAAGAGTTACTTCATTATAAAAACAAAAACTGATAAATACACACATGAAAAAGATCACTTTCCTTTTACTTTTATTTACCGTTTTGTATTCTATGCTTCCCGCACAGAATATTCAAAATAACCCCGGTAGTAACCATGGAAACAAGTTTGAGCAGTTAGGCAGTATAATGCCAACGCCAAATGAATACCGCACTGCCAGCGGCGCTCCAGGTCCTAAATACTGGCAACAACGCGCAGATTACGACATCAAATGCGAACTGGATGAAAAAAATCTTCAATTGAAGGGCAGCGAAACAATCACTTATTTTAACAATTCGCCCAATACGCTTACATATCTGTGGCTTCAGCTCGATGAAAATGAGCATAACAGCCTTAACAATGCCAATTATCAGAGCAGTAATAAAATGGACAGCCAGGTAAGCTTAAACCAATTGGATAAAGTAACTGATGAAAAAAACGATAACGGGTTTGGCTTTAATATCCGAAAGCTGACCGATGCGACAGGTAAAGAGCTAAAATACACCATCAATAAAACGATGATGCGATTGGAACTGCCTGTTGCATTAAAAGCAGGTCAACGATTTGCCCTCAACCTGGACTGGGATTATAAAATACCTGACCGTATGAAACAAGGCGGTCGTGGTGGTTATGAATATTTCGCCGAAGACGGTAACCATCTTTTTACGATAGCGCAGTGGTATCCGCGTCTTTGTGTGTACAGCGATTTCCAGGGTTGGCAAAATCACCAGTTCACCGGCCGTGGAGAATTTGCATTAACCTTTGGCAATTTTAAAGTGCAGATGACAGTGCCTGCGGATCATGTGGTTGGTTCTACCGGTGAATGCATGAACTATGCCGCTAATCTTACTCCTGCACAGCTGAATCGCTGGAAGCTGGCACAAACAAGTAAAGACCCTGTAGAAATAGTAACATTGGCTGAAGCCAAAGCAGCGGAGAAAAAAGGCAAAGAAATGATTGCTTCGGCTTCGCCCCGCAAAAAAACCTGGATTTACAAAGCGGATAATGTCCGGGACTTTGCCTGGACCAGCAGTCGCAAATTTGTTTGGGATGCAATGCCTGTTACCGTAGAAGGAAAGAAAATCATGTGTATGAGTTTTTATGGAAAAGAAGCTTACGGCTTGTATCATACTTTTTCTACAAAGACGGTGGCCCATACCATTAAAAGCTATTCCAAATTTACCATCCCCTACCCTTACCCCGTAGCGCAAAGCGTTGAAGCATCCAACGGAATGGAATACCCGATGATCTGTTTTAACTATGGCCGCACGGAAAAAGACGGCAGCTATAGTGAAGGAACCAAATATGGAATGCTTGGTGTTGTCATTCACGAAGTAGGTCATAATTTTTTCCCGATGATCATCAACAGCGATGAACGCCAGTGGAGTTGGATGGATGAAGGATTGAATTCATTTGTAGAATACCTGACAGAAGAGTTGTTTGATAATAAATTTCCGGTAAGAGGTAAAGGTCCGGCTTATACTATTGTTGATTATATGAAATTACCCAAGGATCAGTTAGAACCTATCATGAGTAATTCAGAAAATATCATTGGCTTTGGTCCGAACGCTTATACCAAACCGGCTACTGGTTTGAATATGCTGCGTGAAACTATCATGGGCCGCGAGTTATTTGATTATGCCTTTAAAGAATATGCGAAAAGGTGGGCTTTTAAACATCCTGAACCGGCTGATTTTTTCCGTACGATGGAAGATGCAAGTGGCGAAGACCTGGACTGGTTTTGGAGAGGTTGGTTTTATGGAACAGATCCTTGCGATATTTCGCTAGACAGTGTGAAATATGCAAAACCAGACCTGGCAGCTATAACAACAGAAGAAAAAGAAAGAACCATTACCGGCAGGCTGGACAAACCAATGACTTCCGCCTACGATGATCTTTCAAAAATGCGTAATCGCGGAGGCCCGGTTCATTTTGAAACAGATGTTGATACTACACTCCGCGATTATTACTGGAGATATGCCCGTGGCCTCGAATCGTATGACAGCAGTTTGTTTGAAATAAAAATTCCTGCCAGCAACACGGAAGGTTTATCCGTGGAAGAAAAAGAAAAATATGCCAACAGGAATATGTATGAGCTCAGCTTCAGCAATAAAGGCGGACTTGTGATGCCGATCATCATTGAATGGACATACAAGGACGGAACTAAAGAAATCGATCGCATTCCGGCACAGGTATGGCGGATGAATGAAACCAAAGTGGTAAAAACATTTATCAAAGAAAAAGAAGTGGCTTCTATTCAACTGGATCCGTTACGGGAGACAGCCGATATCAATACAAATAATAACAGTTGGAATACTATTCCGGAACCTTCCAAATTCACTCTCTTTAAACAAAAAGCCGGTGCCGCCCGTGGACAGAGCCAGGGAATAAACCCGATGCAGAAAGCCAATGACAAAAAAGGGTTCTAACGAAAGTTAAGGGCCAAAAAGCTAAGGCCTGTTAAAATAGAACAGGCCTTAGCTTTTTGCTCTTCACAAAATCCGAACAGATAATATCCTGTAACTGTTCGCAGTTAGCTTATTGCTTGATTATTTTTACTGACCACTTATTAAGTTTGCCTATATCCTGTCCTGCTACATCCGATATTTTTATCTTCCAGTGACCATTTATTGGTTGACTTTTCAATGTTGCCAGGGAAGCTGTATTGATGAAATTGTATGTCTTAATGATATTGTCCGCCGAACCTCCGGATTTGTTATGTAAATTTATGACCATGCCCGCAGGTGAAACAAGGTTTACAATCAGGTCGCCGATATAGGTATGCGTAACATCAACACCAACCTCCATTTCTTTAATGGTTCCCGGTTCTGTTATACTTAAACTGCGTTCAATACCTGCTGGATTATTATCAGGAATAGTAACTCCGGGTGTTTCCTCTGCTTTTATTTCCGGCGAAACACCTGTACCGATATGGATTGTCCACTTGTTAAGTGTGCCGGTATCTATTGCGGCGACATCTGTTACTTCAAGCGTCCAATTGCCAGACGCAGATTCGCCATTGAATCTTGATAATGTAGGTGCATTCGACAGATCAAATGTTTTGATAATATTTTTTGCACTACCTCCATTGCGTTCATGTAAAAAAGCCGGCGTGCCTCTGGGAGAAGTCAGCTTGACAACGAGATCACCAATATAAGTATGAGTGATATCCAGGTCAACTTTTACAGAAGAAATGGTGCCTCCGTCATTAACTACCATTACATCTGAAATACCAACAGGGTTATTATCGGGAATAGCTTTTGCTGGTGAAGATGATTGCGTGATAACATTATTATCATTGGGTATATCACCTCCGAGGCGCAAGGCTTCTGCTACAGCGGCAGCTGCATCCGCTTTACCAAAACCAAACCATCCACTCCACGTACCATCAGCATGACCAATATTATTAAAACTACCATTCAAAAAAGGCGTTACGGGAGACACATCCCATGAAGTATTAGGATCAAACGTTGCGGGAGGGGTTTTTGCATACGCTGTCATGTTCATATCTTTTTTCGCCGTCTTTTGCAAAACAGAAATTACCTGCAATGCCGTAAGATTTGGATTAGCGGAAATAATTAATGCAGCAATGCCCGCAACAAGCGGAGTGGCGCTGGAGGTACCACCAAACTGTGCATCAAAAAAGGGAGCTTCCCCCGAAGAGGTCATGATTCCCAAACCCGTTACAACAAGACGCCAGTATTTGTGAACATTGTTAGTCGGCGCACATATAGCAATTCCCTCACCATAGTTGGAATAGTGACTTCTTTGCGCTGTGCTTGCCAGTGCCGCTACATACATTACCCCGGGAACATCTGTTAAATTATGTTCAAAAATCCTTGAGGTTCTTACTCCACGCCAGTTCCCATTCGTATCCCGGCCACCGTCGTAAGGAATGTCAATATTTCCAGAAAATTTAATGGGGCAATTTTCATTACCGGCCGCCCACAGGAAAACGATTCCCTTTCCCCTGCGTCCGCCGGTTTGTGCGAGTTCAGCAATCCGGTTGATTACACCTGATGCGAAATTTGATTTCGGTGAAGATCCCCATGAGTTGGAAAACACATCCGCTTTATCTGATATAAAAGCCAGCACGGCCATCATTTTACTGTCACTTATGTATAAACCATTATTATCAGACTCCCATTTTACGGGCAGGAGCCTGCAACCCGGTGCTGCGCCTACAGTAAGCAGTCCATCTACTTCAGCGGCTATTACTCCGCAACAGCAGGTGCCATGGTCAGCCCCGGTTTGATACATATTCTGTGGATTGGCGCTGACAGAATCCCTGTTGATCAAATTGACATCCTGCATATAAGCCCAATGAGCAAACTTGTTCGACGAATCAAAATCCGGGTGATCAAGTTTACAACCATCATCTGATATGGCTACTACGACGTCGTTGCTTCCGTAATGGTTCAGCAGGTTCCAGGCCGCTTCGCAATTAGAAGAAGAGCGTGGATCAAAAGATGAATCGTTGAGACGATTGTGCAGGTGCCATTGCTGTACATATTTCGCATCGGCGGGAATATTCACGTTGCTTATTTTCATTCGCTGATTCAGATCATGTTCGCATGACTCTACCATTTTTTTCTCTGTTTCATTGATTAACACTACCAGCTTGACAGGGTTCATACCCGTTTGATCAGTCAATTGAAATAAGTATTCTTTTTCGGAATATTTATTTCGCAGCAGCAGTGCGTACCTGGCCATAAACTGGCTGAGCTGTTCATTGCCCGGTGTTTGTTTGAATGTAACCATGATACGATCCGTTATCAAAAATTCGTCGTTACTTCCTTTTTCCGTATAGGCGTGATGGGTAACAGCTTCTTTACGCATTTCATCCATTGATGAATTGAGCTTACTGCTTTTTACAGTAACCCGTGTAGAAGCGGATGATACTTTTTCAAGATTTTCAGTAAAGCCCTTTTTCTCCAGCTCTTCAGGTTGTGCTCTCACTACAAACTGGTCGGGCTCTTTTTCCAGGTATACTTTTTTATCGTTGCGGTAAGTGTATAGCTGTTCGCTGGTTTTGATTTGCTTTGACATGATGGTTAAGGTTTATAGTTTAACAATAATAATATTTAGTGACCGTCCCCATTTTATCACTGGTCTCCCGAAAAATCAATTGGCTCTACATCGGGTAAAGGATAAGGCTCAACATCCCGTAGGGGATCAAAGGTTTCAAATCCATCGACGACATCGTTATATCTTTTCATTACATCAGCTGCATTGTCGCTTGTTATACTTTCCCACAATTCAGGAAATCTTCTTTTGGCAGCAAACCACCCCGCTTTCCAAAAAATTTCCTTTTCAGATGAAAGCTCATCATACCGTTCGATATATTCTTCTGAAAAACCATCGCGTTCTTTAATATCCTTTAGTTCTTCAGCTCTGCTGAGCAGCTCATCTTTATCATCCTGGTAGTCTTGTGCCAGGAAACTGGCTTCATCAAGAGCAATGGCTTCATTTGCTTTTGCCTGCTCTATAGTTATTGCTTCCTGATCTGCTTTTTGCCTTGCCCCCTTTCCCTGCGTAACAGGTTTTGTGCTGGAAAGAACACGATATTGAGCACCACTGCCTTTATTGCTGAGCCATACTTCCATGATAGCATCCTGGAATCCCCCATACATCGCCCCTGAATAAAAGAAACAACGATCCCAAAACCATTGAGGTGATTTTGTGAAAGGCTGACTATCACTTAGACGGCTTCCCCAATAATAATCGCAATGCGGATGATGTCGTTCCCATTTTGTATACTCAGTTTGTGTAAAAGCCCCATTTCCGGGTGGAATACGATGCAAGCTTTCGTCATCAGGTGAAATATCACAAGCAACATGATCATCGCTTCTCTTTTGAAGCAATGACAGGTTATTTTTTTTTTGCTGCAATACATGTGTCAATTCATGCGCCAGCAAATGCTTTCCGCTGTTATCGCCAGGCTGATACTGTTTATCGTTAAAATAAATATCATGACCGATCGTAAACGCTTTCGCACCGAGGTCACGGTTCATTTGAATGGCGTTATCATCGGTATGGATATGCACGTTGCTGAAATTGGCGCCGAACCCTTTCTCCATAAAGGCTTTTGTTTCTGCATCCATTATATTCCCGTTTCCTTGGCTCGAATCATTCTGCTGAACGACGCTATCAGGGGCGGTTGACGTCCCTGTGACTTCTTTTTTTTGTATAAAAGAATCCGACTCCTGTCGCCTTATTTTTTCTGTCTCTTCAGCATGTACCTCTACCCGATGAATAAAACTTCTATCCATCTGCGGAATTAATTGCTCCGCCGTATTATCATTGGATCCGATAGCGATTGCACCATTGGATGCGGGAGTGAATCCCATATGAATATCTGGTGTTACCTCTGATTTTTTATTCATACACTTTTATTTAAAACTGTCCCCTTAAAGCCTGGTTTCTCAATCTAGTATAATCAGCAATATATGAACCGGCCCATGGATATATATGTTCGCAGCTGCCTGTTGAATAATACAGTACACTACAGTAGTAGTCGGAAATAATCGAAGCCTGTTGTTCACGGTTAAAATCGCCGAGGTTTTTCCGAACCAATCCTGCCCCTCCGTTATAATCATAGCCGGTGCCAAACATCTGTGCATGTAATGCCTGCCCTATGTACTGCAGGCCAAGTTGTGTGTACTGGGATACATGAGTCAGTTCATGAATCAGCCAACGCATGTCCTCATTGCCTGGCGTCGCATTTATTTTTCTATTAAAGTTGATGGTGTGTGCAGTTGTTATTCCCATGCCGTCATCATTTCTTTTTTTTATCAAGTTATTTAATGCCAAGCTCATTTTAGAGAGCAAAGACTTTTCATCAATGCGAACCTGCCAATAGCTGACAGAGTCTCCAAAAACTTTTTTTGCTTCCAGTATTTCCGTCTCATTTAGTGTACGTGTATTGAATTTAATTACATTCCAAACAAGTGTCCATACCTCCCCAACTCCAAACAAGTCGGCAACTTTAGCAACTAGTTTCAATGCCCAGAAAACTCCTCCAAGCAAACCATCTACAATCCATTCAGATAAACTTTTGTCACCCTTAATAACTTGTATAAGGTCCCATAGCCATACCGCAATGTCTGCAATACCTGATGCGACATGTTTTATTAAACCCCATATCCTTTGAGGCAGCCAGGTGATTAAATCCCATAGCCAGGCCCCTGCTGATTTTAATGCATCCCATGTCCATCCTGCAAAAGCCTTAATTCCTCTCCACACCGTGCCAGCTACTGATTTAATCCCTCCCCAGAGCTTACTCCAAAAACTTTCCTCTTCTGGCATCAAAATACCTTCGTTAAGTAATTTTAGTGCCCTTTGCAAATCTGATCCGCTCAACTCACCAGTAAGGTCCGCTTCAAGTTCATGATTGGTTAGCCGATTGTATGCTTTCTTTATTTCTTCCCTTTCACTTTCCGAACGACCTGTTAATGCCGCCATAATGGCTTCTACATTAGTTCCCAATCCTGACATAGCATCCCGAAGTTGAACCGCAATAAGCTCTGCACGGGCCTGTTTTGCTGCTGCGTTGTTTCCTCTATCAGTAGCGGTGGGTGAGAAAATAGCCAAATGTCTCATTTCAGAATCATTAAGTTCATCTTTCAAATCATCTAAAAGGAAATGTCCATACATGGATTTGTAAGTCAGCGCAATGGCATCAACCTGTTCCTGTGTTCTTCCCGATAAAGCAGAATAGATTGAGTCTTCATCAGTACCCCACCCAGCCATGGCTTTGTGTAATAGCAGAGCGATGCGATTTAACTCCTGATCTGATAGTCCGCCATTTTTTATTGGAGGAGCCGTCACAGGAGAAGTTGGTTGCGAAGCTGCAGGATTTGTAGTTGTTGAAGGTATATGAGTTGCAGCAAATCTTGATTGCCATCTCGTACGTCTTGTGTTGATAAAATTATATCGTCGGGGACTTCTTGATTTTAAAAGTGCGGGGTTCGCGACAAATGTCATTACCGCTTCTCCGAAATCTTCTCCAAGACCACCTGTTACCATATATTCGGAAATAGGTTGTTCTATCCATTTGGAATCATCCCAATCTTTTACAGAGATCTTGAATTCATCCGCTGGGACAAGTCCTTTTTGTATCGTAGAATAAACAGATTCAATACCAGCATCATAAAGTTCATTTTCTTTTAACGGCGGTCTTCCTATTTCAATTCCATAATCACGGCCCATATTGGAATCAGGCGTTTCACCCGGCAATGCACCCGGAGGAGCCATTGCAGCTGCCTGGAGGCCATGACCCAGCTCATGAAAAATAAATCGCATAGCTGATTCCCTCTCTGTTGGTTTTACCAATGGCGCCGCATCAGGATCTCCATGAAATTTCACAGTATCTGCAGGTGCACCGGTGTAATTGCCTGGCGAAACACTCCGTGCAAATGGTAACGCATTATCCTCAGTAACCGGGCTAAAAACCAAAAGATCGGATACACCGAACATAGCAGCAACGTCTTTTCGCATAATGATATTTCCCGCCGGTGTTTTTTCATAAGAGAATTTATAAAAGGCTATTTCTGTAGTAGGAGGAAACCCGTTAAATGCTTTATTAAACTCAGCATAAGCGTCAATAATGTATTGGTAAATCTGAGGCTTTTGATCAGGGTCCCAACTTACCCAACCCGGTAAGGTTGCTACATC
>JBDTUH010000002.1:0-494880 GCA_040007815.1 Chitinophagaceae bacterium
AACGAGGAAATACTAGAAAAGCTCGTAGCTCTCAATAAAGAAAGAGCTGCAGAAGAAGCCCGTGGAGTTATTCGCTGGCTACGGCCTGAATACCAAAACCCGAAAGGTGTTCAGCAAACCGGTTTAAACGTGGTAGCCACAGCAGTAGCTACAGCCACTACCGTCGCCGAATTATCTGAATGGCCAAAGGATCTTGCTGGTCAGGCACAAGTCGTTCAACGAATTATACAACAATACCAGCATCCCGTTTCAGCAACAGACATTAACATGCAATTCAAGAAAGCAACGAAGGCTACTTCTGCGTCACGCGAACAACAGATCGGTCATTTATTAGAAACCATTAGCACACTTGGTTTGTTGCGCAAGACCGACGATGGATTATTTGTAAAGTAGGAAAGATTCAATCTGCCGACTACTTATACTTTCTATAGTTGAATAGTTTTAAACATTAGAATATTGCCCAATGCAGATAATATTTGCTGCCAACGTTGATTGCTTGCGGAATACCTGTTATTCTTTGATCGGCCAGTTGACCCGCAACTTGTGCAGATTCCTTTGTTACTTTGGTGGCTTCAAGTTTATTACCAACAACTAACGCAAATTTCATTGGGAAATATTTAGTTGGTCAATCGATGTATGATTATGAACTTATTATTTCTCTGTCTTGAAATGTAGTAATCCCGTTAAGTAAATTGTTATAAAAATAATTTCTCTTGTCATTTAAGACTGCTGCTTTAATAGTTGCCGGATCTGGATATGATTCAATATTTTGTTTCGGACATGTGGCAATTATGAAATCATATGAATTTAGCTCTTCTTGATTTTTTGGATTTGAAGCTTTGGGCCAATTTATATTTATCTCACCTTGAAAAGAAAGAATTGAAACTTCAGGAGGAATACAAAATTTCAAATATTCCTCATTAAGGTTCTCTTCATTTAGTTTTTGTTGAAATTTATTAAGTAATAACATTTTACTTTCCTTGTTGAATGTCGGATTAAAGAGTATTCCAATGACACACCATTTTTCACCGTTCCCTTTCACAAGATTTTTGTCTTCTGCGCCTTCAGCATTTGATAAATATCGGGCCTGGTTAAATATTCCTTGAAAGGTGTTTATTGCTTTTTTGAATGGGACGAAATATACGGTTCCCCAATTGTCATTTATTTCTACCAGTTTAGAAAATACCATAGTATACACACCCTTTCCTGATTTCCGCCCGTATCTTATTGGAGCAAAGGCATGGATTCTCTTATTAAACTCTAATCTTTTATTCCTCCAATTTTGCCTTGCATTTAAATGCTTACCCTGATGTTTATCCCATAAGAGTGATCCGATTATTAAAACTCCTCCTTTCATTATGCTGTTTTTAGAGTTTGCGCCCAATACGTGAATTTATGATTCTCAAGTAAGGCAAGCAAGAAAAATGGGAATTGAATTTCAAATATTTAGGTTGCACATTTTTAATTGCCGTTGCGGCAATTCGATTTTTGACTTCTGAGCGGATTAATTTCAGGATGCTATTTTCCCCATTATTTTTTTTGCCCTTTTATACATGATTGTTTTCCTAGCTATGACGGATTTTGCCCTTGATTTTCAACGCTAAATAAATTAGCTATTGAAATGCTAAAGAAATTAGTAATATTTGCGTGAGATGTACCTAAATTGCAAAACATACTTTAGTTTCAAATATGGAACGTTTTCTACCCAAGAATTGGTTCAAACAGCGGCGGATAAAGGCGTGTGCAGCCTGGCGTTGACTAATATTAATTCAACCTATGATTTATGGAGTTTTATTAAATTATGCAAAGAAAACGGTATTAAACCCGTGGTGGGAGCGGAGATCCGTAATGGCAAGAAGCTTTTATACATACTGATTGCCGCGAATAATAGTGGGTTAACCTGGATACATTCGTTTATCTCCGACTATTTAATGCGCCATCATGACTTTCCAGAAGGCGCTGTGTCCTTTTTTGACGAGCCTAGTGACGGCTATGTCATTTACGCTATAGGTTCAAAGACACCGTCCGACCTGCTGCCGAATGAACGTATAGGTGTGCGTATCTCAGACAAAACGAAGTTATTTGGAACAGATTGGAAACGGTTTGGGGATAAGTTCGTTGTCTTGCATCCGGTGACTATCCAGGATAAAGATCATTTTGGGTTACATCGGCTGCTAAGGGCCATTGATAAGAATACCTTGCTTAGCAAACTTGACAGCGAGGAATGTTGTTCGCCTGATGAAACGTTTCTATCGCCATCGCAATTACTTGAACATTTTGCCCAATACCCCAATATAGTTTCCAATACTTACCGGCTGATGGATAGCTGTACGATTGAAATGGATTTTCATACCGACAAAACCAAGAAGGTATACGGCGGTTCACAGGAAGATGATAAAATATTGTTGGAGAAATTGGCGCTTGCCGGTCTGCATAAACGTTATGGAACGAAAAATAAAGTAGCCCTGAGTCGGCTTCGAGGCGAATTGGAGGTGATTGACAAATTAGGTTTTACTTCTTACTTCCTTATCAATTACGATTTTGTTCGCTATTCTCAATCCCAGGGTTATTATCATGTGGGGCGGGGGAGTGGCGCCAATTCTATTGTTGCTTATTGCCTGGGCATTACTGATGTTGATCCGATTGAGCTGAATTTATACTTTGAACGTTTTTTAAACCCGGAGCGGACTTCTCCACCGGACTTTGACATAGATTTTTCCTGGACGGACCGTGACGAAGTAATGGACTACATATTTAAAAGATATGGAAAACAGTACGTGGCATTGCTGGGCTCGTTTCCCACATTTAAACATGATGCGATCATACGTCAATTGGGAAAAGTATTTGGTTTGCCGGACGAAGAGATAAAGGCGTTGCAACGTACAAATTATTCTACCGACAAAATTGGAAAGTGGATCTTCAAATATGGAAAGCTGCTGCATAGCTTTCCGTCGCATCCTTCACTTCATCCATGCGGCATGTTGATTTCCGACAAGCCGATACTCAACTACGCTTCATTATTCATGCCCCCTAAAGGATTCCCGACGACATACATGGATATGTTTACGGCTGAAGATATTGGGCTTAACAAGTTTGACGTGTTAAGTCAGCGCGGTCTTGGCCATATCCGGGAAACGCTGAGGCTTGTTAAACTTAATAAAGGGATCGATATCAATATTCATGATTTTAAGAATTTTCGCAACGATGAAAAAATAAAGATACAAATCAGGGAAGCCAATAGCATCGGTTGCTTTTATATCGAATCACCGGCCATGCGGCAATTGCTGAAAAAATTAAAGTGCGATGATTATATCACACTAGTTGCTGCCTCTTCTATCATCCGACCTGGTGTAGCCCAATCAGGTATGATGCGTGAATACATTTATCGGTATCATCATCGGGATAAGATTGAATACCTGCATCCTTTATTCGAACAACATCTATCAGAAACATTCGGCGTCATGGTGTTCCAGGAAGATGTGATTAAAATCGCGCACTACTATGCGGGGTTGAGTTTGGGAAAGGCTGATATCCTCAGACGCGCTATGAGCGGAAAATATCGCTCCAATAACCAGTTTCAACTGATAAAAGACGAATTTTTTGCATCAGCGAAGCAGCTCGGAAGAGACGAGAAGTTATCCGCTGAAATTTGGCGGCAGATGGAAAGTTTCGCTGGCTATAGTTTCAACAAAGCACACTCCGCCAGTTTTGCGGTTGAGAGTTACATGAGCCTATTTCTTAAGACTTACCATCCGAAAGAATTTATGGTGGCTGTCATTAACAATTTTGGCGGCTTCTATTCAAGGGAACTTTATTTTTTGGAATTGCTGAAAAGTGGAGGTGTTATTAATGCTCCATGCATTAATAAGGGTGAACATTACACGTCAATAGTCGGTGACCAGGTGTACACGGGTTTTATTCATATCAAAGGACTCCAGGATAAATTGATCGAATTATTGTTAGAGGAAAGAAAATTAAACGGTCCTTATTCCCATCTCCAAAACTTTATTGAACGTACTAATGTTGGGTTGGAACAACTTAATACGTTAATCAGTATTGGTTCGTTTCGCTTTACTGGAAAATCTAAAAAGGAATTGTTATGGGAGGCGAATTTTTTACAAAAGAAACACCAACCTGCATTGCACGGAGGTCAACCTTTATTCGAGGAACCGCCATTAGAATTTAAGTTACCGGAGTTGCTCGATAGCCGGCTCGATGATCTCTACGACGAAATGGAAATTCTTGGTTTCACACTTTCGAATCCTTTTGAACTGGTGGAGGAAGACCCGGCTAATTTTTTACCCGCAAAAAAATTGGGTGATCACCTGGGCAAAGTAGTAACAGTGCTTGTATATTTTATTGCCCGAAAACATGTCATGACCAAAAATAGCGATGAGATGTTCTTTGGAACGTTTGTCGACAGTGAACTGGATTGGATCGATACCGTACATTTTCCGGATACAGCCAGAAATTACCCATTGCATACAAGCGGGTTTTATAAAATCACGGGCAAAGTAGTTGAGGACTTTGGCGTTTATAGTTTAGAAGTGCACCGAATGATGCGTGTTGGATATAAACAAAGAAAGTATGCTAACCTATGATCGTCATATTGCACATATGGACCTGGACAGCTTCTTTGTTTCGGTGGAGCTTCTTCGTAATCCGAAGCTTCGTGGAAAGCCTGTTCTAATCGGTGGTAGTAGCGAGCGTGGTGTTGTTGCTGCCTGTAGCTATGAAGCAAGGAAGTTCGGTATCCATAGTGCGATGCCGATGCAGGTAGCGCTACGGCTATGTAAAGAAGCGATTGTTTTGAAAGGAGATTATGAAGCCTATAGCAAGGCATCGTCCGTTGTGACCGACGTTATTACAGATACTGTTCCATTGTTCGAGAAGGCTTCGATCGATGAGTTTTATATTGACATGACCGGAATGGATAAATTTTTTGGGTGCAAAAAATTTACGGAAGAACTTAAAGATAAGGTGAAGCACGAAAGTGGACTGCCTATTTCCTATGGCTTGGCAAGTAATAAACTCATTAGTAAAGTTGCCACCAATGAAGTAAAGCCGAATGGACAAATTGAAATTCCTTTTGGTTTTGAAAAGCCATTTCTGGCGCCGCTAAGTATTATGAAGATACCTGGCATCGGAAAGGAAACCGGTTACAAGTTGTTGAAGATGGGTGTTGAAACCGTAAAGGTGTTAAGCGAGATCCCGGTGGAACTTTTACAAAATCTGCTGGGGAAAAACGGGTCGGAACTCTGGCGCCGGGCAAATGGGATTGACGAATCACCTGTCGTTCCCTATCGGGAACAAAAATCGATATCCACCGAAGAAACTTTTCAAACGGACACGATTGATATCAATTTTCTGCAGGCGCAATTGGTTCGGATGACCGAGAGCATTGCGTTTGAACTGCGAAGTCAAAACAAGTTGACAGGCTGCATCGCCTTAAAATTGCGTTATTCTGATTTTGAAACCCACACTATCCAAAAATCAATTCCTTACACCAATGCAGATCATACACTGTTTAAGATAGCAAAGGAATTATTCGCAACATTGTATAAGCGACGTATCCTAGTCCGGCTTATTGGCGTCCGGTTTTCGCATCTTATCACCGGCACTTATCAAATCAACTTGTTTGAGGATACACAAGAAGCCATTCGTTTGTACCAGGCGATTGATAGTATCAAAAAGCAATTTGGGGAAAAATTTGTTGTGAGGGCATCTGGCGCGTAAAGACGAATATTTTATAGTCGATTCCGTAGTTTAAAAGCAAAGGACCAATATAAGTACTCATTATGAGAAAATAAATTTGTGTATTCTCTAATTGCGAAATATTCCTCAAAATTTCTATGTATTTATTACCTTCAATAATACCTTAATTTATTAGATACCCTAATTATGGCTAAAATTGAAAAAAGTTTTCAAGGTTCACTTTTTGAGGAAGACTATTTAATAAGAACATTGGGCAATTTAGGTACATCTCCTGAAGTTGCGTTGACCGAACTCGTCGCCAACGCATGGGATGCTGGTGCGACTGAAGTTGAAATATACATTCCTGAGTCACTGGGCGGAAAACTTTCAATTGAAGACAATGGAGTTGGCCTTACTAAAGAAGAGTTTTACAAACGGTGGATGAAACTGGGGTATAACCGTTTGAAGCACCAAGGAAAAAAAGTGGAATTTCCACCCGGAGTAAATTTGCAACGATATGCCTATGGTCGTAATGGTGTAGGGCGACACGGCATGTTATGTTTTAACAGCGAATACCAGGTTACAACAACGAGAAACGGCGGGCAATCAACTTTTATCATAACCACTAAGAGTGAAGACCAGCCTTTTCTTATTGCAGGCGAAAAATTTAAGAGATCGGGAAAACATGGTACCAGGCTAGAGGTAATAATTGAAAGAAACCTGCCCAATACATTAAATATTTTAGAAGTAATTTCTTCTAGGTTTTTACATGACCCAAATTTTACTATAATAATAAATCGAAAAACGATTGAACTGGAAAACCTCAGAGGCCTTGTTCGATCGGAGAAAATCGAGGTAAATGGCATTAAATTAATTATACACCTGGTTGATTCTCAAAAATCCAGAAAGTCAGCAATTTACCAGGGGATAGCATTTTGGCAAGGAAGTAAGTTGGTTGGCGAACCTTCCTGGGTAATAGGTTACCATACTGTGTTAGATGGCAGGACCAAGGAGGCAAAGCGATATTCCGTGGTAGTAAGAACAAACGATCTTGCAGATTATATTCGTGAAGATTGGACAGGGTTTAAAAAGGAAAAGGAGAATGCGCTAGAACCTATATTTAAGCAAATAGACGAAGTGGTTCAAGGCATGTTTCTGACGATAGCTAAAGAAAATATTCAAGAGACCACCAAACAAATTAAAGAAGACTATCGAGTCCAATATAATGAACTCACACCCTTAGCTAAGTATGAACTTAATGCAGCAATCGAAAATATTGCGACGTCTAATCCTACAGCTAGCGAAGAGTCTATTGCGCTTGCGATCGAAACCGTAATAAACCTTGAAAAAACAAGAAGTGGTAGCGCCTTACTTCAGAAACTAACCAAATTTTCTCAAGAAGATGTTGCAGGTTTGAATCAACTGCTTGAAAATTGGACAATAAAGGATGCGTTAACAGTTTTGGACGAAATTGACAATCGGATTTCTGTAGTGGAAGCAATTCGAAAACTTGCTTCAGATTCCACTGTTGACGAACTACATATCCTCCATCCCCTGATTGCGAGCGCGAGGTGGATTTTTGGACCAGAATTCGATTCCCCAGAATATTCTTCTAATAGTCAGTTACAGACTACAGTAGAGAAAGTGTTTGGTAAAAAAATAGATAGAAGCGCTTTTAATAATAGCAATAAAAGACCGGATTTAGTTTCCCTTCGAACATCTACTGTTTCTATCACAGGAACAACAGCTTTTGAAAATGAACTTACAACAACTAATAAAGTTCTTTTAATCGAATTGAAAAAGGGCGGATTTAGATTAGGTCGGGAGGAAAGAAATCAGACTGCAGGGTATGTGGAAGATTTCATGAATTGTGGAACAATAATTGGTAATCCATATATAACAGCTTTCCTAGTTGGAGAATCCTTCAAAGAAACCATTCAGCCAACTCATCTTATCAAAAATAAAAATGATGTTGAAATGGGCAAAGTGCAAGTTTGCCTTTTTTCCCAACTCGTAGATTCTGCAGAGAAGAGACTTTTTAACCTTCGAGCAAGGTTAAGTGAGAGATATTCCGAGTATACAGGCGTTGAATTGGTAAGTAAACAAATGAAAATGGTCATTTAACGCTAACACAGATACAATTGGGGCAGGGATAATTCTTACAATCTTAACATTCTATTTTCTAATGTATATATTTATCGATACTAATATATATTTCAACAATTGGTATCTTAACAATCCGAACTTTGTTTTATTCTTTAACTATTTAGAGAATTCCGATTCTAGACTTTTGATTTCGCCGCTAGTTGTAAACGAAGTTGAAAACATTTATAAAAGGGAATGGGTAAAACAAAAAGACACATTCAATAAAAGCTTACGGCAGCTCACGCAACTAAATCCCCAATTTTCAGCACCCGAAATATCAAACGAGAGTGATTATTCCTTTAATTCTGTTTTATTTAGAATGCGATCTTTTGTTACATCTATTGGATATGAAAAAATCTCCCATGAAACTCTCGTTAAAAGAGCAATAGAGAAGATTAAACCCTTTCAAGAAAATGAAAAAGGTTATAGGGATTCATTAATTTGGCTATCCTTTCTTGCTTACCTCCAAAATGTTCGTGAACGAATTGTCGGCAATGTCGCATTTATTACAAATAATAAAAGTGATTTTGGAGATGCTAATACAGGCTTTCTTAAAGAATTGAAAGACGATATTGTAAACCATGAAATCCTTCATAAAATAGTCCTTTATAATTCTCTTCAAGAATTTATTGAAGAAAACATTCCCAAAGAAGAACACTTGCTGTCATACAGTGAAATCAAGGACAAATATCTATACCCCTTAGAATCAAAGATTGAGTCAATGAGTGCTGAATTGATTAATTCAATGACGCCTGATCAATTGGCGTCAAAGGCCAGTAATTGGCATCGAAATACAATGATTCATGGGTACATACATTCACAATACTTTGAAATAATCGAGGGTACGGAAGATTTGGAGGTATTGAGGATTAAAGAAATAGATAAAGACACAATTTATGTGAATTGTAGTCTCAATTTTAGAAAGTGCGCCTTATTCTTTACTATTCCTTCTAGCTATTACGTAGCAAATAAGAACTCGCTGGACCAAAATTATGATGAGGTCAACTATGAAAATGAAGAGACAATCCTTTCGATTTTTCCAAGGGTCTACCTGGACATTAGTATCACCATGTTCAAAAGCTCAGGATTTATTTATCGCTTAGAAATTGACAATTTGGAGTTTCACTAAACTATCTTTTTACCTCAACTTTAAGCTATTTTATGGAGGGAGTTCCCGGCGGCCTTTAAAAGCGATCGATTCACTTATAAACCTCAATCTTTTCTTCATTCACTATCTAATGCTTATATTAGTAAAAATAAGTAAGATGGAAAAGTTCCGTACCATGGTGTACGAAGGTGAAAGGTATGATGAACGATCCGGGTGGGAGTTTGGAAAGATCATTCTATTTCAATCTGCAGAACACGATAATCCCACGGATGCTATGGACGAGTTCAATAAATTTCAGTTGCCTGATAAGCCCTGGTTTGCTTATATGCGGGTCACCGAGAATGGTGAAATTACCGATGAGGAAATGTTTGATACATCGACCGTAAAAATAGATTAAACTCCGCCCAGGCTCCGCACCGTCTTTTTGTTTAGCAGCCTTTAGCAAAAAAATAGTTTGACTTTGCTTAGTACAGGGGTAAGGTTTATTTGTTTCTATATATAGCAGTCATATTTCACTGGTGTTTGAAACTGCCCCTGATGTTTCACCGGAGGACACCTTCAAAATGAGATTGTTGTAGTTCTTTTTTTTTGTGAAGTATCGCAAATTACACTTTATCAGGGGCCAGTTCTCTGGTTCCTGCTTTTTTTCAATTTGGTTATCCGTATAAATAAATTACTGTCTAATTCTTTTGTATAATAGGTTTGGATTCTGATCCCAGCCGGTTTTCTCAAAGAAAACCGGCTTTTTTTATGCTCTTCCCTGAGAATCAACATAAACCGCCATAAAAGATTCTAACAGGAACCTACTCAGCGTAAAATTTCTTGCTTTGCGCATTCCCATATTTGGAAAATACTAATTTATTTAGTACTTTTATACTAAACAAATGAGCCTGATATGGAAGCGAGCATTTCAACGGTGCCTGGATACAGGATGAATGATTATCGGATTGTTATTAACCCGCACACGGATCTGCAAAATAAAGTTGCAGATATACGCACACAATTTTGCAAGGACTATCGTATTGTTTCAAACGGTGGGTATAAGCCAAGTGTCACGATTGTGCGCTTCTCACAGCTAGAAATGTTTGAACCCAAAATAATAAATCGTCTCAAGCAAATTGCCCTGGGTTTTCCTCCTTTTAAAGTTGAGTTAAGGGATTTTGGAAGTTTTCCTTCTCACACTATCTACATAAACATTGTTTCAAAGATACCGGTACAAAATCTTACAAAGGAAATCAGAAGGGATACTCAACGGCTGATGAAGTCGTCTGACGAAAATAAGCCGCATTTTATTTTGGAACCTTTTATTCCGATAGCCAGTAAACTAAAGCCCTGGCAATATGAGAAGGGCTGGCTGGAATTTTCAAACCGCCATTTTACAAGTCGTTTTATTGCTGACTCGATGTTGTTGTTAAAGCGACCGGCTGAAAAAAAAAGCTGGCAAATACTGCAGCGTTTCGAATTTATGAATTTGCCTGTCAGCACCAAGCAAGGGGAATTATTTGTATGATTTTTTAATAATAGATTCTTGTAAATATTTTAGTAGTGGAAAAGAAAGCAGGTAACAATTCTTACAATAGAATTTACGAATATTTGGTTGTAATTGCTCCAGATGAAAAGAATTGGCACCGCCTTAGAAACCTCCGGGTTGAATTCGCAAATCAGTTTGATATTGACCATGCAAAATATGGCAAGCCACATTTGTATTTGGCCAATTTCATCCAACTAGAATCGCTCGAACCAGAAATCGTCTTTTCACTGGAGGCAGTTACCAGCATGAATCCACCTTTTCGGATTGAGATGAACGGATTTGATCATATTGACAATCACAATATTCATGTTAACACGCGACCAAAAATTAATTTGCAATTTTTAGTAGACTTAATTCGGGAGATGTCAACCAAGGCCATGACATTAAATAAATCGAATGAACCTTATTTTATCCATGACCCACATTTTACAATCGCCAGAAAATTAACGAAAAGCCAGTTTAAAAGAATATGGCCGCACTATGAAAATAGAAGTTTTGTCGGCGATTTTCAAACAACAGAAATGGTCTTATTAAGGAGGGAAATTGGTAATCTTGGTTATGAACAAGTCAAAATGTTTCCTTTCGAGGTACCTGCGTTTCACTCAAATTAATTTACGTGAAGGTTACAGGTACAATGATAATCGAGCAACAAAACAAGGTGAATTATTTGAATAATTTTTTTAATACTAAAATTTAAGAACATGTTAAGCAAAGTTGACTATACCCAAACCGGGTTTACGCTGCCTATCGAAAGAGATAATGTGATAGGTTACGCTTCAGTGAATGTAGAGTTTTATACAGAGGAGGAAGGTCTGGATTTTACTGGCAATTATATTGTTTACCTATTGCATCCTTCAAGAGGATCAATGCAATTTACCCTTGAGCCAGATGTTGAAAATAAGTGGGTTATTGACAACGATGGCACCATAAATCCATTTCCGATAGAGCAGGATATTTTAGATGAAATTAGTCAGGCTATTGAATTGAGGCGCCAATCCGCTGGAGCATCGGCTATACTTTCAAAGAATTAGATTGCTACCTTTAAGAAAAAAAGATGGACTTTGGATTGGTACCACCTGCTGAACTGGATACAATTGATTTTAAGTTACCGGGCGATCCCTTACGAAACAAGGATCTTCTTTCTGGTAAAAAAAACGAATATCCTAAAGTATATATTGGCCTCCCAAGGTGGGGAAAAAAAGAATGGGTTGGAAAACTATATCCGCTCCGTTCAAAAGAATCTGAATATCTGCACTACTATTCTGCGCATTTCAATATGATAGAATTGAATGCTACCCATTACACATTTTATGGACAGTACCGGTATAGTGTATGGGCTGATATGGCATCGTCTACCGATTTCAAGTTCTTGCCAAAAATGCACAAGGACATCACCCACGCAGGGCCGTTATATGCTAAAGACCTGGTACTGGAAAAATATATAGATGAAATACGTGCATTCGGTGACAGGCTGGGGCCCATATTTATTCAATTAAGCGAAACCTTCACGCCAAAAAGAAAGGGAGACCTTTTTCAATTTATCGAAATGCTTCCTGATGATCTGCAATTCTTCCTTGAGATTCGTCATGCCGATTGGTTTAATCCTGATATGCTTGAGATTCTTCTTGCTAAACTTACAGAGCATAAAATTGGTATTATAATAACCGATACTGCTGGCAGAAGGGATTGCGCTCATATGAATCTCTCGATACCTAAAACATTCATCCGCTTTGTCACTAATAACCTGCATCCATCGGATTTTGCACGAACAGACGAATGGGCCGAACGTATCAATTTCTGGATCAATAGCGGTATTGAAGAACTATATTTCGTAATACATATGCGAGATGAAGAATATTCTCTGGACCTCGCGAAATACATAGTTGATAAAGTAAATGATGTGTGTAACCTTAAGCTCCCACCCGTAAATTTATTAAGCTAATGCTATTTGGAGAACTCAAACCTGCCCAGCTAAAAGATCTGGATTTCAAATTGCCGCTTGATCCGGCCGCAAATAAAGAAGTATTAATAACGGGAAAATCATCTCCTGTTAAGGTACATCTTGGTTGTGCAAAGTGGGGACGCACCGAATGGTTGGGGAAGATATATCCAAAAGACGCGAAGGAAAAGGATTTTCTAAAGTACTATGCGCAGCACTATGGTTCGATAGAATTGAATGCTACCCATTATAAAATCTATGGCGCCGATATTTTTGAAGGTTGGGTGAAAAAGGTAAATAATCCTTCGTTTAAATTCTGTCCTAAAGCACACCGGGGGATGAGCTATTTAAAGGATTCACCAACCAAAGCAGGGGTTACGAAAGACTATATTAATAATATACGTGCATTCGGTAAACAATTAGGACCGATATTTATCACCCACGATGAAAAGATAAAGTGGGACGTCGAATCTGAAAAGCAGTTTTTTAAATACCTGGAAAGTCTGCCAAACGACATCACGTTTTTTATTGAAGAACGATGGCCTGGATTTTATGAGGATAAGAAACTTAAAAACCGGTATTACGCAAAACTTCGGGAATTAAAGATGGGGGCAGTTATTACCGATACTGCCGGACGCCCGGACGTGTTACATATGCAATTGACAATTCCTAAAGCCTTTGTACGTTTTGTAGGAAATAGCCTTCATCCTTCTGATTATCCCAGGATCGACAACTGGGCCACACGTTTTAAAAAATGGATAGATTCTGGTATAGAAGAAATTTATTTTTTCATGCATATGCATGATGAGGGAAAATCGCCTGAATTGACACAGTATGTAGTTGAACAATTCAATAAGAAGTGTAAGCTGGATATTCCGGAAGTTGAATTTGTGAAATGACAGAAATCAAAAGAGATCTAATTGTGGTGTCCCCATCACATCTTCCCCCAGCGGAGGTAATTCATGATAATCAACTCTTTTCATTGGATCGACATTCCTAAGAAATGCTTTATCAACTGTATAATAATCCATTTTTAAAGAATCAATTTGATAACTTCCGATGCTTTGCACATCTCTTTCTGTCATTCTTTCATTAAATAACCATTCCCAGGCTAAGTCTTCTGTTAGGATGGTTGGCATTCTTTTTTTTAAATTGTGGATTTGGCCCATGACCAAATTTGCTTCTGTTGTTACAATGGAATAGGTATCACCACGAAGAGCATTAGGATTCCAAATCCCGGCGAAGTAATATATTTCCTGTTCCTTCAGCCGAATTAAATAAGGATAGGCTGTCGTTGCCTTTAATACCTGTCCCTTTTTTCCTCGTTGACGGACATGTCGCCAGTCGAAAAAATGGGTCGAAGGAATGAGGCACCTTCGTTTCATTGCAGCGTCGGCATACAGGGAGGGTTTGCCGTCGTCGTTATGAAATAGATTCTCCACCTTCGCATTTAATGTTATATAGTTCTTTCGAAATTCAGCAATTCCATCCTGAGTTTGAATATACGGTGGCAAAAACCCCCATTCTCTCAACGTCAGTTCAAAATCCTGCTGACCAGGGATTGATTTCATGATTGGAGACAACGGATATTCCGGGCCTTTAAAGATTGATGTATCAAGAAACTCGTAACGGGCAACTAATTTTTCCAGGCTTTCTAACTTAACCAATTCCGTCCTGGTAACCTTTGTCCCGTGATAGTAGCACATTACCTTTTTTTATTTAAGTAATCTTCAATTAACTTGCCAACACCCCTGGCTTCGGCTTCCCTATCCTCACCTTCCGAAATTGTTGTCCAGAATTTCTCACCGTCGAAATTTGTTGCACGAGCAATGGTTATTGGCTTTCTTGCGGAACTAAATTTTACGTGAAAGACAACATGACCGGGAAGGTTTAGTCTTTTGACAGTCAGTGAAACCCCATTCACTTCGAAGCGAAAGTTGTCATCATCCAGTTTGAAAAGTGCTTCCTTACTCATCCCACGATGCTATGAATTCACTAATATTATTAAGGATGTGTTGGTCCGGAAGATTTTCAAGAGATTTGTCATGCCTGGATATTTGAAAGCCATTTTCTCCAGGTACCAATCGGCAGAAATAGCCTTCCTTATTGAATACGATGAAGTTTATTTCTCTTTCCGAGAATACCCTTTCAATCATGAATTCATTATACTTTAATTTCTTTCCCATACCGTCATTTGCAAAGTTAAGAAAAGAAATATTTTTACTGCTTTCGGTAACTACGGCTATACCCAGGGTTAGGCAAATGAATTAATTCTGGATTTTTGTACTCCAGATAAAGACTATGAATTTCTTTAGATTTTCAATCACATTGAACTTTGGCTGGGTGCTATTTTTAACTTTGGTGAACTAATCCAAACATCAAAGCCTACACTATTTTTCCATCCTTTAAAACAACGGCGAACAGTCCGTGAATGTGCCCAGGCTTCACTCTCTGGTAGTAGTTTATTATTAGACGCTTGTAAGTGGGAGCTACTATTTAAACCTGCAATTGGACGTCTTCCAAATTATCGCTTAGGCCTGC
This sequence comes from Chitinophagaceae bacterium, assembly GCA_040007815.1. Lineage (GTDB taxonomy): Bacteria > Bacteroidota > Bacteroidia > Chitinophagales > Chitinophagaceae > Terrimonas_B. Next base: position 14,959 of record JBDTUH010000002.1, read on the forward strand.
TCGACTTAGGGTGGACTTAACTGTAATCAATTTGCTTTAGAAATCTGAAATGTGTTTAGTATAAACAATGTAATTAGGTGTTTTAATTGGAAGTACTAACCTGAACCGTGAGAAGTAGACCAGTAGATTTTTGCATGGCTTGATTTTGTTAACCCGCTAACTCTGCCTGATGAGAAGATTGTTGCTTTATATTAACGCAGCGCTGATCCTTAGTTTGTCAACCTGGCAAATTACTTATTCGCAGGACCAGATAAAGTTCCCAGATAAGGTTCTAAATTTCCCTTCCCGCTTTTTTGATAAAATCGAAAAAAAATACGCATCGCTTGATGCGAAGTTAACGCGGCAAACCGAACGATACCTTAAGCGACTGGAAAGCAAAGAAAAAAAACTTAAAAAAAAGTTAGCAAAAATTGACCCGGCTAAAGCCAAGCAACTTTTTACAAATGCAGATGCCAAATATCAGCATTTTATCAATAAAATTAAAGACTCTGCTACCTTACCAAAAACAGCGGTTAGCGGTGAATATAAACCGTTTGCCGACTCACTTAAAACAGGTCTTTCCTTTCTTGCACAAAATAATGAAGTGATTGCCGCTTCGCATGCAATTCAGGATAAAATACAAAGTTCACTCGGCCAGGTAAATCAACTGCAATCCAAATTAAAATATTCAGATGAGATCAAGGCTTATATACGCCAACGAAAACAAGTTCTTAATGAAGCCATAGGTGGATATGCAAAGGTTCCCCACTCAATCTTAAAATCTTTTAATAATTATAAAAGTGAGGCATACTATTATACCAAGCAGATCAAAGAGTACCGGGATGCTTTTAATAAGGAACCCGAAAAGTTGGTAAAGAAGGGCCTTAGCCTATTAAACCGACTACCGCTATACCAGCAGTTCATGAAGCAGCACAGTGAATTATCGGGGCTTTTCAATTTGCCAAGTAACTATAGCAATGCAGGCAACATTGCAGGATTGCAAACGAGGAACCAGGTACAACAATTGATTCAAACTCAAATCACATCTGCAGGTCCAAATGGAGCTCAACTATTGCAACAAAATTTACAAGCAGCTCAGGAAGGATTAAACACCCTTAAGGATAAGATTAAACAATTTGGACAAGGAAGTGGTGATTTGGATATGCCGGATTTCAAACCTAACAATCAGCGGACAAAATCCTTCTGGAAACGCCTGGAATACGGAACCAATTTACAAACAGTAAAGAATCATTTTTTTCCTACTACTACTGATTTAGGCTTATCCGTCGGCTATAAGTTGACGGATAAAAGTTCATTTGGCATAGGGGCCAGTTATAAAATGGGTTGGGGTAAGGACATCCGGCATATTATTATTACGCAGCAAGGCATGAGCTTGCGTTCCTATATTGAGTTAAAGCTAAAGGGCAGTTTTTATGCCACCGGGGGATTTGAATACAATTATCAACCGCTGCCAACAGACAGCCTTTTGTCACCGCCTTTATGGAAAAAAATGAATCCGCAAGCATGGCAACGAAGCGGCTTAATAGGAGTGAGCAAGATCGTGTCCATAAAAAGTAAATTCTTTAAAAAGACCAAACTTCAATTGCTGTGGGATTTTCTCAGCTACCAGCAATTGCCCCGGCCACAACCCATTAAATTCCGCGTGGGCTATAGCTTCTAAACAAATACTGTATTCTTTTAACCAGCGATAATCTTTTCTCTATGCGCTATAGATTTTTATTATCTGTTTTCTTTTCCGCTTTTTCCCTGATGGTTCAGGGACAAGATTCGTCGGCAACGATTGGAAAGGTGACTATTTCATCACCTACGGCCGCCTCTCTTGGGATGTTCGGTGATATACCTGTTAGCTACCATACCGGCCTTCCCAATGTCACTGTTCCGATCTATACCATAAAATCCAACCTGCTGCAGTACCCGATCTCCTTAAATTACCATGGAGGTGGAATAAAGGTCCAGGAGAATGCAAGTTGGGTGGGCGCCGGCTGGTCACTGGCTGCCAGTGGCGTTATTACCAGAACTGTCAACGGGGCGCCGGATGACCGCGGTCCGACGACGGGTAGTTTTTGTGAGAAAGGGTATTACAGTGATTACGGGTATCATAGTTACCTGTGGCGATATGCTCCAACGGGTTTCGGCGTCGCGCCAGATGGATATGCCGCAGATGATTTTTTATTTGGCCCTGGTAAAAAAGATGGTGAACCTGATCTTTATTTTTTCAATTTCGGAAGCTATTCAGGTAAATTTTACTTTAATGATGATCGCACTCCTGTGCTTGTACCGGCAACAGATCTGCGAATCCGACCGGATTATGCAGATGGTACAGGTTTTAGTGGGTTTGTAATAACCACCCCCGACGGCTTGCAATACTCTTTCGGAAAAACCGGTAATCATGGGCCGGTTGATCCCACGGAGATCACGGTTACCGGAAGTCTGCAATACAATTATGCCAGTGCGACGGCCGCTGTCAGTTCCTGGTGGCTGAACAAAATTACTTCCCCGGACCAGACCGATTCCATCACTTTTGAATATGCTTCGGAGAGCTATAGCTACCATACGCTTTCCACGTTCCCGGTAAGCAGTGTCTTTGTACCATACTTTGGCGGACCTTCGAATATTGAGTATAACCTGGTAAAAAACTTCGTTGAGGGCGTTCGTCTAAGCAAAATAAATTACTCGGGTGGCAGCGTTTTATTTACGCCCGCCCCTTCCCCTCGGTTGGATTTATCAGGAGGATACCTGGATGGGGGTTCGTTATACGATGCAGATAATACGGAAGCAAAAGCCCTTGGCAGCATCACGATCCGCAATAATAATGGTACGCTCTGTAAAAAAGATACCTTCTTTTATAACTACTGGCACGATACGACCAGTGCCCTCACAGGAGTATTGAATACTACATATAGCTTTGCTGATTTACATAACGATTCCTACCGGTTGAGACTGGACAGCCTCCAGGAAATTTCTTGCGACAACGTTATCAAAATTCCCCCTCACAAATTCACTTACTTTAGTGAGTTTGTTCCCCGGAGGCTGAGTTTTGGGATCGATCATTGGGGCTTTTATAATGGAGTGAACGATAATCAGACACTCATTCCTACGGTGACTGTAAAAACCAACACCATTACTACCACTACCGGAGCCAACAGAGATGCTGCCTGGCCTGCCATGCGAGCAGGCGCGTTGCAGAAAATCGATTACCCAACCGGCGGATACACCTTAATGGATTTTGAGCCACACGAAACCTGGTGTGAATATGATACATTTTCAGTAGCCCCGCATACCTCCAGGAATGCAGGCTACACCAGTGGTACCGCCATAGACACAGTGACAGTAAGTTTTAGTAGTAATTCACACCATCTGATCTTATCAAATGCCGCTAACGGAAGCGGCTCCGCCCGCATTGATATTTTCCGTACCAGTGACGGAGGTCTTGCATATGGATTGTCTGTGAATGCGGGTGAAACTAAAGAGGAAGACTTTGTGGTCACCGCAGGCACTTATTTAGTAAAGACTACCAAGAATTCTCCCCTGGTAACCGGATATGGGGTAAGTGTAGCGATTTCCGAATGGATACCCCATTCCATTTCAGGAAATGTGATCGTGGGCGGCTTGCGCATCAAAACAATGACCAACGGTGACAGCGCCACCCAAAAAGTCGTTTCCAACTACAACTACCGCGTTTCGCAGAATCCGACAGGTCACTCTACCAGTACACTATACAGTAAGCCCGTTTACGCCCAGGTGGTACGAAATGACGTATTTAGACTGGTTTGGACATCACAAGGAAATTGCAGTGTACATGGCTGCGCCTCCTGCGATGGAAGCACCTTGGTATATTTAAAGAGCCCAAGTAGTCTGCGTCCGATGGCCACCACCCAGGGATCACACATAGGTTATAATGAAGTATTCGTGTCACAACCATCCAATGGATACGGCGTATTCCGGTATTACGGCAGTAACTATTGGGATCCGATAACCAAAGATGTGTGCACGCGTTATATAGAAGCCACCACATGCAGTAGCTCAATCCCGAACTACCCCGAAGCGCCGCTGCCCTTTGAGCCGATGCGGGGCGAATTACAATATGAAGGATACTTTACCGATAGTGGAAACATTGTGAAGGATGTATGGCACTATCCTAAATATGCTCAGGAGGGAATACCGACCCCCGGAATGATTTCTTCCTCTATTGCCAACTTATACACCTTTACCCTGTATGATCTTATCTCTTACCGTAAGGATAGAGATAGCACAGAGGAAACTGTTTATATTCCTCCGCGCCATCGAATAGCCACCGGTGATGAAGCCATATTTTCTACGGTGACCAATACTGCCTATTGCCGAAGCATGTTTCATCATCAGCCCGATAAAAAGATAAGATTAACCTCCGCCAGTGATACCCTCACCACATCAACACAATACGCCTTTGATTTCATAACGCCGACCTGTCTGATTACCGATAGCACGGCTTATTATATGAACCTGCTCAAAACAGATACCACCAACCTGCTCAGTGAAATTTCCACTTGTTCGCCGCAAGTGGCCATTGGTTTGAGCAGTTGCAGATACGGCGTCTATCAAAAATATAGACGGCTCATCAGCCTGGACCGGTTAAAATTGATTAACTACCGGAGAAATAATTTTTCAGATTCTGCAAGGATGGCCTGTTTGGCCGATAGAAAAACGGGCGCTGATAATATTTTAAAGCCGGTGATTCAACTACAGGAAGAATTCAGAAATCCACCAGTAGAAGTAACCAACGTGAAGAACGGTAAAGTGCTGGGATCTTCCTTTATGCTCTATACTTATTCTACCAATCCTTCCACAAAAGTTTATCCCTGGGATAACCAGTTGATTAAACTTAAAAGCCCCGTGACAGATTTTGCAGAGGCCGGAACCACTAACAGTGCAATTTTAAAAGATAGCCGGTATACTGACGAGGTATCATACCGTTATTTGTTCGGCAATATTGTGGCGCATAATCTAAAAGATAAGGTGCTCTCCTATGTCTGGGATTATAAACAAACGCTGCCGGTTGCCATGACCGCGGGCGCTGCCGACACCGCCACGGCTTATACGTCTTTTGAAGCGGATGGTTCGGGCTACTGGACTATCGGCAGTTCCAGCCGGGATACTACCCAAGGTATCACCGGTAAAAGGTGCTATCAATTAAGTAGTGGCAATATCACCAAATCCGGGCTGGTGGACTCCCTTGAATATTATGTGTCCTATTGGAAAAAGGATACCGTTGCTTTATCCATCACCGGCACCCAGGGTTCGCCTCATAAGGGACGAACGATAAACGGGTGGACTTGTTTCCAGCACAAAATAACCGGGGTAAGCCTGGTGACGCTTTCGGGAACGGCCACCATCGACGAACTGCGGCTATATCCCCTGAGTGCCCAAATGATTACCTATACTTACGACCCCGCCCTGGGCATTACCTCCCAATGCGATCCGCGAAATGATATTATCTATTATGAGTATGACCTGATGGGCCGCTTGATATATATGCGGGATAAAGAAGGCAACATCATCAAGTACATCAATTATCAATACCAGCAACAACAATAAATCTTCAATCAATTTTTATGCAAAAGATATTATCGATTATAGTTTTCTGTATTGCATCCATTGTATCACAGGCGCAGGACCCTTATTTTACCACCCCCGGAGATTATGGCCAGACCTATATTCATTACCAACCCTCTGAAAATATTATGTATTCTGGTACCAGCCGGTTTGGTATTACTTCCACGGCAGACCCGGCCAATGTTTCTTTACTCGTCAACGGCAAATACAATGAAACAGCCGTGACGGTTCCAGCTGGCCAGAGTGCCACCATCACCATCGATTTCCAGGCAAAGGGAGGATCGCATATTCAAAATCCGGAAGGTTCGTTTTCACTGAATTTTTTCGATGAATATTACCCGGATTCAGTTAGTGCCATTATCTACGACAGCGCCAGCGGTTCCACTGGCATCGAATACGACGATTGGATAAATGTTTCTTCCACCTCTCCCTATATATTGCTAAGGGGACATGTTCCCTCTTGGTTTGCCGGCCTTAAAAAAATAGAAATAAGAATCAAATCCCGTTCATCCGTGGCTACCAAATTGAGTGAGGTGGATTACGTGTTAGCCCGGCCCGGAGAAATCGAAAGTGGTTTAGTCACCAAATGGGCAAATAATACGCTCTGGTCAAACCTGTATATCAGAGATGGCAGCAATCAGTTAAAGGCATCGATTAAAACTACCGGAACTGCCGAGTTTAATGAATTAAGGGTGGGGGACATAAGTTCCATCGATACGGTCACCAAATTACTGGTAGGCGGAGGTCTCTTTGCCAGGTTGATTAAAGTAAATCAGGACAATTGGGCGGATTATGTATTTCATGCGCAATATAAACTGCCCGCATTAAAACAGGTAAAGTCGTTCATTGGGAAAAACCAGCATTTACCGGGTGTTCCTTCAGCTGCTGCCATTAAAAAAATGGGGTTGGATTTGGGAGCTATGCAAAAAATAATGATGGAGAAAATTGAAGAGCTAACCCTGTATGTTATTAAACAAGATGAAAAAATTCAGCTACTCAATGGCCAGTTGAAAAAACTTGAAAAAAAACAGAACGGCCGTAACTAACGGGTTTATTTAATAACAGGTCAATCAAACTACCATGCGAATCGCATATCTCCGATATATTGCCTGCTTGCTATTGGTTGTTGCTTTGTATGCTACCACCAACGGCCAGGTATCCGTCTACGATAATGTACCTGCCGATATTGCCAGGTACCAGGTCGATAGTACGTCACCTGCTTATCTTAATCCGGCACCTGCTGCTTATAGTAATAGCGCAAAGATCAACTTTGTGCGTACCCGTACGGCTTTAGGAAGGATCTCGTCGACCACCGATTTTAACACGGCAGATTACGGTCATGTAAAAGAAGCTACTCAATATATGGACGGCCTGGGCCGGACCCTGCAACGGGTGGAAAAACAGTTTTCACCTGATGCCAATGACCTTGTCGCTCCGGTACTATACGATAGCCTGGGCAGAGAAGTATTTACTTATCTGCCCTACCTGCAAGTGGCGGGAGCTCACACATCGGATGGTAGATTTAAATCAGATCCTTTTAATAATCAGGCCACTTATTACCAGGATAGTGTTTCCAATCCTGGCTGTAAAGGGGAACAAACTTTTTATAGTAAAACCTATTTTGAACCCTCTCCCCTGAACCGCGAAGTATGGAAGGCCGCACCCGGCAACTCCTGGGCAGGAGGTGTTATCCACTGGGACGAACCCTGGAAGCAAGGAAGGCCGGTTACAACACTGGAAACCATCAACAACGTTACGGTAGATTCTGTAAGAATCTGGAACATTAACTTTGATGACCTCGTTTACGGGGCTGCCGATACAATTGCCAACATACCCACAACAAGCGGCATCTATACTTCCGGCCAGTTGTTGAAAAAGGTCATTACTGATGAAAACGGGTCTACTACCTATGAGTACCGGGATTCAGAAGGAAAACTGATCTTCAAAAAAATACAGCTTCCGGGGTATAATCCGGGAAGTTTTTCTGATGGGCTGTGTACTTATTATGTGTATGATGACTTCAATCATTTGCGCTTTGTGATGTCCCCCAAAGCGGTATCGTGGCTGTACAGAAATGGCTGGAATTTTTCTGCAGCAGGTGGTAGCCAGGTGACAGAAGAGTTATGTTACCGGTATGAGTATAATGCGCGCGACCTGTTGGTGGCCAGGAAAGTTCCGGGCAAAGGATGGGAATATATGGTCTATGACCGGCGCGATCGTCCCGTGTTTACGCAGGATGCGCGAATGAGGGTCAATAATTTTTGGCATACCTCCCTTTATGATGATTTGAATCGTGTCGTGACGACCGGCTTTATCAAATTCATTCCCAATCGCGACAGTCTTCAGCGTTATGTAACTGGCCAGGACGCCGTTTTCAAAAGGAACCGGCTTACTTTTCCAACCAACCTCACCAAGATTAATCTGATAGTCAATCAGCCTATTAATAAACCTGCCATTTTACAAGGCATAAAATCAGTAGTGTTGACTCCTGGCTTTAGAACTATACTGACCTTCCCGGTAGTTATTCGAACCGGTGGCAACAATCAGAACGCCGACTCCAGCACAGTAACTGATAATCCGCTGCCCGTACCTGCCGATAGCATGATTGTACTGACCAATAATTATTACGATGATTATTCCTGGTCTCCTTCAGTTGGGTACAATGAGGGGTACAGGAATAAACTTGATTCGGGAAACAACGCCAATTTTGATTCGCTGCCCACTTTATCAGAACAGCAAAAAGTATTCACCCGAGGGTTGCTAACCATTTCAAGGGTACGTGTTATCGAAGATCCTGCGAACATACCGGCCGGAGATTTCTTAACGACCACCCATTTTTTTGATGACCGGGGCCGTTTGATTCAACTCCAGGCAGAGAATTATAAAACGGGAACGGACATCGTCACCAACCGGTATAATTTCACCGGTAACGTGTTGAGCTCTTATACAGCTCATAATAATCCGGCTGCCGGCACCAGTGGAATGGTCAGCGTTAAAACAAACTTTGATTATGATCATGCGGGAAGACCACTGAAAATCTGGAAAACTATTAACGACAATCCTTCCAGCAGGGAATTGATTGTTTCAAATGGATACGATGGCTTTGGAAGGTTAAAGTCGAAGGAATTGGGGAATACCACAGCAAGTGCCATTGAAACCCTGGACTATACTTATAATTTACGCGGATGGCTTAAAGGCATTAATCAGGATTACGCAATGAATACTGGTGCCAATAGCAGTAACCGCTGGTTTGGCATTGATATTTCTTACGATTGGGGTATGGATGGACCTAACTATAATGGTAGTATTTCAGGAGTAAAGTGGCGTAGCAAGGGCGATGGACAACGCAGGGCCTATGGGTTTTACAATGATGCGGCGGGACGACTCTTCAGCGCAGATTATACAGAATTTAATGGAACCGTCTACACCAACACTGCTGTAAGTTTTGATGTCGGTCTGCTGAATACAAACAGTACGGATCCTTTTGATCCTGTTGGTTATCCCCGGAGCGCCTATGATGAAAATGGTAATATTCTGCGCATGTGCGCATGGGGTTCAACCGGTAATAGTAGCACCGTGATTGACAATCTTGTGTATAGCTATAGTCCCAATTCCAATAAGCTGCTGAATGTTTACGATTCGGTAAATAACCCGAATACAAAGCTGGGTGACTTCCGTACGTCTGCTTTACACCCGGTACAGAATAAAACGGCTACCACGATAGATTATACCTACGATGCCAACGGCAATCTTACCGATGATTTGAATAAGGACATTGGTAACGGAACCAGTAACGGGATTGAGTATAACCATATGAATAAGCCATATAAAATTACGGTATATGGAGCTAGTGGGATAAAAGGTACTATAACCTATATCTACGATGCTACGGGGAACAAACTAGAGAAAAGAATAATTGAATCAGGTCAGCCTGGTTCAAAAACCGATTACATAAGCGGTTATGTATACCAGAACGACAGCCTGAAATTTTTTCAGCATGAGGAAGGCAGAACCAGGTATACTAAAAAATACTCGCCTGGCGGGGATAGCGCTTACATGTTCCTGCATGATTATTTTATAAAGGATCATCTGGGAAATGTAAGGATGGTGCTCACCGAGCAAAAAGATACAACACATTATCTTGCCTCCATGGAACCCCGCTTCCGGGTGGTAGAAGATACCTTATTCAGCAATGTATCGCTGACCGCCTATGATGCCTCGCTGGTGCCGGGCGGTTATCCGGTGGATACGACACTCACCAATCCCAATGACTATGTATCCAGGGTCAACGGTAGTGGAAATAAAATAGGACCATCTATCGTGCTAAAGGTGATGTCCGGTGATACCGTCGATATTGGTGTGAAGTCCTTTTACCGGCCCAAGGTTAGTGCCGGAAACAATACCAGCATTATTCCCGATATCCTGGTATCGCTGGCCGGAGGTATTGTAGGAGTAGCCGGACAAACAAAGGGAACCCTGGCCCAGTTAAGCAATAGCGGCACCAGTCAATTGCTGAGTCCGATCTATTCATTTTTAAACAACCGGGACACCAGTAACGCCACAAAACCGAGAGCTTTTCTAAACTGGATATTGCTGGATGAACAGTTTAATTATGTAAACAGTTATCCATCCTCCGGCGCCATCCCGGTGGGTAGCGAGGATGTACTGACTACCCTGGCGCAAAGTAATATACCTATTACAAAGAATGGCTATTTATATATATATGTAAGCAACGAAACTCAAAATTGGGATGTCTTTTTTGATAACCTGGCAATCAACCACAGAACAGGTCCCTTACTCGAAGAAACACATTATTATCCTTTTGGACTCACCATGACTGGTATTAGTTCCAAAGCATTTAATAAGCTGGAAAATAAATTTAAGTATACAGGAAAAGAAAAGCAATCTGGTGAATTTAGTGATGGAAGTGGACTGGAATGGTACGACTATGGTGAACGAATGTACGACCCGCAGATTGGAAGGTGGCACGTTATCGATCCTCACGCAGATTATTATCCCTGGATAACTCCTTATAATTATGCCTTTAATAATCCATCTCTCGTAACCGATCCTACCGGCAGAGATGGGGTGGTGACCGGGAGCGGTACGGCCGAAGATCCCTACGTGGTTAGTGCCAATTATTATTATTATGGGTTGAATGCTGATCAGGAAGCCGGGTTTTTGGTGGCCGTAGCTCAATATAATAATGGCGGTAATGCTTTTGAAGTTAAAACTGCACAAGGAACCATCCATGTGAAATTTAACCTGAAGGCCACAGAAGTAAAAGATGCCAAAGAAGCAAAAGCCATGGCCTCGCAGGACCAGGTAGCCAGTGATGACGGTCATAGGTACAGTTATGGTAATACAGTCACTTCGGGAAATTCAGGTGCAAAGGATGGCCTGGGTGCCAGTACCGACAAGGATATCACTCTGGATAAGGAAAAAGTTGAAAAATTTACGAAGGGAGATATGAACATCGGCAAGGTATACGAGGCCACCAGTGTACATGAAATCGGTCACAACCTGGCAGGCAATCATGGCGACCCGGGTATGATCATGATTGATCAGGATGCTAAGGGAGATGAAGATGGTGTTTATAAGTATACTATTCCTCAGGTGGATGCTAATGGTGTGCGGGCCATGATGGGAAGATTGAATATGCCAAAAGGATCTGTCAATTCAATTTACCTGACCGATCAGGAAACCCAAAAAGTAATTAATGCCGCTGGTAAGAAAGAAGACAAGGGAACATCAGGAAGGCTTCGAAAGGTTGCCGCTATTGAATAATATAAATTGATTTTAATGAAAACGATATTGATGATTTTCCTGGCAAGTTGGCTGGCGGTGCAAGTCAATGGTCAAATTAATAAGCGCCTATTGAACTCAGCCATTACCCCAGGCGTGGCAATGTACCGGCAGCCGTTACAAACGCTATGGCTGAAAAAAGATGAACTATGGGGATATAAAATAAACATTCAGGAGTTTAAGGAAAATGTGGACACTACGGTTATTCTGGAAATTATAGCCAACAGTCAGCAGATGGATACCTCCCAGTGGACCTACCGGGAAGTACCAAAGGTTATCTTAGTAAATAGCGAGAAAGATCAAATTCCACAAACAAAATTAAAAACCTTTTTAAAAAACGTTCGTCCCTCACCCATTAGTGATCTGAATATCTATAATAACCTTCCTCCAGAAAAGAGAAACATTTTATCGTATAGCAGACCAGTGTATGATAAAAGTAAACGATACGCGGCCGTGGCCTACCGAGAGAACGGTGGATACGGTACTGTTCTATATCATTTGATTAATAATAGGTGGGTAAAATTAGGTTCATTAGAAAAGTGGGTTTATTAGCGGTGAAATTCTCGTTTTTAACCAAAACATTTAAAGAATGAAAATCATATTGACATTTGCATGGCTGTTGCTGCTGTTCTCAGCAAGCTCTTTAGCACAATCAAAAAATATTCAGTCGGAGCTTTTCAAGAATCAAAAAGAGTATATCAGCAATAATATAAAGGTGGAGGAACGATCAAAGTATCTGACACTATTGCATTTTTCTAATGTTATCCGACCCCGAGTATTTTCGGAAATAAAACAACAGAACCTTCTATTCCCCGATGCCCCTGAAACCCTGAATAGTTTGGAAAGGTGGATCGGATATGGCACTGTTGAAGGTATTATCTGGCAAGGGGATAGTAATTTTTACTGCTATAGTTATTCTTCAGGCAAGAGCCTTGCTGTTCAGCAAAAATCTTACGACGAGCTTTCAGATACATCAAAAACCATCATACAGAATTTCTCTAACTGGAACCATACAATATTTTCCACGAATGGCCTTTCATTAGGAAGTCCAACCACCCACCCTTTTTACCTCGCCTCTAAGTGCCTGTCAGGATCCGTACAAACTATAGGATTTTATTATCAGTAATGAATTATGAATCGTTTAATCTTAATATACGCAATCCTTATTTTTTCGTGTTCCACCGGAAAACGAATTTCATTGCCAAAAAATTTAAATGACAAGATAGTCTATGTTTTGCCTCCACCGATAGACTCACTATTAAAGCCAGAATTAGCCAAGCGAGATAAATCAGTTTATTTGGCATTGTCACAGGAAGATTCTGGTATTTATATAATTTATGTTTCTACACAAATCCGCAATAACCCATTAGTTTCTAAATCGAATAGAAGTCTATTTATAGACGGAAAATTTTACCCCCTTAGTCTTGACATTGATATGGTGCTAGGAACAACCTCAACTGCACATGAAATTCTCGATGAATATAGAAGAGAAAAATATGTAACTATAAAAAAAAGATTTACAATTAATGAGGGCTATTTCATACCCTTCAAAACTGATGGGCAAATTGTTCGGAATGGACATGGGTTATCGGAAGGAATTATCCATTGACGTATTATTTAAGTGTGGATTCGTAATATTTGAGTGTATAAAATTTGGATAGTTGGTCCTTGTTGATGGGAATGCGCCAAAAGTATTGAAGGCGGCCCTGGCAGCAAAAAAGTACAATCAATTCGTCGTACTTTCTTCGAATTTTAGAAGGGCTTTTATAAATGAGGTCAGCTAATATTATAGAAACGCAATGGAAATAGGAATAAATGAAGTTCGGTTGCGTATAATTAAAACTTGTATCAATATAATACCGCAAAATCATTGCACTTTTATCATTAAAAGGTTCACTAGTCATCACGACATTTTGAAAGAAATTTGCCTGAAGAAACCTTGTGGCCTTTTCACTAAAAGAAGCTTGTTTTTTATAATCATGGGTGCTCATATCGTACCATGCGATGCCGCAGTGCAGAGAATCATTGCAAACCTGAATGCCGATCGCCTTATATTTCATGCTGTCCTTTACAAAGCTAATTGATAACGCTTCATAGTAAGTTTGACAGTAATATAAAAATAGACTATCGGGTAGTTTGATCCAGGGGGGAAGGTCAAACGTAATAAATAAACTATCCTTATTTGGAATGATATGAGAATTTGGGTTGATTACTTTAGCGGTCAACCACAAACGGTCAAGTAGTGAAAGATCCTTTCGGGTATTGTCAAAGTCGACATTCATAGTCTTGACCACGGGCATGAGTGGTTTTTCGTCCTGCGCCTGACAAGTAAAGGAAATGAGAAATAAAATGGAAATTAGATATAATTTCATTTTGGCAGTTTTATTGTAGCACTTTCGCAGAACTTTATATCGTTACAACTCTGGTAATATTCCTTCCACGTAGTACATTGTTTATTTAATATTTTTAGTGTTGATAGTATTAGCAGAAGGGGTTGCCAAAAAATATCTTTCTCAGCCGTGTCCATACAGTAGTAGACAATTCGATACTGTTTATCCTTTTTACCCCAAGTGTTCGGTATACGAATCCGCTGAAGCACGCGTTGCAAATAATCGTTTACGACTTCATGTTCGTACATCCGAAACGGGTAGTCCTGGTAATCAATAAGTTTTCCATTTTTATCGTACGCAGACACCACAAAGTATTGATAGCTTTCTTTTAAATAGTCAATGTTGTTTTCGAAGGCATAGGAGTAAACGACATTGAAGATCGCGTTACTTGTTGCTTTAATTTGTTCAGGAAATGTTTCCTGGTTGTCTTTTTCGTAATACAAGGAAAGGAATATGCTTCCCAAAGAATCTTTTAGCGTAAAATTTCGAGCGAACAAGTATGCTGCACATCTAATTTTATTTAGCAGGTCGAGTTGCTGATTTAAAGACCGGATCGTAGGGAGCGTATCATACGTAAGGGGCGGAGTAGGATTCTGCGCTTGCGACCATTGTGCAATAAGCAAAATTAAAATAAACCTGGATTTCCTCATATCATCTTTTTAAATTTTGTATAATAATCAGGATAGCCAGCACCAATATTGCTAACCTTACTGTGTAAGCCACCACCATAATTCGCCGTTTGCCGAAGACCATTTTGTGGCTCAGTTCCCAATTCACCTGACCTAAATGAGCGAGCAGGAGCTGCTTGAGAAGCATATGCATTGTCTTCACAGGGATATCGGAATAATCAGCCGGGAAAGCCTTTTTTAAATCAGATAATACCTTATATATTTCATACCGGTCTGCCCTGGCAACCCGGTTTTCAAATTCTATTGTTTTTTTGTAAGTTTTAAAAAGTAGCTTTCTAAAATCATCATCATTAACCCAGGTATCAATAATTTGGTGCTCTGGTTCGGTCAGGCCGCCTCCTTTGAGACGTAGAAATAACTGATGCATTTCATCTGTACCGAAATCGGTTTTAATTCTTTTCAATAGTTCTTTGAATCTCATGTGCCTTTTAATATTAGACAAGGAATGGGTCGGGTTGATTGGGAAGCACCGCCACCCGGTTAATGGTGACGGTGCATTAAAACTCATCTTTGTTCATAGATGTGAATGGCTGATGTCCTGCAGACGACCTGCCTGGCTACTGGTGAGTGTGATACTTATAGAATAAAATAAGTTTATAAGCCATGGAGGCCAGGATAGCCTATAATTCATAGATTACCCAGAGTTGTTATCCTATCACATTATAACGTTCCTATGGTTGTAATTACCTTTAGAATTGTATTTGTATTCTTGCTGAGATTCATAGCCAAAAAGAATATATTTCGTGTAATTGCCTTTCAAATTTGATTTATATGCAGGTGAAACAAATGGATTGCCAAGTTCTTTTGTGTTGTAACTACCTTGAAAATTGTATGGATGTACAGAACTGCGTTAGAACAAACATGCGGTTAATAGTTGTAATTACCTTGCAAATTGTGTGGATGTCCAGGGCACCCAAAATGAAAAGGGTTAACTGTTGGTTGTAATTACCTTTTTAAGGCCACATTAGTTGAATTATTTTATTTACAACGGAAGACTTTTTGCTTACAATTAATAAAAGGTATTCAGGAGTGCAATATGCCTCCTGATAAGGGTGTTAAACCACCCCACATAATATTTCAAAGAACATTTGCCACAGTCATAGGTATGTACCCTGGTATGAAGTGGTGAGGTAGTATCGACTTTTCGACATCGTTATATTGGTTTGTCCCATGCAAGGCATCAACATTGTGGGTTGTGATTTTCTTCCCAATACTATCTATTTTTAGCAACCATCGTTGACATGCACTTCCGTTCTAAGATGTAATTACCTTTCAAATTGTATACATACACAAGTAGTAACAAAGAAGAGATTTAACACAGTCAGTTGTAATTACCTTTCAAATTCGATGTATCTACAGGCATTTAAAGGGTTATAAGAATGCTGTTGCAGTGGTAATTACCTTTTTAAAGTCACCTTAGTTGAATGAAATGATTTTCCCGTATGACTTTTTACATTACAATTAATAAAAAAGGTATTCAGGAGTGCAATATGCCTCCTGATAAGGGTGTTAAACCACCCCACATAATATTTCAAAGAACATTTGCCACAGCCATAGGTTTGCACCTGGTATGAAGTGGCGAGTTAGTATCGTCTTTTTGGTATTGCTATATTTGGTTGTCCCATGAAATGCATCAACATTGTCGGTTTTAATTACGTTTAAAATACTATCCCCAGCCAGTAACCATCATTGACATGAACTTCCATACTTAGTTTTAATTACTTTTAAAATAATATATACATGCGTTTCTTATCAATAGAAGGTACTACTAAGTTGTAATTACCTTTAAATTCGTTGTATATACAGGTTAATCAAGGAAGCCAAAAATGACTCCCTAGTTGTAATTACCTTTCAAATTGTAGGGGTATTCAGGTTTTATCGGTAAAGACATAAGCAGTGATCAGTTGTAATTACCTTTTAAAGAGTACCCGCATAGAGATGATATGAGAGGTAATGCCATTACGCTTTTGTTGTAATTTCCTTTCAAATGGTAGGTATATCAAGGAATAAGGTAACAGTCAATTTTTCCATCCTTGTTATAATTACCTTTTGAATTGCGTGCATATTCGGGTTCTGCTACGGATTGGAAACTCACAACAGAGTTGTAATTACCCCGCAAAGCGGGGGTATAAACAGTTGGGTCAACTCCGCAGTCATTGGCTTTATAGTTGTAATTACCTTTCAAATTGAATGTAGTTACAGAGATGTCCCTTGTATCGTCTTCATTATTCAAGTTGTAACTACCTTTCAAATTGTATGTATATACAGGTATTGTTTGTAACTGATAGTTCAGGTGATTGTTGTAATTACCTTTCTAATTGTATGTATATACAGGACCTCCATTAAAAATAATAGCCATTGGCGTGTTGTAATTACCTTCAAATTGTATGTATATACAGGAGGCAGCATGCGAACGAAAGACTACCATAGTTGTAATTACCTTTCAAATTGGTTGGTGATACAGGTTTTGAACTGATAAAGCATAGCGCTGCGTTGTAATTACCTTAATAAGGTGACCATAGTTGAATGAGTTTATTTACCAGTAAGACTTTTTCGTTCACAATTAATAAAAAGGTATTCAGGAGTGCAATATGCCTCCTGATAAGGGTGTTAAACCACCCCACACAATATTTCAAAGAACGTTTACAGGTGGCATCACTATCATGTCCCGGTAGTCAAAGGCGGGTCAGTATCGTCTTTTTGAGGTTCAGGTATTACCACCTCAATTCCGAAAAACAGGGCCTTGTATTTTATTTTTTCGCTTAAACCATAGTAGCCCCAGGTTGCTAAAAGCAACTTTGACTTTTCGGTATTTTCTTGTGTCTTTTTCTTTGCTTCATCATAACCATTCAATCTAATGGTCCCGATGCCTCGTTCCACACAGTATTTGATCAAGTATTTACTATAACTATGCAACTTCTGTTCAACGTATTTTGTTTCTGCCTTTGTAAACCTTTCCAGCGCTTGCATTTTAGCAGCCCGGCCTTTTCCTCCAGGGTTATATTTTAGCTCACTTTGAATTCGGCTTATTGCTCCCTTGATCGCTAACCTGCGATATTGATATTCATTTTTTGTTCCAATATTGAACTCCTTCCCATTGGGCTGTTTTATTATTAAAGGGTATTCTTCATCAAGCCAGCAATTCGCTATTTTTTCCGGGTCTAGTTTTATGTCCTGTTTTGTCGGTATCGTAAAAGATGCTAATAAAAAGAATTTTGTTTTTTTCTTTCCTTTTTCGTCCTTGACGTTATCTAAACAAATAGAACTGTCGCAGAACTTATACCTTACACTTTCATCTTCGTTCGAGGCAAACGGTTGGGAATTATTTCTTTTCTCCTTTCTTCTTTGGGCTATTTCATTTTGTGGGTGTTTATAGGATATGTCTACAACAGCCCTGTCCAACACGGTTTCGTTTAAACTTAAATCCCTGCCAAACCATGTTTTAAATTTTGTACCATATACAAAAAAGGAATAATTGCCATCCGGTAACTTCTCCCATTGGGAAATATCGGCAGTCCGGACGGGCATTGGAATATTATCCCGATAAGTTCTTAATGCTTTCAACCCATTGTTTACATCTATCGCTTCTTTTTCGAAAGATTTTGAAACAACCCCATTCAAGCCCGATATCATACCCATGGGTGCTTCTCCTTTGAAATGCTTACTCAGCACCTGGTAGGTGGTATTTGTTTTTGAGGTCGTTAAGATACCATCTGGATCTTTTTTAAAGTCAGCCAGTTTAACTTTTACGTCTTCATGTAAATAGAAAAGGTCTTTAACTTGTTGTTGTAACCAAAGATGTGTTGTAATATAGTTTGCGGCACGCCTAACAATATATTGCCATCCATACCACTTTTTATATAGAGCAGCCAGTTCTTTCTTATCATCTACCACAAAATGAAGTTCTATCTTTCTTGTAATTGTTGGCATGTGTGAGCAACTTTTTACCGATTAGGTTCTTTTTAAAATGGCACCGCTTTGTTTGCTACCTTTCAATAGTGTTTAAATCTTTTACTGATGGCCCATCCTGAAAAGATATTTTTCGAATTTTCCCCACACTGCTTTTTTTTGGCGTTTAAGGCGCAGTGTAATTTCATTTTCCGAATCCATAAAGGCCGCAATAAAAGGGAATGGGTGATTTTCCATCAGCGTAATGTCCCATTCCTGCTGTTCCCCGGCGTTTAATGGATCGTTATCCTCGTTTCCATACAAAAGTTTTTTAATGTCAGGAGGCATAGTATTCATTGTGTTTAAGAATTTGAATAGATATCCCAAGTGCTGACAAGGTTTTTATTTTGATGAACCGGGAGTACGGGGCTTGACATATATGGAATCCCCTTCCAGTTTAAAGGTCATATCAGTAAGTGTGTTTAGCAATTGCATTGTATTGTTGAGTGAATTATTATAGGGAAGCCTAATATTATATGTTTCTTTCGGCAGAGTATCATAAACTGCATGTGTTCTATACCATTTATCTAAATGTGTAAGTATTGTCTTGAGGTTTGCATCAGAAAAGTTCATTACCTGTGCATTTTTCCATGACGCAGTTGAACTGGTATCACAATCTGTTATTTTGTAAGTGTGTCCCATCAGGTCAACCACTATTTCTCTACCTGAAGTAAGTGGCGTCGGTTGAATTACTCCTTCATGACCATCTGCGGCAGCAGTCAGACTCCCTTTGAGTAATGAAATTGTAATATTTTCCCAACCATCATTTTGGAGATTTATTGATGATCCTTCCTTGACATCCGTGTTGATATAGCCATTGAGTGACATCTGAATGGCATGTGGTGTTTCTATGTATCCTTCTCCATAAATTCTGGCATGAATGACCTGGTCAGCTGAAAAAGAAATTGCGAGCATTGAGGATTCACGTAACCAAAAATTTACCTGGTCGCGTGATTCAAAATGAATTTGCTCCCCTGGTTTTGTAATAATGTGATAGGTAATTGTATCAGCTGATGGTTTACCGGTACTGTTCATGTTCACCTTCATCCCTCTCACAAGTATTGTGTCCAGTGGTTTTGATGGAGGGAAGGATGATAGACGGGTTGCAATAATATATTGGGAATGCTGGTCAAGAAACAAAGATACTTTACTGGTATAGATTTTTCCATCTGTGGATAAAGAAGATTTTTCTTCCGTTTTATCCTGCACATTGCTGGTGGAATCGCGACTATAAAAGCAGATAAAGCAAAGTGAAGTCAGCAGAATTTTCATGCAATGTTTGGGTTCGTTCAAAATTTAATTATGGCTTACCGGACCTTATTTGAGCCTAAAATCAAGAAGGGTACGGAATAAAATTGGAAGAAACCCACGGCAAATATTACTCGCCGCAGGTTTTGCTCTGATGTCGGTGATAAAAAGTCTTTATAAGTTGGATGGTGGCATTATTTTGAGACTACCTAAAAGAATCAAATGAAAGAGTAAAGGTTTTAAATGCATGGCATCGCTTTCATATAATACCCTCAACTGAAAATAAGTCTACATCAATTTGAAACTTTATTTTATTTGGAAAATAAATTGAAATGTGAGGTAGCTGGACATTACTTGCGGGATTGAAAATGTTGTGCAGACACAGCGGTAATCCAGGGCGCGATAATGCCTGGTCAACATTCTCGTCAACACTTACTCGTCCAATCAAAGATATGTTTAGGGTAAGCAGTAAGGGGTTTACTGATTTTAATTTATATCAGCGGACTTAACTTCCTGTCGTAGTTTTTTTACTGCGCGAGAATTAGTTTGCCTTACAGACGTTGGCTTTAGCTTTAGTGTCTTAGCGATGCGCCCGATTGACATGCCTTGAAAATAGAATAATTCGGCTACTTTCCGGGCCTGCGGGGGTAGGTCTTCCATACTCTTTTCTATCGCAATGAAAGCTTGTTGCTTGTTAAAGCCAGGTGACATCGGGTCGTAGCAGTTTTCGGAAAGTTGAGCGTATCGGGCGTGAACTGATCTTGTTCGCTTTTTGTCGCGGATGAAATTTTTACATTTATTGGTGACGGTAAAAATCAGAAAGGCTTTTATATGAGCCTCGGTATCGATTTTCATTCTGTTCATGAATAATTGGGTAAAGGCGAAAAGAACGAAGTCATCGGTTGGTTCATTATATTTCCTGAGTAAATTTCCTGCAATAAAACTCAGCGGATGAAAGTATAAATCGAACAGGTATTTAAAAGTCGCGTTATCGCCCTTCTGGAATTTGTCGATAATATCAGTTTCTCCCATCATTGAAGAAAAGGTTTAAGATTGTTAATAAATGATTAGTTGGCAAGCGTACTTGAGCAGTCAAAATCGACTGTCAAGGCTTGTTTTGGGAATCTGTGAAAACCTTTGGGATGATATTAACCTCTGATGGGTTAACGAACATTGAGTCGGAAAGACAATAATACAAAAAAAGCCAGGTATAAATGATGTGGTGCTATCGTTGGGATGGAATATTTGCTATCAATTATTAAATAAGTTTTATTAGATCACCTACTACGCTGAATGGTTATTGGCGATTTTTAAGATTTTGTTGAATTTTTTCTAAACATTGTTAGCTTAGGTTTATTTACATACTTTGACGGGGCTCAGTACATTTTTTAATATAATTGCACATAGACCTTCCAGGAAGCTTTTTACTTCGAAACCACATCTGATGCTAAATTTGTTTAGCCTATTATTGTAAATTCCATGAATGAGCAGGCCCTAATAGCCCAATTTCAAGCTGGTGAACTAAAAGCTGATAGAATTCTTTTTGACGAATTCTATCAGAAGCTATGCTATTTCACGGAGCGCATGGTGAAAGATGAGGAAGAGGGTCAAAAACAAGCTATTGATGCCTTTGAAAAACTTTTTGAAAAACGAACAAAATTTGAAAGCCTTAATAATATCAAAGCTTTTTTATATATCAGTTGTAAGAACAGTTGCCTGAATTATATTCGATCCAGGGATCGGTCCCGAAAATTACAAAAAGAATTCATTGCGTTGCAAGATGACAAATTTGTTGAACGCGAGTACCTGGAGGCAAAGGAGATCGAGCGTATTCACGCTGCGGTTGCATCCCTTCCGGATCAACGCAGGCGGGTAATTGAAATGCTATATTTTGAGGACAAAACCTTTTATGAAATTGCGCACACACTAGGGATCGCCGAGTCTACCGTCCGTAATCATAAGTTTGAAGCATTTAAGTGGTTAAAGGAGAAATTGGGATCGACTCATTTGCTACTGCTCGCTCTTGCAGTGTATGGCGGATTATTACAATATCCCTTTCTCATCATCCTGTTTTAAAATAAAATTAAAAAAATTCAATTTTCGATAGACAGAAATTTGAAAACGGTGTTTCTAAGAGATGGAAGTGCTGAGTTTAGATTATTTTATTTTTAATTATGCGTTAAGCCCTATAAATGGTAGCAAAAATAATGTATGGACAAGCAGCAGTTTAACGACCTTATCATAGCTTACCTGGATAGGACAATTACCGAATCAGATATGCAACTGCTTCAAAAGTGGGTGAATGAATCTGGAGATATGACCGATCCCAACAATTTAAGGGAGCGTTTTGCCGCTTGGCCGACTGCTGGTGGAGATAAGGAGAAAGCCTGGAAGATCTTATTAGAAAAAGGCCAGAAAAAACATGAAGTCCCTGTCAGGCGCATAGACAATGTTAGAAAATATTGGTCCGCTGCGGCTGCTGTTTTGGTCATCGTTGTTGGAACGGCTATTTATTTTCAATTCTCAGAACGTCCAGGCAACAAGGAAAAACCTGATATAAACCCAATTTCAGTTGCCAGCAAAGATGCTCAGCCGGGTAGTCAAAAAGCAACCCTGACGCTTGGCAATGGAAGCTCTGTTGTACTTGACAGCACTGCCAGTGGCGTATTAGCGAAACAGGGAAATATCGATGTTGTTGGGGGTGAAGGTTCTCTTAGCTACCAGGGATCTGGCAACGATAACCAGGATGTACTGTATAATACGCTATTGGTTCCGAAAGGTGGACAGTACCGGTTGCTTTTAAATGACGGTACCAAAGTTTGGCTTAATTCAGCTTCCAGTATCCGGTATCCTACAATTTTTAAGAGTGGAATGGTACGAAATGTTGAAGTAAGCGGGGAAGTATATTTTGAGGTAGCAACTATATCGAGTCAAAAAGGAAGGATTCCTTTCATTGTTGCCACATCAAAGGGTGTTAAGGTCGAAGTGCTGGGTACTCATTTTAATATCAATGCGTACGAAGATGAACAGTCGGTTGCAACGACTTTGTTGGAGGGGAAAGTAAAGGTGACCTCCCCTAACCCCTCCAAAGGAGGGGGAGAAAAACAGGCAATCTTCCTTCAACCAGGTGAGCAAGCAATAGCAAGATCAAATTTAGAATTGAGCAAACAAAAAGATATAGACGTTCAGCAGGTAATGGCCTGGAAGAATGGGACATTTTATTTTCATAATACCGACCTGGCGTCTGTTATGCGCCAAATTTCCAGGTGGTATGATGTTGACATTGTATATGAAGGAAAGATCCCAGAATTTAAAATAAGTGGCGAAGCAAGCCGAAGTGTTACACTGGCTGGTTTGCTTAGCATGTTCGCAAATACAGATGTTAAAAGTCGAATTGAAGGAAAATCATTAATAATACCAGAGCAATAAATTTATGACGGCACCACAGAGCCGAAAAAACCGAATCCTGACATTAATTATTGATAACGTCTTTGGTACAATTACTAAGGAGGATGAAAGTGAATTAAGTGAGCTTTTGAACCATCCGGACGAAGACCGTAAAGGGTGGGAACTTTTAATGGACCGAGAAAAATTAATGGACTTTATCAGCACAAATTTTAACGATGGGGCACCATCGGACTTAGCAGCTGCTAAGGAAAAGTTTGACAAGTTGACCGGTAAAAAATAAGTTCGATGAGATAGTGCGCATCGACCTGAAGATAGCAACATTTGTGTTGTGCCGTTGGTAGCGGTGCAACAACGTTAGAAACTGTTAAAAATAACTGAGCGATGAAATCGACTTTTCAGGAACTATTCCTGTCTAGGTATTTTGGTATGCATGTAGTAGGTATTGTTTATTTATATTATACAATCTCTGCTTTCACGCTATGCCTGATTATTAGTCTACTCCACTACGTTTCTTCCCCCCTTTTTTTATCCAGAACTATTGGCGAGTTTAAAAATAACTCATTACTTTATGTCCGTATAAAATTGTCTTCAACTTTAATAAAGACTGGTACCTTATCTGACCTTTTTCGTATTACTATAGTACCAAATAAAATTCCATTTCGCATTTTCGGTAAATACATAGCATTCGTTTTTTGTAATAGTATAGCCTTGAAAAAACCCTTTTTTCAAATATTCCTTGTTAAATGCCATGTCCTGGAAGTGCCGTGAGTTTATAACATCTCAACAGCTATTCCCTGCTTTTTTCAATTACAACCTATCCAGAAAATTTCATAGTTCCGCCTTATCACCGCTTTGCCTATGAGAATACTAACCATTGAACACATCCACCCAGCTTAACCTTGTGCCACTGATAGGCACAAAAAAGCCACGCGGCTCGTGACCGCATGGCTCTTAAAAAGGTTAGCAAAAACGTATGGAATCGTATTTAATTAACCTTCAAAACAAAGGTAATGGGATTTTTTTATCTATGTGTTCAGCCATACTTAACCCAAGCCCAGCGGATTATGAAACTGACAGCAATCATATTATTCATTGCATGCCTCCAGGTAAGTGCCAAAGGGTACTGTCAGAAACTTGTGACCCTGAATGAAAAGAACGCAACCTTAGCTACCGTACTTGAAAAGATTAAGAATCAAACCAGGATGGTGGTTTGGTACAGAAGCGATCTTCTAGATCGCGCCAAACCCGTAACTATACAAGTTCAGAATGAGACGCTTCAAAACGTATTGGATGCGGTATTCAAAGATCAGCCACTTACTTATAAGATTGTCGATAATGCTGTTTTCATTACACCAAGGGATCGGGTTAATAGAATTGAAAAGGAGGAGTCCCATTCGACTATTGATATTACAGGCCGTATCGTAAATGAAAAAGGAGAACCTGTTCCAGTTGCCACTATTTCCGTTCAGGGAACTGAAATCACCACTATCACGAACGGTAATGGGGAATTTAGTATAATGAATGTAAATCCGGAATCAGTACTTGTAATAACTTGTATCGGCTATGAAGGTGAAATGATCAATTTAAACGGAAGACAACGCATTACAACTATTCTAAAAATTAAAGTGAACACGCTGGATGAAATGCAGGTCATCGCCTATGGAAAAACGACCAAGCGTTTGAATACCGGTAACGTGAGTACATTGAAAGCAGTTGACATTGCAAAGCAACCTGTCAATAACCCCTTGTTAGCGATGCAAGGTCGCATACCCGGCATGATCATCAGTCAAAGTACGGGCCTGCCGGGAACTGGTGTTTCCATACAAATCAGAGGTCGTAATAGCATCACCAAGGGCAATAGTCCACTTTTTATCATTGACGGGGTACCCTTTACGTCGGAAAAACTCAATAGTGTAAGTTCGAGTGTACTCGGGTATAGCAATGAAACCGTAGGTAACCCATTTAGTTATATTAACCCCGCCGACATTGAATCAATAGACGTACTTAAAGACGCGGATGCAACTGCCATCTATGGTTCACGAGGTGCTAACGGTGTCATCCTCATTACCACCAAACAAGGGAAGCCTGGAAAAATGCGAATGGACATTAATTTGCAAAGTGGATTTGGTAAGGTCGCAAAGAAAATGAAGATGCTGAATACAAGGCAATACCTTGATATGCGGTACGAAGCTTTTAAAAACGATGGAACCGCGCCCAATCCCAACGTTGATTTTGATCTGACTCTTTGGGACACAACACAAAACAGGGACTGGCAAAAAGAATTAATCGGTGGTACTTCCCGGTACAATGATATGCAAGCCTCCATTTCCGGAGGAAATGAAAATACCAAGTACCGGATAGCCAGTGGGTATCATAAAGAAACACTTGTCTTTCCCGGCGATTTTGGTGATCAAAAAGGTTCTTTTCATCTTAACATCAATAACAGTTCTCTGAATAAACGATTTAAGTTATCACTGTCTGCCCTTTATACAGCCGATAATAATAAATTAAGTGGAGTTGATTTTACTGAACAGGCAGTCTTACTTGCACCTGTCGCACCTGCCATGTTTAACGAAGATGGTAGCATTAACTGGGCTCCTAATTCTTCAGGAGGAAGTACATGGCCTGACAGAAATCCAGCGGCTTTTCAATTTCTCACTTACCAAACAAAAACGAATAACCTGGTTGGAAATACTGTAATAAGTTATGAACTTTTTCCGGGTCTCGAAATTAAAAGCAGCATCGGGTTTACCAACACGCAAACTGATGATGCAGAAGTTTTCCCACTTATACTTCATGATCCTTCTACCTGGTCGGTTACCCAAAGAAGATCGCAGGTTGCTCATACCAGCATTCAGTCGTGGATCATCGAACCCCAGCTAACCTACACGCTTCCTGCCGGTCCTGGTCAATTGTCCCTATTAGCCGGTTCTACGATTTTGCAGACACGAAGTAATGGGGAGACATTGGAAGGCGTGGGGTTTAATAGTGATCTTCAACTTACAGACATCCGGTCGGCCAGTTCCGTCAACGTCTTATATTCTATTCATTCCGTTTATAAGTATAATGCCGTTTTTGGGCGTATTAATTACAATGTTCATGACAAATATCTACTGAATATTACTGCCCGCCGTGATGGTACCAGCCGGTTTGGTCCCAGTAACCGGTTTCACAATTTCGGGGCCGTTGCCTTTGGATGGGTGTTGTCCAAAGAAAAGTTGATTCAAAAAAGCCTGCCTATTCTCAGTTTTGGAAAATTAAGGGCCAGTGTTGGTACTACCGGTAGCGACCAGGTTGGTGATTACAGTTACCTGGATTTATATAATCCAATCACTAGCGTTGTGCCATACCAGGGTGCAACCGGAACAAGGCCGGAACGAATTTTTACGCCAGATCTTGCCTGGGAAAAAACCCACAAATTTGAAACAGGTATGGAGTTGGGATTTTTAAAGGACATACTATTTGTGTCTGCCAGCTTTTACCTTAACCGTTCATCTAACCAACTCATGAGTTACCTCCTTCCTTCTATTACCGGCTTTACTTCTGTAACAAAAAATTTAGACGCACTGGTGCAAAATAGTGGATGGGAGTTCGAAATAAGAACAACTAATATCAATAATAAATCCTTGCGCTGGAATTCCAGTTTCAATTTCACCATCAATCATAATAAACTGCTTTCTATCGCCAATGGCGTCAGTGATTACTGGAAAGCCAAGGTTGGCCATCCTCTCAATTCCATTTTTGTTTATAAGTACCTCGGCGTTGATCTAATTACCGGATTATATAAAGTGGCTGATGCTCATGGCAACCCCACGACCAATCCCGATGCAATCAATGACGCAACGGTGCTACTGGATCAGAGCCCAAAGTTTTTCGGAGGCTTGCAGAATGAAATTAGTTTTAAAGGTTTTGAACTTGATTTTTTATTACAGTTTATTAAAAAGCCCAACGGCTTACTTTATGAGTATAATTTTATTCCAGGATTTTTTAATGGTTTCTTTGGTTCGAACCAACCCGTTGGTGTTTTAAACAGATGGCAAAATCCTGGTGATGTCAAAGATATTCAGCGTTTCAGTCAAAACACCACTACACTTAGTTCCCGCCAGAATGCGCTCGGTAGCAACAGGGCTTACGGTGATGTATCTTATATCCGGCTCAAGAACGTTTCCTTATCATGGAGATTACCTGACGGTTGGAAAAGGAAAATGCATTTACAAAATGCAAAAATTTATTTACAGGGACAAAACTTATTTACGTTGACCCCTTACAAAGGTCTGGACCCAGAGACACTCGGCTATCTAAGATTACCACCTTTACGAATCATAACAGCGGGCATTCAAGTGACTTTATAAGCGTACGTAATAAAATTATTATGAAATTCAATAAATGTAAATTTTTATCCTGTTCTATTTTAGTAACAAACCGTACGGAGAATAACCATCCCCGAAGTTATTTTTTTGGATTGCAATTCCGTTTGTTAAGTATCAGCATCGCCATGACAGCGATTGCCATTCTCTGCGACTGTAGCAAACTCGTTCAAGTTGATTCGCCCCCCACTTCATTAACAAGCGATAATATTTACTCCAACGATGCCACGGCAGCTTCTGTACTGACTGGACTATATACGGGAATGGCAAAAACCAGTATCTTATGGGCTGAAAACCTCAATAGTATCGGATTGGTATCGGGCCTCAGCAGCGATGAACTTACCCTTTATGGTGCAGCTGCCAATGGCAATGCAAAGCTTGTTCAATTTTACCAGAACCATCTTAATGGCGGTGCAGCTAATTTATCTGATCCAACAATCTGGAAAAATTTATATGCGAATTTGTATATCGTTAACCTGGCCATTGAACGACTTTCCGGCTCGACCTCCCTCACCCCATCAGTCAAGCAACAACTCTTGGGTGAGGCGACATTCTTAAGGGCTTTTTTTTATTTCTACCTGGTGAATCTATACGGTGATGTCCCGTTGACTACTGCGAGTAACTACCAGGTCAATTCTAAGCTTTCCCGATCCTCTTCAACAGATGTTTATGCACAGATCATTCGTGATTTAAAAGATGCAGAATCTTTGCTTTCGGATTATTATGTTGCCTCCGACGCTAAGACCCGGACATCAGATCGGCTAAGACCTAATAAGTGGTCCGCGAGCGCCCTTTTATCCAGAGTATACTTGTACACCGGTGACTGGGTCAATGCGGAGGTCAAGGCCACTGAAGTGATTAATAATAAGGTAATGTATGATACCGTTTCTGTATCGAATGTTTTTTTGAAAAATAGTAAAGAGTCAATCTGGCAACTACAACCCGTTAACATGGGGTGGAATACCGAAGATGCCAGAGCATTTATTATACCTTCTTCAGGACCTACCAGCAGTTCATCTGTCGATGGATACCCCGTTTATCTTAGTGATAATTTAATAAATGCTTTTGAGCCTGGTGATCTGCGAAAGGATCAGTGGATTAATAGTGTCGTTGTAAACGGAAATGTACGGTATTATTATCCTTACAAGTATAAAAGCGCTTCGCTGAACGCAACTATTACCGAGTATGGCACCGTTCTGCGCGTAGCAGAACAATACCTTATTCGCGCAGAAGCAAGAGCAGAGCAAAGTAAAATTGATGGCGCCAAAAATGATCTCAATTCCGTGCGTACCAGGGCCGGATTGCCGGGAACGACTGCAGCGGATAAGAATTCTTTGTTGCCGGCGATACAGCAGGAACGCCAGCGTGAGTTGTTTACAGAATGGGGTCACCGATGGCTTGACTTGAAACGAACCGGAAAAATTGACGAATGGATGCCTTCCGTTTCACCTTTAAAAGAAAGCACCTGGAGTCCCAATTGGAAATGGTATCCGATTCCTCAATACGATATAATACAAAATCAAAACCTGCAACAAAATTTGGGGTACTAAAAGCTGATGAGAAATGAAAGTTGATAGGAACCCTCCACCATCTTGGTGGACCAGTTCTTCCTACAAACGATTAACCTAAACATTTAAAACTATAAATTGTATATGAAACACTGCTTATTAATTTTTATGGCCTTTATGGTGGTCACCGGGTGTAAAAAAGATAAAAAATCACTGGCTGTTGTCACTACCACCAACGTGACCTCCATTACAGGAACCAATGCACAAACCGGAGGTACCATTAATGATGACGGAGGGTCCGGTATTACGCAACGAGGTGTTTGCTGGGCTGATCATGCGGGTCCTTCCATCACCGACAGTATCACCAAAGAAAGTGGCAGTAACACCTTTACCAGTTCCTTAAGCGGACTGAATGCAAAGACTACCTATTATGTAAGAGCCTATGCGGTGAATGCGAGCGGGACCGCCTACGGCAACGAGGTAAGTTTTTCAACGGCTGCCGGGCTTCCAACCGTTACTACGACTACACCTACCGATATCGTCGCTTTATCTGCTAAAAGTGGTGGCAATATTACGAATGATGGTGGCGCCTCCATTACCGAAAGAGGAACCGTCTTTGCCACTACTGCGAACCCAACGACCGCCAATTTCAAAGTCGCCGCAGGAACAGGGACTGGTTCCTTTACCGTCTCCATGTCCCCGCTGGCTTCGCAGACCACCTACTATGTCAGAGCTTATGCGATCAATAATTATGGCACATCCTATGGTAAACAAGTACAATTTAATTCCGCTTCCGCTAATACGGTAACAGACGTGGATGGAAACGTATATCCATATGCGACGATTGGTGCTCAAAATTGGATGACCCGTAATCTAAAGGTGACAAAATATAAAAACGGTGACCCAATCACTAATGGTATGACCAATTTTAATTGGGAAACGAGTAAGATTGGGGCCTATGCATTTCCGAATGCTAATGTCAATAAGAAAGATACACTCGGACTATTGTATAGCTTTTATGCTATTAAAGATACGCGGGGTGTTTGTCCTACCGGATGGCATATACCCACGGATAATGACTGGAAAGTTCTGGAAGTAAACCAGGGAATGACACAAATCGTGGCAGACCAGACACAGGATTATCCAGGAAGAGGGACAATTGGTGCAAAGTTTCTTGAAGGAGGAACCAGTGGATTAGAAATTCAAAAAGCCGGTTACGGATATATTGGTGGTCCCACGCCGGATTACTATGGTTACAATGAGCAAGGAGGCTATTGGAATTCAACTCCCGGTTCATCCGATCCTGTCAATACTATTGGATGGCGTGGTTTTAATTTCGGTGATCCTGATCATGGGCCCATTATCAGAGGCGTTGTAGATAATACCTATATCTTATCAATACGATGTATTAAAGATTAATATTTATTAGCGTGGATTTGCCTTCAAATAACAAAATTATTATTATGCTCAAATATGGTTGGATCTTATTCATTGTTCCCTTGGTGGGATTGTCACAATCGAATGAAACCTATAATTCGGATACAGAAGGAAAGGGAATCTTATTTGAGCAATTAGGTAGTTGGAATGAAGTACTCGCCAAGGCCAAAGCTGAAGGCAAATATATTTTCGTGGATTGCTATACTACCTGGTGTGCGCCTTGTAAAAGAATGGACAAAGAAGTATTTCCATTAGAGCCCGTCGGCGACGCGTATAACAAACAATTTATTGCCGTTAAGGTGCAAATGGACCGAACGTCCCGGGATAACGATCGTGTTAAGCAGTGGTACAATGATGCGGATTCCATTAAATCTAAGTTCCTCGTTGATGCGTTTCCTACCTACTTGTTTTTTTCGCCGGATGGTAAGCCTGTTCATAGAGCAGCGGGTGCTTTTTCACAAGGTCAATTTATATCCCTTGCATCCGCTGCACTTGATCCTGCCAGGCAGAGTTATACGCTGGAAGCAAAGTATGAAGAAGAAAAAAAGTTCACGGTATCTAAGATGAATGATGCTGAATTAAAACACCTCGCGGTCTTTTATAAAAATTCAAATCCTGAACTGGCCAATAAGATGGCTACGGAATTTATCAGCCGATTAAACACTGCGTCGATGAAAGAGAATTATGCTTTTGTCGGCCAGTTCAGCAACCATCCCGCAGTTTATAAATTGGTTACAAAATATATCGACCACCTAACGAGTGTAGATATGCTTCAATTATATACGCGGGAGAACTTAGGTACCACTGTTCAATTTATGAATTCCTCCAGGGAAAGAACATTCCAATTCATGTTACAAGAGGCCACCCATGTAGATTCTGTCATGAATGTAAGTTATGACTACAAAGTTCAGAATTCCTATCTATGGATCAATAAAGTTATCCAAAAGGAAGAAGTGACACCTTTTAGTGAGAAGGCCGGTGTAAATCCTGATTGGAGCAAATTATACGACCTTATTAAAAGGAAATTTAATGAGCCCTATGCAACGATGAGTGTACACTTGGCAAAAATAGCCTGGTTCAGCGACAAACAGGATTGGAGTAATTATGTGAAAGAAATTGTCGCTTTCATGACCCAGGTCGATACTAGTTTACAAAATAGCTGGCATCTTAATCAGTATGCCTGGGAGGTATTTCAGTATAGTGAAAACAGAGATGAACTATTGAAAGCGTTATCCTGGAGTGAACGGGCCATCATGCATGCACCCACGGCGAATTGGATGGACACGTATGCGAATATTTTATATAAACTTGGCAAAAAAACAATAGCCATCAAATGGGAAGAAACCGCAAGTGCCCTTGAGCCAGCGAATAAGGAATTTCAGTCCAATTTGCAGAAAATGAATAAGGAAGAACCCACCTGGTAAAAGTATTTTTTGACATTTTCGTTTTACACAGATTCAATCGAAAATAATTGGTAAATTAAGAAGTGAGCCGTTCCTGGTCCACTTCTTAATTCGCATTTCAATTTTTTTGCATTGGTATAGTACTGGTTGAACCTATTGCTATTTCAAATTATCTATTATCATTCATAATAACGGAAAGGTTATGCTTTGCTATAAAAAAGGTGCACTGCTTTTGGTTCTTGTGTTACTTCAATCACAAATTGTATCGTCCCAATCTTTAACGGGCCATAAAGAACTACAAGAGAAGCCCATTATCTCTACCAGTATCTTTACAAAGTGGACTGTAGTGAACCAACCCGCCATCAGCAGCGACGGTTTATTTGTTATTTATGCGGTCTATAACGATCCGGTCGGAGTGAATAATAAACGTTATGTCATCAAGTCGTCGGACACAAAGTGGCAACGGGAATATTGGGGGGCTTCCTCTGCCCAATTTTCTGGAGATAGTAAATGGGCATTGATTCAACAAAATCCAGATACACTTACTGCTGTGCAACTGGGGACAGAAAAAGTTAACTACCTAACAGGGATCAAGTCCTTTCGTATATTACCCGATAAAAATGGGCGGTGGATCATTTGCGGATTAACCAAGCCTGAAGGTGACGTTATGCTTTATGATCTCGGAAGTGGACAAAAAAAGATTTTTCATTCTGTACTCGAATACCAGGTTTCCAATAATGGTGAAGACATCCTTTTTAAAGAGTCGAATCCAGGCAATGGTGGTGGCTCTTTCCTGGAATTATGGAATATTGAAGATGATAAACCTTTGCGAATTTGGCAAGGATCGAATGCCGGAAATTTTATTTTTAATAAAAGTGGGGACCAATTATCTTTTTTTGCTGATGCCAAAGCCGGTGACGTTACTTCCTACGAATTGATGTATTATAAGAAAGGAATGAAGATTGCCATTGAGATACCTATCCATCTTGCCGATTCCACACTGCGATTATCAAATTCCGGTATTGAGTTTGGACCGGATGATCGTTCCCTTATCCTTAACCTACAATCCAGCAAACAGCAAAAGCCTAAATCGGAAGGACCTGCCGAAATCTGGCGTTATAACGAAGACTTATTAAGCATACATCGCAAGGGACGAAATCAGCAGGGCTATTCAGCTTTGATAAGACCAGAGACCAGCGGTACCGTACTACTTCTAACGCAATCCAATGAATCCATCCAATCGATAAATGGCGATTTCGCACTCGTATTAAAAAGACCCGATTATGAGGCATTGTTCGAATCCTTCTGGAATCAATCAGCTCGTGATATTTATCACCTGGTCAATTTGAAAACCGGCGAAAGAAAATTAATCGATGTTGAAGCGGATGAAGAAACGAATATGGGTTTATCTCCGGAAGGAAAGTGGATCATTTATTTCGATTCTAAAAAGAAATCGTTCTTTAGTTACGAAATATCTACCGGTGTTATTACGGACATTACCCGGGATGCACCTACAAATTGGATCAAAAGCGAGGAGGAAATGCCTGGCGTCAATATAACCTGGAGCCCGACATCCAGAACCTGGATCGACCACGATGAAGCCGTTCTTATCTATGATGAATTTGATATCTGGCAGATAGATCCCCGGGGCATCAAAGAAGCTATTAATCTGACGAAAGGGATGGGATCGAAATTTATGATAAAGTTCAAGCTCTTAAAAGAAGGTCCCCAACTTGAAAGTATTAGGCTTTCCCAAAAGCCTTCGCTTATCCTGGTCGCATTTAATAAACGTAATAAAGATAATGGATTTTACAAGCTTCCTTTAGGTACCGGCAAAGAACCGGAGTTGCTTAGCATGGGTCCCTATTTTTATTATTGGACAGATATTGATTATAGCGAACCTCCGTTGCAAGCTAAATTGTCCAACACGTACATAATCAAAAGAATGGGCCCCAACGAATGTCCCAATTTCTTTATCACCAAAGATTTTAAGACTTTTAAACAGCTAAGTGATCTGCAACCTCAACGGCATTATAACTGGATGAACGTGGAATTAATGCGATGGCAAAATGCTGATGGTCGTGAAGCCACCGGCCTTTTGTATAAGCCAGAGAATTTTAACCCTGACCGAAGGTATCCGGTTATTATTCATTATTACGAGAAACGAACTGATGAGTTAAATTTATTTATTCGCCCCCAAGCCTCCGAGGGAGGGATCAATATACCTTATTTTGTAAGCAACGGTTATATCGTTTTTGTACCGGATATACATTACAAGATCGGAAGCCCGGGAGAAAGTGCATCGAACTCTATTATTGGCGCTGCCCGCTACCTGCGTACATTTTCCTGGATTGATTCAACCAGGATGGGGTTACAAGGTCATAGTTTCGGTGGCTATGAAACGAATTACACCATCACGAAAACAAATATATTTGCCTGTGCCGTATCAACCTCTGGCATCTGTAATTTGGTGAGTTTTTATGGGTCCGCTGCCAGGGAAGGGTATCCGATGTACTGGAGCGAAAAGAACCAGGGGCGTCTTGGGAGTACGATCTGGCAAAACCCTGATGCTTATGTAAAAAATTCACCGATTTTTTATGCCGATAAAATAACAACCCCGTTGCTGATTATACATAACCGGTCGGACGATGTTGTTCCTTTTTCCCAGGGATTAGAATTTTATACGGCGCTTCGCCGGCTACATAAAAAAACCTGGCTCGTCCAATATGATAATAACCGCCATGTTATTGAAGGCAACAGTGCCAAAGACTATACCTTACGAATGAAAGAATTTTTCGATCATTTCTTGTACGGCCTCCCTGTTCCAACATGGATGCAATAGGTGGAACGAGATTACAAATCATCTTCAATGGTAGGTACTTTTGAAAAGAATGTAGGGCATTGAAAATTTCAATGCCCTACATTAAGTGTTATATAAATTGGGTTAAAGAATACCAATTTATCAATTTCCGTCAAACAAATTATTTCCCAGCAGGAACTGCTTTGAATTTTGCTGCGGGTGCAGTTGGAATACAAGCGGCACCATCAAAGATGTATTCCTGACCACCATTACAAACATCAAGCACTGTTCCATTCTCGTCTACCTTAAAGTTTCTCAAGTCTGAACAACTGGTTGTATTGTTTGTGCAATATACGCTACCAGTACCAAATGGTTTTGCTGTGAAGGCTAATGCACTTCCAACTATTGATAATACAACACATGCGGAAAGAATCATTCTGATATTCTTCATAAAAAAAAGCGCTTTTTTAATCAAAAAGCTAAACTTTGATTAATGGAATTTGCCTACTCTGGTTTACGTTTTTCGGCTTCCCCGTTGCTCGAAAGGATTATGTAATGGCGGCGCCAACCTTTACTATTCATCCAATGAACCTATATAATTCTTCTATGTATTCTATGCTTTCTCCTGCAATAGAGTTCTGCATGGAAATTTACTACTTACAATATTTTATTGCCCCGCAGGTGTCGCCGAAAATTTAGCATTTTCATTAATTTTAATACAGTCGGCGCCATCAGTAATAAATTCAGGGCCCATGCAAACATCAAGTACCAACCCATTTTGATCCACCCGAAAATTCCTGAGATCGGAACATGTAACTCCAATATCTGTACAATAGACACTGCCCAACGCGTATGATCTTTCTGTGAAGGCCAACGCTAAGGACACCAGCACCATACCAATACCCAGCTTTATTAACGTTATTGTTTTATTCAGGATTTATTTTCCGAGTGGTGTGGCCGAAAATTTGGCATTATCATCAACTTTGATACAGTCGGCGCCCGAAACGATATATTCGGGGCCACCACAAACATCAGTCACAGTTCCATTCTGATTCACCCGAAAGTTCCTGATATCTAAACAAGTCTGTCCATTATCTATACAATAGACTTCCCCCATCCCATACGGTTTTCCCCTGAATGAATTTAGACAGAAAATAAGGACAACCACAGCTACCAGCTTTTGTAAATATTTTTTATTCATAACTTTATTGGCCGGCAGGCGTTGCTTTAAATTTAGTATTTAATGGTAACTCAATACATTCGGCTCCCGTGCAGACATAAGCTTTTCCGATACAAGGATCAGTGACAGTCCCTTGATCGTTATCCACTTTGAAATTTCTAAGATCTGAGCAACAAGCTCCTGCATTGCTGCAGTATATTTGCCCGGCACCCAATGCTTGCTTTTTAAATGCTAATGCAGTACTGACCACCAAAATGGTAATAAGGGAAAATATGCCCATTTTTTTTAAGGCCATAATTCATGTTTTAATGGAAGATTATAACAGATGGAAACCAATTTAATCGAGCGTCACTTCTTTTATGGTAGAGATATAGTTTTTTCCAACGAGTATTTGTTTTAGTTTTTTATCACGGCCATAAATGGCAAAAAATGGAATCTTTGTGCTCTGGAAATAATCATCGAAGGTGTAATTTGTATCGATACCAGCTTTAATGTTTGCATAGCGGCTGAGATGATACTCATCATAATACTTTTTGAAGTTGGAGTAAGGACTATTGCAAATAAAGATGAAATTAATATCCTTTAGTTCTTCTATATTCTTCACTATCGATTTGGTTTGCGCACGGCAATAGGGACACCACGGTTCGAAGGAAATTAAGATTGTTGGTTTGCCAGTTGGAATCTCTTTTGTATTAAAATGCGATAGACTATCCGGTGCGATTAAATCGATAGCAGGCATTGCCTTTCCTTCAAAACCACTTGTCGGTTTGACTTTTTTGCCATAACATCCCACTAACAAAAGTATGACGAAAGTATACTTCATATAAGTTTACTTATTAATTATAAATGCTTTTGTATCCGAATAGCCAGGAAAGCCAGCAGTGTTAAGATGCTATTGAAGATAAGATGGCCCTGCCATGAAAGTTGTTCGATGATACCACCGCAACTGCAGGGTAATTCCGCGCTTGTATTTAGTAGAATGATAATATAAACAGTAAAAAGTGCCATAAGGCTAAACGAAGCATATAGCCCCTTCAACCTGTACTTAGGAAAAAACAAAAGTATTGAAACGATGAATTCAATCAGGGGTAAACCCCAGGCGACAACAGGAGCTACTGGTTGCAATACAGGTGAGTCCGCTAATTGTTCCTGAAATACATCAAACTCCAACAATTTGGCAATTCCGGTGTAGAGAAAAAGGATTACAAACCATAATGAAAGTATTTCAACGAAGAGTGATTTGCGTAGCCATGAAACTGACATAATCCTGGATAAAAAATTTTGTTTCGGCAAGCTGCCGGATAAGGTTGTTTTTTTCATAAAAGTAGAGGTTCATTTTACGAGGCCAAATTGTGTCTCTCCTGCACAAATCATTAATTGCTAATGAAAAAGTAAACCGGAGCCGTAAAGCCGTTTACTATACGCCACCTAAATTTTATTCGTCATTCATTCACGTACTCAGTTGCATCAGGTAGATATTGTTTGTATATGCAAGATATAAACGTAAAGTTTTCCGTTTGACACTAATTGTTTTCCTATTGGCGCTATTATTTATCGTGTTTGCACTAATATTTATCGAGTTTGCACAGTTTGGAAGGCTATTTGATTCATTGCATTGATAGTATGGAATTTTTCTTTCTCCATTGATGCGGAGCAATGTTATGTTTTTTCTTGAAAGCCACCGTAAAGCTACTTTTTGTTTTGTACCCGGTC
Organism: Chitinophagaceae bacterium; assembly: GCA_040007815.1. Classification (GTDB taxonomy): domain Bacteria; phylum Bacteroidota; class Bacteroidia; order Chitinophagales; family Chitinophagaceae; genus Terrimonas_B. The sequence goes on from JBDTUH010000002.1 coordinate 52,447, forward strand.
AGTGCGGCGATCATTTGTACGTCTTTTTCTGTTTCTAATAATAAGGCTTCCGCCTTTACCATCCTTAAATAGATCTGGTATTCATAGACCGCCATGCCAAAAAGTTGCTTGAATCCATACGTTAATTTCTTTTTGTTGATTCCGGCGTCGTAGGCGAGGCTTTCAATGGTGAAGTGACTGAGTGGATCTTTTGTGATTCGTTCGTAGATCGAGATCAGGCAGTTGCGATCAGGCTCTTTGAGCTTTAACGAATTTGACATTTGGATAAGGTTTTGTTATGAAATTCAATTATTCATTCACTTAATTGTAGTCTTCGAAAATACAATTGATAATGTTCGTAGGGTGGATTGCCGGTAGTAAGTAAGGGGAAGTGCCAGATGAACGAATTTCAGAAATAAAATAAAGATGTCAAAAAAAATAAGTTTGCCAAAACGACGATAAAATACTCTTTATCGGGAAGTAGGTATAACATCATTGCAATACATATAGAAATAGCACCCATATAACAACGGGATGCCTTTGAATACACGAAGTTTATTTTAAAAAGACTGAATAGTCAGCAACAAAACTATAAAAATCGCCGGTCGTTCCTCTGCTACGTGTAAATCCAGCGCTGCGAAAAGGGACACTCACCCTGTTAAAATAAACCCTATCGTTAATCAAACAGACTACTGTACTGACCCTATATTTACGGACAAGTTTTATAATCTCCACCAACATCATTAAAAGAAAATTCTCTCTAAATATAGTACGCGGTATAACGACCTGGTTGAAGTACAGAACATTTGTTTCGATATACCCTTCCAATAGATATGTCAAATCCTCCACCTGCAGGCTGATGAAAACACTTTTATTATCTCTTGTTTGCGGATGGATATTTTCCACCTTCAAGATACCAACTTTGTTTCCTGCCACACATTCCCTGGAAAACTTATTATCCATTGGCGTTTCCTGCAGCAGTTGAACCTGATCCAGTGTTTCAAAAATTTGTTTCAGCATAAGCAAAGGTTATTTTGTTATAGGTTTTATGTAGTTAATTATTGTACTTTTTTCTGTTCGGATTAAACTAAAAAAGTACAAACTGTATTTTTTTCTAAAAATGTCAACGGGCCACAACAAAATTGTTGCAGCCCGCTATAGGGTTAATCTTTAAAATTTAATCTACCAGTGTCTACCTTTCCAGTCAATAAACGTATACTATATTAGCAAATTTACAAAGTTGTCATATTGGCATAAGGGGGTTTATATGTTCAAAATTATTCTTTGTGTCTAAATATTTAATACAAGCCTTTTTAAAGACAATAATTTGAATTTGTTTTAGGTCATTTGTTTTTAAAGTTGCTACTTGCCCGGCAAATTGATGCAACGCGTCTTTTACATAATCATTATCGCTCCTTCCAATACCTGGAATTGTTAACTCCCTTTTGGCCAGTTTGCGATCAAGAGGTTTTCCTTGTTGGTTACATAAGAACAAAAAGATCTCAGGTTTTATTGTCATCCAACGAAGTGAGGCAATAAACCCTTTAAGGGTAGCAGGCGGATCAATAGCCTTCAACGTAAGGCCTATAAACTCCTCGCTAAATAAAGATGCAAGGAAGCCGGCAATCAGGTGAACCCTGGTCTTATAGCTGATGATACATTTGTTATTCTGCCAGCGTCGCTTTTTGCCTCCTGCCGTCTTCGCAAAATGGACAAATGTGCCTGCGATCTCATTTGTAGGGTAATTAAAAACCTTTTTATAGCAGAGCCAACCTACTGCAGCGAAAGAATGGATAATATCAGTAATGGTCAGATCAATATTTTCCGATTTTATACGAAATGTATAGGCTGGCAAAATAGTTAATTCAATATCTGGGTTTTCTACTTCCGTGATTGAAACATTTAGTTCATCGAATGCCGCGCATGTAGCATCATAACATTTCTGTTGAACAGCTAATATACCTGCCTTGTTTAACAGAGTCATTTGCCGGAAAATTCTGTTTAGTAATTGCACTTCTTTGCCTGTTGATAGGGATAAATTGTGTTGCATCAATTTTCCGGTTGCCATATTAAAAGTTTCTTCGTCGGTGAATTTGTTTGAAAATAATTTTGGGAGATAAAGATTTATGCCTGAGAAACAAAAGATATTATATAGACAATCTGAAGTGACATTTGCTTTTTTATTTAGTTCCGGATCATTTACTTTAATGCTGATTAAATCCACCAGTGTGTAAGCAAGATCGTGTTGGCTGGTAAAAAATATAAGCGTCCCCTCAGTCTTATAAAGGCTATGACTATCAGGGCCAGCCAGCAACGTGGAGAAAGCCGAACCAAGAACTCCGATTATATCACTTAAGTAGGGTTTTAGTGAGAAATACATCATGAGCCCATACGTAGTTAGTATGGTTCTGCTATCCAAATCTTTGCTCCGATTACGGACACGAATGATATAATTGTCAATGGAGTGCTTTTGAGGTTTGCCCGTCGTCATTCCCATTAAGTATAGTTTTTCATAAGGGTTTATAGTTCAGTAGTTCAAGTATTTTTTGCCAGCCATTACCTGCTCCAGCATGGTCAGTAATTCAAATGATTCGTCTGCTTTTCGCAATACCCCATCTACCTTTAATGTTTCCAGCTCCTGGATTGTTACCAGATCGTAAACAGAAACCAACAGGGCGATCTTTGTGGTTTTGTAAAAGGTCTGCAAAAAACTAATTATATACCTGGTAAAGCTCAAATTTGTACTAAAGGAAATTATTACTATATCCGGGATGAAGCCGGGCTTTAGATCAATGAACTCTTTATGTGTATAGGCCGCCAAAACGTTCACTTTATTTCTTTGTAAAAATGCTTTTATAATGTTTTGATAGTTTTCACTTTCCTCCACAATTAGCACGGAAACATTCATAATTCTCCCTTTAAAAATTCTATTTCCAGCCGGAACCGTAAAATTGTTGGTAAACAAAGATGGATTCGCTGTTCCTTTTAATGGAAACCGGAAACGCATTTTCTATTATTTGAATAACGGAGTCAAGTGGTGTTGTATATAAAACCGATAACGGCGTACTGCTTTTTTTAATTTCATTTACAATTCCAGGGTAGTTAATCCGTAGGTTGTACCAGTTACCTACCTTTTGTAATATTTCGTTTAAATCAGCATCGCCCGCCAGCAGAAATTTGGCGTTACGCCATGACTTTATTAAACTGGTATCCACATTCTCCCAATGAACGGCGGAACCATTTTTGTTAATTATGAACTGCCTTCCTGCCTGTTGAAGTTTAGGAGGAAGTGTAGCTATCCCGAACTGTCCAACAAAGATAGCAGCTCCCCGAACCACCGAAACGCTGATCAATGAATCTTTGGTCTTCCTGATATCTACGCCACTCTGATTTTGAATAAACAAAATTAAACTGTCGGTTAAGCGGAGGCTTACCGTGTCTTCTGTTTCGATATAACATTCTCCAGATTCTAATTGAGCATGTTTGAATTGGCCACCTTCATAGGACAACCTAAACATGGTCGTCGCGTTGAGCCAGAGGTTCATTTTTGCCGTAACGGTTAAATAATATTGAAGTCCATATTCCGTAATAATAAAGTAACGGGTATGAATGATGTTACCGGTATCTGTGCGTTCTATCTCCCGAAACGGGGCGACAAAGGGTGTATCAATAGGTTTATTGTTCCAGGACGAATATCTGTCTGCCATGATAGAAAAGTTATCATAGCTTAATTCAAAGTAGCTTTTACCGGTAAATATTTTACCGGTGTAATGGGAAGGCTGTTTACAGGCAATCAAATATAGCGTCGCGAACACTAATGCAGTTTTCATTTGTGATAATAGGATGTTTCGTTAAGGAATGAGGTTTAGTTTAGGGGCTCATAAAAAACAAGCTGCATCTACAGCTTGTCTTTTGGGAAGTAACCATGTTTAATTTAAGGGTTCCCATAGGGCAATTACTTCGAACGCTTCTTCTATGGAAATGTAACAAGACCAAAAAACGCCGGGCCTTAAGAATAAGGCCTGGCACCAGATGCCTTGAATTCCGCTGTATGCTCTGGTGTCAATAATATGCCTTGCGTTGGCAGTGACTATTGACTTTGAAACTTGCCTTTCTAAAACGGGGTTTGATTACACGACGCCATGCATTTAGCAGGGGTGGTAGTGAAGCTCCTATATATAATACCCCGAATTGAAAAAAAGTCTACATCCTGCGCGAACTTTTTAAAAAAAAATTAGGGATGGAAAGCGATCACAAGCAAATCTTCTGTCTTCTGCATAAGATTTTTTACTTCTAACGGGGACAATTGAAGTGAAGCTGCGACCTGAGATAGAGGAAGGTTTTCAAAGATAGAAAGTTGGGCAATTTTTCCAAGAATGGGAGGAAGTTGATTTACGCCTTTATTTATAACCGCTGAAGTACCAAGGTCAGTTTCCGATCCAGCTTGCGGTCCGACATGCTTTTGTATCAGGTAGTTCTTGCCTTCCTGATAAGTTGCCCTGAATAGATAGGTTCTGGCATTCTCAAATGTGCAGAACCGGTCGCGGTAAAGATGCCAAATTTTCACAAACAAGTTCACGACGACGGTTTCAGCGGCCTCCCTGTCATTTAAAAGGAATGCAGTAAAATTTACCAAATCGCCGTAATGGCGATTAAAGATAGATTCATAGTCATTCTTGCAATTTGATTGCACCATGGTTTAATTGTTATCGTGCCTAAACAAAGTTGAAAAAGGCATAAAATATAAAAAATGCCTGTATCAACTTGCTTGAACGGGAGTTATCATGAAACCTGGCAATAGGCTGGGCCAACGTATAAAACAACCAGGAAGAAAAAACGCTATTGAACGAGCGGTTCTTGGTACAGTTACAACGCTAAATATTTACTATATCTAAAATAATAAATATTGTGATAGTGATTATAAAATTTGTATTACAACTCACTTTAATTGAATATTATCTATACATAATGTGTATACTTTGATTATAATTTAATGCTAAATAGTTTTCTTTGACTATGGATGAAAAGAAGCATGCTATTATTGGAAAAGGTTTAATAGAAAACCGAACCATTACAAAGCTTACTGACTTGACAAAATACATCCCAAAGAAAACGATTGCTCAGGGTATGGGGATTCATTGGAACACATTGAGCATAAGAATGGAAAATCTAGGGTCCCTTACATTAGATAATTTATTATCATTGGCAGAAAGCCTTGAGGTCGATCCTATGACAATAGTTACACTAGCTGCTTCTCAGTGTATACAAGAGCGTAAGAAAAAGGCGAGAAAGTAATTTTTCAAATTTGTCTTAAACTGCAGGGATGCAAAATAGCATCAATTAATAACAACATAGTAAAATTATTTTAAATCTGTGTTATTCGAGGAAAATGCGGCTAAAAACGTTTCAATCCGAACTTTAAAGTCATAGTTTAGATGAAGTAGAAATAAAAATCTCCCCATAACAAGGATAGATTATGAATAGTAGAGGATATGAAAATTCTTGTATATAATTTATGAGTTACCCTTTCTTTTTAGTAAAATTGTGGTGGAAACCTCTATCTCCAAATTGAAAATTCCTTATTCGTTTTTCTTTATTATTTTAGTAGCCTGCTGAGTATTGATACAGCGGACAGCAACCTTCTTGGTATAATGAGCGCGATACTACCTGAACAGACACTTATTGAATTTAACGCAGGCGATGCGAAAGCCTTTCGGCAAGTTTTTGACTATTATTATCCAGGGCTCGTTCAATTCAGCAAGCGATTAACAGGTAGCCGGGAAGAAGCGGAAGAAATCGTCAATGAGATTTTTCTTGGGTTATACAAGCGGTGTACGACTATTGGATCGGTCGATAATATTAAAGCCTTCCTTTATATTTCTGCGAGGAACCGTTGTTTCAATTTTTTAAAGTCCAAAAAGCGGTTGGAAGAACAACAAAAATTATTCGCTGAGCGAATGCAAGATGAAACTTCATTCACCAATGAATATTTCATGACCGATGAAATTCTCAAAGCTGTTTGTGACGCCATAGAAACTCTTCCTCAAGAATGTAAAAAAATTTTTAAGCTTGCCTATTACGAGGATCTAAAGCCTAAGGAAATCGCCAAGGTCCTCCAAATCGCTGTCAGCACCGTGTACGTTCAGCAGAGTAAGGCCATCAACACACTACGCTTTAAGTTGTCTGAAAACACGCTTGCCCTTGCCTGGCTGTTGCAAACGCTTGTTTTACTGCACCAGGACATTGCCCACCCCACCCTATAAGTTTTTTTAAAATTTTCCCTTCCCACATAAAGAATTGCGCCCGACATATTGTCTAATATTATATAGACGTTATCTAATTGTGAATTTATTGCCAACTGGCACTAATAAATTACTATTAAGTGGAGAACTTTAACGAGATCATTGATCTTATCTTAAAACATTTGAGACAAGAGCTTACTAACGACGAAGAAGCCCGATTAGCATTGTGGAAGCAAGTACCGCAAAACCAACAGTATTTTGACGAGATCACCAACACTGCATTTTTGATGCCCATGGCAGACGGTTTTCAAAAGGAAAGAGAAAACCTGGACCAAGCGTGGGAGCGATTTGCATCCAATGGTTTTCCACCGGTTGAAATGAACTCCCATGCACCAAAGATTATTCGGTTGAAATGGTTACGATATGCGGCTGTTGCGGCGTCCCTAATTTTTATGATTTCTGTTGCCTATTTCGTTTGGGTAAAACCGAAGCAAGTCAACAACGAAGTGACCGAAACACCACCACCACCGAAAACAGATGCCCTGCCCAAATCAAAGATGGCCGTTCTTATATTGGATGACGGTACACAGGTCGTCCTGGATAGTACCAAAACCGGGGTAATGGCGAATCAAGGAAATATCAAAGTAACTAAAGAAAAAAATGGAATGATTAGCTACTCTCCTAGTAGTGGTGGCCAAGCTGATAAAATAATTTACAATACCGTTTTTGTACCTAAAGGAAGCGATGTTGTTTACCTGGCGCTATCGGATGGTAGCAAAGTGTGGCTGAATGCCAATTCATCTATTCGATACCCGGTGGCGTTTCAGGATGAGCGTAGGGTTGAAATTACTGGTGAGGCATATTTCGAGATTGCGCAACGATACTATGAAAGTAAGAAAGTTCCTTTCATAGTCAGTAAAGGAAAAGTTGACGTTGCTGTTCTCGGCACTCACTTTAATGTCAATGCGTATGAAGATGAAGGCAACGTAAAAGTCACGTTACTAGAAGGAAGTGTGAAAGTGGAGTCGAAAATAAATGGTCAGAAATCTAATGTTATTATAAAACCAGGCGAACAAGCCGTATTGGATGATGCAAATTTAAAAGTAATTAATAATGTAAATATAAGCCAGGTGATGGCTTGGAAAAATGGAAAGTTTGTTTTTAGCAGTACCAACATTCAACAGATCATGAAGCAAATGGAACGTTGGTACGACCTGGACGCTACAACATATAGCAGTGATGACGTTAGGGAATGGAAATATACTGGTGAGATGTCCAGATACAATAACGCTTCAAAAGTACTTGAGTTTTTGAAAAAAGTTGGTGGTGGCAAATTTGAAATCTCAGGAAAGAAGATAACAATATCAGAGTAATCAATGAATATGATGTACTATGCAAGTTCAGGAGATGAATCCGAGAACTCTCGAACTGATCATTGTAAAGACTTTCGATGAACTAACCATTGAAGAGAGCAAAGAACTTTCGGACATAATCAACCAGGACGATTCGAATAAAGGGTTTATTGAAAGTTTGATGCAAGACAAAGAAAAGTTGATGGATTTTATTAGTCATTACGCTAAAGAAAATGTGGAACGTGATGACAAGAAACTGGAGAAAGCGTGGAATAAATTAGACCAGGAGATCGCAAAGATGCGAAGATATTAACCTTATAATTGCTCTGCTATAAAACCTACCTATTTTAATTCATTACCGGTAAAAAGCCGGTGCGGGCTGCCATTTGATAACCACATCTACCATTACCATTAGGCCGTGTCCAGCCCTTTGTGAACACAGGAAAAATAACTTATCTGGACATAAGCCAGGTTCTGCTCTCATTGGAGCATGAATAGCTTATTAACAGAAAAGCCAACAATGCGCGAACATTGCTGGCTTTGACAAGTTAACCTGTGAAACGACGAAGCATCACATTATTAGTTAACAAATCAACCCAAAGCTATGCAAATTTTCGTTTGCGTACGTATGCTTTTATGCCCGCCAATGGGCAGTGAAGCTACAAAACCAAAACACTGTTTAAGTGCTCAAAACGGCACAACAAAAACGCTGCGCAAGGCAGCCCGAATTATGAAATTAACTGCATTTCTCTTACTGGGAGCTTGTCTACACGTCCATGCGGTCGGTTTCGGACAGACAATTTCGCTGTCCGAAAAAGAAGTACCGATTGAGACCGTTTTCAGGAAAATAGAAAAACAAACAAGTTTTAAATTCCTGTATGCAGACCGTGTAATTAAGGAAGCCAAAAAGGTTTCAATCCAAGTTAATGATGCTACCATTGATCAAGTACTCGCTTTAGTATTCAAGGATCAAATTTTTGGATATGAGTTAAATGACAATACTGTTCTCATTACACCTGGAAAAGGTTTATCCGGCAGTGAAAAAGCATTTGATCAAAAATATGACCTAATTGAGGTTCGGGGCGTTATAAAAGATGAAAATGGGGCGCCTGTACAAGGTGTGAATGTTGTGGTGAAGGGAACAAGTAAAGGGACTACTACTAATTTGAAAGGTGAGTTTGTCATTTCAAACATAGACGAAAGCTCGATACTTATTATCTCATCCGTCGGATACGAAAAGGCAGAAATTTTAATAAAGGGAAAAAATTTCATTGTTGTTCAATTAAGGTTGGCTGTTGGGAATTTGGACGAGATGCAAGTGATCGCATATGGTACTACAACAAAACGTCTGAGTACCGGAAATGTTGGCACAGTCAAATCTTCAGAAATACAAAGGCAACCGGTCAACAATCCTTTATTGGCACTTCAAGGTAAGGTTCCTGGGCTGTCCATAACTCAGTCGACGGGATTGCCAGGAACTGGTGTTAAAGTGTTAATTCAGGGAATGAACAGCCTGTTTAATAGCAATGATCCCCTTTATGTTGTTGACGGGGTGCCTTATGTTTCACAATTGTTGCCTAATTATGGAGGTATTATTTATGGTAGTTCCGGCACAAACAATAATGTTACTGGTGGTAATCCTTTAAATTTTATTAATCCATCAGATATAGAAAGTATTTCCGTATTGAAAGATGCAGATGCCACAGCCGTTTATGGATCGAGGGGAGCAAATGGTGTAATTTTAATTACCACCAAGAAGGGTAAAGCAGGTCGTTCTTTAGTTGACTTGAATTTGCAACAAGGCTGGGGAAAGGTAGCTCGGAAATTAGATTTGCTAAATATCCATCAATATCTCCAAATGCGTCATGAGGCAATAAATAACGATGGAACGATTGCATCAGATTTTGACTATGATATTAACGGCGTCTGGGACACCACTCGATCTACCGATTGGCAGAAAGAATTGATTGGTGGTTCCGCAAAATATAGCAACGCTTCTTTAACAGTATCCGGAGGAACTACATCTATCCAATATTTGATTGGGGGAACCTATCATAAAGAAACAACCGTTTTCCCTGGAGATGCTTCCAATCAGAAGGGAGCTTTCCATTTTAATATCAATAGTATATCTCCCAACCAAAAACTTAAAATTCAAGTCTCTGGCAATTACCTCTTTGATAATACAAAGCTACCTGCTGGCGACTTAACCGCTGACGCCGTAACACTAGCACCTAATGCGCCTGCTTTACATAATGATGACGGAAACCTTAATTGGGCTGCCGATCCAGCAGGTAATTCTACATGGGTGAATCCACTTGCTCCATTTGAATCAAAATACGTTAACAATACTTATAATTTAATAAGTAACACAACACTCAGTTACACCATTTTTCCTGGTCTCGATTTGCGATCAAGTTTCGGCTATACCAATATGGTTGCTAACGAAATAATGGCATTGCCGTTAACATCCGCACCTCCGGAATATAGACCTACTGCTAACAGGTTAGCATTCTATTCGAACAATAGAATAATCTCATGGATTTTAGAACCGCAAATTAACTATAAGAGGAGCATTGGTAAAGCAAAAGTTGATGCGTTGGTGGGCTTAAGTAAACAAAGAAAGAACAATAGCGGAGAGCAAATAACCGGTACCGGCTACAATAGTGATTTTGTAATGGATGATCCTAAATCAGCGGCCTCTGTTTCAATTTCCAGCAGTATCCAGTCAATTTACAAGTATATAGGCGCATTTGCTAGATTAAGTTTCAATTGGGATGAGAAATATTTACTGAATCTTACTGGAAGAAGAGATGGAAGCAGTCGGTTCGGTGTCGAAAACCGATTTCATAATTTTGGGTCAATAGGAGCTGCCTGGATATTTACCAAGGAGACAGTCTTGAGTAAATTAAATTTTTTAAGTTATGGTAAGGTAAAGGCGAGTTATGGAACTACTGGCAACGACCAGATCGGTGATTATAAATATTTAAACCTGTACAATACTATTTCTCCTGGAGTAGCCTATCAGGGCGGAACTTCTATGCAGCCAGGCGGGCTTCCTAATCGTTTTTTGCAATGGGAAGAAACGAAAAAATTCCAGGCAGGAATGGAATTGGGCTTTTTTCAGGACCGCGTTTTATTAAGTTTAACTTACTTCAAGAATGTATCCTCCAATCAGTTATTGCCTTACAGAGTTCCCATAACTACAGGATTTAATTCGATTCTGAAAAATTTTCCTGCTACCGTACACAATACAGGGTGGGAATTCTCTTTCAATTCGAACAATATTAATATAAAAGACTTTAGTTGGAGTTCACAAATTAATCTTACAATATCTAAAAATAAGTTAGCCTCTTTTCCGGGATTGGAAAATTCGTCTTATGCCAATTTATTTGTCGTTGGTCAACCCCTTGCCATTAAAAAGTTAATCCCATTTGCAGGAGTGAATACAAATTCAGGATTATATCAATTCGTCGATTCTAGCGGTACTATAACTGAAAGTCCCGTGCTTCCAAGAGATCAAACAGTTTTAAAAGGAACAGATCCTACACTTTACGGAGGATTTGAAAATCATTTTCAATATAAGGGGTGGCAATTAGATGTATTATTCCAGTTCGTTAAACAGATTGGACAAAATTATGTTTTTGGAAGCTATGTTCCGGGTGTCGCTTTCAAAAATCAGCCAACTTATGTTCTTGACCGTTGGCAAAAAACGAATGACGTGGCCCCCATTCAAAAATTCAATTCTACTTACGATGCGGGAGAATCTTTTTTCAACGCTTCCTATTATAGTGATGCTGCTTATACCGATGCCAGCTATGTGCGTTTGAAAAACATCTCTTTGTCATGGCAGTTTCCGAAGCAATGGTTAAATAAAGTTCGAATTCAAAACTTACGAGTTTTCAGTCAAGCGCAAAATCTAATAACATTTACAAAGTATAAGGGCTTAGATCCGGAAAACTTATCAGTATCCAGCCTGCCTCCTTTAAGAGTAATTACTTTAGGAGTACAAGCTACTTTTTAAAAGAAAAAATTTAAACTATGCAAATTAATATAAGTTGTTCAAATATTCGGGCATATGGAATGTTGATAATTACCATATTACTAACTGCTTGTAGCAAGCAGGTTGCAGTAGACAGTCCGGTTACGAGCATTACCGGCGAAAATGTATATCATTCAGATCCTACAGCTATTGCAGTATTAAATGGCATTTACAGCAATATGAGTGGAGAGGGAATCACTTCCGGAGGTTTTACTTCTACATCGTTTTACGGCGGCCTTTCGTCAGACGAACTCACATTATACAGTGGGTCGTCAAATATTGCTTACAAGGCTTATTACATGAATGATTTGTCGAGTTCTAATACTCAGAATCGTGAACTTTGGAGAAAAGCTTATCCATACATTTATACTGTTAATGCTGCTATTGAAGGAATTAGTTCCGCAAAAAACTTAACACCAGCAATAAAACAGCAGTTGTTGGGCGAAGCTAAATTCATAAGAGCATTTAGCTATTTTTATCTTGTCAATTGTTATGGAGATGTGCCCTTGGTATTGACTACTAATTCAGAGGCTAATGCTAATATAGCCCGAACAGACATAGCTCAGGTATGGCGCCAAATTATCTTGGACTTATATGAAGCAATCAATCTTCTTAATACAGATTATCCGTCCGTTAACTTAATTACTACAACGTCTGAGAGAGTTCGACCAACAAAATGGGCAGCAACAGCACTGCTCGCACGTGCGCATCTTTACACAAGCAATTGGGCTGGTGCCGATTCTGCAGCATCTGCGGTTATCAATAATATTGCCCTTTATGACACTGTTCCTTTGGCAGACGTTTTTCTAAAAAATAGTAAAGAGGCCATATGGCAATTGCAACCAGTACTGGCTAATCAAAACACCCAGGACGCGATGACTTTTATTTTAACGGGTGCTCCAAATAGCTCGAGACCGGTATATATAAGTACTTTTTTAATAAATGCATTTAAAGTAGGAGATGCCAGGAGAACGACGTGGATAGGGACAAGAACATCGGGCGCTATAACTTACAATTATCCACTTAAATATAAGGTGAGTGCCATTGCAAATACCACGCCTCCTACACCTCCGTCAGAATATAATATGGTTTTACGTCTTGCTGAACAGTATTTAATCCGAGCAGAGGCTCGAGCGCAATTAGATGATATTTCCGGCGCCAAGGATGATTTGAATATAATTAGAAAAAGGGCAAGGCTGGCAAATACACTTGCAACTAATAAGACAGAAGTTTTAGATGCAATTTTAAAGGAAAAACAGCTTGAGCTTTTTTCGGAGTGGGGCCACCGTTGGTTCGATTTAAAAAGAACAGATAAAGTGGATGAAGTAATGAGTGTTGTCACCGTGCAAAAAAAAGGAACCTGGTCCTCATTTAAAAAGGTATACCCAATCCCAATTGGTGAAATAATTACTAACAAAAATTTGAAGCAAAACGATCACTATTAGGTCTCGCTTTAGTATTTCAGTAATGTGTATTAATTCATTAATAATTATATGATCAAACAATTGATATTCTGTTGGATGATGTTTTATAGTTTTACAGCGGATGCTCAAAACTACTTTTTAGCAGGAAAGGATTCTTTGCGTGACAAGGCTACATTTGATTCATTATTATTGGAGTATCAAGGTGGCAAAAAAAATTATTCGATTCTCCCTGCCATGATTGCTAAATCAAAAGCGCTGAAAAATGACTCGTTAGGTACTTTGCTGGCCGAGGATTATATTGAGAATTATTTAATGAAGGTTAATAGCTCCGATAGATTGACAAAGCAAAATATAAGTTTCATTAACGCTCATTTACATAGCCACCAAAGCAATGCATTTATCTGGTTTGATAGGAATAGGGTTGCAATCGATATAGTTATGGATCGAAAAGGATATGCCAGTGAAACTTTGACTAATGTTTTAGCAAGTTCCTTTATCACACCACATTTACAGGCGGCTATCGCCAATCATCGTGATCCTAACTGGCAGTTGATACGAAAAGCAATGCGCAAAAAGGCTTCATCTGATCTCGTGGATATGGCCTTATTAGATGCAAAAATTCGTTGGAGTGGCTATCACAAAAATTGGTTACAACATACAAAGCATATAGTTCAAAGAGTAGAGAAATATGGTCCGTTTGGCATGTTTTCACCCGTTGATTGGCGATATAATGATAATGCGTGGACGATATTTTTAAAAAGTAATAATCAGGATGAAATAAAAAAAGCACTTGTTTGGTGTGATAGCGCTATTAGGATTGCCGAACAGCCAGAATATTATGATACGTATGCTAATTTGCTTTACAAATTAGGAAGAGTTGAAGAAGCGATAAAAATGGAAGAAAAGGCGGCGTTCTTGGGTCCGAATTACGACGACATCAAACTGAACTTAGAGAAAATGAAAAAAGGGCAACCTACATGGCCATTGGAGCTGTAATCCTGGGTAAATCACTATTATTTATAAACAATTAATAAATGTGTCATTTTCGTGAGATTTACCTAATTTATGAATTCAATCTACATTTATTGACACTAAGTTCTGCTTATGTTTAGGTTAACTTTAATTATTTCATTTGTCATTCTTTTTAATATATGCATTGGCCAAGAAGTTTCAAAAAGCAATGACAATTTAATAGATTCTGGTGTAATAAAGTCCTGGACTTACCTTCATCCTGTGTCTTCAATAAGCAATGATGGTAATTATGTTGTGTATACTATTGTTAACTCTTCAAGAGGTAAGAATACCCTGGTATTTCAATCGGTGAAAGGAGAGTGGAAGAAAGAGATAGAAAACGGTTTGGTGCGATATCCGAACTTTTTTTCCAGCGACAGCAGATATGGATTTTTTACATGTGGCGATAGTTTATTTATGACAAGGTTAGGCACCAATGCCCTGGAGTTTATGGGAACTGTTGCGTCTTATAAGAACCCAGAAAACCGGCGCTCAAATTGGTTTGCATATCAAAAAAAAAATGAACAAAAGCAACTGATAGTTCTGGACATAAAAACCGGTAAAAAAAAAGAGTTTAATGAGGTCAGCAATTATTATTTTAATAAAGATGGCAATAATCTTTTTGTAGTTATTAAAAAGAAAAATGAAGATGGGAATTTTTTATATGTATTCGACCTTAAAGCCAATGCAGTACGAGGAATATGGGATGATGGTATTATTTTAAATCTCACTTTTAGTGAAAAGGGAGATAAGATTGCTTTTGTGTCCAGACCTGTACCTGGCAACAGTGAAACAGCAATACATAGATCAATATGGTTTTACGACACCGGTGATAAATATGCATCAAAAATTTTTGATACAACTTATCCCATTGCCCTGCAAAATGTAAATTTTCGCATAGAAAAGTTTGGTTTTAAAGATGAGGTTTTCTTTACAGTACAAAAAAAAGTCACTCAGAGTGGCGGAGATAACGTGAAAGTAGATGTCTGGAGTCATTCTGATGAAAAATTGCAATCAGAACAATTAACAGAACTTTCAAAAACACGAAGTTTATTGTATGCAGTAAAGATTAAAGACGGTTCTTTAATACAGGTAGAGGAAGACAACGACACAAAAATTTCAAAAGATTTGTCCAATCGTTTCTTCTTACTTAAACATCAAACGGGGAAAGCCAATTTAGTGGAAAGAAATTGGAATAGTGCTGCCCATATTAGTTATTTTCTATTTGACATAAAGTCCAAGAAACGTAAACTTTTGAGTATCCCTGATGAAGTCAGAGGTGATCTTATTTTATCTTTAGATGGGAGATATATAATTTACTTTAATGCTTCTGATAGAAATTATTGGTGTCTCGAGGCTTCAACTAATAAAGTACGTAATCTTACACAAAATATACCTGCAAAATGGTATTTGATTGGAAGTGAACAAGTTCCAGACCCACTTTTTTTACCGTATGAAATTGGGGGGTGGATTAAAGACGATAGTTCAATTCTCTTATATGATCAATATGATATTTGGAAAATTGATCCTGCCGCAGAAACTCCTCCTAGTTGTTTAACAGGGACGCACGGGAAAAATTTGCATACGACATTTCGACTCATAAATTCAAACCCGGAAACCTTTTTTTCAGTAACTAATGAAGTCTTGCTTTCCGCTTTTAATCAAAAAACCAAACAGAATGGATTTTATAAAACAATACTTAACGGAAAAGGTAAATTAGAAAAGTTAATTTTTACAGATCATGCCTATTCTTTTCTGCCAATAAAAGCACAAAATGCAAATGCCTGGCTGGTAAGACGTGAAAATGCGGAGGAATCACCTAATTATTTCTTTACTTCAAATTTCAACAGGCTTCATCAACTAAGTAATGTTTATCCTGAACGGAACTACAGATGGCTAAATTCCTCATTATTTAATTTTACAGTAGACAATGACACGCTCCAATGTGTAATTTATAAGCCCGCCGATTTTGATAGTACTAAACAGTATCCGCTAATTATTTCGGTTTATGAAGAACTTTCACAGAATCTCCATAAATTCCCCAAGCCTGAGTTTTCATGGGGTGAGATCAACATTCCCTGGTTTGTAAGTCGTGGTTATATTGTAATCACTCCCGATATTCACTATATTAATGGTTATCCGGGTAAAAGTGCACTAAACGCTGCTACCGCAGCTGCTAATTATGCCTCACAATATCCATGGATAAACAAAGAAAAAATGGCTATTACGGGCCATAGCTTTGGCGGGTATGAAACAAATTATATTGTAAGTCATAACAATCATTTTGCTGCGGCATTCTCTTCATCTGGATATTGTGATTTTGTTAGTGGATATGGGGCTGTAGCGCCAGGGCCAGGGCATTCGCTTCAATCATTTTACGAACAAGGGCAGAACAGAATTGGGTCCTCACTTTGGGAAAAACCTGAGCTGTTTATTGACAATTCCCCGATATTTAAAGCTGATAACGTCACGACACCACTGCTTATGATGAATAACAAAGGGGATGGAGTTGTACCTTTTGCGCAGGGAGTAGAATTTTTTACTGCATTGAGACGATTAGGAAAACGGGTGTGGATGTTACAGTATGATGGTGAAGCTCATGTAGTTTCTGATGAAGCTGCACAATTAGACTTAACATTCCGAGTTACTGAATTTTTTGATCATTTCTTAAAGGATCGCCCTGCTCCTTTATGGATGACTAAGGGCATCAGTGCTGATAAAAAAACTGTTGAAACAGGTCATAGTTTAGATCCTGCAGGCAAATGCAGCGGCCATTGTGGCGTCTGCGACCAATGGAATAAGAAATTTCTAAGGTCCCCTGAAATGTTTTATAAACCTGCGACTGAGTGGATATTAAATAACCAGAAGTGAAACTAGTATAGCTGGGCTAAGAAAAAGAGACTGCATTAATTATTGCAGTCTCTCCAAATTGTGTTTACCAAACATCATAATAATGAATGATAAATTAAGTGCTACTACTAATTTTTAAAATAGATTGTAGTAGTAGTAGTTACAATCGCATTTTGAACCGCAGTATAAAATCCAGTAGTTGTAGCTGCTCCAACTTGGGGCAATGTTGTTGAGTTTAAAACTTTGATAGTGGCGGGTTCGTCTTGAGCAGTAGCTTCCCAAACAAACGATCCAACTTTATTGTTTGATGTGAATGCCAATGCCCCACCAACAACAGCAACCACTGCGATTGCACTTAACATTAATTTTGCTCTTTTCATAATAATTGTTGCTTTTTATATCAAAAAGCTAAACTTAATTTATAAAAAATATTGCCTACTCTTTTTGTGGTTTTCGGCTCCCCCACGTTACCGGTAATTATTTTTATTATTGTTTTATGGCTATCTTGATAGAGGATTGGTCAGACTGTTGTTAACGTTTTTTCCGTTAACGAAGCGCTTCCTATTTGTGCAATATTCTCTGTCGGTTTCTTTTCCATGGCCTTGCTACTTATCCAATCAATTAATAGTAATGTAAATGTCATAGCTATTAAGATTGGAAACGTTTGAAATCTCAATGCTGCTGAAGATGCAGTAATGGTAAATCCAGCATTCAGCAACCAAATAGATCCTCCTAAATAAATAGCTTTTCGAAGATTGGTGTTTTTATTAAATCCATTCAACATTCCAAAGAATAATATGCTAAAAAGCATTACCGCATTTACGATCCCGGACAGGATTGGATAAAAGTTAAGAATGTTTACTTTAAGAGTTTTGGTCCTTGTCGAGACTTTTGGACTATTATAATTGAACCAATCCTGTGCTAAACCGTATACACTGTCCTTCCCTCCGTTATACATTCTTAAGAACTCTACTGGGGGCGTGTAATATTTGTGGGCATTGGGCCAAATAAAATATTTTACGAAATGCCATGGGTATTTTTTTATGATATGAATACCATAGTCTTTGTAAATAGGCCCCATCGTTGCCCACTGTTTTAAATCTCCCGCAGAGGAGTCTTTTTGAAATATTTTTTCTTTGTATTTTACCAATGGCATTCCAGGCGACCACATATAAAAAGTGCTTGCCATTGCCGCTTCCATGGGATATTTTTTGGTATCCCGGGTGCTGTCGAAATATTCTCTAATCATTCGATCTAATTCACTATATTTCTTAGCAACTGGTTTTCTTTCACCGGGATTAACATGTCGATAAGCATACATAGCATTATTGGCGAGTTGCCAGCCACTAAATGGAGAATATTGCCATACTCCAGTTAGTTTTTTGTATTGATAACCTGTATGAAGTACAAATAATCCGCAAAGCAGAACTACTATACTTATTGAAGCTATTTTTCTTCTTATTACAACTTTCGAAAAAAACATTGCAACTATTGAAATGAAAGGATAAATCATCGCATTATACCTAACTGTATAAGAGAGGAACAAAATAACTATATGCCAAACTAAAACCCTATTTGACGGTTTATTTAGTATCCAGAGTAATGATGTCAGCCAAAGCAAGCTTAATGATGCAAAAAAGCAATCGCTACTTACTAAATTGCTAAGATGTAGAAACAATGGATTGAAGATCATAAATGCCAATAAAATATATTGGATAACTCTCCTTGGTCCATAAAAGTAAAATAGCGTTAATAAGAAAAATAGGGCACTTGTTTGGATAAAAACATATTGAAACGCAGTAAGTATAAAATCCGACTTTGTAAAAACACTTAACAACCGTAAGAATTGGGAGTAACCTACCATGTATGTGTTTATTTGCAGATTATAAAAGGCCGCATTAAGGTACGAGAAAGAATCACCATGTATATAGCTGGCAAAAGGATAATAATACTTAAAAATGCCGAACTGAATAATAAATGCAAGCCCTGCAAGCAATAAGATAAGCCTGTTGTGTTGGTTTTTTAAAAGGAAATCTTTAAAAGAAAGCCTATCGGATAGTATGTCAAGATTTTGAGCCATATAATTCAGATTAATCGTTTGAAAACAGAGTGTTTAAATATTACGCATCCACAGGCTTAGGCTTTGTGGTCACTTTTGCAGTGAATAGCCCGTATTTTAGAATGCAGTAGATAGCTCTGAGGCCGTCTTTCCATCCTATTTTTTTACCTTCTGCGAAAGTTCGGCCGTAATATGAAATGCCAACCTCATAAATTTTAATGCCAGGTATCAAAGCAATTTTGGCAGTCACTTCCGGTTCAAACCCAAATCTCTTTTCGTGTAAATAAACGCGTTGAATAATAGCCGTACGGAATAATTTATATCCTGTTTCCATGTCGGTTAAGTTCAAATTACTCATCATGTTCGAAAGAAACGTAAGAACCCTGTTACCTATCGAATGCCAGAAGAACAGGATGCGGTGCGGATTGCCGCCCATAAATCTTGAGCCGTACACCACATCTGCCGAACCGAACACTATAGGTTTTAATAACGTATTGTATTCGCCCGGATCGTATTCCAAGTCAGCATCCTGTACCAACAAGTATTCGCCGGTTGCCTGAGCAATGCCTGTGTGGATAGCCGCACCCTTTCCCTGGTTTATATCGTGCCTTATATATTTGAAATACTTGATCGTGAGATTAGGCGTATTCTCCATATAGTGTCGTAGTGCCGTCTCCGTATTATCGCTAGAACAATCATTCACAATGATCACCTCCTTTTCTATATTGCGAATGAGCTTTACTTCATTGATTCGGTCCAGGATCTTTGCTATCGTTCTTTCTTCATTGTACGCCGGAATGATAATTGACAATTTGTTAATGGTAACTACTTCCTTGTTACCGGTCAATGTTTGCCAATTGCCTGCTTCTGACTCAGCGATCACTGGAGGCAAACTTTGTGCATTTGATAAGACTCCCATACAATACTTTTTTATCAGTTCACGGAATTGATTTTGTCCCAATCGGTTTTAATAGTCTTCCGAATGCGCTTTTCGAATTGAACGCCTGTAAAAGCCAGGAGAATAAATACACTATTAAAAACCAAGTGCTCCGGCCAAGATAGCAGCGAGATGATACCGCCACAACTACAGGGTAATTCTTTATTGAAGATCATAATAGCGCTTATATATAACGTGAATACTATCATCAATGCAAGTGAGACATATAATCCCTTCAATCGCCAACGGGGAATTATTAGCATAAATGAAACAAGGATTTCCGTCAGAGGTAATGCCCAGGCAATAAATTGGGCTATTGGTTTAAAAAATGGTGATTCGGCTATCTGTTCTTTGAAAACTGAATATTCTATAAGTTTGCTTATTCCGGTGTATAGAAAAAGTATGATAAACAGCAGGGCGATTACTTCTACTATCGTGGATTTAGATAGCCAGGTGAATGAGAGAATCCGCAGCAATGAATTCTGTTTTTGAATAGCTGGACCTTCCATTGTTAAGTGGTTGATAATGTTTAATGGTTTTCGTTACTTTAATTTACCCGGAATCAAAGCTGGTGAAAAATGGTAGCGTCCATCTTTCCGAATTACCGGAACAATTTATAAACAGCATTCAATGACCCTCATTAAAGTCGTTAAATTGTATCACCAGCTTTTTTGCCGGGCTATATAAACGCCTACCGGATTCCTACAAGGAAACCTTCGGGCATATTATTTTAATAATTGGGGTTGTGGGCACGATATAGAATGGAATCGTTTGATTTCTCATTCAGTCATATTGTATTTGCCGTCTTTGCTACGACTGGAAAGCCGTGGCGTACCGGCGGAAACCTTATCCATTGAGGATAAATCTTTTCCTCTGCAAAAAACAGATTCTAATAATTTATTTAGAATTAAACCTGGACTAAAGTATCTTAACGAATTTTAATTGAAAACATAAAGAACGAAATTCTAAAATTGCCAAGTCGTGGAAGTTGTATTAGTAATGGCCTTAACCAGTCTTGTTTGTCTTCCGGTGGCAATGAACCGGAGCATCATTCATTCTGTATGCAAGATACTACGGCGAACTATAGATTTTTGTCCCATTCCTATCGAAAAACATCCTATTCCTGTAGAAAAAAGGGACTTGGTCGATCTTTTATCAAGCATAGGACGATTGCCATTCCGTTGGCGTCATCTTAAACTCCTTTTTAAAAGCTGCGGCAAAGGTACTTGGTGATTTGTAAAAGCATTTAAAGGCAACTTCCTTTTTACTCGTTCCGCTTTCAAGCATTGATTTCGCTGATTCTAAGCGTTGTTTCAGCTGGTATTCCTTGATTCTCGATCCATAGACATCTTTAAACGCTCTTTCGAGTGTGCTACGTTTGGTGTTTGTTAAACGATCAATTAGCTCACCGGCCCATTTATATTGAAATGGGTTGCGGTCAATGTGCTGTTTGATGTTTGCAATGGTGACAAGCACATGAGTAGAATAAGGTTTTTTGGTCATGGCACAGGTCTTAAGTTTCTAAACAAGGTTTTTAATCAGTTTGGGTACGACAAATCTTACTAGAAGGGTATTATGGTTTATCAAACTAAATAACCGAATGGACCATACAACTCACTTTTGCATTTCCCAGAATAACCAAGGGGTGTCGTGATCATGAGTACATTGAGAGCCGGAGTAGCGCGATTAATGTTTGTGAGAATCTACAAATTTATTAGCGTGAATTGTGATGGATAAATATATTTTTCGTTTGTGCGTACTATTATATACATCAAAGAGTAATGGTTTTTTTGATTTTGCCAAAACGGCGAAATTAGGTTTTGTATTGCACCTTTATTCTTTGAAGAAATTTATTTTCTATGTAGGATGGTCATGATTAGAATCGTCGATCGAAATAAAAGATAGAATTATTTAAAATCGGATAAAGGTGGTTGCTCTATTTGGTGTTACCAACTGTTCCAAAAATTCTTAGATGAATTTATGAAGCAAGTTTGTAAATTTATTATGTAGTTGACCATTTCGCTGCCACTCGTTTTCGTAATCGCTGCACTGTTATCCCTTCTGTAAATTTAAAGCCTGGCTTTTGATCGGCATTTTGTTGCATTTCTTTTGCAAAAATGAAGGGGTCAAAAAGAATGATGAGTGCAAACATAAATTTATCTCAATGGAACATTTTCCTACGACCGACGAAGTTGGTGCTATCCTGAAAGAATCCTATTCCGCACACAGGGCTTTCCGGTTACATGAACCGGCCTTTGAAGTGGAGGCTTTATACCTTTTTTTCTTCAATGACCTTCTAAATTGGATGGCAATACCCAAAGATGACAATATTATTTTGGCTGTTCAACAATTGGTGGAAAAGTGTTACAGTGAGGCAAGCATAGCAATTTGTAAAGTTATGAGCCAGCATTCAGTTGATGGTTCTTCTATCTGGGAGTTTATCAATGACCGGCGTATTATTCTTCGTCGTGATCAGCAGCAGTATAATCGCCAGATCCCTGGCAAATTTAAAAAAGGTATCCGTAGTGAGTTATGGTATGATTATAATCACTGGCTCATTGCTATCCACCTGTGGGAAGGGTTTATCCAATCTCTTCAGCCATCTTTTTCGGTTATTATTCCTATGTACAGCGATGATCCCATCGAGAAGTTACTAGCACCTGAAATAAAACCTCTTTGGGGAATGTGGGAAGCCTACGGTGAATTAGGGCGCCCGTCCTATGAAGGTGGTAATACGGGAGATGCTATTTATGTAAAACCCTGGGCGTCACTGATGAAATATAAAAGGGAGGTGACATCCTTGGATAAATACTGGCGTAACTCATGGATGAATGGGCTTTAAAGAAATGGGCCCCGTCAGGACAAACAGGGCGTAACTCTTGCGAGTTTGCTTTTCTAATCTATCCTACATATTCAGGATAGCTAAATTAAATACACCTCTGTGTCCGATATGACAAAAGCAAAGGTGGTTTTTTTCTTTGCCATTTTGCATTTTGTATTTTAACTCAGCAAAATAATTATTATAGATAATTAATTATCCTGGTATAATTTATCCTTCCAATATTTTTTATATTTTAGCTGTTGGGGTAACAATTACTTTCCCCACCATGGTTTTTTAAAAACGGTGTTTTAACCAGTTGATTACAACCTGGCGATAGCATAGCAATTTATTTCATAGCATTTCGAAAGTAGTTCAAGACCATCTTGCTGCAGCAGTTTTTACATACCCCTCTTCACTAAATAGCAACTTTCCATTGCAGTGATATGGCACTGGTTTAACTAGTGCCCCATTACTGCGCCATTTCTTTTTGCCCTTTGGCAATTTTTATCATTTCCTCACCATTAAATTGTTTCCGATGAAATTTCTACATTTCATTATGGCACTCGTATGCCTCCTTGCTATTTCCTGCCACAAACAAAATTTTGACAATAGAACTGACCAAAGCTACCTGGCTACCCTAAAGGACGAACTCAGCGGGCATTTATCGCCCGAAGATATTCAGCGACTCGACTTTTCGCACGCGCTATTATCAAAGGTTGATAGTGCACGGCTTTTTTTTCTGCAGGTACCATTACTAACAGAAAAAGATACCGAGTTTGTGCTTTTGAAAACAAACCGTGCCGGACATATTGAAGTTGGAAAGATTATTCAAATTAAGCAAGATGGCCCTCCTACTCCATCAACCAGGAATAGAGTTCCATCATTTGAAGGTTCTATATCCATTAAATCCCTGTCACGGACTATTGAAATTAGCTCGGCGATTAAAGCTGGAGTGATTCAGGCTATGCATTTGCCTGATAGTACAGCGAGAGCGGCCTCTACCCCCGATCCCTACGTCGAACTCCCTGAAGTGATTATAGTATGTTCTTCCCCTTCTCCATCTTCTTCTGATGGTATAAGCTGGTCCACCTGGTATTCAGTTACGGCTATGGTTGGTTCCGGGTCTGGTGGCGGGGGCGGTTGGTATACACCAGCTGCAACCAATACGACCGGTGGAGGGGGCACTAGCAGTGGGACTGGTCATACAACGACGCCAGCTGGCACCAGCAATTTGGTAAAGGACGACCTGATATATATCAGAGCTGAAACGGAAGTTAATAATCCAGCTATAACTCTTGTCGACTTTATCAATTGTTTCAATGCCATACCTGATCTGGGAGCTAAATGTAAGATTACCATCTTCACCGACCTTCCCGTAAATGGAGACCCGACCAAATTCTTTGACTTTCATAGTGGATCACCGGGACATACCTGGCTGCGTTTTGAAAAATCCAATAGTGGTAAAAATGCTTCACAACATATAGGTTTCTATCCGGCCACAAATTGGAAGGATATTAGCACTATGGCTCCTATCCGGGGTAAATTAGTTGATAACGGTAATCATGAGTTTAATGCTTCGTATGAATTAACCATCACTCCAGCGCAATTACAGACAGGACTTACCAAAATGTTATACCTAAGCCGGTTTATCCAGTACGATATTGACGATAACAATTGTACAGATTGGGCGATCAATGTTTTCAATGCAGTGGTTGAGCCGGAACAATGGCTGTCAATCGATAAATATGATATTCCTGGGGGAATGGCGCCATATGGGACGAGTACACCTCAAGGGTTGTTTACCAGACTTCAGGAAATGTTAGCAAAAGGAACAAGGGGGGTCGAGGTTCCCATAGTTGGTTTTTCGGGGAAGAGCACTGGGCCTTGTAAGGTGCCATAGGCTACTTAAACCGGTACGCAGGATTTAGGTGAATCAGACATTTTCATCCTTTTATTTAACCATTAAACCAGCGTGTATGGAAGAATTGTTTTTTTTGTTAAATAAGATATATCCATTAACGGATGAATTACAGGAACACCTAAAATTAATTTTAAAGACAAAAGAGTTATCAAAAGGTCAGTTTCTTCTTAAAGCGGGTCATTATTGTGAGAATGTTTATTTTGTAGGGAACGGACTCTTACGAATTCATTATTTCAATAAAAATGGCAAGGAGGAAAATAAATGGTTCATGAAACAATGGGATGTCGTCTATGCGGTACGCAGCTTTCTTGATCAGATCCCCAGTACAGAATTTATCCAGGCGTTGAAACCTTCCACTGTATATTACATTTCGCATAAGGAGTTGCAAGAAATTTACAAAGATCATTTAACCTTTAATATACATGGCAGAGTCCTTACGGAAAAGTATTACAAATTGAGCGAGGAACGAGATGAAATAACACGAATGCCGGAAGCAAATGACAGGTATAATTATTGGATTGAACATTATGGTGAACTCATGAATGAGATTCCCGATAAACAACTGGCTTCCTTTTTACGAATGACACCGGTGTCGATATCGAGGCTGCGGAACCAACGAACGACGAAGGGGAAATTTCGTTGACAAAATTATCCTGGTATAACTTGGATGACGTAAATATTGATTTATCTTAGTATTCCAACTTGGTTGCTCCCTAGTCGTTACCCCTGAGTCGTTTTAACCCCTGAACCCCTTCGTAGATTTTTTTATGCGACACGTCTTTTTCTAAAAGGATGGGGTGGATTGCGTGCGCAATTAATTTTAATTCCAGAACTATGAGAAGATATTCTTTAACTATACGGTTCGATTCTGACATTACCCGGAGCGCGAGATTATTTTTTGAAACCAGGCATAAGCGTCCTCCGGGGTTAGGGGATGCAGACAGACTTTGTGTTAATGAAAAGGAACTGTTGTGGCAAAGCGCCTATACCATTTGGACTAACGGCCAAAAGGGAATCATAATTCCTATACCAGATAGAATGGCTTGGTCGTGTGAAGAAAGTATTTTTTGCGGTCAGGAAATTAATTTATTCATATACCAGGACTATAAGGAAGAATTTCATAGTGAATTTGTTCGACTTATTCCCGATCATCATTTTAGGGGTGCAAAGTCATTTACTGGTACCCTTGTATCGGCAACCTCTGTGGGCATTACTACCTTATATGTAAAGCACAAAGGAAAAGCGCAGGCCGGACACTTGCAATATGGAACAGTATTACCAGAGGATAACGTCGAAACCGGCTATAAAAATAAAGATACCGAGGAACCTATACATACCGACACGATTACAGGTGCTCATAACAGGATTGGAAATATTAAAGACTATTTCAAGTGCTTTGATAATAATCCAAGTGATGACCATGTGTATGAAGTGATGCTTTGCGTTTCTCAACCCCAGGCAGGTTCTAAGGAACCCTGGGAATTTTCGCGGAAACTTGGTTCTACCGAAGATAATCCTGTATTTGTCGGACATGCTTTTTTGGTGATGAAAGAAAAGGCAGGATCTAAAATAGTTATCCGTAATGTCGGATTTTACCCAGAGGGTAATGTATGGCCTTATAACCCTTCCGATCAAGGGTGCCTGAATAACGACTCTTATACAGAATTTAATATTGCATTAAATATAAAGGTAACGTGTCACCAGTTCAATAAAATTTTAGGGTACCTATCAAAAGGTAATGATAAAGGATTTCTATATAATCTAAGTTCTAATAATTGCACTACGTTCGTGTTGGATGCGTTATTAGAAGGCGATATCAGATTGCCCCGCAACGTTGGATCATGGCACCGCGGCTGTGGTTTGAATCCAGGTAATTTGGGCGAGGATCTTCGAACGGTAAAGGTAACGTCAGATATGAAGTTGATTACTGTTTACCAGGCACACGGCAACCAAGGCAGTTGTTATTAAATCTAATTTATGAAGCAGGTAATTATTTTTATCTTAATTATTCAAACATCACTGCCAGGCCGCACCCAGGAAATTGACTGGGCTACGACGCATAATTGGAAGATTTACGCGCTTAATAATAAAGAGGCATATTACTATTCCGCTGATACGTTAATGAATTTTAAGAGCGTCAGGATGAACGATAGTGCAGTAATTTCCTTTTTATCAAATTCGGTTGTTTGGCCCAGCGGAAAGAGCGGCACGTGGATGGGTGTGTACATTGCCTCCTATGAAAACGCTGATAAGCAATTCAGAAAAGTTGTTCTGAGCAGTTATGGTGGCTTCCTGTTTGAATCTAAGTCAAGGCGGTACTATGAATTGCCAAGAAATTTACGGCAATCGTGGAATGACTTCATTGTTGAAAACCTGAAAAATGTTTTTGAAGAATAATTTGCTATGAAATGTAAGAATTTTTTAATCTCGGTTGTTATTACAGTTGTTTTTGGATGTATTGTATTGCTTTTAGGGTATGCCAGCGGTTCTCCGCTTGGAAACTTTTTTGATGTTTTTATTGTCTTGATCGTTACGAGGTGGCTTGTGATCGCTTTTGGAATTATCGTACTGCTATTGCGGTTGTTGAAAATTCTTAGCGACAATAGTTCGCTTGTATACATTTTAGCTGGAACGGTTAATATGTTCCTGGCCGTTGTGGGCATTACTTTGTTCATAACTGACCAGGCTGACATGGAATGGCTCCACCAGTCTATCGGGAATTTACTAGTCGGTTTTTTAATTTTAACAGACACATTTATGTTACGAGCAGTCGTTAAACACTAAATCTGCTTTAGCTCCGGGTGCTTATTCCAATAATACATGTAAATACTTCTTTTACAATTCCTAAAGGCCGAGTTGTTTCAACGGGTTAGCGTTTATGCCACACTGTTTTGATTTATATTTCCTTTCTCCTTATTTTTACTCACCATCATTTCTCATCATCCACCTCGCAGGAGTTAGTATTATCGAATTTAGAATTGGTTTATTTCCATAAGTATGGCTTTATCCTATATAAGGGTTGTTATCGTAGAAGATCAGCCCACCATCCGAAAGGATGTTCAATTATTGATGGAACAACAGCATGGCTTTATTGTCGTCGGCACCTGCGGAAGCGTAAGGGAAGCCAGGGCAATCATACCTGCTACCCTGCCCGACCTGCTTTTACTGGACGTCACTTTAGATGACGGCACGGGCTTCGATATTTTACAGGAACAGTCAGCAACCGCCTTCAAAGTTATTTTTCTCACTGCTCATCCCGATCATGCTATACAAGCCATTAAGGTTGGAGCGCTCGATTATCTTCTTAAGCCGGTTGACAGGGTCGAATTGGAACAAGCGCTCGCGAAGGTTTTGAAAGGACTCCCTACACAACTGGAACAAATCTCTGTTGCCCAGCAATATTTACTTAGTAATAATAAGGGCAGGCATATAGTGCTGCGGGCTGCTGATTATTTACAAAAAGTTGAATTGGATAAAATTATTTACTGCTCCAGTGATGGCGGGTATACCACATTCTTCCTGGCTGATGGAAAAAAAGTCGTGACCTCCCGGTACCTTAAAGAGTATGAGGATATTCTTTCTGCTGCATCTTTTATTCGCCCCCATCAATCATATATGGTCAATTTTCAATTTATCGACCGTTATCACAAAGAGGGACATCTTGTCTTAAAAGACGGCACCAAAATACCTGTTGCTACACGCAAAAAGGAAGCGGTTCTGGAATTGTTTAATAAACTGTAACACTGCTAAAATGATTCGAGTATTTGCTTTATGCTTATTATTTGTTTCATGCAAGCAGCCAAAAAGTGGACTTCTGCAAAATGGAGGTCGGGCGGATTCCATAGTTAACCAAATCGGTAACCGGGTCAACAAATACCTTATAATGGAAAACATGGATTCATTAGGGTATTTCTTAGATAGTATAAAACCGACTATTCAAAATTATAATGACGAACGTGTAACATTGAGTTGGATTTTACAAAAAGCTCAACAAGTTAAGATACAAGGAAAGAATGATAGCCTGAGATATTATATGAAATTGGCTTCAAATGTTGCTAACAGTGGTAAGATAAAGGGAACCCATTTACTAAATTTTTACTCTATTTATGGGAATCTACTGATAGGCCAGAATCTCAGGGACAGTGCTCTTTCCATTGGGATTACCGCTTACCATCTTTCTATCAAACTTGATTCGTTTAGATATGCGGAAACTTGCCAGGACTTAGCCCAGATGTATGCAAATTTGGATGATTTACCTAATTGCAGGAAATACCTTTTCGAAGCATGGAAAAATAGGGCGAAAGATCCTGACCAGATTCCTTTTATAGCTGGAACCATGGCTGCCTATTATGATGCGACGGAGCAGGTTGATTCCGCCTTATATTTTTTGAAAGAATTTGATAAGGATACTGCACTAATAAATCGTTCTGAACTTCATGCATGGGGATATGAAAATGCTGCCTACTTTTTTACAAAAAAGGGTGATTTTGGAAAAGCGTTAGAAAATGTACTAAAGGCTAAAACTATTTATGATCAATCCCAAAATAAAGATATTTCCATCCTTTTTAGCATAGCTGAAGTGTATGGATCGTTACATCAATACGACAGTTCATTGGCCTATCTTGATTCTGCACGCCTTTTAGCACTCAAAAAACAAATTTATCCTCTTGTTAAGGAGTCCTGGAAGGAAAAAGGTAAGCAATATTTCATTCGAAATCTTTTCAGGCAGGCATACACGGCGTTGGATTCTGCCTACGCCAGTTATGAAATTGAAATGGATTCGTCTCTTCGAAAACATGGCAGGGAACTGGAAACACAGTATAGCGTCCGCGAAAAAGATAAAGAAATAAAAAGTCTTGCGGTTACCAATGCTGCGAGTCTGAAAATACGACGCCAACAAAAGATTATTATTCTCTCCCTTATCATTTCGGCAATATTGGCCTCCTTCATTGGTATTTTATTATGGAAACGTAGCCAGATACAAACTAAAGTTCGGGAAGCTGATTTACGGCAGCAACTACTCCGGGCACAAATGGAACCGCATTTCCTGTTTAATATGCTAAGCGTGTTGCAAGCATTAATCAGGAGTAATGACACAGAAAAATCTGTTTTATTGCTTAACAAATTTTCCCGCCTTTTGCGATCCATCCTAGAGAATGCGAGGAAAAAATTTGTACCTCTTTCAGAAGAAATTAGTGTACTTGAAAGCTATTTGACCTTACAAACTATGCTCCTGGAGAACAAGTTTGAATATATCATCGAAGTGGACGGCGCTTTACAGCAGGATGCTGTTTTAGTTCCACCTATGCTACTTCAGCCATTTGCAGAAAATGCCATTCAGCATGGTTTTCAAGGTATACAATACAAAGGTGTACTTGTCATTCAAATTAAGCGTGGGTTCGGGTCTTTGATTTGTATTATTGATGATAATGGTCGCGGAATTCATCAACCGTCGGTAAAGGATGGTAGAGCCCATGCCTCCGATATCACCAGGGAGCGACTGCTTATACTTAGTAAGCAAATACGTAGTAGAGCTAAATTGAGAATAATAGACAAGATTACCCTTAATGAAGGGCAAGGTGTTCGGGTAGAAATTGAGATACCATTTGTGAAATAAAGTTAAACATTACGATCCCTGCGTAGTTTCCTCATAAATCTCCGCGAATATCCATTCAATCCCAGCGAATTTGACTTCCCTATTTTACAGGCTTATACATTGTCGTTACTTCATACTGTCATTATCGATAAGAAATAGTCAAATAAAGTAAATTTTTCGATTGGCGCATTTCTTATCATGGTATAACTCGAACAGCCTAATTGGGCTACTATATTTACAACGTAAACAATTACACTATGAAACGCACCTGCAGTAACAATCTCTGGCAACATTTAAGAGCTTCCTAAATATACTGGATCAGCGAACGCTGAGCAAGAGGCTGAAAATAATTGAGGAGTAAGAATAAAATGTGAAGTATGATAAAACAAGTCTCGTGGGCGGATTATTGGTCCGTCGTGGCCGCAGTATGTGCGGTATATTATTTAGCGATTATTCTTCTGTTCTACAAAAAAGAACTGATTGAAATCGTTTCGGGAAAGCGAAGATTATTTCAAACACCCGCTGCATCAGCAACAAGGTCACCGCAACCAGCGGGTCATCAAAGTTCACCAAGCGATGATGTGAATATTACCCCGGAAGAAAAATTATTTGGGTTGACGAATCAACTCATGCAGGAAATAAATCCTGTGTTTGGGAATGAATATGTGAAAGGAGAATTAATGACAGCACTGAAAACAGTTCTTCGGAAATATACTCAATTGAAAGGTACAGCTTTCCAGATATCGGTCAATAATTACATCGAAATGGAAAGCGAAAATCAATGCTCTGTTACCCTTAGTGAGGGAGAGTTGAAAGAATTGTGGCATGGTTAGCAATAGGGACGATCACCAGCCGGCCTCCCGCGCACGCCTCCCGTGCTCGCGGGAGTGACCGGAAGGTGAAACAAAGGTGAGTTGTTGAACAGTCAGCAAGAACAATGGCTCTGAGTGGGATTAGTAATGAGGTGGTTTGATAAATGAGTCATTGAACATCATCCGGCTCCCGCCATTTGGCGGGAGCTAACCGGATGGTGCTATAAACAAGTGAGGGGTTTTTAAATATAAATGTAAAAAGTGAGTATGAAAATGTGTGTAAGCAATTACTTTAAAAAAAGCAAAAGGATACTATATGTATCTCTATCAGTGATCTTTTTATTTATAACAGTAACAGGTATTTGCCAATCGGGGCAAGCCGGTATAAACCAGGCCAATACTGAAGTCAGGAGTTATTTCGCCGTTGGAGCGAATTTGATGTATGCCGTTGGCGCTGTCGTGGGGTTGATTGGAGCAGTGAAGGTGTTTCAGAAATGGAATTCCGGCGACCAGGACACTAGCAAAGTTGCGGCGGCGTGGTTTGGCTCCTGTGTATTTCTTGTTATCGTCGCTACAGTGCTGAAATCCTTCTTTGGCATATAAAGGTCTTTCATCACTAACTGCCTTGGTGCCTGATGTTGTAGCATTTGTGGGTTGCATTGATTAGTTAAGTATAAAATGAAATGATATGCAAGAATTACTTATTCGAAAACTTCATGATTACCTGGGTGATAATCATCCAGACCTACTTATTAAACTTCAATCCGAGGGTAAAGTACTTGACTATTTAAAAGGGAAGATCACCTCTGTTGATTCCATGATGATGGAGTTGATACGAACGGATACTGATCCCTACTTCATTGAAGAGTTATGCATGTTTTCATTGACTGCTGACCTGCGGCCATCACGATATAACTGTGTCAAAGAAATTTTTGAAGAGGAATTCAAAAATGAATACCTGATGTATTATGAAATGGGCATCCTGCGGTTTGAATTGGTCAATATGGTTGAATCCCTTCATTCAATCTTTGATGCACTGAATTTTTCGGAGGCCAATGCTGAGAGCCGGCTTTTGCGCTATGCGATCTGCGGCGCTATTCAAAATTATATCGAGAGTAAGAAGTGGAACTAAACGTGAGTTATGGGATATAATGTATTTGAGAAATTAAAGGATAATAAATCTGCTCTGCATGTTGCACTGAAGTGGCAAAAGGGCGATGTCCTCAGCCCGGAAGAGATATCCGTGCTGCAAAAATATTCCGGCTTCGGTGGCATCAAGGCCGTTTTACATCCCAACGCTCCTATAGAAGCCTGGAAAGATAATGAAGCATCTCAGCAGGACCTCGAATTATATCACCCCATCATGGGTCTGCATGAACTACTTCAAAACTATTTCAACGAACGTGAATATAAGCAAGCGTACGATTCTATTAAAAATAGCATTCTTACTGCTTTTTATACGCCTCAATTTGTTCCTGAAGTTTTATTTACCGCTTTAAAAGATTATGGTATTGAGCCGAAACGATTCTACGAACCCAGTAGTGGCGCCGGCATTTTTATTACAGAGGCTATCAAGAGTTTTCCTGGCCTAAAAGAAATAAGTGCTGTCGAGAAAGATTTTATTACAAGTAAAGTATTGACTGCATTGGCAAGTGGTAGCCCGATTCCGTTTTCAGTCCATGGTTGTGGCTTCGAGGAAGCGCCGGTAAATGACAACGGCCGGTATGATCTTATTGTCAGCAACATTCCATTCGGCAATTTTCCTGTCTATGATCCAGCTTTCCCGAACAAGGATTTGAGTGGAAAAATCCATAACTACTTTTTTGCAAAAGGATTGGATAAAATAGGTGATGGCGGGATCATGGCTTATATCACATCGGACGGATTTTTAAACAGTCCTTCCAACAATGGTGCCAGGGAGTATTTATTCAATAAAGCTGATTTCATCAGCCTGGTTGTAATGCCTGACAATCTGATGAAGGATACGGGTAATACTGAGGCACCCACCCATCTTCTCATAGTGCAGAAAAATGAATCTAAAGAAAAGTTATCGGTTGATGAGCAACAATTGATTGAAACAGGCCGTAGAGAAAATGAGTTTGGCCCCTACAACATTAACCTTTATGTAAATGATGCGTTCGACCGGATTCACCTGGGAGATGAAGTTATTGAAGGCAAAAATCAGTACGGTGGTGCTCACCGACAAGTATGGCAGAACGGTGCGCTGGACAACCTGCGTGAACCTCTTCGCAACAGGTTGGCTAAAGATTTTGAATTGAACCTTCGATTAATGCCCTTTCTGAAACTACAACGGAAAGCGGAGGGTGGTAATACCAAAAAGCTGACCTTTCTTCCTACGCCAGAGAAAAAGCCACAAACACCCGGTATACAACTCGGTATGTTTGAGACGGCTCCTGTTGAACAAATTAACAGGGCTATGGATTACATGCTTTCTCCCGATCTGATTGTAATAGATAAAAGAACAGCTCGCATTGCCGGGGTCATTAAGACCCAAGAGCGGCCTGATCATGAGAGTATTGTATTAATTACCGCGAAAGCAAGGTCTAACAATAATTTTTACTACAAGCTATATTCCAACCTGGAAGAAGTTAACACCAGCATGAAATGGATAAATGCTGAACGATTGAAAGAAGAGTTGGATCAAGTAAGATCGGTTTTATCCGGGTATGATGTATTGCTTCAGTATGACGGCGATCAAAGATATGCGCTATCATTTGGCGGCCAAAAAAACGAAGCGTTTCAATTTAAAGATCTTAAGCCTCATTATCGCGAAGGAACATTGGTCTTCCACAATGAAAAGCCAGGTACCATTCACTCCCTTGACCACGATAATCAAATTGGCGAGTTCCGTCCTTTTTTACTACAAACAAAGGTTGGCAGTTTTTATGGGGATTATATCCAACTACGAGATAATTATTTTGAACTAACCAGCAAAGAAGCCGCCACTGGTAAAGCGGATGATGCGTTACGTGAAGAAATGAACACCAACTATGACAGGTTTATTGTTCATCACGGATTGCTTAATCAACCGTCTATTAAAAAAGAATTACTCAATGATGTACTGGGATTTATAACTGTTTCTTCGCTTGAGAGAAATGAAGGTGAGAAATTTGTCAAGTCGGATATTTTTTTACAACCTCTTATTGCGCAGAAAGAAGGATTGTCTACAGAAAATCCGGTGGAGGCTCTTGCCTACTGCCTTAATGAAAAAGGTCGTGTTGATGTAGCTTTTATTTCGGAAACTACTAACAAACCAATACCTGATGTAATAGCTGCGCTTGAAGATCAAATATATCTAAACCCTTTATCGGGGAATTGGGAAACAACGGATCATTATCTAAGTGGAAATGTTGTGAGAAAACTTGGGGAGGCGAAAATTGCTGCTTCGGAAAACCCAGACGATTATCAGATTCGTCGAAGCCTGGAAGCTATAACGAAGGTTCAACCAGAAATGATTCCCTTTGAACTTCTTGATTTTAATATGGGTGAACGGTGGATGCCTATTGATTACTATGAACGCTTTGCCAGTAAGCTATTTGATATCGAAACATCCATTGCCTATCTGAATTCAGCGGATACATTCAAAGTAAAACCAGCTCATCGGAACGCTCAGATAGAACAGGAATATGCTATTACGCCGAAGAATGGGAGAACGATGTACGGTCATCTTTTGATGGAACATGCGCTTGAAAACACCTCCCCTTATTTTACGTACGAAATTGATAACGCTGACGGCACCACAACGAGAGTTCCTGATAACGAAGCAACGCAACTTGCACACCAGAAGATTGAGCAGATGCGCAAAAAATTCGTTGAATGGTTAGGTGAATTGAATAATGAGGAAAAAAAGAAAATTGAGAAGTTATACAATGAAACGTTCAACTGTTATGTACTCCGGGAATTTAATGGCAACCATTTAACTTTTCCCGGCTTGAACCGGGAGGCTGTTGATATCACTGATTTATACGAATCACAGAAAAGCGCGGCATGGCGGATTATACAAAACCGGGGCGGTCTCATTGATCATGAGGTTGGTTTAGGTAAAACATTGACGATAATAGTATCGAGTTATGAAATGAAGCGTCTGCGAATCATCAACAAACCGGTGATATTGGCCATGAAAGCAAATGTCACTCAAATTGCTGATACGTATCGCAAAGCTTATCCCAAAGCAAAGTTGCTGGCGCCGGGACAAAATGATTTCTCTCCTAAACAAAGGTTGAAGTTATTTCTGGCCATTAAAAATAATAATTGGGACTGTATCATACTGACACATGATCAGTTTGGAAAAATTCCACAATCGCCGCTCATTCAACGAGAGATTTTGCAAGAGGAATTGGACAATGTCGAAAAAGATCTTGAAACGCTAAGGGAAATGGGCGGAGAAATTTCCAAGAGAGTACTTAAAGGACTGGAGGTGCGTAAAAACAATTTGGCGGTTAACCTGAAAGTGGTCCTGGATAAGATAGAAAAAAAGAAAGATGCAGACATCAATTTTGAAGAATTGGGCATTGACCACATTTTTGTGGATGAATCTCATAAGTTCAAAAATCTAACTTTCACAACAAGACATACCCGCGTTGCGGGATTGGGTAATATCGAAGGCAGCCAAAAAGCATTGAATATGCTTTTTACCGTACGCACACTTCAACGGCGATTTGACTCCGACCTGTGTGCTACCTTTTTATCTGGGACACCGATCAGCAACAGTCTTACTGAAATGTATCTCATCTTCAAATACCTGCGCCCTAAAGAAATGCAGCGCCAATCCATTGAAAATTTCGACGGCTGGGCTGCTGTATTTGCGAAGAAGACAACTGATTTTGAATTTTCGGTTACCAATCAAATAATCACAAAAGAACGTTTTCGCCACTTTATTAAAGTGCCTGAATTAGCGCTGTTTTATAATGAGATCACTGACTACAAAACGGCCAAGCACATTCAATTGGATCGTCCAAAGCTGGTCGAAGAGCTGGTTAATATAAAGCCGACGGCGGAACAAGAGGAATTTATCA
Organism: Chitinophagaceae bacterium; assembly: GCA_040007815.1. Taxonomy (GTDB): domain Bacteria; phylum Bacteroidota; class Bacteroidia; order Chitinophagales; family Chitinophagaceae; genus Terrimonas_B. The sequence goes on from JBDTUH010000002.1 coordinate 88,526, forward strand.
TTAACCTGATGGAGTTTGCCAAAACCGGCGATGCTACTTTAATTGGAAGACGTCCGTTAACTGAGGAAGAAGATAAGGGTCGAATGCTGATCGCAACGAATGAGGCGAAGAAGATGGCAGCGGACATGCGGCTCATAAATTCTGAAAAATATGGAGATGATCCTGGTAACAAAGTCAGTGCCTGTGCCCACAAAGTGAGTGAGATTTATTACGGTACTACAGAATACCGTGGAACGCAGATTATTTTTTCAGATATCGGTACACCCAAACCTGATGCATTCAATATTTACGATGCACTGAAAGCAAAGTTAATTTACGAGTATAAAATTCCTTCCGCAGAAATAACCTTTATTCATGACTGGAGCGATAAAAAGAAACCTGCTCTTTTTAAAGCGATCAACAATGGTAATATCCGGATACTGATTGGCAGTACAGAAAAAGCTGGAACGGGTACCAATGTTCAACGGCGTGTTGTGGCAATGCATCACCTCGATATACCCTGGAAACCGGCCGAGCTAGAGCAGCGTAATGGCCGTGGAGCCAGGCAGGGTAATATCGTTGCAAAAAACTATTACAACAATGAAGTAAAGAGTTACATCTATGCCGTTGAGCAATCCCTGGACAATTATAAATTCAACCTGCTAAAGAATAAGCAAACTTTCATCAGCCAGATGAAGAATTCCGAGATCCAGGTGCGCTCTCTTGATGAAGGTGCATTTGATGAACAGAATGGAATGAATTTTTCAGAATATATCGCCATTCTTTCCGGAGATACATCACTCCTTGAGAAGTCAAAGATTGAGAAAAAAATAGCTGTCCTGGAAAGTGTCCGTTCCGCCCACTATAAGGAAGTTGGCCGTAATCGGTTTGACCTCGAATATCAACAATCGAAATGTTCGAGACTCAGTGAAACATTAGCACTTCTTATCCGGGACGAAGCTTTGTATACTTCGGTATTAACCCATGATAAAGAAGGAACAAAAGTTAATCCCCTTCAACTTGATGGCGTTACAAGCGCTGATTCCACAGTGCTAGGCAGTTACCTAATGCGACTTATTGGCGATTGGAAACCAGCAAATGACGGTCCCTGGCAGGAAAAGATAGGCAGCCTATATGGGTTTGATGTATGTATTCAACAGAACCAGGGAAGGTCGTTGGATAAGAATCTTAACTATTACACTACTTTTTTTAATACTTATTATGTAGAGCACAAACAAGGTGGCGTTAAGTATACCTACTCTAATGGTCACCTGAATACAGACAATCCTAAACTTGCGGCCCGCCATTTTTTAAACGCCCTGGATAATGTCATTAAGTTAAAGCAACAGTATCAAAATGATGTTGATGCAGCCGAGCGTAATATACCCGCTCTTCAGAAATTAATTGACAAGCCTTTTGATAAGGATGATGAATTAAAACAGTTAAAACTGGAACATGCAACTCTTGAAAAGCAAATTGCAGCAAAACTTGAAGCGACCCGCACTATCCAGGATACAGTGCCTTCACCGGATAAAGAAGAAGCTTTAGTTATTCCCATTAACGGTAAAGGTAAAGATATGGAGCCTGTATTGGCAGGTGAGGAAGGGGATGCGCTGTTAGATAAAAGACGCGAGACACGTGAACGTAGATTAAAGAATTTATAAAATTATGAATACAAGTATCTATAACATCAATAAAGGCATTAATAAAAGTATTGAGTTCAAAGGGCTGAAAGCTCAGTATATATGGTATTTAGCTGCAGGCCTGCTTGGGTTATTGATACTTTTTGCTACACTCTATATATGTGGCGTCAATACCTATGTCTGTTTAGGGGTTATTATAACCAGCGGTTCGTTTTTGTTTATGTATGTCTATAAGCTAAGTGGTAAATATGGACAACATGGAATGATGAAAGCAGTTGCGAAGAGAAGTATTCCGCATGTTGTTAAGTGTGATTGCAGGAAAATATTTATAAAGTTGAAAAAGTCGGTCATAAACGAAGTCAAGTAATATTTTATAAAGAAAGAATTGCATGAAAAAGGGGCAGCATAACCTACCAGTTTTTACTATTGAGGGTACGGATTATTTAGTTGATGTGATGAACAATAAATTCATTCAAAAATTAAATAAAAGCAACACCATTTCCTTTAGGAAATTAGAATATCATGGGACGTATTACACCCTTGAGGGGTATGCCAAAGAGCGTTTAAAGATACCGCAATTGATTGAGTTAGATCCGGTAGGAATGGCTAAAAAATATAATCTTTCTTTAGAAAAACTAGCAGGCAAAAGTGATTTTGATTTAAGGGCTGATACTGAAAGATTTCACCACCGAATTACTGCAGGTAATCTTCCTGTCATTGAAATAATGGGACATAATTATTTTATTGACTTGCGTATGGAAGAGTTGCGATTGACCTCCGACTTTTCAGTTAAGATTGAGCTGCCAGATAAACGTCATCCCGATACAGGAGAATATAATTTTTATTATCAGCCAGCAACTAATCAAGTAGTTGAAATTGATCCTCATATTTCCTGCTTACCCACTGGAATAGTGAAGATAAAACTGCCAAACGATAGACAATTGGATATAGTACCGGAGCTCAGAGCAAGTGGACAAGATCTCAAAGACTATTTTATGAAATTCCCTTTTCCCAAAAAACCGATTGCCACAGTAATTCCTTTATCCGAAACGGAACTTGTCGAAAACATAAAATTTAATAAGGAGACTGTACGAAGCTATCTGAACCAGAAAACCGGCGTGAAAATAATTGATCCATACTTGGTGCAGGCCGTGGAGAATCGAGAGTATAAATTACCAGTAATCCCAATCATGGGTACTGAGTTCCTAGTTGATGTAATCAAAGGCGAGTTTCGGGAAAAAGCGAATGAAAGCAATGCATTTTCATTTTATTACTTACAATATAAAGGCACACATTACATCTTAGACTACAATGAAAGTATTAAGAATCCAATCTTTGGGAATGGCAAAAACCTAATTCAAATACCACAATTGATAGATATTGACCCGGAGGGTATGGCGATAAAATATGACTTACTGCCCGAACAACTTAAAGGTAAGAGTGATTTTGACATCAGGGTTGACCAGGACCAATATTACCATCGGGTGATTTTGGACCGATTGCCGGTAATTGGATTTTATCCAGATACCTACTTTGTTGATTTGGCATATGGAAAACTTCACCTAACAACTGATGAATCTGTAACACTTAATATCAGGGGAAAAGAAGATGAAGCAACTAGCGAATACATTTTTTATTATGAACACCATAAAAGAAAAATAGTTGAATTTCCAACTGATGCTCCTGATTTCCCCATTGGAGTCTTAAAAGTTCAGCTTCCTGACAATTATAAATTGGACCCGGTTTTTATGGCAAGAATGGAAAACCGTGATGTAAAAGATTACCTGATGAAGACACCTTTTCAAAGCCAATTAGAAGCAAAACAACTTGACCTTTCGGAGAATGAAATTAAAGAATTAAAAAATAAGGCCCGGACCCATAACCCCGATGACTTATTGAGGAAGAATCGCGAATCGAACGGAAAAGGGTACCACATATAGTGTGCAGTGATTAAAGTTTTAAAGCATTAAGTGACTAAAAATGTGAAGATGGAAAAATACATGAAGGACATAATACCCCTTATGGGAGTGGAGCATAATTGTATCGTATCTAAACAAGGAGATGTAACGATTGTATATAAGGTAGAATTGCCGGAAATTTTTACACTTTCTGATCAGGATTATGAAGCGGTGCACCAGTCATTGATTAAAGCCATCAAGGTTTTACCCAGGAATTCCATATTCCATAAGCAAGATTGGTTTACCGAAACCAATTATGTCGCTGATTTTGAAAACTTTTCTGATAACGAAAGGAGTTTTTTATCGCGTAGTAGTGAACGATTTTTTAACGAACGCCCCTATCTCGATCATCAATGTTACATTATGATTACGAAGAAACCGGAAGGGCGTAAACCAGGTACCTCACTTTTTTCAAGCCTGCTTCGCAAGTCCATCGTATCAGAGCAAGTATTGCGTCCTCAATTGTTACAGGATTTCCTGGACAGTGCCGGACAATTTGAGCGAATCATTCAGGACAGTGGTTTTATTAAATTAAAACGACTTACAGATGTGGATTTAAGTGGTAGTGATGAGCGCAGTGGTTTAATTGAAAGGTACCTTAATCTTCAATCAAGCGACAAAAGTCTTTTACTAAGTGATATTGATTTTAAGGATGGAATTAAAATTGGTAATAATCATTGCCAGTTGTTTACACTTGCGGACGCCGCAGACCTGCCCCCACTCTGTGGTTCGCGTATCAATTTTGATCGTTATTCTACTGATAAAACAAAGTTTAGTATCGGGTTCGCTTCGCCGTTAGGCCAATTATTACCCTGTAACCATATTTTGAACCAATTCATCTTTATAGATGATCAACACAAAACATTACAAAAGCTGGAGAGCAAGCGACTGCGATTGCAATCTTTAAGTGCCTATTCGCGGGAAAATGCCATTTCGAGGGACGCTACTAATGATTTTTTAAACGAAGCCATATCACAACAGCGCTTACCTGTCAAAGCGCACATCAATATATTATCATGGACGGATAATAAAGATACGTTGAAAGACGTACGAAATCTGGTATCCAGTGCAATAGCCCAGTTGGATGCGACCCCAAGACAAGAGTCGGTGGGAGCGCCGCAAATATACTGGGCTGCACTACCAGGTAACGAAGCCGACTTTCCCATGAATGATAGCTTTGACACTTTTGCAGAACAGGCTTGCTGCTTTCTTAACCTTGAAACGAATTATAGAAGTTCTCCCAGTCCGATCGGAATTCGGATGGGCGACCGTTTAACCGGTCGGCCCATACACGTTGATATTTCAGATGAGCCCATGAGAAAGGGTATCATTACGAACAGAAACAAATTTATTTTGGGTCCTTCTGGTAGTGGGAAAAGTTTTTTTACCAATCATATGGTAAGAAGTTATTATGAGCAAGGAACTCATATCGTTTTAGTTGACGTTGGCCATTCATACAAAGGACTTTGTCAAATGGTGAATGGCTACTACTTTACTTATGATGAGAAAAACCCCATCCGGTTCAATCCCTTTTTTATCGGCGAAGGAGATAAACTAGATACGGAGAAAAAAGAAAGCATCAAGACCTTACTATTGGCATTGTGGAAGAAAGATAATGAAACATTTCTTCGTTCAGAATATGTTGCTCTTTCGAATGCCTTGCAAATGTATTACGAGAAGCTTGACAAATTCCCCGCATTATTTCCCTGCTTTGATACTTTCTACGAGTTTTTGCAGGACGATTTTGTTGCCGCATTAATGGTGGACAAAGTAAAAGATAAGGATTTTGATGTTTCGAATTTCCTTTATGTGTTGAGACCCTATTACGCCGGTGGTGAATTTGATTTTCTATTAAATGCAAAAGAAAATCTTGACTTGTTGCACCAGCGCTTTATTGTTTTCGAGTTAGACAACATTAAAGATCACCCGATTCTCCTAAGTGTGGTGACGATTATCGTCAGTGAGTTATTCATTTCAAAGATGAGAAAGCTGAAAGGTATCCGTAAGATGATTTTGATAGAAGAAGCCTGGAAAGCTATTGCCCGCGAAGGCATGGCTGAATATATCAAGTACTTGTTTAAAACTGTGAGGAAATTTTTTGGGGAGGCGATCGTCGTTACGCAGGAAGTTGAAGACATTATTTCATCACCTGTAGTAAAGCAGGCCATCATCAACAATTCCGACTGTAAAATTTTATTAGATCAATCAAAATACCAGAACAAGTTTGAACAAATACAAGAGCTGCTCGGCCTTACAGAAAAGGAAAAAGCCCTGGTGTTATCGATTAATAAAGCCAATGACACGACAAAGCGATACAAAGAGGTGTTTATCTCCCTCGGCGGTATTCTATCAAAGGTCTACCGGACTGAAGTATCACAGGAAGAATACCTGGCCTACACCACGGAAGAAACAGAAAAAGTGAAGCTACAAGGAAAAGCGGAGAAGTTTGGCGGAGATATGCAGAAGGCGATCACGGAAATGGCTGACGAAATGAGGGGTGACGTACTATAAAGAATGGCAGCAACAGTCCAGGAGTTTAGAAACAAGATTTGAAATATAAAATTAGGGGTGTATGAGGAAACATTTGATCTACCTACGTGCTATTTTTTGGGCTAAAGTATTAAGGACTATCCAGTTTGTGCGAACGAGAGGATTTATTCCCGGCACTTATGTTTGTATCGATAGCGTGACCACGAAGCAACTTGAAATAAAACGACTCAGTGCGCTTGGAGAAGTTTACGAAATGATCCTTCAAGATGGAAAGGATGAGAAAAAGTGGCATGGCTATTTTGATAACAGAATGCTTCTTCTTACGTCTCATGATTATGACAAAAGCATCGCATTCCTTCCCGAAGAAGGTAAGCTAACCTATGACGGATTGCTATATGCTAAAACACTTTTGTAAACCATTAAAATTTTATCATGAAAATGCTATTGCTTATCCCGCTGTTTTTAATCATCCTATTAGGATGTAGACTCTTTAATGCGGCTGATCACACTGAGGTTTTTATACCCGGTACATACATCCGGTTTTCAAGCCACGAATTTGGCAAAGAATACGACACACTCATGATCACCTTACAGAATGAATCAGCTCATGAGTTTAAGATACTTCGGAAATGGAAGTATGAGCGAGTGCTGGATGGAAAGATAATGGAACCGGACTACCAACGGGTAACTACTACCGGGATCTATTATTCTGCAGATAAAGTTATGCAGGACCCTGAGAGTGGAAACCTCTACAGTTTTGATGCAAAGGAAAAATTATTGTTTAACGGCGACATAAAGTATAAAAAGTTATGAAATGGTCGAAGAGAATTTTTGTGGTTGTATCCATCAGTTTCCTGTTCATGACAGTGCCAACACAACAGGTGCAGGCACAAGATCCGGTGACGGAAGCGATTAAGGCGGGTATAAAGAAAGTAATCAGGGCCCTCGATCTTCAAATTCAGCGTTTCCAGAATGCAACGATATGGCTGCAAAATGCACAACAAACGGTTGAAAACGCCATGTCAAAATTGAAGTTGCAGGAGATCAGTGATTGGGTTGAAAAACAACGAAAGCTATATGCCGATTATTTCGATGAACTATGGAAGATTAAATCGGCCCTTGCCTATTACCAGCGCGTTAAAGATATTATAGAGAATCAAGCCGGTATGGTCCGGGAATATAAACAGGCGTGGGCTCTATTTCGACAAGACAAGAATTTCACGGAGGAGGAGATCAATTATATGGGCGGTGTTTACCAGGGAATGTTAGATGAAAGCTTGAAATCTATTGACCAGCTTTTTTTAGTGATCAATGCTTTTGCCACCCAGATGAGCGATGCCAAGAGGCTTGAAATTATTAATTCCGTATCGCAAAACGTTTCCCAAAATGTTATGGACTTGCGGGAATTTAATAATGAAAATAAAATGGTGAGCCTGCAACGCGGGGCAGAGAAAGGCGAAATCGAACTGGTAAAACGACTTTACGGAATACAGTGATTGGTACGAGTGTTTAATCATCGATTGAAAATTAATTTATGAAAAAGGTTGTGGTAATGTTGTTGTTATGTGTTGGCACTTTTCAATTCGCCCATGCGCAGACTTTTAATGAATGGTTTAAGCAGAAAAAGACGCAGAAAAAATACTTGCTGGAGCAAATTGCCTTATTGAAAGTATATATAGACTATGCCCGCAAAGGGTATCAAATTGTCAATGACGGACTGGGTGTCATACGAAAGATAAAGAAGGGGGATTTTAATCTTCACGAAGGATATTTTACTTCTTTGAAGTCAGTTAATCCGAAGATTAAAGGTTATGGAAAAGTAGCCGCTGCCATTGCCCTGCAGGTACGCATTATCAAAGAGACAGCAAAGGCATTGATTGCCATGCGGGAATCGGGACAGTTTACTGCTGATGAAATAAATTATTCGGAAAAAGTTATAGAGCGCTTGCTGACTGACTGCCTGAACTGTATCAATGATCTCTACGTGGTTATCACCGCTAATCAATTGGAAATGAAGGACGACGAACGCATTAAACATATTGACAGGTTGTATGCCGATATGCAGAATAAATATTCATTCTGTGCCACGTTTAACGAAGAAACCGGTGTACTGGCGATGCAACGGCAGTCAGAAAGTATTGAAGTCAAGTATTCTAAAATTCTCAATCATATTCCATGAAAAAAGTTGTGTTGATATTCATGTGGGTTTTTTTGCAATGGAAGTTTGTAGCTGCGCAAAGCGAAGAGGCACAGCAATTATTACTGAACGTGGAGAAATTGGCCCAGTTCAAGAAGATATTGACTGATATGAAAAAGGCGTATGACATCCTTTATAAAGGGTATACAACGATAAGGGATATTTCGAGTGGTAGTTTTAATCTTCACAAAAATTTCCTGGATGCTCTGCTTCAAGTAAGCCCTGGTGTGCGCAAATATAAGAGGATAGCCGATATAGTCAGTTACCAATTACGTATTGTGAAACAAGCAAAAGCGGCGTTTAACGAGTTCGGTTCCAATGGGCAGTTTACGGCAGACGAGATTCAATACCTATCGAGCGTTTATAGTGGACTAATAAAAGCCAGTTTGCGAACCCTGGATGAGTTGGCTATGATTATAACGGCGGGGAAACTTCGGATGAGTGATGATGAGCGGTTGCAGGCGATCGACCGGATTTACGCTTCTGTCGAGGATCAGTTTTCGTTTCTTCAGGAATTTAACAACCAAACTTCAGTGCTGGTCATGCAGCGAAAAAGCGAGCAGGCAGAAATTGATTATAGTCGAAGAATCAGAGGTTTCTAAGGGTGAATTTTGGATAGTGAATAGTGAATGGTGAATTGTGAATAGTGAATTTAAAATTGTGTGTGTATGAAATTGTGTGTAAGGATTGTGGTTATTGGTATTGTTGTGTTGCTTATACCGAACATCGCAGATGCTCAGGTTGCTCAACGAATAAGAAGTCTGCACGAAGTACTTGACCAGCTTTATAATGAGATGATTCCCAAATGTGGTCAATTGATTGGAGTAGGCAGAGGCATTGCAGGTTTTGGGGCAATGTGGTATATCGCATCGAGAGTATGGGGCCATATTGCAAGGGCAGAGGCCGTAGATTTCTATCCCTTATTCAGACCATTTGTTTTAGGATTTGCTATTTTAATTTTCCCCGCCGTTATCAGCATGATCAATGGAGTTATGCAGCCGACTGTTACAGGCACGAGTCAAATGGTTGATAATGCAAATGCCTCTGTTGAAAAGTTGTTAGCGATGAAGCAGGAAGCTATTAAGAAAACAGACTATTGGCAGATGTACGTTGGACAAGCTGGTAATGGTGACCGTGAGAAGTGGTATAAATATTACTATGGAGAGAAACCGGAAGGGTTTATGAAAAGTGTTGGGCACAACATTCAATTTGCTTTCGCCAAGTTTCAATATAATTTCCGGAATTCCATAAAACAGTGGATGAGTGAAGTATTAAAGGTACTGTTTGAAGCTGCAGCACTTTGTATCAATACTATACGGACATTCTATATGATCATCCTGGCGATGCTGGGTCCATTAGTCTTCGGAATCGCCGTATTTGATGGGTTTCAACATACCCTCACCGTTTGGCTTGCACGCTATATAAACGTTTTTTTATGGCTGCCAATTGCCAATATCCTGGGATCTATCCTCGGCACCATACAGGAAAATATGCTTAAAGAGGATTTAAAGCAGATTGCCACCAACGGCGACACCTTTTTCAGCGCCACAGATACAGGGTATTTGGTATTCATGATTATTGGAATAATCTCCTATTTCACGGTTCCATCTATTGCCAATTATATTGTAAATGCAGGCGGAGGCAGTGCCTTGTTATATAAGACGACTAACATGATGACCGGCACAGCTATGAAAGGCGTTTACGTCGTTAATAGTGGTGTAGGAATGACGATGGATGCTATGGGTAACGCCGCTTCCCAAACCCGAAATTCTATGGCCGATTCTGGAAGTTCTCAAGGTTATTTTGATAATCAGTCTGGTGCTCACTTGAAAAACAGGTTGAAGGGGAATAGTTAAACCTGCAATTCGTCCATCTTGCGGAGTGCCGGTTGCGGCAAAACGTGGGAGTATTTTATCGCGAATAAGTAGAATGAGTGATGGAAGTTAAATGTAATTGTGAAAAATGAAAATGTGAGAATGATGTTTAAGAAAATGAAAAATATTGATTCAGCGTTCCGCCATATAAGATTATTCTCCATTGTTTTTCTGGTGGGTTGCATAGGAATTAGCAGCTATGCTTTATTAATAAGTTACAGGACGACAGCGAATAGTCAACAAAGGATTTATATCCTAGCAAATGGAAAAGCGCTTGAAGCGTATGCTGCGGACCGAAAAGATAATATAGCGGTGGAAGCGCGTGATCATGTTAAGATGTTCCACCATTTCTTTTTTAGTCTCGATCCTGACGATAAGGTTATCAAAACGAATATTGAAAAGGCGCTTTATCTGGCTGATGGTTCTGCAAAGCAGCAGTATGATAATTTAAAGGAGAACAATTATTATAGCAGCCTTATCAGTGGCAATATAAGCCAGGAAATTTCAGTCGATAGTATCGTGATTAACATTGATGTTTATCCGTATTACTTCCGCTATAAAGGCCAACAAAAAATTATTCGTCCCACTTCCATAGTGACCCGAAGCCTGGTGACTGAAGGGTACCTGAGAAATGTTGCCCGATCAGATAACAATTCGCATGGCTTTCTTATTGAGAAATGGAAGACTCTTGATAATGAAGATATAAAAATTGAAAACAGATAAATGGTATCACCATGAAGAAACAAGATAGAAACTGGACAGATAGCGTTGCGGAAAAGATAGCGAGAACCAGTAACAAGGTCCAAACCGGTTTTGCCAATGGCATGAGCCGCTTAACAGGTAATGTATCGGCGGGAAGGCTCAAAATTATGCTGTTTATTTTTTGTGTGGGTGTTGGTGGCTACTGTGTTTACATATTCGGGGACGCGCTTTTCTCTTCGAAAGTAACTTCTACTATCCATATACAAAAGTTAGTGGTACCCAAACATGCTACCCAGGCCGGTGATGAAAACCTCCTATCCAATCAATATGTTGATGAACCGACATATCAACAGATAATTGCCTTCAAAAGATATATGGACAGTTTGAAAGTGGCAAAACATCCATTGTATGATAGTCTTTCAAGAGCCCGACCAGGGTTATTGGATAGTGTACAAATCCTGATAGAAGCATATGAACAATTTAAGTAAAGCAAGTGAGTAGGAACTTATTTTAAAAAATAAAATTAATCGAATGAAAAGTGAAGAGAGGACGCAGGCTTTTCTGCGGAAAAGAAAAATGCTTGTGGCAATGCCAGTATTGGTAATCCCATTTTTGACACTGGCTTTCTGGGCCAATGGTGGTGGACGTGGAAAAGATAGTTCATCACTACCCGGCGATCCTGCAGGGCTAAATCTAAATCTGCCGGATGCCAAATTGAAAAATGATGATGCTGCAGATAAACTTAGTTTTTATGATCAGGCGGAGAAAGATTCGCTCAAGTTGGCAGAGCTGATGCAGCGAGACCCCTACTACCAAAAGAATGATTCGGGCAAGGCACCCCTAAACGAACTGGAGCGAATTACAGAAATGACAGCCAACAAATATAATCAACCGCTCAACTCCTCACCTTATGACGGCAGCACTAACAAAACCGAACAAAAGATCATGGAGCGCCTTGGTTCCCTGGAGCAGGAGATGAACCGGGTACCTCCGATTGAGAGTAACCAACGCAGTGATGATAGCGAAATACACAATGAGGCGCAATCGAATGACATGGATCGGTTGGAGAACATGATGCAGATGATTAACCAAAAGACCGCTGGTGATCCTGAGATGGCTCAACTTGACAATACCCTGGAAAAGATTCTGGACATACAGCACCCAGATCGAGTAAAGGAAAAGATCAAGACCCTATCAGTGGAAAATAAAGGTCAGGTGTTTGCCGTCAGCCGGCAGCGCCCGGATGTACCTGTCTCTTTGTTTGGGAAAAGCAAGGTTGATACAAGTCGAAATCTGAAAGGGCTACAAGCGAACGGCTTTTATGGAGGCAGTAATAACGAAGATGTTGCGGTGGAGTCCAATGCCATTGAAGCGGTGGTTCATGAATCACAAACCATCACCAATGGTTCAATTGTGAAACTTCGTTTGGTAAATGATGTTTTCATAAATGGATCGCTTATCCCAAAAGATAACTTCATTTTCGGAGTAGCAACGCTAAGTGGTGAGCGGCTTGAAGTGGAAATCACCACCATCCGCTATCAAAATTCTTTGTTTCCCGTTAAGCTTGCTGTTCACGACCTGGATGGACTTGAAGGCATTTTTGTTCCCGGAGCCATCTCGCGGGATGTTGCAAAGCAATCCGCCGATAACTCTTTACAGATGATGGAACTCTCCTCCATCAATCCCAACATCGGAGTACAGGCTGCCAGTGCCGGGATCAACGCTGCAAAAAATTTGATTTCTAAGAAAGTGAAGTTAGTTAAAGTGGGCGTAAAGGCCGGTTACAAGGTTTTGTTATGGGATAGCAAGTTATGAATATCAATTATCAAATTTAAAATTTCAATTTATTATGAAACAATTAGTGTGTGTGATTTGCGGATTCTTTTTCTTATTGTCGTCATTTGGACAGGTTCAACCCAATGTTTTTTCCCTGCCAATTGCTACTGATAAAACGACAAGTTTAATTTTTCCTTTTGCCATCCGGTATGTTGACAGAGGTACTAAGGATGTATTAGTTCAACAAGTCAAGGAAGCAGATAATTTATTGCTTGTCAAAGCAGCACAGGCAGATTTTCCTGCTACCAATTTAAGTGTGGTTACCGCTGATGGACGACTTTATTCTTTTGAGGTTAAATACATGAGCCAGGTTCCCTGGACGGTGCTGGAGCTTCCGTTGCCCCGTTACGATTCCAGTTCCATTTATTTTCCAACTGAAATAATGAACATTAAAGATTTGGAATCTTACACGAAAGGCATTTTGGATAACCGGAAGTTCATATTTGGTGTAAATGATAAAGCATGGGATGTATTTGCCGACGTAAGCGGACTATACATCAAGGATAAAGTCCTTTTCTTTCAGCTAAGATTAGCGAATGGCACGCCCTTAAGCTATGATGTGGATTACATACGGTTTTACCTACGAGATAAGAAAAAAGGAAAGCGTAAAGCTTCCCAGGAAGTGGAGTTAATTCCTTTGTATAAAACCGGAAATATCCAAACGATACCCGCTTTTCAACGAAGTGTGGCGGGATTTGCGCTTGAAAAGTTTACTGTTCCCGATGCCAAATATTTCTACATTGAAATTGCTGAAAAAAATGGCGGTCGGCATTTAAGATTGAAGGTTACTAATAAAAAGTTACTAAGAAGTAAAATTCTTCCTTCATATCGTTAATGTTTCATTCTATGATTATTAGTGCTGTTAATACAGATAAACTTTCCAAAGAGCTGTTGGCTGAGGTTGCTACAGGAAACCACTGGGGCGTCTATGACCAAAATATGCATTATTCTGAAAGTGAGGACATCCGATTTTTTAAAAGTAAAGAGGATGCTGTTGGTTATCGCCAGGACAATATTGATGACCGCTCGCAATTCAAAATTATAGCGATCGAACCTATGCTTACCACGCTACGGGGAGTTTTGGCCAGGGACATGCATCGAAATGATACAGACTATTATGTTATAGATGATTTATCCTTTGCTGTAAGTACAGTCCTGAAGGTTAATCCAGATCAGAATCCTTTGTATGACCCTGACGGAAATGAGTTTACTGATGCAGTCATTAGTCATTTTGAAAGTGAGGAAAAAAATAACGTACCCCAGCTTGTTGCTTCTCCATCGATGGAAGCCATTCGTCAAAACTTTGACGAGATTAGAAAGCAACTGGAAAACCAGGGCTATGAACCAGAATTCTTTTTGACTTTGGAAGCCAGTATGAAAAGAGGGGCGCCCAAACATGAAGAGCGATCCTATGATGAATTAGGTGGGGAATTGATCGCCTATGATCATTTGTTTACGAGGAACGACGAAGGGTATTATTCGCTAAATAAAGTTACAGGTACTCTTTACACCTATTTTGAAATTGATCATGCCACCATAAAGGGAATAGATACAAAGGATCTGGAGACAGAGATGGTTTCGGTGAACTGGGAAGTTGACGCTTACCTATACATTAAAAAATATGAGGAATGGTTCCGGAAGGTTGATGATGATCAGTATGGTCGCCTGGTTGCTGTTCAATTATTTAATAATAATGTTCCTCCCTGGTTTGATAAGCCAGCATTTGTTTCAGCCATCGAGAATGAGTTGTTGATTTACCCAAAGATGGATTTTCCCGGAGATACTACGGCGAGTGACCTATATGCAGCACTCAAATCCTATCAACAGATTGGTACTGTGATTTCACAGTATTCAATTCACGAAGCGTGGGATATAAAGTGTAAAGCAGAAATGGTTGAGCAATTAGTGAAAGGTCAGCCTTGTTCGGTAGTTATTCCATCCGGGCCGCAACAAGGGGATGCGGTTGTGATTAAATGGGATGCACAGTCTAAAGATATCTCTTTCCTAAGTAATGATCAGGATGTGGTACAGTACTTTGAGAAAAAACCATCTGAACTTTATAATCGAATTCTACAGGAATTGGAGGAATACCCTTTTCAGCAGCTTGGTAACCCCGTTAAATCTACAAAAATAATAGAAGGATTATTGGCTGGCAACAAATTACCGGTTCATTTAGAAAAAGAGATCATACCGGCTGAGCATATTGACAGCTATGTTTTGATTGAGCGAAGATATCCGGACGATGACGGACTTTACTTTAAGCCCTCAGAGTTATTTCGTGACGCCAAACTTGATATGGCTCTTCAGGAAATGCGGAACATGGGTGAAAATTTTAATTATGATGAATCTAAAGCAAATTTTGCATTGTTAGTAGTCGGACAGTATGCAGGCAAGATGCTGCAATATGATTCCAATGAAATGCCTTCCATTAATAGTGGATTTCATGTAGCGTCGATGTTTAATTTTTCTCCTTATGGAAATGTTTTTTCTATGCAGGCAAGTTTAAACCTTACTAACCGCATAAGTGAACAAGTTTTTGTTCAACGAGATATTGAAACGAATAAACTTATTTTTTCCAATAAGCATGGGGAGGCTATTGAAATTGACAAGGACTTTTGGACTTCCAAAGTGCAACAGATTTTAGATAAAAAGCAACGAGGAGCGGATGAAGATTTGCTAACCAAACGACGTATTAGTTCTGATAAGGGACTAAACAGATAGTGGATCTTCTGGTGATTATTTTGTTAACTCAGAAATGCAGAAAGATGAAACGTGAGGCGAATGAAAATATAAATAATCTGGAAGAAAGAGCTTCCAGGCAAGATAGTAATTCCTATGAGAACCATCCGTTACCCTATGAAAATATTATAGACTTAGAAATAAAGTTGAGACGTTTGGGGCTTAATGAAAATTGTGTTGCGGCTATAATAGACGAGGTGAAGATAGGCAACCCGAAATTTGAAGTTAAGGTTTACGAGAAGCTTCAGGCTGAAATGATAGCCTATGTATTCCATTGTTCAAGGCATGAAAATGGTCTATTTCATTTGGATAAGATACAAGCGACTTTATACCCACCTTCAATTGTTGAACATCCTGTTATTAACGGGATTGATATTAAGAAACTCGAAGCAGTGATGAAATCCCAGGACTGGAATTTTGAACGTTTGCGTTGGGGTAAAGAGATTGAAGATTCCCTGCGCCTGATAAATCTTGATGACGACGGAAAAGGTATCGCGATGATGCTTTGGAACAGTATTGTTCCCCGGATGACTGCTGAAAAACCGGATTTTATTGAACGAACGGAGAAGGAGTTAGGAATGTACACTACCCAAGGATTTTCCAGCGATCATAACTTTGGGCAAATTTATTCCGCTCTTAGAGAGCGCCAATTAATTAATGGCAATCTTTCGAATCTCCCGATTCGCGCTGATGAACATCCCCTGGCGAAGTTGGAGATGATAGACCGTTTGGCAAATGGTATGAACTTTCCTTTAGAAGTTCGAACCGAACTGACAGGTGTATCTGAGCTATTCTTGAAATGGGATTCCGCGGCACTCCAAATAAAGGTACTTGACGATGAAGGCAACGAATATAAGTATGATCCAGAAAAGAATTTTGTAAAGTCTACTATCAATTTTGATCGTAGAGTGCTTGAAATACAGATTTTAAAGGAATTACAACAATATCCCATCACCGAAATTCAGGGTGAACTGTCCACGAATAATCTTGTTCAAACCTTACTTGCCGGTCAACGGGCATCAATTCATCTTGAGCGAACCGTAATTCCCGCTTTGAATATCCAGCAATACCAGATCGTTGAGTACCACCATCCGAGACACCACAAGGTATTAAGTACTCATCCGGAATTAGAAAAAGCAGTACTCTCCCTATATAGCAACGGGTCGAAGTATATAGACAATCCAGAAAAGGCGAATTCCAAACTGATGCTTATTGGGCAATACTACCAACAAAAATTGGATTTTAATATTATTGGAGAGCCCAAATCCACCACCGGTTATTTATTGGCTGCGGCAACTGGTTTTTCAGATACCAGTTATCACAGTTTTGTTAAAGGTGACGCAAATAAACCTAAAAAAATATCGGATGAACTGTATGTAGATCTCGATCCATCTACCCGCAAACTAAATTTTTATGATTTGGATGATAATAAAAAAATCTTTGATCTCCGCTTCTGGAAAGATATTGACAAAAAAAAAGAAGTTCAAATTCCAAACGATGAGAAGGCACTACTTCTTAAAAATCGGGTAAGTAACGGGAAAGGAATGAATATATAGATTTTGCTGTTTTTTTTGTGCAGCAAGAATTAGGTGAACAAGAATAAAAAAACGAAGATGAAACAAAATACTTTAGTCGATCCTGCGAATTTAATGGCATTAAGCAAATCGATTGCTTTCATTGGTATTAGCCATTCCCTGGATGAACAATTGGCAGCGGGCATGATCTCGGGGAAGGACTCCTTTATAGCTAGCGCTTTCGAAGAAATGAATTTGGACAAATTAAGTTTTCAATTTAAAGTTAGCAAAGCAGATGATGGCCAATATAGTTTGAGCAACTACCGAATAAAACTGTATGATCCAATCGCATTGGATAAAGTAAACCTTTCCAGCCCGTTGGTTAAAGATATTGAATGGCGAATGCAATGCACTGATTGGTCTTATGACCTGGCGGAGTCAAATGATGAATGGACAAAGGGCTATAAGGATGTAAATAAAATGGAGGAAGAACTTCGCTTACTCAGTCATCAACCTGAAGGAGAAAAAGCAGCTGCATACCTGTGGAATAATATTGTACCTGCCATTTCTACGAGTAAGCCTGGATTTATACGAAGGAGTGAAGATCGCCTGGGCTTGTATCCCCAAAAGGAATTTACAACAGACACGACATTGGAGAAAGCTTATCAGTATTTAAAAGATTATCGGAAAGTCGAGACTGCGCTTTCGGAATTTGAGATTCTTGAATTTAAAGAGCGGGAAACAAAATCTAGTATTATTCATAGTTTACTAGTTGGTGAAAAGCAAGTCGTGACGCTTGAACAAACTATCGTCCCTGCAAACCATATTGAGAAATACCTGGTTGTATCTCACGATTATCCATTACCGGAGGAAGAATATTCGCTTCATACGCCTAATGAACGTTTAAAAGTGTTAGGCTTATCCCCGGATTTGGAAGCTGCCGTAAAATTACTTCATGATATTACAGGTGAACTTACTAAAAGTAAATCTATAATTCAGCATTGGGATGTTATGGTGATTGGGAAGTATCACAACAAACAAATTGAGTACAATTTCGAAGGAACGCCGGAAGTAAATACCGGCCATATACTGGCTACTGCCTATCCCATTTCTACTGTCAAAAATCCCAATCGTTTCAAGGTGTTGTTAAGTGAAGACCTGCATAAAGAAATAAAGGTGCATGAAACATTGAATCTGCAACTTGGTGGCGGGCCTGAGAAAATTGTGTTCTCTGATGTGCTGAAAGGGGAAAAGGAAATTGATAGCCAATTTTGGAACAAACATGCGAGAGGTTCACCATCGGAACAGCTTATACAAAAAGGAAAGTCAACTGAAAAAAAAACTACCACAACTAAGGAGGAGACGGGGGAAAGCTTGCTTCCAAAGATACGGCAAGCAACCGATCAAAGAAATGCAATAAAAATTAAATAAATATAAAATTTAAAGCTATGAGTGTAGAGAAAAACATTACATCATTACAGTACCAGGCCAAGATAATGGGTCATGGAACCAAGTATGATAATGAAATTGAAGAAAATGTCCGCCGGGGTCAACCCTCATTTGAAATTAAGGGTAAGGAAGAATATTACCAGGGTAGCCGAAGAATGACCACCACACTGAACTATAAAAAAGGCGGAGAAAATTATTTCTGGAATAGTTATGATGCGACATTAGTCACTGGACAGGGCAAAGAAACATCGCAGAAGTTTTACGTTGAAACTCGCAAAGTAAATAACCCGGAAACAAAGGAAAAGGAGATCAGAACAGTAGGCTTTACAACAAAGGAAGGCTGCAATCTGCTGGATTCTGACGACAAAGGAAATAGCCGGGCAGTTTGTAAGGTATTTTATAACAAGGAGGGTGATCCGTACATGGCCTGGAAAAAACTGAATTTGGATGTTCTTGAGAAAGGCAATCATCCCATTGAAAGCTATCCGGTATTTGATATTGAAAAAGTAGTCGGCAAGCACAACTTTAAGGAAGATATGGATGAGGTAATCAAATCGTTATGTAAAGGAAATTTACATGCCGTCACCGATCCAACAGATGTGGAAAATTCCCGCCGATTTATCGCAGTTGACGCAGCCAGGCAGGATATTTTTATTTATGACAAAAACAAAAAGCTTGTCTATCAAAATAACCAGGAGCAGCAGGCTGTAAAATTTTATCGGGATGAAGATACTACGCAAGGCCAGGTGAAAGGTTCAAATAGCGACGTCCAACCAACCCAACAGCAGACTACTGTGGCTACTGGGCAAGCGGAGGCAGTACAGGATAAGGAACCACTCCTTTCAAAAGGAACAACCGATCAATCCAAGGACGAGAAAGCAAAGAACCAATCAAAAGAGAAAACCGACGATAATGAACCTTTATTGGGCAAGGGGAAAGGGAAAGGAAAAAAAGGTAATGATAAAGGGGCAGAGAATTTTAAAAGCGCTGCGGCCCAGGGAAAAGGCGGCGATGGCGATTTGATTGATAAAAAAAGAAAGTCCGATAAAAATAAGGGAGTACATGTTTAATTGAATGCATTATTTATTTGGCAAATGACAATAACCTGGTAGGGAAATAATACAATTATTATGCAGCGCAAGATTACAGAGGAAATGGTGGTTGAGAATTTGTTATCCGAATTTCCAATTAAAGAGCGAGAAGACTTGAGACAGAATAATGCATTAGTCGCGACTTTACTTAATGGTGAAAAACGACTGATCAATTTGGAGAAGACTATTGTGCCGGTCGAGGTAGTTGGTCGTTATCACGTTGTCGAACACATCTTTCCAGATCCCGAAATTCTTTCGGCTGGCCATTCTGCACATCCTATTAGTTTCTATGATAATTATGAACAAGCGCGGAAAGCGTATAGCGACAAAACGGAGGATGCAATAAAAAATGCTTCTCATGAAAAGGTAGTAAGAGAAATAAAGCTGGTCGGCGAATTCAAAGGTCAAATTTTAAGGTTAGACAATTTGGGTATGCCAGAAACCCAGACAGGTATCGACTTAGGTTCGACTTTTACGAAACTTACAAAGAATGAGGAAAAGCGCCATGGTATTAAAGAGACGGTTGATCCTACTGTACCCATTACAGTGAATCAACTATTATATGTGGCGTTGAAAAGGGACACGGCGAGATTACAATTTGAGCACCGGCTTTTTCCTAGCGTTGAATTAAATGTTGAGTTCTGGAAGATTGATCCTGAAAAGAATATTTCGCAAAAGCAGCAGAAAGGTCCTGGCGATGATGATCCTTTACTTCGTAAACGTAAAGGTCAGGATATGAGCACCGAACTATGGATACCCGATCCAGTTTTGAGCAAACGAAGCGGTAGTAATGGGAAAGGGATTCATTGATTTGAATTATGCCAGGTGGTTAAAAGGTGGCGACTAAACTTTTGATAATTTTTATACGTTCGATATGTCAACGAGTGAAAAAACATTGGCTGAGCAATTGGCCAGTTTACCGATTCGGGAAAAACAAGGTACTGTAGAATACGGAAGGTTGCTCCGCGCATTACAGGATGGTGAAGTTAAGCAAGTCACACTGGAAAAAACATTTGTTCCTGTTCAAGAGATCAACCAATATGTCATTGTTGAACACCTACTGGGAAAACCTTTCACCGATTCGCCTACCCATAAATATAATGAGATTAGCGGGCATATGTTGTTTGAAGATGCACAACGCAGTTTCAAGGAAAACGTAAACAACCGCCCTGTGGAAATGGAGTCAACCGTTGCGCTCAGAGAACTTTTGTTGGTTGGAAAGTATGAGTCCAAGCCGTTGGTATATAATAAAGATGGAGAACTTGACAAAACGTCCGGGATAAACCTTGACTTTGCCCTTACACTGCCTGGGAAAAGTTACAGCCTATATAGTGCACGTGATCCTTACAAGCCAGTGATTGTTCGTGAAAAGTTATTTGCATTGGTAGATACAAAATCCCAAGCCATTCAATTATATGATGGGTCATTGAATAAAATAAAATTGACTGATTTCTGGAAACAGGTGGAGGGGCCCAGCTTAAATAAGGTGAAGATACCACCCAAAGATGAAGAGATAAATTTATTGCCGAAATATAATGTTAATCACAATAAAGGTCTAACTAAATAAATCTGTAAACTATGGAAACGAAAAAAGAAAATGTGAATATGAAACCTTCGGGAAACCGTGTAGTGGATGCCATGGTGCTATGGGCAGCAGAAGAAGTAAAGATGAAGGAGACGTTCGGCGCTAATGTCGTTAGTAAGCAACATTTCGCGAAAGTGAAGTACCATCACTATGTTGATTTGCTAAACAAATATGGTAAAACAAAAGATCCCAGTGAAGCGCGATATCTCAATATCTTGAAAGGCGAAATGAATGAGATTAAAAAGATTGCAATTCCAAACAAATATGTACGGTTTGCTAATGACGTTCAGGATCTCATAAAAGTTTCGGTGGTAGTCGTTTTGAATGCATTAAAGTCGATACACAACGCCGGGAAACAAATTGTAAATGCTGTAGTAGCATATAACGAAAGGAAGAAAGATGATGCGATTCAAAAATTGATCGCAAAGGAGCGGGAGCGGACAATAAAAATTGCAATGTATGATAATGCTGTAAAAGATGTTACCAAGAAAAATGTGCAACAGACGGTTGTGCGTAATTCCCGGAGAAACGGTATGGAGAAGGTTAGAGGACAAGTTATTAGTTTCGACGATGATGGTCCATTGCTTCCAAAAAAGAAGGCGAAAGGAAAGTCTGTGCCTGGTGATGAAGATGTTTTACTGCCGAAAAGGCGCGATAGCACAGGTAAAGGAGTTAAGATTTAATTAGCAGTAAGGAGAGACAATGATACTTGTGCACCAACTTTCAGCATTTTACCGGAAGGTAGAATCGGATAAGCGAATAGGCGGCACCCATATTAGTTTATATATGGCGATGTTTTTAATGTGGTGTATTGCTAATTGTGAAAGTCCACTTGCTATTACCCGACAACAATTAATGCCACTTGCCAGAATCAGCGGTCTTGGCACTTATCACAAATGCATGAAAGATCTGGTGGCGTATGGGTATATCAAATACCAACCTTCGCCGAGACCGTATAGTAAGAGCCTGGTTTGGTTGGTGATTTTGTATGATAAAGACTAACCATCGTTTATGCGTTACTATTTGATAAAAGAGGCAGAGGAATTCAAGATTATGAAAGTGCGGGATGAAAGTATAAACGTTTTTTTGCGTGGCTATTCGTCCAGGATAACTTTTGCATCAGACAGTCTGCAGTTGATATTGCAAAAAATAAATGAATCTGGTCCTTTGCAATGTCGGATACGGAAGGCATCAGAAGGATTGCGGACGATTCATGAATGTAGGTTTAGTGATAATTGAGGGGATTGTTGTTTATGGGATGAGGATTGTTTTGGATTTCTAAGGATCTCGATTATGATAAGGCAATCATAGTGATTGCTATGGAAGAGGGGAAATATAATTAAGATAATAATTGCTTCGGAAAGGAAAGATAACTTAAGATAGAGCAACCATAGTAATTGCTTCGGAAAGGAAAAATATAATTTAAGATAAAGCAGCCAGAAGAGGACGTGGGCAACGGTGGAGACCGACCCACCAGCAATATGGCTGCCGGCTGGGATAAGCCAGTAAAGCCCGGTAACGGGCTTTACATTTTTTAACTATAGAAATGGAGGGGTGTATGGGAGTGGAGATTGTGACGAAGGAAGATTTGCACTCTTTTCGGGTGCAGTTGATGAATGATATTAAGGAAATGCTCAGCCATGCTATGCAGCCTAAACCTGAAAGCATGCACGGTTACAAAACTTCTGACGTTCGTAAGATTCTTGGATGTTCAGTAAATAAATTGGTTTCATTGCGGATTAGCAGGAAGCTCCGGACTAAGAAAGTAGGAGGGACGTTGTATTATAATAGGGATGATATAAAGAGGTTGGTGGATGAGGGGTATTGATGTTTTGATAATAATTAAAAAAGTGATAACATTCGAATAACTATGATAGGGAAGTATTACCTAACCAACTAAAAATCAAAATGGTAGTTTTTAAAAGTTAAATTTCGATATATTGTTTTGTACTGCTACCTTTTGATGAAAAGTCATATAATGGGAAACGTTTTGGTTACCTTCTCTTTAGACTATGCGTATTCACTTTTGGCGAATAAGGTAAAGGAGGGAAAAAATATTGAGTTTAAGAAGGAATTGAATTTAAATAGCGATAAGGATAGAAAAGAGTTTTTAGCCGATGTATCTTCTTTTGCGAACGCGGATGGAGGTGACTTAATTTTTGGCATTGGTACGATTGATGGCGTGGCTAGCGTAATTGAGGGTATCTCCGTTAGTAGCACTGATGAATTAGTTTTACAACTTGACTCAATCGTCCGCACTGGCATAGATCCCCGGCTTGAAGGTTTTTCTATCGAAACAACTAGTTTTTCAGAAGGCAAACAAATAATTTTGCTCAAAATTTTAAAAAGCTTCATTGGCCCACATCGAGTAATCTACAAGAATCATGATAAATATTATAGCCGAGGCCTGGCAGGAAAATATCAGATGGATCATGATCAATTGAAGGCCGCGTTTATTAACAGGCAAGATCCATCCTCACAGATTCAGCAAAATGCGGACAGGCTAGTTAATGACCTAATTTCTGGTATATTTCCAATTCCAATGGGGGAAAACGCAAAGTTGGCACTTCACCTAATTCCAGTAAATAGCGTTTCTAATACATTTAATATTGACGTTTCTACTATTAAGGGCTTAAGTGAGATAAATGGAGGCAGCACCACATCGCGTCTTGATTTTCATGGATGGATTACCTCTTCATTGGTAAATGATCCACTCTCCTATAATTATCTCAGGGTATTTAGAAATGGTGTAATGCAAGCTGTGAATGGTAGTCTTTTCTATCCTAATCAAGGAAAGCTCGGAATGCCGATAACGAAAAATTATAATTATGAGGAATTTGTAATTCGGGCAATAAATGAATATCTGCAATTTTATAAAGCGAGAAAAATAAGTCTTCCTATTTATCTGTTTGTCAATTACATCGGAATAAAGGAGTATTTTATCCTTTCGGAACGGGTTCGGTATCCTTGGGGAAAACAAACAATCCAACAATCAACAATTAATTTTCCCTTGCTTGTAATTGAAAGGTATGACCAAGACATTCCATCACTTTTAAAGCCCGGATTTGATATGATTTGGAATGCTTGCGGGTTGAAGGGTTCTTACAATTATGACGATCAAGGTAACTGGCTACCGATTTAATCCTTTATCAATGCTAATGAATGAATGGGGTTTGGCACTTAAGTATTTTATATTATGGGAAAAAGAAGTAAACGAAAAAAGGTTAATAAGAAGTTGGACAAAAAGGCTAGTAAATGGGCTTTGAAAAATAAACGTTTGCGCACTTACAAGGAAGTAATTGACGAATTAACTGCAAAAGGAATAAAGCCTTATGATCCTAGTACCACTTTTGCAGATTTTGAATTATGGGAGGACAGCCCTCTAAAGAAAATATTTGAAGAGTTCTTTAATTATGGGCAAGAGTATTTAGATCGAAAAGACTTGGGTTTTGACATTGAGCCTGGCAGGATTTATTTCAGTTCAAACATAACTTTGAATGCCCTGGCAAGAAAGGTTGGAAGATATTATCTTGTGGAAATTTACATGGGTGCAATTAAGTGGATGTATGATTTTTATATGCCGAAGGAGGACTTATTTAAAGATGCAACATTGGCACCATTCATAAAGATCACCCAAATACGGAAAGTCACGCCGGCCTTTTTTATGTTACAATTGGCATCAATCTATTTTCTATACCATGAGGTTGGTCATTTGATACAAAGAAGCGGTGAAGCAGGAGACTCACTCGAATTTGCGCTCCACGAATGTAAAGGAGATAAAATAAAAGTTAGCCACATGCGGGAACTAGATGCAGATTGGCATTCTGCATATTGTATGGCTATGGCGATCAAACAGTTTGCTGAAGTTGAAATTGCCGGGCGGATGGTAGTTGATCGGTGGCTTTTATCGGATATTGCGTCGTTAGGCTTGGCGGCGATTTACATGTATTTTATTAATAGGACTGATAAAAGGCCAGCACTATACTATGAAGAGAAATGCCACCCTCACCCAACGGTTCGGCTATCTTATATGATTATTTTTATTATGGAAAATCTTCAAGGGAATGTAGGTCACGAGCTTGACCAAAACACGATCTTAAATAATGCAATTTTGATTAGTGAGTTTTTAATGAAAGAAAAGGACAAAAATATAGTTGAAGACTACAGTAAGCAATTATATGAAAACAGCAAAAGCATTGAAAAATATATCCATAGTATCATGGACAACACAGAAAAGTATCCTTATTTATGCAAGCACCTCTTGAAGAAATAAGGAGGAAAAAGGAAGTACTATTATTAATTTATTTATTATCAAGATTAAACGCATATTGTGTTTTAAGTCGCTTACTATATCGGCTTTGGAGTTTTCGCATGAGGTTGCAAGCACGAGTAAATTGTTAAATGGTTCTGTTAAATTGAGCAGGCCAACGTGTCTTTTAATTAAATTAGTGGCAGTGTTTGTGTTCTGACATTTTGAGATTATGAGATATGTGTAATATTGTGAGATATGTTTTACCAAGGTGTTATGATTCTTGCACGTGAAGAAATCTTTTCGCCAGATGGTGTTATCAGAACGAAAATATTATGTTTATTGTCAAAATATCGATATTCTAACTTTACTTCTTCCGACTCAATTGTTACATTCAAGGGGTGTGGAGTATCAACATATCTTCGGTTAGAATAGTAAGCTCTTACAAAAGCCCACTTCTTTGAAAAAAGCTCGGGAAATTCAATGCCTGGATATGTGCATGCAAATCTCGAGGACATGATCCAATTACGTAGTCCCAATGAATCGCCGTAATGGTCAGGTTTATTCAATACTAAAAGGCCAACTCGTTTGGGCGATCTTTCAACGTAACGCCTGAATGTTGCTTGCAAGGAAGCTCCAAATTTGGCCGACAGATGTCTGATTGTAGCCAGGCTCAATGGTAAACTACTTATCTCACGTTCAAAACGGCCCAGCTGAAAAAGAGCATGAGAAGCAAAATTATTGGCTTCGGCTTCAAATTTTTCCTCAACGTCTGGACTTAAGGATTCGTCGTTTTCCAGAAACTCAAAAACTTCGCGCTGCCATGGTAACACATGATGACCTACTTCATGCAGTTGCACGAAAGACTTTTTCCCATTATTAAGAGTAGGGTTCAAATAGATAATTTTTTCTCTTCTGTCCAGCGCCCCATACACTTTCTTCAATGCACTAATAAGTGCGTCCATCTTTTTACTAATGTAATGATTGGGTATGTTATGTAATCCATGTTGTTTGTCGATGTTAAGCTCAGCAAAGTGCACAATTTTTTCAACTGGAGTAGGAAAGATATCAAATGACTTGCTTTGTTTCAATATGTCATATACATATTTTTCTATTTCGGTGGTAGTGGATGAATTAGAGCTTGTTTTCATTTTTCATTCTTATAAATTTCAAATATTGCAATAACTCTTCCTCCTCATCTTCTGTTAAATTCGCTTTTGAAAAAACATATTCTGTTGCAGGTCGCGGCGGGGCGGCATCAACATCTAATATTCCGGCGAGTGATAACAACTCCCGCAGATCTACTTTAAAAAAATCGGCAAGTTTATGAAGGTTGTTGGCTGCGGGTTTTTTGATTTTATCATTCTCCAACAAGCTCAAATATGCGTTTGATATCCCCGTAGCCTGTTCTACCTCCCTTAAAGAATAGCCATTTTTTTCACGAAGTTCTTTGAGGAATTTTCCAGTTGTTGTTGCCGACATGTAGCTCTTTTGGCGGCAAAGATAGCCAAAATGCTTAATACTATAAGCAGCCACTAAATTGTTGATAAATATATTTAGCGGTATAAAAATAAATTTTGCAAAATGTGTTTAGCGGGTGCTATATTTGCACCATGTTAAAAATCTTTTATAGCCCAGACTCCCAGGCGGAGCTCAAAGGCGGATCAGGTAACCCTGCCGGATCGAACGACAAAAAAGGGTCTGATATAGTAGTAAATGACAAACCCGTAAGAATGCCAAATGATACGGGGACTGGCCAAGAGATACTCGAAAGAGCTGGTTATAAACCGGTTACTTGCTATTCCCTCTACATGAAGCTCGCAGGTTGCGACTTTGAAAAAGTTAGCTTGACTCATGAGATCAATTTTAAAAACCCGGGGTTGGAGAATTTTGTAACGAAAGACCCAGACGTATTCCCGTATTCGGTCAACCAAGATTCGGAGTTAACTCAGGAAAAAGAATTAGCTCCACGAGCCATTATTAAGCTTGCAGGACTGGACCCCGAGAAGGTGTATTTGGTCCAGGTTACTAAACATGGTGAAGAAGTTCTCGCCTTTAAAATGGACGAACCGGTTTGCATGGACTGTAAAGGACTGGTTTTTCTTACTCGTGAGTGGATTGAGACCGTAGATATTGAAGAGTATGGTAAAGAGTGTAAACCTGTCCCACCTGCAAAGAACTATCTTATTAAAGTTGATAAGGAGAAATTTAGCTGGCCAAACCCGATTATTTCTGTAGAGCAGGTTATTAAATTCGTTCAAAAAGACAACCCT
The DNA here is from genome assembly GCA_040007815.1 of Chitinophagaceae bacterium. Taxonomy (GTDB): domain Bacteria; phylum Bacteroidota; class Bacteroidia; order Chitinophagales; family Chitinophagaceae; genus Terrimonas_B. The sequence goes on from JBDTUH010000002.1 coordinate 116,105, forward strand.
TCCAATTTTAATTTGGTAAAGTTTCTCAGCAATACGCCAAAGCCAATACCACTTCCTTATAATGAAACAATTGATCTCCGGGTAAAATGCCTTTTGCGATTTGTAGTACAACCAAAAACACAAAATGACGGTTTTCAACGGGGTTTCTCTTTACCTGAAGAGGATATTGATTTTCTGAAATCAGTGGGCTTCCGTTGGGAAGCCCTTGCTGAAATCAGCTACATGTGGCTTCTTATTCACGATTATCCTCTTCCGGATGGATATACCGTTAAGAATTGTACTCTAGCATTAATGATACCGCCCAACTATCCAGCTACAGAGATAGATATGGCCTATTTCTACCCACAGCTGATAAAATCTTCAGGAAAAACTATTGGTGCGACTACCAATCAACCTATTGGAGGTAAAGTATTCCAACGCTGGTCACGACACCGGTTACCCAATGAGTGGAAACCTGGTGTTGATAACGTTGCTACGCACCTGACCTTGGTTGATAATTGGCTTAAAAACGATATAAATAGATAGACAATGAATAAAATTAGATTTACAGGTATACAATACGAGGCGCTACGAGCACATCTTTTTCCTGGTGATGGTTACGAAGCTGTTGCAGTGGCTATTTGTGGGCGCAGTCGATGGGGAAACAATCATGTTCTGACTGTTCAGGAAGTACTTCATGTACCCTATGAAAAATGCTTTGAAAGAAAGCCTGATAGAGTTTCCTGGCCGACAGATGTTATCAACCCTCTCTTGGAAAAGGCTGCAAAAAAAAACCTGGCTCTTGTTAAAATACATTGTCATCCGGGTTTCTATGAGGCTTTCTCAGATATTGATAATTATTCTGATGATCAGCTTTTTCGAAGCATTCACGCATGGTTAGAATTCGAAGAACCTCATGCCAGTTGCATTATGTTACCGGATGGGCGAATATTCGGGCGCTTCTTCGATTCTGATATGACGATAAAGCCAATACATCAAATATCAGTAGCGGGAAGTGATCTATATCAATGGCGCTACACAGCAGAGAGTTCTTACAATGAAAATCTTCAAGTTCGCAACCTGCAGGCTTTTGGTAAGAAAACAATTCAACTTTTATCAAATATGAAAATTGCTGTAGTGGGTTGTTCTGGAACTGGTAGTATTGTAATAGAGCAGCTTAAAAGATACGGCGTTGGACATTTGGTAATAGTAGACCCGGATTATGTAGACTTCTTAAACTTGAACCGGATTTTATGCTCGACCCATAAGGATGCTGAACAAAAATTAGCAAAAACATCTGTAATGGAGCGGGCTATTCGAGAAACTGGTTTTAATACTAAAGTGACGCGATTTGAGAAACATGTAAGCGACGTAGAAATAGTGAAAGAATTAGCCGATAGCGATCTTTTGTTTAGTTGTGTTGACGGCGCTGAAGGCAGGCATGTGCTTAACTTAATTAGTTCCTTCTATAATCTTTTACTGATTGATATGGGCGTAAAATTAGAAGCTGAAGAAGGTGGCGGTATACGTGATATTCACGGATCTGTGCATGTCGTTCAACCAGGCGGTTCCAGCTTGCTCAGTCGTGGTCAGTATACAATGGAGGCCGTTCGGAGTGAAGCAATCAGAAGGACAAATGCTGAAGAAGTGAAACGTAATCAGTATCTAGCTGCAGTGCAGGAATCAAGTCCTGCCGTCATAAGTATAAACATGCAAGTAGCATCTACTGCAGTGAATGAGTTTCTAGCGCGGCTACATCCTTATCGAAACATTCCAAACAAGGATGTTGATGCTGTCAAGATCATGTTTAATGATGTTGTGAGCTATCATGAATCAAATTGTGAACCCTGCCCGTTTTTTGGGAAACTTGTGGGTAAGGGCGATATCGAACCTTTATTGAATAACCCTGAATTAAGCAAGTATGAGGAACATTTTCGCCAGGTGGTTTAAAAAAAAGTCTAAGAACAAGGAGGTTAGTCTTAGCTATATATTCGTTGAAGAGTTGCCCAAGACGATAAAGAAAAGAAAGGTATACGTATTAACAAATGGAGGCTATCCATGGCAGCTAAATTTTACTTGTCCCTGTGGCTGCCAGGTATTGCTTCATATTAATCTTTTGCAGGAAATGAGTCCTTATTGGACATATGAGATCGATATAAAAAAAAGAATGAGCCTGCGACCTTCAATACATCGGAAGGTTGGTTGTCAAAGTCATTTCTTTTTAACGAATGGGAAAATAAGATGGGTATAGGAGGTCAATGGGGACCTCCTATTTTATTAGGTGCGCATATTTGCTATGCGGTGATTACAATCTTGCTTAAATCATCTGCTACTTTGGCGGTGCGTTCTCGCTCAGCAATGTCAAAGGTGTTCATGTTCTTTTCAATCTCGCGTTCCATTTCTTGAACTTTCTGTTCTCCAACGCTATTCGATCCAAACTTCGCAAGCAGACTTTCGAGCAGCTCTTTAGAATCAAGTTTTGAAGGCTCCTGCACGCTAGAATAAATTTAGATTTTGATGAATTTGAAAAGGTGGTAAAGGTAAGGAAAGCACTTCTACTTTATCTCTCACTTTACCAATATACGTATTTTCCAATAAATAGGCCAAAATTTCATTCTTCTTAGGCTCAGTGGCATCGAGTAGAAGCATACCAGTTGCTTTATCATTCGCAAAGCTGTCTTGGGTACCAATTTCCGCAATCCAAACAAATTTGGGCATATTGAGGCTTAGAAGAATGGTTTTATGTTCTGGACTGAGATCAGGGTTGTGAGCCACAGAATGTTTAAAAGTACGTGTGGAACTTAAAAGTAGTCGAATACATATGTTAGGTAGTTTAAATAATTTATCGAACTGAGATAATCCCATAAGAGCAAGCTTCTTTGCACGAATTGCTTCCATATAAATACGTTTATGCAATGGGACGACAGCTCCAATTATTTTACAATCCATCCATTCGGTGCCAGTGTATTTGCAGGACGGATTGTCTAAAGGAACGTCCGCATAGGCTCTGTGATTGTCATCAACCAGTAAATATTTTGCATCCTGATTGTAGTAATTTGAAACCTGACCCCCATTAGGCAATGTTAGGATTGGAACGGGTGAAACTTTAGTTACAAAGTCTGTTCTACCAACAACATTCACCACATGAGCAGTGCCATAATCATTGCGCATAAGCGCCATTAGTGGAATACCTGATTCAACATATATTTTAATTAAGTCTAAAAGATCTTCCTGTTCTTTTGCGGAATTTTTTCCTGACGAATAAATCTTTACACCAAACCCAAGTTCTTTTAAAGTAAAAGACATTTGAAGGCCATTTAGGCCATTCGATGGTACCTGGCGCTCCATTGTTGTAGTTGCTAAAATCTTATGTATTTCTCTTGGAAGCATTGGTTGATATTCTGGATACCTGGTAGAAAAGTATTCCATCGTTGCCCAAATAGTGGTTTCAGCGCACACCATAAACTCTTCATCCTGGGATGAGTGCGGGAATCCTTCAACCCAAAGTTTAATACCATAAATACAAGCGGAAAATTTAGCAATCGAAACACGGTAGCCGATCGTTTTATCAATTATCGAAGGATGTAAAACATTTCTACCGATAACATTTCTTACCGTAGGCCGAATTACAATAAAACCTCGAAAAAGGTCTTGCAATTTCTCAGCGCTTTTGTCTGAAAAAAAATCGTCTAATGTTATTTCGCCAGCAAAAAATGATAGCCTAATACAATCACGTTTATATTCGTTTAGTTTTGAGCTGTAATAGTTATAGTAGGCGTCGCGATATAGCTTATCGACATAACTGGTTTCAACGCCTACCCATAAGCCAGCTACAAGACCCGAAGTAAAACTTTGAACCTTCTTTTCGGCATCCTTACATTCTAAATCATTAAAGGAAAAGGATTCTTTTAGAGCACCCGGCAAGTAGGTTTCAAGATCCTTAAAAGGCATCAATCGAAAGTGCATAAAGCTGAATTTTCATAAGCCAATTGGAATTATTGCTACAAACTCGGCACTGGCTAATTTTGGTTCGGCGCAAGATAATACTCTTTCATTAAATAAGTAAGATTTTAAACCTGAGAGTATTTGCTTTGGAAACTGCTTTTAATATGATAACTTTTCTAAATTGGCGAAAGAGCTCTTGGCCCTTTAAACTGTAATTATAAATACTTACCCTTAGCAGTAATTCAATTATAAACACAGGATAAAAATTTATCCAAGCGCTGTATGCGGTATAGTGCTTTTAGGTTAAATGATGCCATTTGATTAATTTTGACACATAAGCTCTTTTACACCACATTGTCAGTGAGTAAATCCGTGAGTAAAACGGAGTTTGAGAAATAGGCAATTGATATTCAAATTATTATAGGCAGGTTCGAATCCTGTCCTCCCGACTTGAAGCGAAAAACGAGTGGATCACAACTAGATAAGTTTATTTGTGAGTAAATCCGTGAGTACGCAAAAGGCATTTTAGTTAAGACAGTGAGAACGATTATATTATATCCCAAGTTCTCTTCCTGTCTTCCCGACAAAAGTCCTTCCGCTGTTAGCGGAGGGACTTTTTTATGGATCTGTAATCAGGTCATGAGTTAATTTATTTTAATGTATCAGCCCGGATGATGAAAAAGATCAACGGAAGATTAAGGCGGATTAGTGTAAATGTTTATGTAGCTCTTCTCTGGAGGCTTGCTGCCGTCCTCTTTTTATTTTCTATCAGCAGGTTTCTTTTTTACACTTTAAATGCAGAGTATTTCCCGGGACTGACCCTTAGCCGCTGGTTAAACATCTTAAAAGGAGGGTTTCGCTTTGACCTGGCGGCACTGTTTTATGTGAATGCATTATTTATCCTTCTCCAGATAATACCGTTGCCTGTTCGTTATAATGCCACCTACCAGAAAGTAACGGGGATTATTTTCTTTATTACGAATGGGACTGCACTATTAGTGAATACCATCGACTTTATTTATTTCAGGTTTACTCTTCGCCGTTCTACATTGTCAGTGCTGGATGAATTTGCCAATGAAAAAGGGAAAACAAATTTCTTTCTGCGTTTTATTGTTGATTATTGGTATGTAGCCCTTATCTATATACTGTTGATATTGTTGCTTGCGTGGCTTTATAATCGTGTAGCTATAAAAAAGCCGGTTCGTATACGGCCATGGATATATTACTCGTCCGGCATAGTGATAATGGCGCTTACGATAACAATGATGATTGGCGGTATACGCGGCGATTTTAAATATAGTACCCGGCCCATCACAATGAGCAATGCCGGTGAATATGTTACAGTACCCGGAGAGATACCACTGGTGCTCAATACTCCATTTTGCATTATTCGGACGTCACGTCAAACCTTTTATAAAAAGGATAATTATTTTGCAGAGCAACAGCTGGAAACCATCTACACCCCGGTACAACGAATAGTTTCTGATAAACCTTTTAAATATGATAACGTAGTGGTGATCATACTGGAGAGTTTTGGAAAAGACGGCATAGGTTTTTATAACAAGCATCTTAACAACGGAACGTATAAAGGATACACGCCTTTTTTGGATTCATTGATCGCACATAGCCATGTGGGAATGAATTCTTTTGCCAACGGGAGAAAATCCATTGATGCGTTGCCCTCGGTGCTGGCGAGTATTCCGGCCGGTGAAATCCCGTTTATTCTTACTCCTTATGCCTCCAATAAAATAAAAAGCTTGCCATCCATTCTCAAAGAAAAAGGATATCATACTTCTTTTTTTCATGGTGCACCGAACGGGTCTATGGGATTTAAAGCCCTGATGAACCTGATGGGAGTAGAAAAATACTATGGCAAGGATGAATATAACAATGACGACGACTTTGACGGACTCTGGGGAATATGGGACGAGCCCTTCTTTCAATTTTTCGCGAAAAACCTGGATACGATACAACAGCCATTTTTCTCCACTATTTTTTCAGTATCGTCGCATCATCCATTTAAGGTTCCTGAAAAATATAGAGGTGTTTTTCCAAAGGGTGGAGTGCCCATTTATGAATGCATGGCCTATACGGATATGGCATTGAGAAAATTTTTCGCTACCGCTTCAACCATGAAATGGTTTGACAAGACCTTATTTGTTATAACAGCTGATCATGGTACAGTATCGGATTTCCCGGAGTACCGGACCTCTGTAGGCAATACGTCTGTTCCCGTTATTTTTTATCATCATGGTGATAGCGGATTGCCAAAGATCGACAGCAGTGTCGTTCAGCAGACGGATATAATGCCAAGCGTATTGGCTTATTTAAACTATTCAGGAGATATTGTTTCTTTTGGGAAAAATATCTTCGATTCAGCCCATACGAATACCGCGGCGAACTTCGTCAATGCGTTCAGGTGGATACAGGATAATTATGTATTGGAGTTTAATGATGGCCATACGACCGGTTTGTATGATTATGCTAATGACAGGCTGATGAAATCCGATTTAAAAGAGCATATGATATCCAAACGGGATTCCATGGAGCTAAAGGTTAAAGCTTTTATACAGCAATACCATAACCGCTTGCTTGAAGACCGGCTGCTTCCATAAATAAAATCATAGAAAAGAAAAGGTTCCCATGGTGAGGAACCTTTTCTAATAATGATTGGGAATAGAATTTTTTAAAAGAGACCCGCCAACTCAAGACTTTTTTTCTTGAGCTTTCTTATTTCAACATCTTCAATAACCGGATCAGGCGTTAATATCAATGAGGTATTATTTTCCTTCCACCAGGTATTGTCTTTCAATTCTGCAAAAGAAATAACGCCCACTAAATATTTTCTTTCTTCCTGTGCATGCCATTCTTCCAGCCATTCAAAACGTTCACGGGGGATCAATGCCAGGTCGTCAAAGCTTACATAAACACGAAGGAAAACATCATGACTTAGTTCATGTGGTGTATGATGATACAGTTTTTTGTATTCATATTTATATTGATACCGTAAAGCGGAAATATCACTTAGCACTGCCGAAGCTGTTGGAAAACTGCCGGCTCCTTTTCCATAAAAGAATTGTTTATCAGCAAAACCGCTTTCTATTACTACGCCGTTGTATTCATTTTTTACAAAAGCTAAATGATCATCCTGTTTTATAAACTGCGGTAATACAAAGGCCGCCACTTTTCCATTCTGTAATTTTTTTGCCTGTGCCACTAATTTTATCTGGTGATTTTTTTCTTTGGCGACCCGGGCATCACCCGCCTGGATATTTTGTATTCCGTTAAACAAAATGTTTTCCGGCGATTCAATGATACCATAAGCATGTGTCAGCAGGAAGGTCCATTTATTCACGGCATCAAAGCCTTCTATATCCAGTTTTGGATTGCTTTCGGCAAAACCAAGCTGTTGTGCCAGTATCAATGCCTGTTTGAAATCGAGACCTTCTTCAAACATTTTGGTGAGTATAAAATTGGTAGAACCGTTTACAATGGCTTTGATAGAATGCAAAAGGTCATTGTCATAGTATTCTTCCAGGTTTCGGATGACAGGGATGGAAGCGCAGGCCGCTGATTCGTATAATAAAGAATGCCCTGTTTGTTGCTGCAGGTCTAATAGAGCTGGTAAATGTTCGGCGATCATTTTTTTACTGGCACTTACCACGTCTTTCCCATTTAGTAGTGCGGTGGAAACGATCTGGTAAGCCGCATCCGCATCGTCAATCACTTCTACAATCACATTTATTTCAGGGTCATTCAGCAATACATTTTTGTCTGTGGTAAACAAAGAGTCAGGCGCATTACGTTTTTTCCCGGCGTTTTTAATACATACTCTTTTAAGCTGTGCTTTTAAAGAAGGTGTTTGCTGAAGCACTTTATAAAGGCCTTCACCTACTACACCAAATCCGAATAATCCGATGGTCAATTGCTTATGTGTTTCCATGTTCTGGGTTTAAAGTGTTGAAGCCTGTCAGTTCATAAGGCGGTTTGTGTAAACCAAAACTCAGAACTATAGAACTTATCAACATTATTCGTTTACTACTTTTAAATGATGAGATGTTTTTGATTCTATAAATTTCTTCAGTGCGGGTTCAATTTTTTCATATTCCAATAGAAAGCCGTCATGGCCAAAATCGCTGGAAATGCTTAATAAGTCAGCATCACGAATGGTCTTTTGCAAATACTCCTGTTCTGCAATAGGATAAAGAACGTCTGATCTGATTCCTATCACTAATGTTTTAGCTGAAATTTTTTGCAGAGCTTTCTCAACACCTCCCCTGTTTTTACCAACATCATGACTATCCATACTCTGGCTGAGACGATAATAGCAAATGACATTAAAGCGGTTGACTAATTTCAAGCCCTGGTAACGTTGATAATTATCCGATGCATAGATGACTTCATTCGTCAATGGCACAAAGGATTTATCCCTTGCCTGTGTAATATCATAGCCGTTGTAATGCCTGTATGATAACAAAGCAATAGAACGCGCCGCGGCCAATCCTTTTTGCCCGGCATCGGAACGTTTTTCCAACCAGGTAGTATCCGCTTCAATCGACATACGTTGTGATGCGTTGAAAGCAATGGCCCAGGGAGATAATACGGCATTGGTAGCAATCGGAACAATGTGTTCAAAAAGCTCTGGCTCTTCAATAGCCCATTCCAGTAATTGCATACCACCGGTGCTGCCACCGAGGGCAACAAAAATCTTTTGAATGCCAAGATGATTTTTTAATTGCTGGTAGGCTTTTATCATATCACGAATAGTGAAAACAGGGAAGTCGTGATAATAGGGCTGATTAGTTTGCGGATTAATACTAAGCGGGGAAATACTGCCATAGGGGCTACCCGGTTTATTTACACAAATGATAAAATACTTTGCCGGGTCAAAAAACTTACCATCTCCCACTAAGCCGGGCCACCATTCCAGCGGATTGCTGTTGGCGGTCAATGCATGAAAGATCCATACCACATTGGTTTTAGCCGCATTCAATTTTCCATGCGTTGTATAAGCCAGGTGGTAACCCGGAAGGGTTACACCTGACTCTAACGCAAAAGGTTTATCCTGATTAAAAACGGTCAGCATATTATCCTACGAGTTCTTTTGAAAATACTGTTTGAAATGCCTGTTCGATATCGGCTTTGATGTCTTCAATATGTTCAATGCCTACGCTGATACGAACCTGGTTGGGTTGTACTCCCGCTGCTATTTGTTCAGCTGTGCTTAATTGTTCGTGTGTAGTAGATGCCGGATGAATAACTAATGTTTTAGCATCGCCGACATTGGCCAGGTGACTTACTAATTTCAGCGCATCAACAAATTTGCTGGCGTTTTCCTTTTCACCTTTCACGCCAAAATTTAAAATGCCGCCAAAACCATTGGTCAGGTATTGTTTGCCCAACGCATTGTAAGGGCTGCTCTTCAAACCCGGATATTGTACAAACTCAACGGAAGGGTGTTGTTCCAGCCACTGTGCCAATGCCAATGCGTTATCAACATGACGCTGTACCCGCAATGATAAAGTTTCTAAACCCTGGAGAAGAAGGAATGAATTGAAAGGACTTAATGAAGGACCGAAATCACGAAGGCCTTCTACTCTTGCACGGATTGCAAAAGCGATATTGGGCAGACCCAAAGGATTTCCTTCACCGAAAATATCCCAGAATTTTAAACCATGATAGCCTTCACTTGGTTCAGTAAACTGCGGAAATTTTCCATTACCCCAGTTATAATTTCCTCCATCAACAATGACACCACCAATACTGGTGCCATGTCCACCGATCCATTTTGTAGCAGATTCAACAACTACGTTCGCTCCATGTTCCAGCGGGCGGAACAAATAACCCGCAGCGCCAAATGTATTATCAACGATCAGCGGCAAATCATATTCTTTTGCGAGGTCAGCGAATTTTTTGAAGTCAGGAATATTAAGGCGGGGGTTACCAATTGTTTCCAGATAAAATGCTTTGGTATTCTTGTCGATATGTTTTACAAAACTTTCCGCATCGTCACCATCTGCGAAGCGGGCCTCAATTCCAAGACGTTTAAAAGCGACTTTGAATTGGTTATAGGTGCCACCATATAAATAAGTAGTGGTAACAAAATTATCTCCTGCCTGGAGAATATTGTTTAACGCCAGGAATTGGGCCGCCTGGCCTGAGCCTGTTGCTAACGCAGCTACACCACCTTCCAACGCTGCTATACGCTGTTCAAATACATCAGTTGTCGGGTTCATGATACGGGTATAGATATTCCCAAACTCTTTCAGGCCAAAAAGATTGGCTGCATGTTCGGAGTTATTAAAAGCATAAGAAGTGGTTTGATAAATAGGAACTGCTCTTGCCTTTGTTGTTGGATCAATCTGTTGTCCTGCATGAAGCTGTAGTGTTTCGAAACGATAGTTACTCATAATAAGAGGTTTTAAATTTTTAAAAATGTCTGATGAACTCAAAATTCAACAGGTAGTAAGACATGGCCAATCACCAAAATAGGGGAGATTCATACAATAGCGGTCAGCAGCTTGCCACAACGTGTGAACTGAATCACTTGCGAACGGGTAATGCCGCATAGACCCACTTTTGTACTCTATAAATTTAGTGGACTTTTTATGATTTGCCTGTTGTTTCACCTGTTAATATTTTGTTGCCATTGACAAGAATCACTAAACGGAATGAAAGAAACAACAACTCAAAGCCGAAAAAAACAGTATTTGATCAGGGATCATTGTTTGTTGAGTCTTTAGCCTTTTGTTTTGATTGGACAAGGGTAGGTTTCTTCAATGCCATTTAAATTGTACTTACCAGGAAAGCAAGAGAATGCCAGGTGAAAGATCAATTCCCGAAAAATAAAAAAAGCTCACCCGATAAATCAGATGAGCTTTTAAATATGTTGAACGGATATTTCGAAGCTGTGAATCTGACTTATCGTTCCGCCAGCCGGCGGATGGAATTGGCACCTTTCCTCTATGTCATCCTTGTTAACTGAAGGATGATAAAGGGGTAGGTTGTCAAGGCTTCATCGGGCCATTACCCTCTGCCTTTCTTGATAAGTAATAATAAAGAACTGGTGCAAAGATAGGAGAGATGATCACAGATCGCCAAAATTTTTTAGATCCTTTTCTCTGAATTGTCATCAATCCGAAAATGAAGACAAGTAACTGTTTAAAAGCCTTTACTTTAGTTGACCTGAATAAAAAAGAGGCTGCTTTTCAGCAACCTCCTCATGGACGATCAAAAATTCTTTAATTATTTATTGAGCACTAACCGCGGCGGTAGTTTCGATAATCTTATTACCACTGTAAAGAACTGGCTTTACTTTAGTAACTTTTGCTACTGCTTTTTTAGAAGATTTTGTAGCTTTCTTTTCAGTTTTTTCTACATCCGTAGTTGCAGGCTCAGTAGTCATAAAAGCTGTTGCAGGATCTTCAACCTTGTAAGTGCAACCAATGCATACGTTTAATAAGTTAGCATCTTTGTCATAGATCAATACACCTTCAGGTAATTCTTTGGCTTTTATTTCTTTTACTTTTTTTGTATTCTTTGCAACTTTTGTATCTGTTACTTCAGGTGCAGGAATTACTTCTCCTTCTAAGGGTTGTACAGGTATTTTGTAAGTAGCAGGAGACTTCCTTAATGTAGCCTTGATTTTTCCTTGTGGTAAACCTTCTATCCAGATTAAACCTTTATTTTCAGGATCCAGACTTACGGTTACTGTAGAAGAAGCTCCTTCTTTATCAGTAAGTTGATATTTACCCAAAACAGGGAATATTTTTTGAGTAGTTAATGCTTCCGGCATAGGCTGCATTTTGTAGGTGTCCGCACTCCAGTTATTGTACTTATCCTTGCTGGCTGGCTTTTCAGTAGTCGCTGGCTGAGTAGCAGGGTCAGTTGCCGACTTGGTAGAATCCGTTTGAGCATTTAAAACAGCCGTGAACATTAAAAAGGCTGCAGAGGTTACGATTGCTAGTTTTTTCATGATATTTTTAGTTTAAAAAATGATTTGATTAATTAAGGGTTTCGTTCCCATTCTATTTAAATATTGTGCCAGAAATGCGTTTTGGGGGAAAACTCTCAAAAAAATTTCCATTTTATTTCTTAAACGACTGTAAATGAATTCTTCAGCGTATTAATGGAATCGCAGGGGATTTTATAACTTTTTGGTTACCCGCTTGTTTTATCTTCGTTGTCCGGTAAATAAAAAAATAGAAAAGGGGTACTAATAAACTATGGATAAGCTTAAAGAGGACTCAATAGAAGTGTTCGGAGCAAGAGAGCATAATCTGAAAAATATTGACATTTCAATACCAAAGAATAAGCTGGTGGTTATTACCGGTATTAGTGGCAGCGGTAAGTCTTCCCTTGCATTTGATACGATCTATTCAGAAGGTCAGCGGCGCTATATGGAGACCTTTGGGGCCTATGCACGGCAGTTTATAGGTGATATGGAGCGTCCCGATGTCGATAAGATCACGGGCCTTTCTCCCGTCATTTCTATTGAACAAAAAACTACTAACAAAAATCCCCGTTCTACAGTAGGTACAATTACGGAAGTGTATGATTTTTTACGATTGTTATTTGCCAGGGTTGGAGAAGCCTATTCTTACAACACGGGTAAGAAGATGGTAAAATGGAGCGAAGAAGAGATCGTTGAAAATATTTTCACCAAATTTCATGGAAAGAAAATAAGTCTGCTGGGCCCGCTGGTCAGGGGACGGAAGGGGCATTACAGGGAACTTTTTGAAGATGTAAGAAAGAAAGGGTTTTTGAAAGTGAGAGTAGATGGCGAAGTAAAAGATCTCGCCCCTAAAATGCAGGTTGATCGTTATAAGATACATGATATCGAGTTGGTGGTGGATCGTTTACTGGTAACGGATGAATTAAAAGCAAGATTGAGCCAAAGTGTACAGCAAACTTTGAAGTTGGGTAAGGATCTTATGTTTTTATTGGTGGAAAATAGTTCAGATAATTTGGCGGCAAACAAGGGCAAAGCCAGTTCAATTAATAAAAAGTCCGGTCAGGCTGCAGCACAGAAGATAGGTTTTGCTGAAGACGATTCGAAAGTAGCCCCCTCCGTTATTCAATATTCTAAACTTTTGATGTGTGAGGACACGGGTATCAGCTATGAAGAGCCTTCACCCAACGCTTTTTCTTTCAACTCGCCTTATGGAGCCTGCCCTGTTTGTAAAGGATTGGGAACAACCTTTCATATTAATATGGATGCGGTCATACCCGATAGCTCAATAAGCATTGGCGAAGGTGGAATTGCACCATTGGGTGGTGAGCGGGAAGCTTATGTCTATAAACAAGCACAGGAGGTAGCCAAAAAAAATAAAATATCACTGACCAAACCGATCAAAGAGATCCCGCAAAAATCATTAAATATTTTATTATATGGCAATGAAGAAGGACTAGAAACGGAGGTTGATTTTGAAAATATGCAAGTCGATCCACAAGCTCCTTATGAAGGGATCGTGAATATGCTCTACAGGTGGTTCAATAACGGGCACCGTGAAGAGTTGAGAAATTGGGCGGAAGATTATATGCAGCTGAAGCCATGCGAAAGTTGCGGAGGAGCAAGATTAAAAAAAGAAAGCCTGTGGTTTAAGGTAGCCGGAAGAAATATCGCAGACTTAAGCAACATGAATTTGGATAACCTGGCGGCCTGGTTAGATGGAATTGAACTGCGTATCTCCAATAAGCAAAATATTATTGGCAAAGATGTATTGAAAGAAATAAGAGAAAGGCTTCAATTCTTGTTGAATGTGGGATTGACCTATCTCACATTGAACCGAAGTTCAAAAACCTTAAGCGGAGGTGAATCGCAAAGAATACGATTGGCTACGCAAATCGGTTCGCAATTACAGGGTATAACTTATGTACTGGACGAACCTTCTATCGGTTTGCATCAGCGGGATAACCACCGGTTGATTGATGCGCTGAGAAATCTCCGCGATATTGGCAACAGTGTCATAGTTGTTGAACATGACAAGGATATTATGCTGGCAGCCGATCATTTAATTGATATTGGACCCATGGCTGGTTTTCATGGTGGCAGAATAGTAGCGCAGGGCGATCCAAAACATCTATTGAAACTGGATACCCTTACCTCGGGTTATCTCAACGGTCATTTAAAAATTGAAGTACCGAAAGAAAGAAGAAAGGGAACAGGAAAACTGTTGGAATTAAAAGGAGCCAAAGGAAATAACTTAAACAACGTAGATGTAAAATTTCCTTTGGGAAAATTTATTGTGGTCTCAGGAGTAAGCGGTAGCGGTAAGTCAACGCTTATTAATGAAACATTATATCCCATTCTTTCACAACATGCTTTTGGATCAAAAGGAGTGCCGCTGGAATATAAAACAGTAAAAGGCCTGGAGCATATTGACAAGGTAGTGGAAATAGATCAATCACCTATTGGCCGCACACCCCGGAGTAACCCCGCTACTTACTGTGGTTTTTTTACAGAAATAAGAACCTTATTCGCATCCATTCCAGAAGCAAAGATCAGGGGATATACTGCAGGCCGTTTTTCTTTTAATGTGAAAAGCGGAAGATGCGAAGTGTGTGAAGGTGGTGGAATGAGAGTGATAGAAATGAATTTTTTACCGGACGTATACGTGCATTGCGAAAAATGTAATGGCAAACGTTATAACAGGGAAACACTGGAGATACGCTACAAAGGGAAATCAATAGCCGATGTACTTGCTATGACGGTGGAAGAAGCGGTGGAGTTTTTCCAGCAGGTACCGTTTATATATCGAAAGATAAAAGTGCTGGAAGAAGTGGGACTCGGTTATATAACCCTGGGCCAGTCTGCTGTAACTCTAAGCGGGGGAGAAGCGCAACGGGTTAAATTATCTACCGAACTTTCAAAAAGAGATACAGGAAAGACTTTTTATATTTTGGATGAGCCCACCACGGGTTTACATTTTGAGGATATAAAACATTTACTGGATGTATTAAATAAATTAGTAGACCGGGGTAATACCGTATTGGTAATAGAGCATAATATGGATGTGATAAAAGTAGCCGATCATATTATTGACATCGGGCCGGAAGGCGGGGATGGAGGCGGAAAAGTCTTGTTTGAAGGAACGCCGGAAGAATTGATAAAAAATAAAGAAAGTTATACGGCTGAATTTTTAAAGGCTGAATTAAACTAGTGTTGTAAAAAATGCCACGCAGGAATTCTTATTTAAACGAAAAAGCCATTCCCGGATAATTTTAACTCCAGAAATGGCTTTTATGAAAACAAGGGTATCAATAACCCATACCGATTCTGTTGCTTGCCAGAAACGAGGCCGTAATTATGGATGCTATTATTATGCCGATTACAAACTCCGCCAGTATGATGACTACAACATATATTACTTTCTTATCTTCCGGCGTATCTTTCAAAGGCCCAACACCTAAATACATTAAGTAGGCAGAGTATACAAAACCCGCGAGTGCGGCTATGATGCCAATGCCAGGAATAAATCCCAGGATACTGGCAGCGGCACTGGCTGTGTATGAATATCCAACCAGTTGAGCAGACTTTGCAAGATTTTTTGTAGAGTTGAAACTGGGCGCTAGTGCGTCTGTGACATACATCCCGATAAAATAACCTACAGCAGCACTTAATAAAGCTGAAAATAACATGATGATGCCATACCGGGTACCTATCCAAAGCACCCCCGATAAAAATGCTACAGCCGCCGGTAATAGTGCTAAAGGCAAAACATAACCGGTAAACATCCCGGATGGAGTAACTGTTTCAGTTTTAATTGTCCCCCATTCCGTTTTTGGCGTGAGTAAAATGTTTTTAACTCTTTCAATTAGATTCATAAACGTTGGTTTTAGTAAACTAATATAACGAAAGAGTTTCAAATTATGGAAAACAGTAATACACAAAAACTGTGCATAAACCAACTTGCAGAAAACATGGTTGGAAGAAGTAAGGAGACCGTAAGTATGACAGGGAGTGATTGAAAAAATCTTTCTCTGGTTCCAGGATTAACTGGTTTTTCATCCGGATATGGGATTTTGGCAATTTCCCTGTCTTACGGCTTAGTTATGGTAAAAAAAGAACTCAATTTTAAAAAGTCCAATAAGCAAGCGCAGAGAGTGTTTAATAAAATTTATACTAATGAGAGTACCAATAGAGAACGGATTAGGTTTTATTTCAACCAGGGTATCAGATTCTATTAAGCTCTCTGCTGCTTATTGGAACAGAGGTTAGCACTTGCAAAAGAACTTTATCGGATATCAAATTTTCCGGTGGCTGTTTCTTCGTCGCCGCGAAAAACGTGATAAATATATTTTCCTCTTTCAAGGCCGGTTATTTTTTTATGATCGCCATCATTCATCTTGTAATGTTTGAGCAAAGTGCCTTCCAGGTCAAACACAAAAAAATCGATTTCTTTACCATCATTTTCTTTTGCTACCACATGCATGGCCTTTTGGATGATGGCGGGATAAATTTTTACCGCATTGTTGTTCCTCGAAGAACTCAACCGGGTATTGTTAGCCGGTTTCCCTTCCTCTTTAGTTTCCATAGCTACCGGATCTTTTTTTTCCGCAGCGATGGAAGAGTAAGGTTGAATTGCTAAAATGATTAAACAAATACAACCGGCAAGGGATAATGTAGATTTTGGATTCATATTGGGTTTGGATTATTAAAAAATATTTGCGGGTTTCCTTCTTTAGAAGAATACCGGGCAACGCATTTGTCTTTTGGCCCTCCTGTTAGGGTCATCACCATTTAATCTCCATCCGAAACGTAAAATGGTAGAAAAGAAAGCGTCATTATCTTTTGGATCGCCCCGTTGAAAAGTTTGAATCAGTCCGGGGTTTGAAGTCGCATTGGAATAAGTACCACGATAAAATAAACGTCTTGCTTTTGTAGCATCAGCAGGAGATAAATAATTGCTGAAAACAACAGGATCTACATAGCCTGTACTTACATCATCGATGTAGTCTGTAAATAACTGGCGGTGCAACACTTCCATACCTACGTACATATTTTCTTTCAGGTAATATTTAAAGCCGAATCCCATCGGTATCTCTTTTTGAACCAGGTTGTATTCTTTACTGTTAGGGTATTCGTTCATTCCCTGTCCTTCTAAACGAAGTGGTTTCAGCGCAACCCATTGACCATCTAGTTTTGCCTTAGGGTTGAATTTAAAAGCACCTATTCCGATAAGTCCATAAGGACGGAATTTTTTTGCCAGTCCGTCATATTGTTCAAAAAATACAGTAGGATAAATTTCCGCTGCTAAATAGCCTTCGAGTATCGATGACTTAAAGCTAAGATTACGATGCAGACGATCTTCTTCTGCTCCTCCTTTGTTAGGCGCCTGTGCATCATTTCCGGCTACAGTACCATGACTTAATGCGAGACGGAAACCTATCCATTCGGCGGGATATACGTTAGCATAAATCATTTTTGAAAACTTGGTTAAGGGAAAGTCAAGGTCTTTAAGGAAATCTCTTCCTATACCTGCGCTACCTCCAAGGTCTCCGAGAAAGAACATTGGCCCAAAGCCAAAGCCCAGTTCAACTTTACCATTACCGGTAGTAATAGATTGGGAAAATGACCGGGAGGGGAATAAATTCAGGGAAATTATCAATGCCAGCAGAGGCACTGCAGAGACTACTTTGTTTCTCATAGATTCAGATTTCTGGTTTTTTCTACTATTGGATTTCGGAGACAAAATAGATAAAGAAAAATGGATAGTAGAAATGCAGGAGACTATTTTTTAATTCTTTGATTAATAAAAAGTCTTTATACTAAGTGAATCTACGAGAAAGATTATTTCCTGATCATTTTAATGTGATCAATGCCGTCTTCATCATATATATCCCCAACCTGTTCAAAACCAAATGAGGTGTAAAATTTTTTAAGATACAATTGCGCACCGATTTTGATTGAACCATTGCCATATAAATTAATAACTTCTTCAATACTCTTTTCAATAAGTGTTTTCCCTATGCCAGCACCTCTTGCATCCGGGGATGTTACTACACGGCCTATTGAAGCCTCTTCATACGAAACTCCGGGTGGCACTAATCTTGTATACGCAAATAGAAAATTATCCTGCCAGCCCATGAGGTGATGGCATTGCTGATCTTTATTGTCCATGTCCTGGAAAACACAGTTTTGTTCAACCACGAACACTTCCGTGCGGAGGCGAAGTAAGGCATAAAGTTCCTGTAGAGTAAGCGAATTAAATTTTTTTAATACCCAGTTCATACTGTAATGCAGTTAGTGATTTAAAATTAGTAACGGTGAATTTGATACTATATCGGTATTCACCGGCAACCTATCCTGTTATTTCACGGAAGGAACAGGAAGAACCGGTAATCCTTCATTTCCTTCTTCACTCACAGATTGTACGGCGAAAAAATAATTGTCTTTAGAATAAGGCAGCTCGATTTTAGTATCAGTTGTAAAAATCTTTTTTTGCCATACAGCACTGGTAGTTTCTCTTATTAGTATATAATAGCCATTTGCTTTTCCACTTTTAGGAGCCCTCCAGCTTAGGTTGGTAAAATTGGTGAGTCTTTTGGTTTCTATCTTTACGTCCTGCGGCAGGGAAGGAGATTTAGCCAGGTTAGCAAGATTGGAAAGATTCATGCAGGTATTCTTTCGCAGGTATTCAAAATCCATGAACTCAGGCAGGTCGCCATAGTGAATCCCATTTTCCAGCCGTACATCCTGGTGCTGGTGATAATAATTTTCATTCATCTCTGTAAAACGTACGGCGGCAAAACCGGAATTGACATAAGGCGTATGATCACCGCCACGAAGAAAGCGATCATTGCGATAGATCATTACCACTTCAAGGTTGTCAACATAGCGTTCGCCAATTTCTTTTACATAACGGGCCAGCTGTCTTGCTTTGCCATCATTTTCTAAACCCAGGTTACGAATGTTCAATACCGCCTTGCCTGTATCCTGCATAGAAAAAGCTTCACTGAATACCCGGATCTTTGCGTTGTTGATAATATTGGTCTCGCTACTGTTGTTACTTCCGATTATATCGTTGTTCAATACTGCTTCAATATTCCAGTTTTGTTTCTTCGCTTTTTCCGCCATAAAATTGGCCCCCAATAAGCCTTGTTCTTCACCACTAACAGCGACAAAAATGACAGTAGCAGGAAAAGAATGTTTACTCATGATCCTCGCACTTTCCATAACCGCCGCCACACCACTGGCATCATCATTAGCGCCGGGAGCATCTCCGGAGCGGTCCATTACATCACTTCGTCTATTGTCAAGGTGTCCGCTGATTATAAAGATGCGGTCATCATTGGGATCAATACCTTTCAGTGTGGCTACAACATTGCCAAGCAGAAGCGGAACATCCACACGCCGCACATCCGGTTGAAGGGTGACGGTATCAATAAAAGCGGTCAGCCGGCCATCGGATAGTTTCGCGAACTCATTGAAACGATTCAATACCCACTTGCGGGCGGCCCCAATACCTCTTTTAATATCAGTTTGCGTACTCAGCGTATTTCTTGTACCAAAGCCGACTAATCTTTTTATATATGACTCCAGCGAGTCTTTTGAAACCTCGCTGACCATTTTTTCTATTTGGCTATCACGGTAAACGATGGATTGTGCGAAAGAATGCAGGGTAGAAAAAATAAGTATGATTAAAAGAAATAATTTTTTCATAACCGGTTATTGTTTTCCAGTGGTAGTAAGACCATCGTTATCCTGTTTCATTTTAAACTGCATTAATGAAGCGATGGATTTTGCTTTTGTTTTCGCCATCGTGGCGATTCTTCCGGTAAATAAGTCATCCACTGTTTCCGAAAATAGGTTTAACCAACGCCGAAAATGTGTTTCTTCCAACGGCACTTTCCGGTTAAGTGTGTAATGCACTTCCATCGCATTTTTTCTGTACGAAGCAGCGTCAAGTAGAAGGGTTTCCCAGAAATCGAATATGATGGGTAAATGATGTTCCCAATTTACTTTGGCGATATCATTGAAAATAAAACCGATGATATCATCTTTTTTTACTTTAGAATAAAAACTTTTTATCAGCAATTCAATATCTTCTCTTGATTGTATATCCATCAATAGTTGTATTTGTCTTTCCATAAGATCTTCAGGAACTTCCTCAGTTCTTCTTCTCTCGCATTTTTCCCCGGATCGTAAAACTTAGTTCCCGAAAGCTCTTTAGGTAAATATTCCTGTGGTGAAAAATTGTTTTCATAGCTATGTGAATATTCGTAATTTTTTCCATAACCCAGGTTCTTCATCAGTTTGGTTGGAGCATTTCGGATGTGTAACGGTACTGGGAGATCACCGTGTTGTTTTACCGCATTCAATGCATCGCCAATCGCTACCGTAGCTGCATTACTCTTTGCACTTGAAGCGAGGTAAATAACACATTGTGATAAAATAAGACTTGATTCCGGATAACCAATTTTATTTACAGCGTCAAAACTGGCATTGGCCATCACGAGGGCGGTAGGATTAGCATTGCCAATATCTTCACTTGCCAGTATGACTAATCTTCGGGCAATGAACTTTACATCTTCACCACCTTCTATCATTCTTGCCAGCCAATAGACAGCCGCATTGGGGTCGCTGCCACGGATGGATTTGATAAACGCAGAAATGATATCATAATGTTGTTCACCACTTTTATCATACAGAGCAATTTTTTTCTGGGCGATATCCATTACCAAATCATCCGTGATGACAAGGACGGCTCCCTCCAAACCTCCTCCGCCAGTTGGCGGAGAGCCTTCAGAAACATCGCTATTGGTTTGTAATTTCTTTTGTAAAGATTCTTCGTAAGCCCCTCCTTCGGATGGGTTTGGGGAGGCTTCTACCACAAGCTCCAGCAAATTCAATAATTTCCTGGCGTCCCCGCCTGAAATATTAATCAGCGCCGCTGTCTCCTTTAATTCAATTTTCTTTTGTTTAAGTATTTCATCTTTTTTAATGGCCGTATGCAGTAGTTGTACCTGGTCTTTTTCATCCAACGCTTTTAATATATACACCTGGCACCGGCTGAGTAGGGCGCTGTTTACTTCAAAGGAGGGGTTCTCTGTAGTAGCGCCTATCAATGTGATGATACCTTTTTCCACCGCGCCAAGCAACGCATCCTGCTGACCTTTATTGAAACGGTGAATTTCATCAATGAAAAGAATACAGTCAGGTTTTGTTTTAGCTTGTTCAATAACATCTCTTACATCTTTCACCCCGGCACTGATAGCACTCAATGTAAAGAATGGAACTTCTAACGTACTGGAGATGATATTCGCAATAGTTGTTTTACCGGTACCGGGCGGTCCCCACAATATCATGGAAGGTATGCGACCATGTTCTATGGCCTTTCTCAAAATACTTCCTTTGCCTGCCAGGTGTTGCTGACCGGCCAGTTCATCTAAAGTATGGGGGCGAATGCGTTCTGCAAGAGGAATCATGACAATAGGCAATTTGCAATTGGCAAAAAGCAAACAGGAAAATTACGAGTTATCTTCCAATTGCCTATGGTCTATTGCCAATTGATTACTGCTGCTGTTGTCCTGCAATATTTTCAAGGTATTCAGGTGATTCATCGATGCCGGGAATTGGTTCGAGCATCACCTTATTTATTTCTTCGAAAGTCTGGCCATCTTCGTAGCCGATGGATACATAGACTGAAAGCGACTGGCGGGCCAAACCCTTAAAAGTTCCTTTGGCAGGCGTACAATCATTGAAGTGGCGGCCTACAGCCAGTTTTACATGATGATTGGTTACCCATACATTATTAGTAGGATCATTACCCACCCAGTCATTACCGGGTATCCAGGCTTCTATCCAGGCATGGGTAGCACCTTCACCCCGCATGCCATTTTTATTGGGACAGATATAACCGCTTACATAACGGCTGGGTATTCCCAGGCTGCGGAGCATCTCCAGCATAACATGAGCAAAATCCTGGCATACACCTGAACGATGTTCCAGTATTTCTGCAACAGTTGTTTCAATATTCGTAATTCCCTTAATGTATTTGAAGTTGTTAAAGATGAAGTCGCCGCATTTTTCAATGATGGTTGCAACGTTCATATCGCTTGTATAAAATTCATTTACCAGTTCCCTGACCGGCTGTTTCAATTCGATTTCATTTGGCTTTGAAAGCTCCAGTAATAAAAGACTATTGCCGGTCTCATTTTTTAACATATCCAAACTGGCCTGTTGATTCAGTGAAACAGCTGATGGACCCAATGTTCGAAGGATCAGTTTGCTTTCTATCAACATTTCTTTGTGTGAATAAATCAGGTTGAACATGCCGGCCCTGTTGCCCCAATAATCCTGTATAATTGAAATATCAGGTTGGCCGGTGATATTTAATTGATGATGTAATGTTTCCTGTGTATGGTCAGCAAAAGGATAGATCCTGATCTCGTTCACACTTTCTTTTATGGGCCGGTCGTATTCGTATTTTGTAATGTGATGTATATTAAATACGGGCATCAGGTTTTTGAGTTAGGCATATGAAAAATAAATATGCGTGAGTTGTTTTGAAAAATCAGTCAGATCATTTCGCAATGAATCTAAGAACTCCGGCAATCCTTCTTCCTTTATAGTATCGATATCGGCAAAGTCAACTTTGCTGCAGATACGGCCCAATTGCTTTTCAAGCCTTACAGTTCCCTCAATTTTTGTGTGCGCCGCGATTTCTTGTAAATACCGTTTGATGCGATGAAGTGAATAGATCAATGAGCGGGGGAAGTTCTTATTAAAAATAACATGTTCAACAACACTCAGGGTGTATTGGTCTCTTGGGTAAGATTTCAGGTATAGTTCATAACCGGAAAGAGAAAGTAAAAGATTTCTCCAGAAAAGAATATCTCTTGGGGTATCCAGCCGGTGATCCATTTTTTGTGAGTGCGCATAAGCTATTTCTATCGTCAGGATGCATCTTTCTATGAATTTACCCAGGTTCAAAAATTGCCAGCCATGCCCCCTCGGCATAGTGCTGTCGATAACGCCATAAAACAAAATACAGTTCTGATCCAGCAGATCCATCAGTTCCATGGTATTGGAACCGGCGATCTTTTCCTCCACGCCCGGATCATTGACGATATGATATAATTGATTGACCTGCTCCCATACTTCTTTGGTGATATAATCCTGCACCCCTCTTGCATTTTCTCTCGCCTTCATCACTAATGATTTAACAGAATTCGGATTTTTGGTATCTGCTACCAGGTATTTTAAAGAAGAAGATGCGCTTTCTCCATATTGGGTTGCCGCATCAGTTTCATACGAGAAAAGAGTAATCACATCTTTCCAGGAAAAATCTGTGCGGTGGTCCGAATCAAACGATAAAATATAATTAGTACGAATGACCCTGACAAGGCAATCGTTTCTTTCCATATAGCGGTTCAGCCAGAATAAGGAGTCGGCAATTCTACTAAGCATGTATTCTCTTAAATTGTTAAATATATTAGTTAGAGTGAATAGTCAATTGTAAATAGTGAAAAATGGCAGTTTGTGTATATTCACCATTCACTATTCCCAATTCACAAATCTACCACCCAGGTATCCTTACTACCGCCACCCTGTGACGAATTTACCACCAGCGATCCTTCCCGTAATGCTACTCTTGTCAGGCCTCCGGGCACTACTTTTATTCCATCAGGTCCGCAAAGTGCATAAGGCCTGAGATCGACATGCCGTGGTTGTAATTTGCCATCAATAAAACAGGGAACTGTTGATAGTTTTATTATCGGCTGTGCGATGAACTCACGGGGCGTTTCCAATATGGCCGCTTTTATTCCTTTTAATTCTTCAGGGGTGGCAGAGTTTCCCATTACCATTCCATATCCGCCTGATTGATTCGTTCGCTTGACAACCATTTTTTCAATATTGTCAAACACATGTTGTCTTGCATCGGCATCTTCCAGGCTATATGTAGGTACGTTAGGTAAAATGGTTTCTTCATTCAGGTAATATTTGATCATAGCCGGTACATAGGCATATACTGCTTTATCGTCGGCTACACCATTGCCTACTGCATTTACAATAGCAATATTCCCTTTCCGGTAAGCGCTCATTAATCCCGGCACGCCCAAAGCACTTTCAGGCCGGAATACCAGGGGATCAAGATAATCATCATCAATCCTCCTGTATATAACATGCAGTTGTTGCAAACCCGCGGTAGTCTTCATGTACACTTTATGATTGTCGACTACCAGATCCCGTCCTTCCACTAATGGTATTCCCATTTGCCTTGCCAGGAACGTATGTTCAAAATAAGCGGAGTTATAAACACCGGGCGTCAGTAACGCTACGGTTGGATTAGATAATTGCTGAGGTGCAAGGCTTACTAAGATGTCATGGAGCAATAGAGGATAATTATTGATCATCCTCGCACGGCTGTTCGATAACATGCCCGGAAAGATCTTTTTTGTTACTTCACGGTTCTCCAGCATATAGGATACGCCGGAAGGCGTACGCAGGTTATCTTCTAATATATAAAATGTTCCGTCCTGGCTCCTGATAAGATCTATGCCGGATATGTGAACGTACAAATCATGTGGTACTTTGATACCAAAGACTTCCCTTGTATATTGCGGACAGGAAGCCACCAGGTCAGCGGGGATGACTTTATCTTTTAAAATATTCTTTTCTGAATAAATATCTTTCAGAAACAGGTTGAGTGCTCTTAGCCGTTGTTTGATTCCCTGTTCTATATGGTCCCATTCGGCGCCTGTTAAAATACGGGGGATAATATCAAAGGGAAATATCTTTTCAATACCCGCATCATCACTGTACACGGTAAAAGTAATGCCCTGGTTCATGAAAAGCTCACCCGCCATCTTGTCTTTTTGCAGTAAAATATCTATAGGGAATTGTGTGAAATCATTATAGACCTGACCGTATTGTGTACGGATAAAGCTATCATGACACATTTCGTCCCAGGTACCCGGATAGGGTTGGTATTGTTCAAAAAGTTGATGACCTGTCATAGCAGTTATTTAGTAAAATAAAAAGGTTGCCTCACACGCAAGGGTATGTGAAAGCAACCGTATAATCGAATATAATGAATTCGGGGAATATTAAGACCCTTTCTACGGGGAGTTTTCAAAAAATATCTCTGAGATCAAGTCAGATGATATTCCGGGGTATACTTCTATTTATTTACTGTTAATAAAACGAAATCAGCATAAATAACCCGGTTGTGCGTTTTATGAAAGAAGATTTGTCAATCGACAAGAATGAATACTTCTTATTTGTGCGGGTTGTAAAGCGGTATAATCATCCGGGATTTGTTGTGGTATAAAGAACTGGAAAAGTTAAAATGAAGGATTTTGAAAATTGTTTTTGTATTTTGAAAGCTATATTCACCGGTGGAAATTAAAATGAAAAGATATTTACTACTGTTTTTTTTAATGGCATATTGTTACTTGAAAGGAGTTTGCCAGGTTATATCTGCTGAACAAAGCTATGCTGCCAACTCACCCGCAGTAGCGATGGTACAAACGGTTTTTTCGGCCACCGTATATGTCAACAAGGTAGAGATGAATGAAAGAAGATTTAACCTGCTGGTTGACTCAATAAAACGGTTGGACACGACGGGAACTATGTTTTCTGCGGAAGAAAAACTGGATATCGTGGTAAAATCGTTATACAATAACCCTTTCCGTTTTTTTTCTGCTACTACCCAATACTTCCGTCAAAAGCACCGGATATTATCTTCCGGGACAGGATTTTTTGTTACCGGTGATGGATACCTGGTAACGAATGCGCATATAATTGACCGCGATAGTGCCTTTATCCGCCGGAAATTCACCTTGTCTACTTTCCAGGAAGTGACCGAAGCGAATATCAGGGCATTACAATCTTCCTGGGCCATGACCCTGAATGATGAACAGCGCAATCTTTTAAATAATGCCTATAGTGTTATTTATTCACAGGTATCTTCCATGATCCTTTTTGACCTGCAAAGGGAAATATATGTGCAGTGGAGGATGGACGATCCGAATGATCAGCTGGTAACTAAGCGAATGCCTGCTAAGGTTGTTATAAAAGGAACGTCAATGCCCGGTAAAGATGTGGCGCTGCTGAAAGTGGATAGCGTACGACAACTTCCTACCTTGTCTTTCACCAATGACGCCATTGCTAGAATCGGGGAACAAGTATTGGTCTATGGCTATCCCGAACCTGTTACTTCGAATGCATTCCTCGCGAGAGAAAATAATATTGAACCAACCCTGACAACAGGAATTGTCAGTGCCATAAAAAAATCATTAGGCGGATGGCCGGTTATCCAGATGGATGCAATTATCACACACGGAAGCAGCGGCAGCCCGGTGTGTAATAACAGGGGAGAAGTGATCGGGTTGGCTACATTTGGCAGCCTCGAGCAAAAGACGGGCGAATTGGCATCCGGTTTCAACTTCGCCATACCTGTTTCTATTGTAAGAGATTTTCTTGATTCAATAGGTGTAGATACCCGGATGAGCCAGGCCTCTCTTACTTATAATAAGGCCCTTTCTTTTTTTTATGACGGTTATTACACCAGGGCATTAAAGCGATTTGTCCGGGTTAGAACGATCAACGACGAATACCCGCAGTTGAACTACTATATAAAAACAGCCACGGCTAAATTAATGGACGGACAGGATAAAGAATCAATAAGACGAAAATTGATTTTCAGAGTGATCGCGATAGCCCTGATCGTCGGCGGCTTATTTGTTTTTTACCGGTGGCGTTGGAAGGAAAGGGTAAATTTAATGAGCTAAGCTTTTTCAAATTCGAATTTTCGTTTCATAAAGTTTGAGTACAGTTCAAGTCTTAGCTGGTACAGTCCATAAAGAATAATCAATTGAAAGATCAACATGAACAAATACACCAATAACATCAGGAACAGGCCAAAAGGGATTTCAATAAATGATTTTCCGATGGCAAAGGCAAATTGATTCAAGGATCGCATTTCGGCAATAATAAATCCAAATAAGAAACTAAGCAAAATGAAATTGAGCAGGAATAACCTGTTAAAGATTTTTTTCTGTTTGTCCTGGACGGGTTCTTCCGGGTAATTATTGTTGACCAGGTTGATGCCCAGTATGCACAATAGTATGATGGCTATGAAAAGCAAAATACCAGCTATATTGCCAAAAGAAATATGGAGAAAGAAATAAAATATTTTTTGTAGCAGGTTAACCGATGCAGCTATCAGTTGCACAATACAGATAATCCTGAAAATTTTCCAGCGTAAAGGCATCAGGATTTCAGATCTAGTTTTATCTGCAATTCTTCAAATTGTTTGGCATCTATAGTAGCCGGTGCATCCAGCATAACATCCCTGCCACTGTTGTTTTTTGGAAAGGCGATAAAATCACGGATGCTTTCGCTGCCACCCAAAATGGCGCAGAGACGATCAAAGCCAAAAGCAATACCACCATGCGGTGGCGCGCCATATTCAAAAGCTCCCAATAAGAAACCAAACTTATGTTGCTGCTCTTCTTTATCCATACCAAGTGCGGCGAACATTTTTTCCTGTAATTCTTTTTGGAAAATACGGATAGAGCCACCACCTATCTCGTTACCGTTTAATACCATGTCATAAGCATTGGCTTTGATATTGGCATAAGGATGTTGAAGATATTCCGCTGCATTTTCAATCACAGGATTGTTATTGATCATGGTCTCAATTTGTGTTGGCTTAGGCGAAGTAAAGGGATGGTGACGGGCTACCCACCGGTTTCCCTCTTCATCGTATTCAAACAACGGAAAATCCAATACCCACAATAACCTGAATTCATTATCTTTTCTGAAACCAAGACGTTTCCCCATTTCCAATCTTAGTTCGCTGATCGCTTTTCTTGTTCTTTCTTCAGCGCCTGTGAGAATAAGAATAAGATCTCCGGATTTTGCATTAGCGGCTCCGGCGATAGCCTTTAATTTTTCTTCGGTATAAAACTTATCAATACTGCTCTTATAAGTTCCGTCGGTATTGCATTTAATAAATGCCAGGCCCTTCATCCCGATCTGGGGGCGTTTAACCCAATCCGTCAGTTCATCGGTTTGCTTGCGGCTGTATTCGCTGCAACCCGGAACAGCAATGGCGATAACTGTTTCTACTTCATCAAAGACTTTGAAATCAGCGCCATCAATTAATTCCCGCTGATCTTTTTTATTGGTATAGACCGAAGATGGTTTTTTCAGATTCAGCAATTCCATTCCAAAACGAATATCCGGTTTATCATTGCCATATTTCCACATGGCGTCTTCCCAGGTCATTCTTTGCACCGTATCGGAATAATCAATTCCTTTTACTTCTTTGAAGACGGACTTAATCAATCCTTCAAACATATTCAGAATATCTTCCTGCTCCACAAAAGCCATCTCGCAATCTATCTGTGTAAACTCCGGCTGACGATCAGCTCTCAGATCTTCATCCCGGAAACATTTTACTACCTGGTAATAACGGTCGTAGCCGCTTATCATCAGCAATTGCTTAAAAGTTTGCGGTGATTGCGGCAATGCATAAAACTGGCCGGCATTCATTCTTGACGGTACTACGAAATCCCTCGCTCCTTCGGGAGTTGATTTGATCAGGAAAGGCGTTTCAATATCCATAAAGCCGTTACCGTGCAAATAATTTCTTGCGGCACGGTTAACCGAATACCTGAGCTCAAGATTTTTCTTTACCGCATTTCTTCTAAGGTCAAGATAGCGGTATTTCATACGCAGGTCATCTCCGCCGTCGGTCTTGTCTTCAATAGTAAAAGGAGGAACGGCGGATTTATTCAGGATGCTGAAGGATGAAATATCTATTTCAATATCACCGGTAAGAATATTGGCGTTTTTGCTGCTTCTCTCACTCACCTTACCCGTAGCCTGCAAAACGAATTCACGGCCCAATGGATTTTCATCCAGTTGTTTAGTGAGTTCTTCACCAAACAATAACTGGGTAATGCCATAACGGTCACGCAGGTCCACGAAAGTAATAGCCCCGAATTTGCGAACAGTTTGTACCCAGCCAGCCAGGGTCACTTCTTTCGAAATATCCATGATCCTTAGTTCCCCGCAGGTATTGGTCCTGTACATATTTTTTTTGTTCTTTTTTGAGCGGCAAATATAGCAAGGGCGGGGGTATCAGCCAATTGTAATCTGGCTTATGTAATCGGCTTTGCCAGCGCATCTTCCCTATAATTAACCAAGTTTTACTGTTATGAGAAAAGCTATATTGCTCTGCCTCGGCTTTGCCTGTATTGGTTTGCATGGTCTCTCACAGTCGTCCATCCGCAATGCGAGAACGAAAAGCTGGCAATGTCTCGTGTATCGTATCACTGGCGATACAGCTGAAAAGTATATTACCAAAAGGGTTTTTTCTCCCGACCATTATCTCAATCAAACACCCTTTACTGTTTGGCCGGCGGACTCATTGCAGTACGAGGAGTTACCGGTTGGTAATTATCTTATTCTATCTGTCAACGAAACTGAATTACTGGCGGAATATTATTGCCAGAGTAATCTCCGTGCGTTCCCGCTTAATAACCAGCATAGGGTGCAATTAGAAGTAAAAAATGATACGGGAAAAAGAATTTCCAATGCGAGGCTTTGGGTAAATAAAAAGGAGATGAAATATAACAAAGCCATAA
Source organism: Chitinophagaceae bacterium (assembly GCA_040007815.1). Classification (GTDB taxonomy): domain Bacteria; phylum Bacteroidota; class Bacteroidia; order Chitinophagales; family Chitinophagaceae; genus Terrimonas_B. Next base: position 145,634 of record JBDTUH010000002.1, read on the forward strand.
GTGGTTTTCAGCTTAAACAAAAAAAGACTGATGAAGCTCTCATAAAAATCGCCATCCCTGGAGATACCTCGTTCATGGAGCTGACCGCTATGGAACAGATGCAGAAAAATGGTTGGCGGCAATGGTGGACCAACCTCAGTTATACTAAAGCCGGCAGGGTCATTACATGGCCGGTAAGAAAGGTCAGCAGGATGTTTAAACTACCAGCCAGTGATTGGTTCAGAAAAAGATACAGGTCATTTAATTCAAAGAGAGGATATATGATCTTTAATAAACCCAAATACCTGCCGGGCGACACTGTAAAATTCAAAGCGTATATACTGGGTAAAAGAGCAAAACAATATAGAAAAGGATTAAGGATGTTTCTTGATTATACTTTTAACGGGAGAGCCGTAACAAAAGATATGGGTGTTATTCTCCCGGTTACACCGGGTGCTTTTTTATATGAGTTTGTTTTGGGTGACTCCCTGGAAACTGACAGGAACTACACTATCACCTTTAAAAATAAGAAAGATCATAGCCTGATGCGGGGCAGTTTCAAAATGGAGGATTACCTGCTGGATGAAGTAGCAGTATATAATCTCCGTTCCGAAAAAGAGAATTATTTCAGGCATGATACCCTGGTATTTTATGCCAATGCCAAAGATGCCAATGGATTGGCGCTGATGGATGGAAGAGTGAATCTGTACCTGCTAACGAAAAATATCAATACTTTTTATAAAGAAAGAGAATTCATTCCCGATACACTATGGAAAGGAGAAAAGATTTTGTCTGTTGAAGGTGATACAAAATTCGGGATACCTGCTAAAGATTTCCCTGATGCGGATTTGTTATTGCGTGCTGTTGCGGAATTCAGGAACAGTAATAATGAGATCGAAGAAAAGGATATGGAAATTCAATTTACGGCGCAGAGCAGGACAATAGAAGTGAGGCAGGAAGCTGGTTATATCATGGCAGAATATATAGAGAATGGAATACCGCTGGTTAAAGAAGGAAGGCTTTCTTATAATGAAGAGGATAAGGAAAGAGCGATTTCGTTTCCCTGGAAACAGAAAATTGATCCGTTCATCGGGAAGTATTATTTCCAGACCGAAGATGAAAAAGGAAATATTACTTCCAGTGAAGATTTTGAACCGGAAAAAAATTATTCACTTTCCTTTAGCCGCATACAACAAAAAGATACAGCCGGTTTTTATTTATACAATCCGCAAAGGATACCTGTCCACTATACTGTGTTCAATGGGAATAAAATAATAGAAACTCTTTCCGATACGGCTGAGTGGATAAGCTGGAAAAAAATATTGCCAAAGAAAAAGATCTATAACGTTGAATGGAACTATATATGGGCGGGAGAAGAAGTGAAAGGCGGAAATACGATTGCGGTGTTGGATAAAATTCTGGAAACAAAGATTAATAGTGCCCAAACAATATACCCTGGCCAAACGGATACGATCACCGTTTCAGTTAAAGATTACAAAGGACGCCCCGCTCCTGATGTCAACCTTACCGCAATCAGTTATAACAGTCAGTTCAAGCAGGATATCCATGTGTCAGAACCCCCATATATCCAGAAATTCAGAACTAAGAGAAGAATACTGTTTGATAACTATGAATTAGATGAGGTGGGCTTTACTAAACGCCTGCTGCTGGGTCAGCACCAGCGATGGCGGAATAATTTTGGCCTGGACACGATGACATATTACCAGTTATTATTTCCCAAAGAGGATTATACCATCACTTCTTCATTAGTCAGTGATTTTACCCCGCAACTGGCCGTCCATCTGGTAGAGAAAGGGGAGCCCAGGGAAATTTATATGTTGTACATCAACCGTGAATTCGCCTGGTACAACGGTGTTACGGATAAAAGCAAGTATGCTTTCACCGTGGTTCCCGGGTACACACAAATTGCTTTCCGTCTGAAGAATAAATACGTTGAGATTGACAGCATTTACCTTCAGCCTTTTTACAAACATGATATTTCTTTTGATCTTGATCATTTGCCGGCCAAAGCGAAAGTTATTGAACGGGATGAGTATTACACGCCGGAAGAAAGAAGCCAGCTGGAAAAACATATCTGGCAACTACAGAACGATCCACGTACTGATAATGGATATGTTTGGCAGCACGACCGGTTAATTTTTATTGGTGCTTCTAATCATAACTATTCCAGTCATCTTATCGGGCCTTTTAATAATTACGATAGTTTACAATTTTTCAAACCCGGCGATTTTGATTTTAAATTTCCTTTTGAACCCTCTTATCAATACCGGCTCACCCCTCATACGGCGAGGTTGGAAAGAAAATATATTTTTCCTTACCAGGCTAAGGCGCTCTTGCCGGATATCAGTAAAACAAGATGGATCCTTGGTGATACGGTGGTAGCGCCCCCGGTAATCAATTATCATAAAAAGTCTGTGACGCCTTCCTTTCTTTATTCTAATGACAACACCTACTCCATATCTTTCAAACGGGGTGTTGGATCATTAAAACTGCAGTTACCTCCTGACAGCAGTTTTGCTTTTGCTATTTTGTATGGTAGGCTGCAAGACACAACTATCATAAGAATACGGAGTTATCAACTCAATAATTTTTTTGACATCTTACCCGGGCAGTATGAACTGGTACTCGTAACACATGGTCAAAGGTATCTTTCAGCACAGGGTTTGCAGATTGATGCTAATGGAACCTATTGTTTAAAATGGAGTAAACCAGTATATGAAACTTCTAATCCTGCTATCGAAGAGATCAGGCGGCAGTATGAAAAGCCAGTTGATAAAGAGGCAATCAAGAAATATTTTAACGAGACGAGCGAATATTTTAAGGCGCCGATTCAACAAACAGGCTTGCCTCTCCCGAAGGGAAATTGTACCATAACGGGATTTGTGTCTGATAAAAAAGGTAAATCACCTATACCCGGAACTACAGTACATATAAAAGGATATAGTAGCGGAACAGCAACCTTAGCTGATGGGAGTTTTATATTAAAAAACTTGCTATATGGCAATTACGTAATTGTATTTTCCATGGTAGGATATTCGCCTCTCGAAAAAAGAGTGAACCTGCCGGAAGGAGAGATTGCTACTGTTGATGCACAGCTAACAATGATGGAAGCAAACCTCAGTGAAGTGATTGTCACCGGATATGGTACGTCGAAACGAAAAAGCCTGACGGGGAGTATTAGTACAATACCAGGTGAAGAACTGACAAGTTCATTAATGGGGAGAGTAGCAGGAGTCAGTATTCAGGATTATTCCCGCAGGGATAGTGTTTCTGTGTACATAAGGGGGGCCAGTTCAATTACCGCAAACACAAAACCATTATACGTAATCAATGGGGTCCTGATGGACGAGCTGCCCGAAGGATTTGTAATGGAAGGAGCGCAGATGAATATATTAAAAGATGCTACTGCAATAAGTTTATATGGTGAAAGGGCCGCCAACGGTGTGATCATTATTACTACTCCGGATTTTCTTCCAAAAGACATTCGTGACAAATTCAGGGATTATGCATTCTGGAAGCCGAATTTTTTTACGGACAAAAATGGCGAAGCAAAATTCACTGTTACTTATCCAGATAACATAACAGGCTGGCAAACTTTCGTGCTGGGGATGGATAAAAAAAGAAGACTTACCAGGGCAACCAGCTTTGTCAAATCTTTCAAACCATTGCTGGCGCAATTATCAACGCCGCAATTTTTAATTGAAGGCGATTCGTCCTTTTTTATTGGGAAAGTGATCAACTATACCCCGGCGGATATCGCCCTTACAGCTAAGTTTAAAGTAAATGATGTATTGTCCGGCAGCAGCAACAAATCAGCCGGTGCAAAAGGATCCATAACTGATAAAATGCTGGTAGTGGCTGAAGGAACTGATACGCTCACTTCACAATATTCTGTTAGTACCGCTTCAGGATATTCAGATGGTGAGTTGAGAAAAATACCCGTATTTAAAAGAGGTGTTGAAGAAACGATCGGGCAGTTTTGGGTACTGGATAACGATACATCCTTTTCATTTGTACCGGATAAGAATGCGGAGGAGATAAGGTTCTATGCACAAAACAGTACGCTGGATGTACTGCTGGAAGAAATAAAGTATTTGAAAGAATATCCTTACTACTGTATGGAGCAGACCGCATCAAAGCTTACCGGCCTGTTAATGGAGAAGGAGATCAGGCAGACATTGAAACAGCCTTTTAAAGGGGAGAAAGAAATACAGCAATTAACAAGCAAACTTCAGAAGGCACAGTTATTTAATGGTGGGTGGGGCTGGTGGGAAGGAGGAGAAGCTAATCTGTCTATCACGAATTATGTGACGATGGCTTTGTTGCCACTACGTAACGATGAATTGGTCCAGGCAAATATCCGCAATGGCTTATTGTATTTACAAAATCGTCTTCCCACTTTAAAAGAGCAGGAGCTGCTGCAAGCCTTGTTTACCCTGAGTGCAGCGGGGCATAGTATGGATTTCGGGTACTACCTCAGTAAACTAAAATTTGATTCATTGACTGTACACCAGCAATGGCAGCTGATTGATATCAGGCAACAGCAAAAACTTAACTATAAAAGCGAATTAGAAAAATTACTCGCTAAGAAAACAGAGACCATGTTTGGAGGTGTTCATTGGGGACTTGATTCTTATTCATGGGACAATAATATGATAGCAACGACTACGCTGGCATTTAAAATTATCAGGAGAGAAAAAGAGTATCAGCCATATTTAAAAAAAATAATACAGTTCTTCCTGGAGCGTCGCCAGGGAGGCAGATGGAGAAACACTGTAGAGTCAGCCAGTATACTATCAGCCATCTCGCCAACCATATTGAACAACAACAACGAATTTCAATCAGCAGCCAGTTTACAAATCAGCGGGCAGAATGATATACACATAAATACATTTCCCTATGCAGGAAAGGCAGAGGGCGCCAATCAGCCTCTAACCGTCAGGAGATCAGGCGGAGGACTTCTTTATTTCAGTATCTGGCAAAGAGTCTTTAATCCAAAGCCAGAGCCGGTGAATGATAAGTTCATGATCAACACCCGGTTTGAAAAGAATGGTGCTGTAGTTCCATCATTTGTTGCCGGTGAAAAGGTGATCATGAAAGCGGATGTGTATGTTTTGAAGGATGCGGAGTACGTGCTGGTGGAGATCCCGATACCCGCCGGGTGCACTTATTCATCAAAGAAAAGTGAAAACTTGGGAACGCACATTGAATACAGAAAGGATAAAGTAATTTTATTTATAGCGAAGATGACGAAGGGAGAATATAGTTATGAAATAGAATTAGAACCACGGTATTCAGGCAGCTATTCATTGAACCCGGTGAAGGCTGAATTAATGTACTTTCCGGTGTTTTACGGTAGAAACAACATGAAGAATCTTACGATAAAAAGCAGTCCTGAAAAGCTAGTAAATTGATTACTAAGTTGTTTGTTATTTGTACGTACATTTACTACCGCAAAATAACCTGTATGAGCTTGCAAGTTGAACATTCGTTGTCTATATTTAATGCACGAACCGTACACTATGCAATCAATCTTCCAGAGACTGAATAGCTTTTTTACAAAAACGGCTATATCTGATTCGGCTCCCCAGCCGGAGGAAGTGGAAATTGATGATGCTACATTCAACAATTATTCATTTGTAATCGGAAGTCTTTTTACCTATTTCAATGATCTGCCGCAGGAATCAAAGCAGCGGTTCGTGAAAAGAGCTTACCAGTTCAGGCAACATAAAAAATTCCATTTTATCGGGCTTGAAAAAAATGAAGACACGGCTATTCTTGTAAGTTCTTCCGCCGTCCAGGTAACTTTCGGCCTGAAAGACTTCCAACTTTCTTATTTCAAAGACATTTATATACTGGCGGATGCTTATCATATGGATAATGACGATGAATTATACATTGGTCATGTGGCGCCGGATGGTATCTATTTGTCATGGAAGCATTTTTTATACGGTTATTCTTACAAGAATGATAGTATAAACGTAGCGGTGCATGAAATGGCGCATGCTTTACTGTACAATAATTATTTCGCCCAGTATGGCATCGATCCTCATTTCCGTTTGAACTACGAGAAATTCTCTACCAGCACGGGTCCGATACTCGCCGATGTGATCGCTAAAAGACGCAGTTATTTACGCAGCTATGCATTCAGCAATATGCACGAATTCTGGGCGGTAAGTGTAGAAGCTTTTTTTGAAAACCCGGAAGGACTGCAACAAAACATGCCCGACCTGTATGAAGCGTTAAGTCATGTGCTTAACCAAAACCCTATAACGAAAACTAAACTTCTTCAATCCGAATTATGATTACTCTGTACATTATCTATCGTTGCCGCAAATTTATTCTTCAGCAAAAGCAAAAGAAGGCTGCATCTATGCTGTCTGTAGCGTAGAAATTATTCTGACTTTCCACAACAACTATTTTAAAAAGCGAAGCCTGAATTTTCCGAACACCATGTTTGGAAAGTGTTCAGTGCTAAATGTTGTGTTGATATTACCTGGCTAATATTTTAGCAAACCGATTTACATCCGCATCTTTTGCAATAGGTAATTGGTAAACCAGGTTATCAGTTAATTGCTTTGCAAAGAAAGGTGCAAGAGAGCAACCTTTTGTCCCCATGCCGTTCAATAGGCCAATAGAAGGATGCAATGGATGAAAGCCAACAAATGGTCTTCTTTCCAGTGTGGCAGGCCGCAGCCCGGAGCGATGTTCAATAATATTGAAAGGAATTTTCAACCATTGTTTCAGCACCTGTTCAGTACTTTCCCTGAAAGCGTCTGTAGCGTCGGCATTGTCAAAATCCCAGATATAACTGGCCCCGATCCAGAAAAGATCTGCCCCCATCCCCTGAAGGGGGGTTAGGAGCATACTTTTTTTGTAAATATGTTGTGAAGGTAATCCAGGTATTTCAACAACTAAGGATTCTCCTTTATTCGGGGCAAAAGGAAGCTTTTTGAAATAAGGATTTTCAAAACTACCGGTGCCATCACAAAAAATGATCTTTTCCGCAATGATATCTTTATAATAAATTTTTTCCGCTTCAACTTTCAAATGGCCGATCTCAAATTCTTCTTCCAATAAAATATTTTCTTTTTGTAAATGAGATCGCCACGCCGGCAATAATGTTTCAAGATGGGCTGTATAAACCGGTCTTATTTCTCCGCAACCCAGTTCATAATTAAAATAGTTGGAAAAATGATTTTGTTCCGGGTATGCATGAACATATTTATCGCCGGTTTCAATTTTTTGTAAGAAACTTTCCCGCATAAAGGGATTAGGAAAAAAATCAATAATACTTTTTTGAGAGATAGCCGTGATTTCCAGATCATGACCAATCGCCTGGTAAGCTTTCCAGGCAAAAGGAAGAACCTCATCTACCATCCAAACCGTTACTAATCTTCTACCCGTTACTGGGTTAATGATGCCCGCTGCGATCTTTGACGGGGAACGACTATAGTTGTTGTCAATGACTAAAAAGCTTTTCCCTTCCTTTTGCAAATAATACGAAAGAAACGTTCCGCTGATTCCCTGGCCGATGATCAATACATCAATATTCATAAAACAAAAATAGGGAAGCTTGTCTTTAATAAGAGGATTATACCGGGTTCAGGGCTAGTTTACCAGGCCATAATATTGATCGATGCACCTGTGACAAGAAAAGCAGGACATGCATCGCAATTCATGTCCTGCTTTTGTATTTTATCAAACCATGTTTAATTACTCCACGTTAACGCGGATGCCTTCACTGTGCGAACTGAACTCCGGTGCATACGACCTCACCTCCTGACCTCCTCTCCAAAGGAGAGGAGGAACCGGTCACTCTACATTAATGCGAATGCCCTCACTATGCGAACTGAATTCTGGTGCATACATGCATTGTATTGTTGTGATGCCATTGCTGAAATTACCGGCATGTGTAATAAATAAAGGATATTCGAATACATAAGTACCTTTCCTCAGCTGGCTGAAAAAGAAATTGGTGCTGGCATCCTTAGTGCTTTCATAATACCCAAGTCCATCCTGCCATTTATAACTGCTTAACACATTCACCGGTTCCATGGCTGATGCCCGCATGTCTTTCATGTGTACATATTCCATTTCCCGGTCAACCCGTAATTCGATACGAACTTTTATTTTGTCACCTACTTTCAAGGCATCGCCATCTTTTATGGGTGTCAATACTGGTCCGCGATCGGTGTTTTTTTCTACAAATAATTTCTTCACCAGGTTGAGTGGGGTAGAGGCTGTTGTTATTTTATCGAGGTCTTCAAAGTATTGCCAGTAAACAGCTCCGAATGTCGGAGTGCTGTCCCCCTCTCCCTTTGGAGAGGGGTTAGGGGTGAGGTTTACGGTGATACTTCCCATATCGGCTTTTACATCTTTGCCATCAATGGTCTTTTTAAAATAGCCTGTGCCCGCTTCTTGTTTGTTATCTGCTGAACTGATGGTAGAAGTACCTAGCTTAATTTGAACAGCCGGCTCATTGCTTAACCACTGCGTTCCTTGTAATAGTAATGCATAACAAGCTTCAGCGGTTGCTTTGGTGGATTCCCATCGGTTCGTTTGTTTATTTTTCAACAACCAGGTACGCAGTTCATCCACTGATTTAGTATCCTTACCAATTTCCTGGAATGCTTCAATCAATAAAGCCTGCCTTTCTATCGGCGCTTCATGCCAGAACCAGCCACGCCTTACATCTTTCCAGTACATGCCCAATTCTTCGTTAGTAATAGAAGATTCTTTCAGTGATTTTAATATAGAAGCAGGTGTTTTCGTATCGCCTGTTCTGCCTAATGCCAGTACCAGCATTCCCTGCATGTATTTGTTTTGTTGTGTCCATGTCAATTGTGAACGGGTTCTGAAATAGTCATACGCTTTTTTGGAAGCAGCGGGTAATTTGTATTCCGGGAAAAAACTGCGCATATACAAATACTGCACTTCACTGTAACCGGGCGAATATTTTTTCAGATCGGTTTTGTATTTGATCAAATTATCATAGTCCTCTTTTATTTTTTTATCTAAATAGGGAATAGCGAGTGCCAGTATCTCACTCAGTTTGGCTTTTTGTCCATCTGCATAACCATTCAATTTTTTCAAATGACCAATGCCTGTTATGATATACTGCGTCATATAACGATCATCCGGCCCGCCTTTGAACCAAACAAAACCGCCGTTGCTGCTTTGCATTTGTTTCAGTTTGTCGTAAGAGCTGTTCAGTTCCTTGCTCATGCGGATCATATCAAACAATAAAGCGATATTCTTTTTTTGTTCGGCTTCGCTTTTAGCCTGTAATACCCAGGGAGTTTCTTCTAGGAGGATTGCTTTCAATTCTTCATTTTTCTGCAAATTAGAAAGCAATGCTGCCGTATCCTTTGTTTTCCATTGTTCAAATACCTGTTTAATGCGGGGAGATGAATTAGCAATGAAGGCTGCCAGTGAATTGGCATAGTAACGATTCCATGTTTGCTCCGCACAATCGTAAGGATATTCCATCAGGTAAGGCAATGCCTGTATAGCATACCATGCGGGATTGGAAGTGTATTCAACGGTTAAGCCATAGTGCTGAAGTGTTTCACTTTTGCCGGATTGAAGCAACTTATCAAAATTGAAATTTTTTGTACCGTTACCTTTCATCGGTAACGGTAGGGTTTCTGTTACCAGCATACGGTTGGTCAAGACTGGCATAGCATTCTCTTCGCCATCGCTCACCTCACCCTTGCCCTCTCCACCAGTGGAGAGGGGAGCTTTAGCTACGATCCGCCACACCAATGCCTTATTGAACTGGTAAGGAACGGCTATCGGAAATTTCACGGCTTGGCTTTGTCCTGCTGCCACGGTGAAGAACTGATTCGGCATTATATTATTGAACCAGCCATCGATGGGTTGATTGGTGGTGGCATCGAACAGTTGCAATTCCGCCTGGCCTGTTAATTCTTTTTCAGTCAGGTTAACGATCTTGGCACTGAATTCCATTTTATCACCTTCCCGCAAAAACCTTGGTGCATTGGGCTGCACCATTAATTGTTTTTGAGTAATGATCTCTTTGCTGCTATAACCGAATGCTCCTTCTTTAGTATGCGCCAATGCCTGGAATTTCCATTTGGTCAATGCTTCCGGGATAGTGAAAGAAAATTCAATAGCGCCATTGCTGTCAGTTTTTAAATCAGGGAAGAAGAAAGCGGTTTCGTTGAAATTTTTGCGGATTTGGACGCTGGTAGATTGTTGTTCTTTTTTTTCAATATCCAATTGATCAGAGCTACCATCCCCATCAGCATCTGGCAAGGTTGACTTTTTCAATGAAAATTCAAGATGACTTGCTTCTGAAGCCATTCCTCTTACTTTAAGATTAGGATGAGGGGCGGACGATAATATTCCTTCGTCTTTTTTCCCATTTTGTAGCACTACATCATACTTTCCGTATGCGACTCGTATCAGAAATCCGGGATTACCTAGTAATGCATCGTATGTTTTTTCGAAACTTTTTGTCTCTGGATAAACACCTCCTTTTAAATTTGATTCCACTTTAATAAAATTCTGCGTGCCACTCCAACTTCTTCCAGAATAATAAGTAGGCCATATGAAAGGCTTATTCCATTGATGCGGATAAAACTGGTCCAACGAGGCATCGTACATGCTGGCAAGCATTTCAGCAGCAACCATTTCATTTTTATAACCGCTAATTTTAAGTTTCCATTTCTCTTCACTTCCGGGTAATGTTTTATCACGATACGTAGCATATTCAATGCTTAAATCTTTATTGGTCCAGGGTACGGTAATGATTTGGTTATACTGGTAAACACGGTTGTGTTTTATAAACAACCAGCCTGCACCATAGCCACCACGGTCTGCTTCTGTAGCAGAGAAATCAATAGTTTTCTTTTCATTATTTAATTTAAGATAACTGTAAGTGTTATCGACAGAATTAGGAGTTCTGTCATCTGAATTCTTATCTATTTGCTGTACGACAAATAAATTATCGGCTGAGGTTCCCAATTTTACTGCCGTTTTTTCACCGGGCTCGATAGGTTTAGCTCCTTCTGTCCATAAGTATTGTGGTGTCGTTAATTGATTATTCTTTTCATCATACAACTCAATATATTTTACATCTTTTACTTCTTCGCCATTCTTATCTTTTGTTGAAATTTCGAGCATATAAAAACCTGCTGCGAACTTTCCATTCACTATTGACCATTCACCATTCACCTTAGCCGAATCGCTCTTTTCAAAAACCCTCTCTCCCTTCTCCCAGCTCTTCTGATCGGTTTCATTGTCGTATTCATCAAGGGGAAAGTTTTTGATATAGTCCTCTTTGGTCATGACGAATTGATCAGGTCTTTCCCAGTAGCGATCGCGGATCAATCTCTTTTCTTCCTTCAGTTTAGTGATGGTTACTTTTATAGTCGCTGGTTCGAATTGACCATTCATGTTTTCCGTGCGGATGGATAAAGTTTTTAAACTATCAGCGGGAATAGAAGAAGGAATGTTTGTTTTTAGCAACAGGGATTTATAGCTTACTGAAATTCTTTGCTCACCGCTTCTCGTCTCTCCATTGATGTCGGTAATGTCTGCATAAACGGTATAGTCAAATACCGGTTCCAGTTTCTTTTCAATTTTCAGGTCAGGAATGGCGGTGAATTCAACAATGAATTTGCCGTCTTTATCAGTGGTTGCTTCACCATGTGCGATTTCCATTGGCGAAGTAGGGGGTTGCCACATTTTCCAAAACATCCAAGGATAAATAAATCGCGGTTGGCGAACCACACGATATTTCACTATCGCCCCATCAATATTATTACCTGCATACGCTTTGGCGAGACCGGTGACTTTTATTTTATCATTTACTTTGTATGTTCCTTTCAATGGTTCGTAGTCCAAATAGAATTTGGGCCGTTTATATTCCTCTACTTTGAAATTGGCGTTACCATCATCTTTTTTCGTATAGAGGCTAAAGTCTCCATTTAATCCTGATTGAGGTAACTGGAATTTCCCCGAGAAGGAGCCAAACTCATTTGTTTTGACATTTATTGTATCCACTACCTGGGAATTTGCATCCCTTAGATAGATCGTTGTTTCATAATTATTATTGACCCATGCTTTTTTCTCTCCTGCTGTTCTGTTCAACACAATGCCTTTGAAATAGACTGTTTGACCGGGCCGATAGATGCTGCGATCAGTAAAAAGAAAAATGGATGTTGTTGTAGCAGGCTCCGTTATTCCGTTATCCCGGTAATAGTAATAGTCATTAACCAGGTCATTCATGAATAGCTTATCCTTGTTGTAAGTAATATCAAGCAGGTAAGAATAATTATTATAGCGGTTGTTGGGATCTGCTTTTTGTCTTTCCCGGCGAAAAAAACCATTGTCATCTGTTTTATACAGCTTTGTTTTTTCCTTGATGTATTTGGAAGTTTTGTAATCATATTTCTGTTCCCATACTTGTACGGCGGCGCTGGCCAATGGCTGACCGCTATCACGATTCAGCACAAAGAAATCGTCTATGTTGTTTACAAAGCTGATATTGGAACTATAGAAAAGCCGGGCGCCAACCAGGGCTTTTTTATTATTAAAATCTTTATCCGTTGAAGCCACTAATAAATATTCTCCTACTGGTAAGGCGTCCACTTTTATTTCAGCGTTATGTTGCTGGAGATCGTTGGTGGCAGGTAAGGCCTGCTCCCAACTGCGTATAGATTTGGCTCCAATGATAGCAGGCCAGTATTTTTCTCCGTATTGATCTTCTAATTGTTTTTTCAGGTTATCATCGGATTTAATAAGGCGCAGGTACAGCTGGCTAAAATTGCGGTATTCCACCAAAACCCTGAAAGGTTCGCCAGGTACATTTACTTTCTCAAGATTGAATTGTAAAGATTTGCTGTTGACCTGGTTTAATAAATTGTAGCAATTTATTTTTCCTTCAGAAGAGTCTTTTTGTAATAGTATCTTTTCACAAATCTCTTTTGCTTTTAACCTTGCATACCGATGAGAAGTATCACCGTAAGGCTTGTATGTCGTTGCCTGTTGTTCATAATAAGCTGCGAGTAGATACCAGGCCTGCGCCGCTGTCGGCATATTTTCATATTGATGAGCAACATGATTGATGGCATTAAAATACAACTGGTCTTTATCAGGATGCACCGATTTTTCTTTTACAAATTCAATACGCTGGATATCGGCATCAATCAATGCGTCCTGTTTGGTGTCTTTTAAATGGAAAGCAATTATTCGTTGATATAGTAGCAGCGCCTGGTAATACAAGGAGCTTGAATCTTTGGTACTGAATTTCCGGTGTATAAAGTCAGCAGCGGGATCAAACGCGGAAGCCTGGTCTATTTCAAAAGCATAAGCCGGTTTGGATATATCGCGTTCATCATTTTCGAAATAAGACAGTGCACGATGTGCCAGCAGATCGAAAAGGGTAGGGCGGAGGTGACGAACATTTCCTTTAATAATAATGGCATCAAAGGGCTCCAGCTTTGTTTGCTGTAATAATTTTTCTTCCTTTAATGACCGCTGGTACAATTCTCCGACCTTTTTATGAAAATCCTCGGCTCCCCACGTAGCTATATCTTCCTTTTTAAAATCGGTGGTCTTTGTCCTGTTGTACAGGTTCCAGCGGTTTTGCTGGTAATAGTTCCAGTACATTTCCGCCAGCAGGCTGTGGAGAATTGAAGTGACGGGTTCTTTGCTTCCGGCGATTTCTTTTTCTATTTCACGGATAGAAAAAATTTCGTTGTCTTCCCTGTTTTCGCTTTGAAGACCGGTCATGTACACCAACGACTTGATGACTTGTGCATCTTGTTTTTCTTTCTTTGCCTGTTGATATATCTTCTTTACTTCCGTTAAAGCGGATTGAGGAAGATTCTTTTTAACAAAGTCTTCCACCTTCTTCCACGAGGCTTCATATTTTTTTATAGAGTTCTGACTGTTGGCATCCATGGCAAATAAGCTGAATAAGGTTACGAAAAGGACAATGTTCTTTAAAAATTTCATATATAAGTTATTAAAATCGGTGACAAGTTAAACATTCCTGTGTAACGGATAAGATGCACCGTTGTTTAAGATTTCATAAGTTAAGGGAAATGTTTTTACACCTATTTTCCGTTCGGTAAAAATAACGGGGTTTCGCTGTGCTACTATGCTTTAACTTTTCTTTTCATCTCTTCTTTTAAACGATAGCGATTGTTTCGAATCTATATCACTGAATTCAATTTTGAATAATCTTAAAACAAAAAGTATGAAAACAATTTTTACACTGGTAGCTTCTTTATTCATGAGTATCGCTGTTTTTGCCGCTGCAAAGCCTAACAGCATACTAACTATTAAATCTGTGGACAATGCCGATATCAGGGTAGTATTGGATGGGAAAAAATTTGACCCGAATGATAATGCCATCATGTTTGGCAGTATTGAATCAGGCCGTCATGATATTAAGATCTTCAGGCAAAGAAAGAACAGTTTTTTTAATATGAATGGGAAAGGATACGAACTCGTTTACAACACTACGATTGATTTAAAAAGACGAACACATCTTTTTATCACGGTGGAAAAGAATGGCTATATCAGCATGCAGGAAAACAAGGTAAAGAAAGACTGGGATTGGGATGAGCATGATGGTAACAATGGCTATAGCCGTGCAGATGATAATAATGGGAATGGTCAATGGGGAGATTATGACAGCCATGAAGGATATGCCAGTGGAATGAATGACCGGGAATTTAAAAATACATTGCAGGCTATTGATAAGGAATGGCTGGAAAGTAATAAACTTAAATCAGCTTCACAGATTGTTAAATCAAATAGTTTGACGACCGCACAGGTGGAGCAGGTACTGCTGTTGTTTAGTTTTGAAAACAATAAGTTAGAGATTGCCAAAGAAGCTTATACCAACACGGTAGATAAGAAAAACTATAGCCGGTTGTATGATGTGTTCAGTTTCAACAGCAGTAAGACAGAACTGGAAAGGTATATAAGAAGTTGTGAGAAGTAAGCCCCTATCCCCTAAAGGGGTATTATGAAAAGTCTGAAATAAAAAAGCATCTTCAGTAATTGAGGATGCTTTTTATTTATTCAAGAAAAGTATCTTTTTGAAATCAGTAACAATGCCTTACTATGCTAAATCAAGCTGAAGAAATAAATAGACTTACGAACTAAGTTATCCGCCGCGGCGGAGACAGGGGTCATTTCTTCATTACTTCCGCCATCTTCTTACCAATATCAGCGGGGCTGCTTACCACATGGATACCACATTCAGCCATGATCTTCATTTTTGCCGCCGCTGTATCATCGGCTCCGCCTACAATAGCTCCGGCATGTCCCATCCGGCGACCGGGCGGTGCTGTCTGCCCAGCGATAAAACCTACTACCGGTTTTTTATTACCGCCTGCTTTGATCCAATTGGCTGCTTCCGCTTCCATACCGCCACCGATTTCACCGATCATAACGATGGCATCAGTTTCGGGATCATTCATGAATAATTCAACCGCTTCCTTGGTAGGAGTGCCGATAATAGGATCGCCGCCAATGCCGATAGCGGTGGAAATTCCCAACCCTGCTTTGGCTACCTGGTCGGCTGCTTCATACGTAAGTGTACCGGATTTTGAAACAATGCCAATCCGGCCTTTTTTGAAAACGAAACCGGGCATGATACCTACTTTACATTCATCGGCTGTGATGATGCCGGGACAATTGGGACCTATTAATCTTGTGTTCTTTCCCAGCAAATAATTTTTCACTTTTACCATATCCTGCACGGGAATGCCTTCCGTGATACAGACTACCAGTTTGATACCGGCATCGGCTGCTTCCATGATAGCATCAGCCGCAAAAGCCGGGGGAACAAAAATGATGCTTACATCAGCACCGGTTTTTTTTACACAGTCGGCTACTGTATTGAATACAGGCCGGTCCAGGTGGGTACTGCCGCCCTTACCCGGGGTAACACCGCCAACGAGGTCAGTGCCATATTCGATCATCTGCGTAGCATGAAAAGTACCTTCCGTACCGGTGAACCCCTGAACTAAAATTTTGGAATTTTTATTGACGAGAATACTCATAATTATACTCTTAAAGTTGGGCAAAAGTAAGGGTTAATGTGCTAATGTGCCAATTTGCTGATAGGCTAATATTTTTTTTTGAAATGACTGGTGCAGGCAATTATCATTAGCAAATCAGCATATTTTCAAATTAGCTAATTACTTCATCATGTCATCCATATTCCTGTTTTCGGGGATCTTGCCGGTTTCTTCCAGCATCCGCATTTCTTTGGCATCGCGTAAAAAATCGGAGGCGAAGATAAATTCGTTGAGCCGTTGATTTTTACTAAAAATGATTTCCTTATTTGTGCCTTCCCATTCCTTTTCGCCTTTGTACATGTATAAAATATAATTGCCGATCTCCATCACACTATTCATATCGTGGGTATTGATGACGGTTGTTATATTATATTCCAGTGTTATTTCCTGTATCAGTTTGTCAATTACCAATGAAGTCTGGGGGTCAAGACCGGAATTGGGTTCATCGCAAAAAAGATATTTGGGATTTAATACAATAGCTCTCGCTAATGCCACCCTTTTTTTCATACCACCGCTTACTTCGGACGGGAATTTTTTATTGGCGTCCACCAGGTTGACCCTGGCCAATACTTCGTTTACCCGTTTAAGCTTAATACCGTAAGAATCTTTAGTGAACATATCCAGCGGGAACATTACATTTTGTTGTACGGTCTGGCTGTCAAACAAAGCGGAACCCTGGAACAGCATACCGATCTCTTTCCTGATCTCTGTTTTTTCTTCGCTGTTCATGTTGGTGAAATCTTTACCACTGTATAAAACTTCGCCATGGTCGGGGGCAAATAAACCCACCATACATTTCATCAGTACTGTTTTACCACTACCACTGGAACCAATGATCAAATTGCACTGACCATCTTTCATGGTAGCGCTTACGTCGTTAATAACGATTTTATCACCAAAACTTTTCTTTATATTTTTTACTTCTATCATAAGAGCCCCTCCAACCTCTCCGCCGCTGCGGAAGGCTATCCACTCACAGCCCAAAGAGCAGCAAGCGAACTATTGTTTTTAACTGTTAAACAAAGAATAGGAAGTTGAAGAGCGTCCTTCGGAAAGCTCACGATAAACTTACAATGAAGATGCCACGAAAAATTGAAGCAGTAACACGATCATTCAACTAACAACTATAAAGAACTATAAAATAAATAACGACTATTCAACCTAAGTTCCCCTTTAGGGGACAGAGGTTTTACAGCAACAACGCCGACAATACATAATCAGCAAACAAAAGCATAATACAACTCACTACTACCGCCTTTGTGCTGGCCTTTCCTATTTCCAGGGCGCCGCCCTCTACATAATAACCATAAAAAGAAGAAATACTGCAAATGATAAAGGCGAAAGTGTAAGATTTCGCCAAGGCGAAGAAAACATTATAAGGTATGAAAGACTCGTGCAACCCTTTATCAAATGCTTCATTTGGAACAATGCCGGTCAGGCTGCCGGCCAGTCTCCCACCCCAGATTCCCAGGGCCATCGCAATGGCGATCAACAGCGGAATCATCAGCAAGCCGGCTAATATTTTGGGCATGACCAGGTATGATCTTGTATTGATGCCCATAATTTCAAGGGCGTCGATTTGCTCACTTACCCGCATATTACCCAATTCACTGGCGATCTTACTACCTACTACACCGGCCAATACAATACAGGTCAGTGTAGGCGCAAATTCCAATATAACAGTATCTCTTACTATTTGCGCTATGATGGTATTGGGAAGCAACGGCGATACAAGCTGATAGGCAGTTTGCAAAGTAGATACAGCGCCGATAAAAACAGAAATGATGGTTACGATACCCAGGGAACCAATGCCGATATCATTGCACTGATGCATGAATTCTTTCCAATACATTTTCCCATTTTCGGGTTTGGAAAACATACCTTTTAGCATCAATAAGAAGCGACCGATATCTTTAATGATACGCATAGGGATAATTAGGCTGTAAAATACGATGAAATAAGTTTAAAAGTTAATGGTTGACAGGTTTAAAAAGAATCACCAAATGCCGGGATCCTTTTAAACGCATAAACCTGTCAACCTTCCTACATATCTTTATTTATTTTATTAAAGCGCTTCCACCAGGGAGACCTGTTTACTATTTCTTCCGTGGAAGAATTTTTGTCTTTACCCTGTGCATCTACCACGGCAATTAATGCCATATTAATGATGCTGTGTACAGAACTTCCCAGTTGTAATACATGTACCGGTTTTTTTAAGCCGAGTAATATAGGCCCAACTGCATCAGCTCCGCCAAGTTCCTTGAGCAGATTGTAGGCAACGTTGCCAGCCGCCAGGTTAGGAAATATAAGTGTGTTGATGTCTTTATCGACCAGCTCCGAGAAAGGATAATTTTCTTTCAGTATTTCTTTGTTGAACGCTACGTTGGCCTGCATTTCACCATCCACGATCAGGGAAGGCATTTTTTTCTTTACCAGCCTGGTAGCTTCCGCCACCAGCCTTGCTTCCGGTGAATCACTGCTTCCAAAATTAGAATAGCTAAGCATGGCTACACGGGGAATAATATTGAAATGACGAACTTCTTTGGCTGCCAATAAAGTTATTTCCGCCAGCTCTTCGGCTGTAGGATTAAAGTTGACGGTTGTATCTGCCATAAACAAAGGCCCTTTTTTTGTCAGCATCATGTACATACCGGCAATCTTATTGACGCCTTCTTCCGTACCGATGATATGTAAAGCGGGGCGGATCGTGTCAGGATAATTTTTCGTCAATCCTGAGATCATTGCATCGGCGTCACCGCATTCCACCATCATGCAGCCAAAATGATTACGATCTCTCATCATTTTTTTAGATTCATAAGCATTGAAACCTTTTCTGTTTCTTTTCCGGAAGAAAATTTCGGCGTATTGATTTCTCTTTTCCTCATTACTATCGCCGCGGGGATCTAAAATGGGAAGCCCTTCAATATCTATATTATTTGCCAGGGCTATGTCTTTGATCTTTGTTTCATCGCCCAATAAAATAGGATAGGCAATACCCTCATCAAAAGCAACGGCTGCAGCTTTCAGAATTTTTAAATTATCGGCTTCCACAAAAACAATTCGTTTTGGATCACGGCGGGCCTTATTGCCGATTGCTCTCATAACCTGGTTGTCCAGGCCGAGCCGGTTGTTCAATTCAGTCGTATAAGTATCCCAATCGGTAATGGGATATTGTGCTACACCACTTTCCATTGCGGCCTTTGCTACTGCAGGTGATATCGTAGCCAGTAATCTTGGATCAACTGGTTTTGGTATAATATAATTGGGCCCGAAGGTGATAGTCTTTTCATTATAAGCAAGATTCACAATATCCGGCACCGGTGTCTTGGCTAATTCGGCCAATGCCCTGACAGCAGCCATTTTCATGGCTTCATTGATTTGGGTAGCTCTTACATCAAGTGCTCCGCGAAAAATATAGGGGAAGCCCAGTACATTATTAACCTGGTTAGGATAATCGCTCCTGCCTGTCGCCATGATGATATCCTTTCTCGCTTCCGTCGCATCTTCATAGCTTATCTCTGGATCAGGATTGGCCATCGCAAAAACAATAGGATTTTTTGCCATTGACTTGACCATATCCTGGGTCAATACATTTCCTTTGCTGAGTCCTATAAATACATCGGCATCTTTCAACCCCAGCTCCAGCGTATTGGCTTTGCTGGTACTGATGAATTCCTGTTTTATTTCATCAAGATCAGTTCTGTCCGCATGAATCAAGCCTTTACTGTCATAAACCAAAAAGTTTTCTTTCCTGGCGCCCAATGCTATGTAGAGCTTCATACAGGAAATAGCGGCAGCGCCCGCGCCATTGACAATAAATTTTGCTTTATCAATTTTCTTCTTTTGAATTTCCAGCGCATTGATTAAGGCGGCCGCACTGATGATGGCCGTACCATGCTGGTCATCATGCATGACCGGGATACCCATCGTCTCTTTCAGCTTCTTCTCAATGTAGAAACATTCAGGCGCCTTAATATCTTCCAGGTTGATGCCACCAAACGTGGGCTCCAGTGATTTGACGATCTGAACAAATTTTTCCGGATCTTTCTCATCAATCTCAATATCGAATACATCTATATCCGCAAATATTTTGAACAGTACACCCTTACCTTCCATAACCGGTTTGCCGGCTTCCGGGCCTATATCGCCAAGACCCAGGACGGCTGTTCCATTGCTGATAACACCCACCAGGTTTCCCTTGGCCGTATATTTATAGACATCTTCTTTGTTAGCTGCTATTTCTTTGCAAGGTTCGGCTACACCGGGAGAATAAGCCAGGGAGAGGTCCCTTTGGGTTTTTGCATCTTTAGTGGGTATGACTTCTATTTTTCCGGGCCTTCCTTTGGAATGATAATCTAAAGCCTGTTGTCTCCGAAGTTCGTTTTTCATTAATATTTTTTATTTATAAAGGTCTCATTGTAGCGGATGACCATAATACTTATTCAAATGGGGCTGCAAGGTACAAAATAAAATTTCGTTCCCTTTTTTGCCGGTAATTGAAACTAAATTCCTGAAAAACAGTCGATAATGGAGTACCGGGCGGTGGCATAAAATCATAGCTGTTTCAATCATTTGGAATTATTTCCATAAAAAATTTGGCGGAATGAAAATGATGTTTACATTTGTACTGTACTACTACAATAGTACACTAAAACAATAAAACATGATTGACATCCAGGATCTCCATTTTGCTTACAAAAAGAAAAAGGTTTTTACCGGGTTGAATCTTTCTCTGCAGCCGGGTCATATCTATGGATTGTTAGGAAAAAATGGAACGGGTAAATCAACGCTGCTGCGCAATATCGCCGGCTTGTTATTTCCTGACCAGGGAAAAGTAAAAGTGCTGAATTATAACCCCGGTCAGCGGAACCCGGCCTTTCTGCAGGAATTATTTATGGTACCGGAGGAATTTTATCTGCCAAACGTGTCGATTGAAAAATTCGTAGACTGCAATGCGTCTTTTTATCCAAAGTTTGACCACCAGCAGTTTAACACCTACCTGAAAGAATTTGATATACCTGCTGATAACAAGCTGCAGCAAATGAGTTATGGACAAAAGAAAAAAGTGTTGATCAGCTTTGGTCTTTCCTGCAATACTTCATTGCTACTAATGGACGAGCCTACCAATGGATTGGATATTATGAGTAAGAGCCAGTTTCGTAAAGTGATAGCCGGAGCGATAGATGACAACAAATGTATCATTATCAGTACGCACCAGGTAAAAGATATGGAAAGCCTGATCGATCGTATTACTGTTATTGATGAAGGAAGAATTCTTTTTGATGAAAACGTAGATCGCATCACCTCCAAACTGAGTTTCAAAATATCGTTTGACAGTGCTGAAATAAAGCAGGCACTATACAAAGAAGAATCACTGAAGGGCAGCGCTATTATTACCGCCAATACAGAAGATGAAGAAGGCAAGCTTGACCTTGAGATGTTATATAAGGCTATTGTGACTAACGGTGATGCGGTTCGTTCGGTGTTTCAATGATTAAACTATTAACCATTATAACCTATCCTTTTATTTTAAAAATTACTGGTATGACCACCACATATAATTTTTCACAAAACAGGCGATTCACGGAAAAACAAGGTTCTGAAAATGCCCGCTTGTATTTGTTAATGGCATTGTTAGGATTGCTGACATTGTTTTTTATTTTCTGGACACCGGCTAATGAGCCAGGTTATTCAAAACAATCATTGAAGGGCAGTGAGGTCACAACCAACAATAAAATTGAGAAAGCTGATCCCGCGACGATATACAAGGCAATTGTTACAAACGGAGATGCGATACGATCCGTATTGCAATAATTATTTAAAGAACCTCAATCATAAAAACTACTTCAGAGTATGACAACGACATTCAGTTTTCCACGCCTGCTGCAACTCATCCGCAAGCAATGGTTTGAAAACTCCAGGTTATATCTTTTTTCCACATTGGCATTGCTGGGTATGCTGGGCCTTGCCATGTTTTTTTGGTTAATAGCCGATGCGCAAAGTTATTCAGAAGACAGTCTTTATATCATTTTTGTTTTTGGAATCTTTATTTCGGGTGCCGTATTCGCCAGTATGGCATTTTCTATGTTGGGCAATAAGGAAAAAGGTACTTACTGGCTCGCCTTTCCTGCCAGTCACCTCGAGAAACTGATCTGCATGATTTTTTATAATGTGGTAGTTTTTACCGTGGTCTATTGTGCCTGTTTCTTTTTGTTGAAATCATTAGCTGTTACCTATGTCAACTCATTAGTGGCCGGCGACCCGCAAGTATATACCTTCAGACGATCAGTATGGGATAGCGACCGCAGTTTCCTTGGCATTTTGCCTTATTTTCTTTATTGTTTTTTCGCTGTGCAATCATTTTATATGCTGGGTTCCGTTTATTTTCCCCGTTACTCTTTTGTCATAACAACAGTCGTTGGATCCGCCCTGGTATTTGTTTTCGTTTATTATTCTATGTCCTTGCTTAAAGGTTCTTTTCATGGGGGATTCTCCTGGAACGGAGATCACATAAGAAAATATGAGGGAGATTTTAATTCTTATCAACGGTATGAGTTATCGCCGGTATTAACCAACCTCGTAAGCTTTGGAGTAAAATATATATGGGCGCCTGTCTTTTGGGTAGTGGCCTGGTTCAGGTTAAAAGAGAAACAGATTTAAACAAGAGGAAATAGGTGCGGGCGGTTATTACCCATATCTATTCCAGGAAGAGTTATTGAACTATCAAATTATTGAACAGTAAAATTGGCAACATGCAATTTAATAATAGTGGTCAGGCGATTTATCTTCAAATAGCGGACTATGTCTGCGAAAAGGTATTGCTGAAAGAGTGGTTGGGTGAAGATAAGATACCCAGTGTAAGGGAGCTGGCTGTACAGCTGGAAGTAAACCCGAATACGGTGGCCCGTACCTATGAATTTTTGAAACAGCAGGATATCATTTATGATAAACGTGGTATTGGTTATTTCATTTCAGCCAACGGCTTAAAAAATGCGATGGCTTATCGCAAACAGGAATTTACCGAGAAAGAAATGCCCGCTGTTTTTCGCATTATGCACATGCTGGGAATTGAAATGGATGACCTGAAAACAAGGTTCGATAAATTTAAGAAAAGTTACACCGCCTAATTGAAGAAATAATAAAAAATTTGTATGAACACAAGTAATAAAATATTGACTGGGTTTCTTATCGTTATTTTTCTTGTTCCGGTTTTTATTCTGCTGTCATTTAACAGCAAGATTAGAAATGGTCAATTTACCGTGGTAAAAAATGAACAATCAAAAGGAGCTAATTTCCGAAACGGAAATTTTAAACCTTATAAAGTAGTCAAGCTGGTTTCCCCCCCGGGAAGAGCTTTGAAATGTAATTTACAGTATGCGGATTCTCTTTACTATAGCTATAACATCAATAATTCACAGGATAGCATCAGGGTGTATAACCTGGGAGATACTTTGTTTATCCAATATATACGCAGGAAAGAGCAGAAGGATAATACGGATGTATATGCCGACAATGAGTTGTATGTGGAAGTAAAGCTGCCATCAGTGGAACAGTTGGTGGTTAATAATGCTGAAGCCATTATTTCAGATATGAATGCCTCCGTTACTAAAAACATGCTGGTTGAAGTGTATGGAACGGGTATGCTGAATGTCGGGGCTATGGAGGGAGATGACAATGATCAAACGGGCAAAACTCCTTATGCCATTGAACGGCTTTCCTTTAAGTCAGCCAACGGTGAAGTTTCCTTCGGTAAGAATGTGCATATCGGTCAATTGATGATCCAGGCAGATGGAACTTCTACGATCAATATCGAAGAAGGAGCCGCTATTGACGATATACAAGGCAGCTTATCAGACAGCTGCGCTGTTAAGGCCAGTTGGAAATATGTAAAAAGACTGGCTGTCCTCAATAAAAATTAATTCGAAATGGAAATGGCGGATAAGTGATTGACTGTAGTCTGAAAACTGCTGAGAAATCACGGATCCTCAAACTCCGAACTCCGAACTTCAAATCTCAAACTTCTCCATGCAAACAGCCGTTATTCAAACAACCAACCTTAATTTTTCATTCAGTAATGGGTTTAAAACACTCGATGATGTAAATCTTTTTGTGCCGAAAGGAAGCGTATATGGTTTCCTCGGACCAAACGGCGCCGGTAAAACGACTACGCTACGCTTGCTGCTCGGCCTGTTAAGAAATCAACACGGTAAATTGGAAATATTTGGAAAGGAGTTCGTTTCTAACAGGATTGAAATATTGAAAAGATTGGGATCGCTGATCGAACAGCCTTCTTTGTACCTGCACCTGACAGCGAAAGAAAACCTCGATATCTACCGGCTGATTTATAAAGTAGATAAAAACCGGATCATTGAAGTATTGAAGATCGTCGGTCTTGATCTTACCGGGAAAAAGAAAGTGAAGCAGTTTTCATTGGGAATGAAGCAACGGCTTTCGATTGCTATCGCTTTATTGCATCAGCCAGAGCTATTGATATTGGATGAACCCACCAATGGACTGGACCCGAATGGCATCATCGAAACAAGAGAGCTTATCAAAAAATTAAACAAAGAACACAACACCACGGTGATTGTCTCCAGCCATATCCTGAATGAAGTGGAACGGATGGCGTCTCATGTGGGCATTATTCACAAAGGAAGAATGCTTTTCCAGGGAAGCTTGTCAGAATTGCAACAAATGAAAAGCAGGCAAACAACGCTGGAAATTGAAACGAACGATAATACAACCGCTGCGCAGATACTGCAATCTTTTTCATTAAAAAGCTTGAACGGCAAACTTGTCCTGCCATTTGAAAACAAAGAGAAAACAGCGGCCATTAATAAGCTACTGGTACAAAATGGAATGGATGTGTACGCCCTTCATTCACAGCAGGAGGATCTTGAACAATTATTTCTTGACATTACATCTAAAAACTAATGAACCTTACTATATCCATCAGGGCGGAAATCATTAAAACAAAGCGAAGCGCATCCTTTTGGTTAAGTATTCTTGGCGCAGCGGTTATTCCGATAATATTTTTCCTGGCTTATATAGTGAAGCCTGAAAAAACCTATTCTCAGACCTGGGATATCCATTTTTTGCAGGGGTGGCAGGTGTTCAATGCCTTTCTTTTGCCTATGTTCGTCATACTCATCTGCAGCCTGATACCACAGATAGAATATAAAAACAATGCGTGGAAGCAGGTATTCGCTTCTCCGCAAACGATCGGTAATATTTTCTTTTCAAAATTTTTGACCATATTGATCATGATATTGTTCCTGTTCCTGGTGTTCAACATTTTGATGATACTATCCGCTATTATCCCTAATTTTTTCTTTAGCAAATTTACTTTCCTGGGTAAGTCAATCGACTGGGCACAGTTATTCAGAATTAATCTTAAAACATTCATATCGTTATTAGCTATCATTTCCTTTCAATATTGGCTAAGCCTGCGATTTCGCAATTTCATTGTTCCGATTGGAATCGGTTTGGGGTTATTGGTTACCGCGCTAATTCTGTACCAGTTCCACTGGGAACATATTTATAAAGTACCGTATGCCTTCCCGGTATTAACGATGGAAGGAATCCGTGAAACTGATTTTAAACTGCAGAATCATGAATGGAATGCGATAGGTTATTTTATATTTTTCACCTTGCTTGCTTTCCTGGATATGCGATACAGGAAGGAAAGGGGATAAAAGATAGATTAGTAACGAGAACAAACGCGGGCAAGATTCCTCCACAATTTTATTATCACTGCCAGTATTAATGGGATACTCTTAAATTGTTACCACTTGGAATCTTCTCCTCTTACAATGACAAATACGCCTTGCGTATTAATGTATCCTTTGCGGATATTCTGCTGTCCCGAACTGTTCTTGCCTAAATTCGCTTCGGCATACGCCAGTTTTGATACCGGGTCAAAAAAGAACTGCTGTGTTTGAAGAAAGGGACCTTCGATTGCTTTATGGGTGGTTACATCAATAAAGCCGGTTGTTGAGCCAGCCCTGTTATTATAGTCTAATCTGGTATATGTCAGTACCTGGCCCTCGGTCCATGTCTCACGAGGTATTTGATATAGTAGTTTCAGTTTTTTATCTCCCGGATTTTTTACGCCGAATTTTGTGAAGAATGCTTCATAAGAATATACATTCCCCGAAGTATCCATTACAAATCTGTCATTAAAACTGTATCCATTGAAAAAGCCATCATGAAGCTGTCCGTATTTTTGATACATCTCCTGTGTGTACTTGATAGCTAATTCCCCTTTTTTATTAATGTAGGCATATTCGAACCCCGTGTTGGCTTTTGGATAAACCAGGGAACGGCCGCAGTAAAAATCGGATGGGATGTTAGTATACATGCAGGGAATTACCAGCTGGCCCTCTTTATTAATAAATCCATACTTCATTTCACCAAATTCATTCTTGCAACCTACCACGGCCATGCCATCTGAAAATAAACCGACTTTGTCATAGGCCGGCTGTATAACGATCTGATCCTTTAAATTTTTGAATCCGAATTTCATTTTGCTGGCGCCTCCGGTCCAATAGACAACCAGTCCTTCAGAAAAACCTCCCAGTCCAATAATTCCATTGGTCCCTTTCACGAGGAATCTTTGATCATCAGAATTAATTGCCAGTAAGCCATCTCTGGTTGTAATAAACCTGTACCTTCCGTCTTTAGGAGTGCGTGATATCAGGGTGAGGCCCTTGGCAATTAATTCTCCCTTCGCATTTAGAGCTTCACGACTCAGTTCGAGAGAAAATATCCCGTTGTAAATTCCCTTAGCCCCACGTTCAAAGAAATTAAACTTGTATTTATTAAATGGAACAATAAAGTTTCCGGTTATATCAATGAGAGCCTCAGAATTACCTTTTTGTACAATAGCAGCGCCATTATTAAATTCATTCATTATATCTGTATCAAGCACTTTTGCGTTGGGGGCAATATCTCCCGGTTTTAATTGCCCTTTAACAGGCTTTATATTTACTGTCGCGAAAAAAGCGACCAATAGTAATTTAGAATGGTTCATATTTTAAATAATTTTTAAAGTTGGCAGACTCTTATTTTATTGATTTTGACCGGCGGCCGGCTCAGGTGCCGGTTTGGCTAGTGCATAGTTTAAGATAATCCTGTTTCCTTCTATATCATCCGCAGGAAATATTTCTTTTACCTGGTCGCTTAACAGATCATATAATTTGGAAGCATTGCCACCCTTATAAACGACTTTTATAACAGCGTTACCAGCTCTGTAACTTGAAGTAAGCCCTTTGGTACTTTTTATAGCATCCAGTTGCTCTTTAAACATTTTAAGGTTGGGGTCGGCATAACTGATATTGGGAATTACCGCATATACGGTATCGCCCGGCTTTGTTGGAAATAAAATTTTTAGTTTTGTTTTCGCTGCTTCAGCCGCCCTGGTATAATTATCCGCATCCATTTGTACCTTTTCCATTTTGTTCTTGGATATCTGTGTCGCTGTATCCGCAGCTCGCGGGGCTGATGATTTTGCAGTCGTATTTTTCTGCGCTGATACAACCAATGTGCCCGCTGTAAGCAAGAATGAAATAATGGCGATGCATGTTATCTGTTTCATATTTTTTACAGGTTTATATGTTGTTTCAATTTCTCATTCTGAATCTTAACCTGCCATCAGTGATGCTGATATCAGGTTGTTGTTTTCCCTCACGGGATTTTTCGCCCTTCAATAGTAAATTGAATTTTGCTTCTATAATTCCCCCTTTTACCGGTTCAAAGTATAGAATTTCAAAAGTGCCGGATATGATATTGTCACCACCGACCGTTCTTCCAATATGACCGGCTGCCCGGCAGGGGGCGTTTAAAGCAGGGTCTTTCATGACTAGTCCAAATGCAAAATAGAGATCAATATTTTCCTGGGTACTGTACCTGTCCGCTTTTGTCGTTTTAAAACCAGGTTTGCCAAAATCAAATTTTCTAATATCCGGCCACAGGGCAGGATTGCTGAATATCAGATAGACTTCTTTTTTATTAGGAATGTCTTTCACTATATAGTCTTGCGCTTCAATAGTTGGGCTTCGTTTAATAGTAAGTGAACTATTACTGTTATTATACATACCGAATTGTTGACCGTTTATTTTACATTCTAAATAATCGTCTCCTTTAGCTTTTGAAGCTGCGGTATCATAATTCGCAGGATTGGCATACGGATCTCTGGGTTTGGTAGTTCTTTGAGACTGTGCTGTTAACACTGTAACAATTATTATTAAGGTGGTTGAAGTGATTTTAAGCAGTGTCTTCATCTTTTTTAGTTTGATTATAGTGGTCGTTTTTCATTGTAATACGGTAGCTACTATCGCTTTCCATTTGGGGAGTTTTTTACGGCAGGGCTGAATTAGTAACACAATTAAGCTATGAGTGTCATTTACTGTGATCAAGCCTTAGCCTCATTTTGCCATTAGTAATAACAAGGTTGTTTGTCTTGTTCCCAAATGACTGTTTGACTCCTTTCACCGTGAGGGCAAAGTTTGCTTCAAGGATTCCATTTCCCCTGGAGTCGAAATAAAGAACTTCAAAATAACCGGATTCAATATTATCATAGTCCCTTTTGGTACCTGTTGTTCCTGATAAACGATAAGTAGCCATGTCAGGCCCTGAGATAGCAAAGGACAAGTGAAAGTCCACTTCAGCATTTTCACTGACAGACGGGTCTGTAAGACGGGATTTAACTCTTTTGGAAAATGTGGGAGCTTTTCCAAATTCGAATTTCCTGATATCGGGAAAATTGGCGGGATCGGTAAATGTCATATCAATTTCATTGTAGGGCTTTGGCACCAGGATCCTGAATGTTATTTGATTTTGCGATCTGCGGGCTGATCTGTTAATCAGTTTTTCAGTCCCCCCGTACATAGTTACCTTTTTGCCATTCACTGTATATTCAATATACCATTCGCCCTTTTCAGCAGGTGGCGTTGTTGAATATCCCTCCGGATTGCTGTAAGGAAGATTATAGTTTTTTCCATACACCTCATTTGCCATGTCTTTATCCCGTTGCCTCATTTTTTCAGCATAATCTTTTTGTTGATCCCAGATGCTTTTAGTTTTGGCGGTGTCCGGGTTTTTATAATCTTTTGCCGCATCCTCTTCGGCTTGCTGATAGACGCTTTTTGTATTTTGCTTTTGCTCAGACTTTGCTGACGCATTTTTTGCTGAAGCAGCAGTTGCAGGTGGCGTTTGATCTCCGGTTTGATAGCTATCGGTCAGTATAAATCCATCCGGTGTCCGTTCGCTGACGGTATAGCGGGTACGTATTTCCTTTGGCAGGTTCTTCCAGACTGTTACCATGCTTTCCTTTGTATTCACCGTTACGATTGCCTTTTGATCCGCCATTTTCAGGTGGGCTCCGGTCACACCTTTTGTTTCTTTGACTGCAAAAACAAAAGCCTGTAGGTCTTCATTGCTGCTGTCGGCAACGGGAAGAATAAAAGATTTGTCCGGGTGAAATGATTTTTTCAGATCGGCGAAGCTTTCTTTCAGGGATTTTTTTTCCGTTTGTGCCATAGAAAGGTGAGCCATTAACTGGCATGCAAACAAGAATAATACAAATAAAGAGGTGGTGTATTTGGACATATTATTTTATTTTACTTGATACTTTAGGTCTTTGTTTTGTTTAACTATTGACGGATATATAGAAAACCGTCGAATTCAATTGCAGGCTTCCCTGTAGGGAGATTTTTTTTCCCTAAGGAATATCTGTTCATGCATTTATCCCCAATCCCGCAATCAGTGAGTATGCACAATTGCTCGTTATTAACCCGCCACTCAAATTTTTTTATAGGAAAAGATCTCTGTTTTATTTCTCCGGTTCCATCTTTATTAAACTTATAATATTCATCTGGCCGGGTTATCCTGAATGAATGAACATTTACAGTATACCATTGTCCCTCGATCTCCGGATCGATATTGCCTTTCAGAATTATGTTTTCATTTATTTGAGGCTCCATTTTAGTTCCATATGCCGGCATCTCTTTCCAGGGAGTTTTATCATCCATGGTTTCAAATTCTTTTGTTTGTGAGTTATTCCAGGTAAAAACAATAGAAGGATGGCCGGAGTAAGCATTATTTATTTTTTGTATGGGATATTTTTTGAAAGAAGCATTACCTGAAGAATTTTCCACAGAAAGTACTAAAGTGTCTTTGTTGGTTTTCCATGATCCTTTTTCTAAAATATTCGGCGGCGTTGGTGCACCAAAATAATATTCATAGGTGCCATCCTGGTTAAGCTTATAAATAAGAGTCGTACCGCCCATGCGATCACTTCTGAAATTTTTCCATGTGCCTGCTAAACTTTGATCTGATTTTCCTGTTATAGAAGTTTTCGTTGCATTGTCTTTTTTGATTTCCTCCGGCTTGTTTACCTGTGCGGGTAAATTGTGCGAAACAAGTTCCTGGGTGGTTGTAAAGCTGTTACCCATAAGCAAATCATTTCCTTTTTCAACTACTTTAATTTTCCCAACTCCTTTTGCATAGTAAATATCCTGTGTGTTTAACTCCATGTCTTCTCCCAGATAATTAATTGTTACCGTCCTTTCAACATGCATCACGGGTGAATACGTTTTTCCACGGACAGTTAGCGACAAACCTGTCTCTATGATTTCGCTGGTAATAGTTACAGGGTTATTATTTACAACCTGCCTGTCGGTCCATCCGGTACCAACACCACCATCTTTAAGCTCGGTGAAACTGAGGTATTTACCACTTCCGTATTTTTCTGTTTCCCAAACCGGGGTTTTCTTATACTCCGGTTTATTATAATCAGACGGAAAAACTGAATAATCTTCGACATATTCCTTTATGTGGGTATTATAAGCTGGCATTTCGGAATACATTTTTACAGAACCGTCTTCACAATAGTAGTAGATAATAGTATTGTTCCTGTTCGCAATGGTAGTGTTGATCTTGTACCCTTTTATCAGTTTGCCGCTTTTCAGGGTTTTATCTTTTACGATGGTATATGATTCAACGATGCTATGCTCACCACCCATATCATTTCGCAGGTACGTAAATTTCATCCCGTTCATTATAGGAAAATAGTTACAGGAATTAACACTTTCTTTCTTAGTCACCTGTGAGGATAAATTTATAGTTAGTAACAGCAGTTGGCTGAAAATTGTAGTGATGATACAAAACCGGCGGTTCATAATTTTTTAGTTTAAAAAGAAATAATAATTCAGACATAAAGCGGCAATCAAAAAAAAGGACAGGCGGTCTCCTTGCTTCCCTTTGAATTTTTTGCATCGCCAGGATATTGTCTGTATTTCTAAAATCTAATATAGCCCTGAATAGCTTTAAAAGCAGGTTTCCGTTTTTATCAAGTTCCGCGATATTGTATTTCAGCAGGGCTGTCTTTGGTCTTTTACAGGGGAAAATATTTAACGGTAATGTTTGTCCCGTGGGTGCCGGAATGTCTGAATACGCATTTATATCCAGTATCACACTTTCAAAGCTCACTTGCTTGTAAGTAAATCATAGTGGACAATATAGGGCGTCTTAGTGCACTGACATTGACGCTTATGGGGCTTTTCGCGACCTGCGATGAATTGATATCGGAAGAAGACACCAGGTTGGTTTTTATACAGTTCAGGGAAACATTGTATGACCGTTCCGTTGCAGTATTCCTGGTTTTGTACTCCAATATAACACTTTTTTCCGCAGACTGCATTAACTTAAGTTGAGATTTTCTATTTTGATAAATTTTATCCCATGACCAGGTTCGGGTTGGCCTGAATATAACCGGCATAGTGGCTCTTTCATCTTTGTAATTCATCTATAAACGATTTTAGTCTTTTGATGATACCTGTAGTTAATACGGGTTGAAAGTAGCTTATGATTTTACTTACTGCAAGCTGTATTTATTATTT
Organism: Chitinophagaceae bacterium; assembly: GCA_040007815.1. Taxonomy (GTDB): domain Bacteria; phylum Bacteroidota; class Bacteroidia; order Chitinophagales; family Chitinophagaceae; genus Terrimonas_B. Next base: position 177,603 of record JBDTUH010000002.1, read on the forward strand.
GCGGGGGTCTGTTTATTTTTCGCGAATTATTCCAGCCGTTTGCCGGAGACTTTTTATATTACACCGCTACAATCGCTTTCTTATGAGATTATTTGTATTGAACGTTTTTCTTTTTATCAGCGTAAGCGGTATTGCCCAGTCAAATACCGGGCCGGTTGACTCGCTCAAAAAAGCTTTGCAAACACAGACTGCAGCGGATACGAACCGGGTATGGTTATTAATAAAACTTACGAACAGCACGTTTACTTCAACCCCGGATGAAGCCATGAAATATGCCGATGAGGCTTTACAGTTATCAGAGAAAATACCGTGGAAAAAAGGTATAGCTCTTTCTTACAGGTGTAAAGGAGGGGTGGAGATCGTTCGTTCAAACTATACGGTAGCCCTTGAGTATTTCCAGAAGGCCCTCACAAATGATCCCAAAGAAAGTAAACTATTTGAGGCGATTGTATTAAATAATATCGGCATTATATACGGCGAGCTAAAACAGTATGATAAAGAACTGGCGAACTATAAAAAGCTACTTGCGGTAGCGATCGAGTTGAAAAACAAAGAATCGGAAACAATGGCATTGGGGAATATCGGAACGAATTACCAGATTACCGGGAGATATGATTCGGCATTATATTACTATACAGCCGGCCTGTCAAGGGCCAGAGAAATAAATAATAAACGACTTATCTGTAATATACTTTGTACGTTGGGTTCAGCTTATAAAGAGACGGGAAAGTACTCCGAGGCGGTTAAGTATTCAGAGGAAAGCGTTCAGTTGGCTGATGAATCAGGCAACCTGTATGTAAAAGCACCGGCGTTAAACAATTTGGGATGGGCGCACTTTTATCTGGGGAATTTTGATAAAGCTGAAAAATATAATAAACTTTCGCTGGTCATTTCCAAAGAACTGAATAGCGTACAATGGCAATCAGAATCATGGGATGCATTGTATACAAACTATGAAAAGCAACACAAAACGAGCCAGGCGCTGGAAGCCTATAAAAATTACATCCTGTTAAGGGATAGCGCGACGGGAAATGAAAAAAAGCAGGAAATCACCCGAAAGGAAATACAATACCAGGCCGACAAAAAGGAAGTTTTGCTGAAAGCGGAAAACGATGCGAAAATAAACCGTCAACGTATCGTAAGAAACGCGATTATTGCAAGCTCGGCTATTTTACTACTTGGGGGTATTATATCTTTTCTTTTCTATAAAAGAAAAAGAGATGCGGTAACGGGGCAGAAGGAAGCTGAACTAAACGCCGAAATAAGGGATACGGAAATGAAGGCCCTCCGTTCACAAATGAACCCGCATTTTATTTTCAATTCACTTAATTCTATCAGCGATTATATCGCAAAAAACAACACAAACCTGGCCGATGAATATTTAACCAAGTTTTCGAAGCTGATGCGATTGATATTGGAAAATTCTGAGCAAAAAGAAGTATCGCTGTCACAAGATTTAAAAGCGCTGGAATTATATATGCAACTGGAATCACTGCGTATGAATAGTAAATTCTCTTATGAAATAAAAGTGGATGAAGCAATTGATAAAGATAATACGCTGGTGCCTCCGCTGATCCTGCAGCCATTTGTTGAGAACAGTATCTGGCACGGAATCGCAAAAAAAGAAGGAATGGGAAAAATTACTATCCACATAAAAAAGGAGGATGATATGATCAATTGTATAGTAGAAGACGATGGAGTAGGCAGGAAGGAGACGTCCCTGGCAGGTGCTGAAGAAAAAAAATCATTGGGTATGAAGATCACCTGCGACCGGATTACAGTGCTAAACAAAGTGAAGAACTCAAATGCCGAGGTGAAACTTTCAGATCTTCAACCGGGTACAAGGGTGGAAGTGAAATTGCCATTAGAGTTAAGTTTCTAGAATTGTTTTATGATAAAAGCGATAATTATTGATGACGAACAGCATTGTATTGACAGGTTGTCCCGCCTGCTGGCTCAGTACTGCGAGCAAACCGTCCGTGTTGCAGGCCATTATTCGACGGTGGAGGATGGTTTAAACGGTATTAAGTTAATGCAACCGCAATTACTGTTTCTTGATGTGCAAATACATGATAAAACAGGCTTTGACCTGCTCCATCTTTTACCTGAAAAAAAATTTGAAATTATTTTTACTACGGCCTATGAGAAGTATGCTGTGCAGGCGTTCAGGTTCAGCGCAGTGGATTACCTCCTGAAACCCATTGACCCCGGAGATCTTGTACAGGCCGTATCAAAGCTTTCATCCAAAAACCTGCCAAATGATTTTTCCCGTAAAGTGGAGAGCCTGCTGGAGAATATTGATCAATTGAAGCAATATACACCTCCTAAAAAAATAATGGTGCCTACACTCAATGGATTTGAACTATTACCCATTATTGATATTATCCGTTGCCAAAGCGATATTAATTATACCACTATTTTTATAAAGGATAAACAAAAATTGGTGGTGGCAAGAACGTTGAAAGAGTTTGAAGAGATGCTGGAGGAGTACAATTTTTTTCGCATTCACAATTCGCATTTGGTCAACCTGGCCTATGTGAAAAGCTATAATAAAGGAAAAGGCGGCTCCGTTACTATGATTGATAATTCTCAAATAGAAGTTTCCACCCGCCGCAAAGATGATTTTTTGAAAAGATTGTCCCGGATGTAATTTCAATGATCAATAGAACTTCCCAGCCAGGCCATCATGCCCATTCCAATTTCAATAGCTGATTCATCGATATTGAACGTGGGAGTATGAACACCGGAGATAATCCCTTTTTCTTTATTCATTACACCCAGCCGGTAAAAACAACCAGGAATTAGTTGCGTGTAATAACCAAAATCCTCGGCGCCCATCCTTGGTTCTGTTTCTTCGACGTTTGTTTTGCCGATAAATTCTTCTGCCTTTTTCCTTGTTGAATCATTCAATGCTTCGTTGTTGTAAACCGAAGGATAGCCCACATCTATCAGCAGATCAATTTCTCCGCCCATACTATGCACAAGACCCGTTGCCATTTTTCGGATCAATCCATGAGCTTTAAAACGCCACTCTTCATCCATCGCACGAAAAGTGCCTTTTAGTTTTACTTGGTTAGGAATAACATTGGTAGTTGATCCTCCTTCTATGGCTGTAATAGAAAGTACGGTCGGATTATGCGGATTATTATTACGGCTGACAATTTGTTGCAAACTCACGATAAGATGTGAAGCGATCAGGATTGGATCTATGCATAAGTGAGGTGCCGCCGCATGACCGCCTTTGCCTTTGATAGTAATATACAATTCATCGGCACTCGCCATCACTTTACCACTGCGAAAACTCATTTTACCAATCGCTAACCCTGGATGAACATGCAATCCAAAAATCGAAGCGGGCTTAGGATTTTCGAGAACCCCTTCTTTGATCAGCAGGCTGGCGCCACCGGGATTTTTTTCTTCGCCAGGTTGAAAAATGAGTTTTACAGTTCCTTCCCATTCCGCTTTTAGGTCATTCAAAATTTTGGCGGCTCCCAGTAAGCAGGTGGTATGTACATCGTGTCCGCAGGCGTGCATTACGCCATCGTTTTGCGATTTGTAGGGTACATTATTTTCTTCTTTGATGGGTAATGCATCTATGTCCGCCCTTAAGGCGACCACTCTTTTTTCCGGGTTTTTCCCTTTGATCATACCCACTACACCAGTAGTAGCTTTTATTTCAAACGGGATTTCCAGCTTCTTCAATTGTTGCTGAATGAATTTGGATGTTTCAAACTCCTGGTAGCTTAATTCAGGATGTGCGTGAAGATAATGTCTTACTTCAATTAGAGCCGGCGCATATTGTTTGGCCAGGGCCTTGATTTTTTCTATCATTTGACAAAAATAAAAAATCCATTCCGCTATTGCTGAATGGATTGAATAATATTAATAGTTTCCCGAAATTACATGTCCTCTTCGCGGGTCTTGTCTGGTTTTACTTCCACTATATCGTTCATGATAAATACACCATTAGCAAAATAAACGTTCAATTTCTTCTGGTAGGCCTCCGCTTCTTTACGATCCTTAAAGTTTCCGGCTTTTACTTTATAGTAGGGTGATTGGTGCCAGAGATAGGCTTTCAGTTCAGGGAAATAAGTATACACTTTTGTTTTAGCTGAAATAGCTTCATCGCGGTTATTGGTGCTGATGATCATCAGGCGAAAACCTTTGGTAGTTTTCCGGGAATCACGACTGGTTTCTTCATTGATCTGTGCTTGCCTGGTTACCAGCAAATCCAGGCGAGGATCTTTATGAACAAGAACGGTATTGTTAACAACAGCCGTTGTATCCTGCGCAAATGCATTAAAAGAAATAAGAACCGCAGCAAAAAAAACTATTTTTTTCATATATACTTTATATTCAAATATCTTACCAAAACTATAAACCTAATAACCCCCTCCCGCTCCTGCAATATTCTCTACTGGGTGCCAGGTGGTTTTTATTTCCTGGGTGTCCATGATAAAGTACGGAGATTGTCCTTCTTCACTGTACCAGTTTACTTTATCATAGAAAACAATACGTTTTAAATTCAGCGCCGATTTTTCCCGCATCATTTTCTGTACCAAAGAATCTTTTTCGCAGTAAATGGTTGCATTTACATCCATATGATCCACAAACCAGGAGGCTAACTCGCCGGGTTTCCCTGTTAAAATATTGACAACGCCTCCGGGCAGATCAGATGTATTCAACACCTCGGCAAAAGTTACCGGGCAAAGCGGCTTTGTTTCGGAAGCCAAAACAACACAGGTATTTCCACCGGCAATAACGGGAGCTATCACCGAAATAAGCCCTAATAGCGAATCATTTTGCGGAGCAATAACCGACACTACACCTGTTGGTTCCGGGACTGAAAAATTAAAATGCGAACTGGCTACCGGATTTACGGAACTGAAGATCTGCTGAAACTTATCGCACCAGCCTGCATAGTATATCAACCGGTCGATAGCCATATTGACTTCTTTTTCAGCTTTTGCTTTTGTAGCATCCTGTTGAACTAATTCGTCGATAAACTGCGCTTTTCTTCCCTCCAGCATTTCGGCCATCCGGTAAAGTATCTGTCCGCGGTTGAAGGCAGCACGACCACTCCATCCACCGGCAGCTCCCCGAGCCGCCACTACAGCATTACGAAAATCTTTTCTTGAGCTAAGGCAAACACTGGCTAATTTTTTTCCTGCTGCATTAGTCAGAATATAGTAACGTCCGGATTCTGTCCGGGGAAATTGTCCACCGATATAAATTTTATATGTCTTCAACACCTCAAGTCGTTTAGACGAAGTTTTCTTTTCCAATCCATTTTCACTGATGCTTAGTGATGAGTTTTTTATTAAAGTCTTTGCCATAAATATTTTTTTTGCCACGAATTACACGAATACACACGAATTATCTCAACTGGTGCCGTGTTCTTAAACAGTTCGCCAGTTACTTATTAATTTATAAGATTTACATACGCCGATAATCCATGCAATCCCCCCTCTCTTCCAAACCCACTTTCTTTATATCCTCCAAATGGAGATGTCGGATCGAATTTATTAAATGTATTCGCCCAGATCACACCGGCTCTCATTCTCTTTGTCAAATTAAATATTTTAGAGCCTTTATCGGTCCATACACCGGCACTCAGCCCATAGGGCGAATTATTCGCTTTTTCAATTACTTCATCATCGGTTCTGAAAGTAAGAATAGATAACACCGGTCCGAAAATTTCTTCCTGTGCTATACGATTACTTTGGGCCACGTTGGTAAATAAAGTAGGTCGGCACCAAAAGCCTTTACCCGGAAGCGGGCAACTGCTTTCATACATTTCAGCTCCTTCTTTTTTCCCAATGCTAATATATTTCTGAATGGTTTGTAATTGTTGTTTGGAATTGATAGCGCCTATATCCGTATTCTTATCCAACGGATCTCCTACGATCAGCGTTTCAATCCGATCTTTTAATTTACGGATCACTTCTTTGGCGACAGATTCCTGCACATACAACCTCGAACCGGCGCAACAAACATGTCCCTGGTTGAAATAAATTCCGTTGATCACCCCTTCTACCGCCTGGTCAATAGGCGCATCTTCAAAAATGATATTAGCAGCCTTGCCTCCCAGTTCTAATGTTATTTTTTTATTAGTGCCGGCGATAGAACGTTGAATAATTTTTCCAACATCTGTAGACCCAGTAAAAGCAATTTTATTAATGCCGGGATGATTGACAATGGCTGCACCTGTAAGTCCGGCGCCTGTTATAATATTTACCACTCCCGGTGGCAAGTCCGATTCCTGTATTATTTCAGCCAGTTTCAGAGCCGTCAGTGAAGTTGTTTCAGCAGGTTTTAATACAACGGTGTTACCGGTGGCTAATGCAGGTGCTATTTTCCATGCCGCCATTAATAGAGGAAAATTCCAGGGAATGATCTGTCCAGCTACTCCCAATGATTCGGTGCGGCGATTAGGAAATGCATATTCTAATTTATCAGCCCAACCCGCATAATAAAAAAAATGATTGGCCGCGGTGGGTACATCAAAGTCACGGCTTTCACGAATAGGTTTGCCGCCATCCAATGTTTCGATGATCGCCAGCTCCCTTGCTTTTTCCTGTATCATCCTGGCAATGCGGAAAATATATTTGGCTCTTTCTTTCGCCGGCATTTTCTTCCATACTATGTCGTAGGCATTTCTTGCAGCAACCACCGCTTTATCTACATCAGCAGCATTAGCGTCCGCCACTTCGCTCAGCTTTTCTTCATTCGCAGGATTGATGCTATCAAAATATTTTTTGCCGGATGGTTTTTGCCATTCACCATTGATGAACAGGTCGTATTGTTTGTTGATACTGGCAGCACTTTTACTCTCAGGGGCAGGCGCATAGCTCCAGGTTGTATCAAATTTTAATTTGATCGTGTTACTTTTCTTTTTTGCAATTGCTTTCGCCATATAATTTCTTTATTTATGTTGCCAGCGACATTAACACGGATGAACTTCCGTTGCGTCGCTCCCGATAGCTATCGGGACTTCATCGTTCTGTTCGCTTATTGGCCTCACCCTCCTTCACCCTCTCCAAAAGAGAGGGAGCGGTGCAGTATATCTTTAATCGACTATAGCACTACCACATCAGCTACATATCTCTACTCAACATTTTCGAAGAGCCCGATAAATATCAGTATCTCCGAAAAGCAAGGGCCGTGCTTAGATGGCCTTCCCTAAGGAGGAAGGTCGGGATGGGGCCTTAATCCACACTAAAATAATTCGCACTCTGATAAACCCCCGTCTGCTCTTTCACAATCTGCATCAGCACATCATTCGCCAAACTGCTGGCGCCAAACCGAAACCATTGATTGTTTAGCCAGTCTTCACCTAACACTTCTTTTACCATTACTAAATAGTGCAAAGCCAGTTTTGATTTCGAAATACCACCAGCAGGTTTCATTCCGATCATCTTTCCTGTCTTGTAATAAAAATCACGGATCGCTTCCAGCATCACCAATGTTACTGGCATGGTAGCCGCTGGTTGTATTTTCCCGGTAGATGTTTTAATAAAGTCAGCTCCGGCATGCATCGCGATATCACTGGCCCGTCTGACTTTATCAAATGTTCCGAGTTCACCTGTTTCCAATATCACTTTCAATCTTGCTTCACCGCAGGCTTCTTTGATAGCTGCTATTTCATCAAATACAAAATTGTATTCACCGGCATGAAACTTACCACGGCTGATTACCATATCCACTTCATCAGCGCCTTCATTCACCGCATATTTTGTGTCACGGATCTTTACATCTTTGGGTGCCTGCCCGCTGGGAAAGGCCGTAGCTACTGAAGCTACTTTCACACCAGAATCACCCAACGCTTTTTTAGCCACTTTCACCATCGATGGATAAACACATATAGCGGCCACTGTTGGCAAACCGGGTACGATATCATGCGGATGCATGGCTTTATAACAAAGTTGTTTCACTTTACCATCGGTATCTTTCCCCTCGAGAGTTGTGAGATCAATCATATTCAGCACCAATTTCAACCCGTTCATCTTGGTTTCTTTTTTTATGCTACGGGTGGTAAAACGGGCTGCTCTTTCTTCTACACCTACCTGGTCAATGCGGGGAGATAACGCAAAATCAGGGATTTTCTGTAAAGATTTGGCAAGAGCCATAAATTTCGTTTAAGGAGGTCAAAGGTAGCCAAACTTTGCCTGAATTGGTTTCTTGTAAATGTATAATGAAACGTCCTTTTCGACCTTTTATACATTACCGGTTCTTCTTTGCTATTATTCCTTTAAATTCGAAATTCTTTTTTCGCAAGTATCGCAGAGAAAGATCATCTAATTAAAAAATTTACTGTAATGAGAAAACCCAAACTCCTCTGCGGATTAAATTTTGCAGTGGTTATTTTTTTATTGGCAACCCATGTACAGGCCCAGTCAACTTTTCCTGAAAACGGTGTCGCCGATCCAAGACATAACTACTATGCTTTTACGAATGCCAGCATTGTAAAAGATGCAACCACCATTTTAACGAATGCTACACTTGTAATTAAAGATGGAAAAATTGTCGCTGTTGGTACTGCTATTAAAGTTCCAGCCGGTGCCGTGGAAATTGATTGTAAAGGCAAATTCATTTACCCTTCTTTTATAGATATCTATGCGGACTATGGCACTTCTGCCCCGCAGAGAACAGGTGGAGGATTTACCCCCGGCCAGCAGCCTCAGTTAACCACAGCTGTTAAAGGACCTTATGGCTGGAACCAGGCTATTAAAAGCGATGCGGAAGCCTATAAAGTTTTTGCCGTGGATGATAGCAAGGCAAAGCCTTTACGTGATGCGGGTTTCGGCACAGTACTTTCTCATGTAAGGGACGGTATTGCGAGAGGCACCGGTGCTATTGTTACATTGGCCAATGAAAAGGAGAACCTGGTGATCATTAAGGACAGGGCGTCTGCTCATTATTCTTTTCAAAAAGGTAGCTCTACACAAAGCTATCCTAGTTCTATGATGGGCTCTATCGCTTTATTACGTCAGTCTTACCTGGATGCGGCGTGGTATAAAAATAAACCGGCTTCAGAAGGCTTCAATATCAGCCTCAAGGCCTGGAACGAGATACAGAGTCTCCCTCAAGTATTCGATGCCAATGATAAATGGAATGACCTGAGGGCTGACAGGATTGGTGATGAATTTGGTGTGCAGTACATCATTAAAGCAGGAGGTAATGAATACCAGCGCATCAAAGAAATGAAAGCTACCAATGCGACATTTATTGTGCCGCTCAACTATCCACAAGCGCAGGATGTGGAAGATCCCAATGATGCAAGATTTGTTTCACTATCTGATATGAAGCACTGGGAAATGGCGCCGACCAACGCCGGGGCGTTTGAAAAAGCAGGTATCCCTTTTTGTTTAACGACATCTGATCTCCGGGATATAAAATCTTTTCTTAGTAATCTTCGCTCGGCTTTTCAATTTGGATTAACAGAAGCGGCGGCTTTTAATGCGTTGACCAAAACACCTGCTACTGTATTAGGAATATACAATGAAGTAGGAAGTCTTGATGCAGGAAAATGGGCTAATTTTTTGATCACCTCCGGATCCATTTTCAGCGAGAAAACAACTATTTTTCAAAACTGGATAAAGGGAACAAAATACCTAGTGAAAGACGAAGCTGCGAGTGAAGGCGGTTCTTATAAATTGGCGGTAAACTTTCCCACGGGGATAGCTACTTATACATTGAATGTAAAAGGCAGCACTTCTGTCACGATGTATGCAAAAGATACAATGAACAGCAAATTCAGTTTTGATGGCAGAATGGTTAAACTGAGCTATGCTCCCATGAGCCGCAGGCAAAAAGAACCAAGGCCTGAAGATCAGCAGCCCGAAGGAGGACAAAGAACCGGAAAAGGTGGTGGCGGAGGTGATCAGCCTTTGGCTGCATCTGCCATTCGTTTAAGTGGTGTAAGCAATGGAACGGAATGGAATGGAACCGGTGTCGATTCTGCGGGAACCAATTTTACCTGGACGGCTACGCTGATAAAACAAAACGAACCGAAAACAGATACAACAAAGAAAAAAGATATTCCAGTAATCGGTAAAGTGATTTATCCTTTCGAACCATTTGGATGGGAAGAAGGACAAACTCCGCAACAGGAAAATATACTTATTAAAAATGCGACTGTCTGGACCAATGAAAAAGAAGGAGTTTTACAAAATACGGATGTACTGATCAAAAACGGAAAGATAGCAGCCGTTGGTAAAAATCTTTCCGATGCCGGCGCCAAAGTTATTGATGGAACAGGCAAACATGTCAGCCCGGGTATTATTGATGAACATTCGCATATCGCCGCTGCATCTATTAATGAAGGGGGACAGAGTGTAACTTCAGAAGTTCGTATCGCCGATAATTTAAATCCTGATGACATAAATATTTACCGGCAGTTAAGTGGCGGTGTTACTACCTCTCATATTTTACACGGTTCAGCCAATGTTATTGGCGGGCAAACACAATTGATCAAATTACGTTGGGGCGCAAATGCCGAGGACCTTAAATTCAAAAACTGGGATGGGCAGATAAAATTCGCCTTGGGAGAAAATGTAAAACGGTCATACTTTCAATCAGGGAACAACCGCTACCCCGATACAAGAATGGGGGTGGAGCAGGTATTGGTAGATGCGTTTACAAGAGCGAAGGATTACCAGAAGGCGTGGAAGGAATATGAAGCGAGTAAAAATAAAAAAGGAGTAGTGTCTGTTGCTCCGCGAAGAGATTTGGAACTTGATGCATTGGTAGAAATTTTAGAGAAAAAAAGATTTATCACCTGCCATTCTTATGTCCAAAGTGAAATAATGAGTTCTATTGAAATAGCCAACAGGATGGGATATAAATACAATACGTTTACACATATCCTCGAAGGTTACAAGGTGGCCGATAAAATGAAAGAGCATGGCGCCAATGCTTCTACCTTTTCAGACTGGTGGGCTTATAAGATGGAAGTGGAAGATGCGATTCCTTACAACGCTGCTATTATGCAAAGAGTAGGTTTAAATGTAGCTATCAATTCGGATGATGCGGAAATGGCGAGACGTTTAAACCAGGAAGCGGCCAAGATTGTAAAGTACGGAGGCGTGACAGAAGAAGAAGCCTTGAAAATGGTAACCCTGAATCCTGCTAAAATGCTGCATGTGGATGACAGGGTAGGGAGTCTGAAGATTGGCAAAGATGGTGATGTAGTAGTTTGGAGTGATAATCCCTTAAGTATTTATGCAAAGTCATTGTACACGATCGTTGACGGAACGATTTATTTCGACAGGGAAAAAGATCAACAAATGCAGAAATGGGTGGATGTGGAAAGAAATCGTCTCATTAAAAAAATGAATGGAGAAAAAAGAAGTGGGGCGTCAGTTATACCGGCTCAGCCAACTTATCACGTGATGCAAACCTGCAGTGATCACTATCATAGTCATGGTTTGTTGGTGATCGACAACAATGAAATTTCAAACGATTAAAACTACTGAAATGCGAAAAATAATTTTAATACTGTCATTTCTTTGTTATGCGATACTGGTAAATTCACAGGCGAACGTTTATCCTGCTAAAGAAAGCAAAGGAATTACTTATATAAAGAATGCCACTATACATGTGGGAAATGGCAAAGTCATAGAAAACGGCGTTATCAAAATAAATAATGGTAAGATCGAACAGGTAGGATCTGATATTGCAGTGCCTTCGGATAATTCATCCGTGGTTGATGCCAAAGGCAAACAGGTTTATCCGGGTCTGATCCTCCCGGTGAGTAGTTTGGGATTGGTAGAGATATCCGCCGTTCGTGCTTCCTCAGATGTAAGAGAAATTGGTGAAATGAATCCCAGTGTTCGTTCTATCGTTGCTTACAATGCTGATTCAAAAGTGATTAATACCCTTCGCTCCAATGGAGTTCTATTAGCGAATATTGTTCCGGAGGGAAGTTTGATCGCGGGGTCATCTTCCGTAGTACAGTTAGATGCATGGAACTGGGAGGATGCGGCTTATAAAGTGGATGGCGGTATGCATTTGTATATGCCATCTTTATTACCCCGTCCCCGCTTTGGTGGTGGAACTGGTGGAAGCGGGCCGCAACAAGCTCAACCCGATCCTGTAAAAGAAGGTCTTGACAAGATAGAAGAAATAAAAATTTTTTTCGGTGAAGCAAAAGCTTACCATGCCGCCGCTACACACGATGAGACTAATTTGAAATTTGCCGCGGTGAAAGGTCTTTTTGATAAAACACAAAAATTATATGTACATGCCAATACGATAAAGCAAATGCTGGTGGCGCTGGACTTTGTAAAGGAATTTGGTTTTGACCTGGTGATAGTTGGTGGCAGCGATAGCTGGCAAATAGCCGACCTGTTAAAGCAAAATAATGTTTCCGTCATTTTACAACAACCTCATAGTCTTCCAACATCGGATGATGACGATGTAGATCAACCTTATAAAACAGCAACGCTTTTACAAAAAGCCGGTGTGTTGTATTCTATTTCTGATGATGATGGGCAAACAAGAGGCCGTAACATCGCTTTTAATGCAGGTACCGCCGCGGCCTACGGCTTAACAAAAGAAGAAGCTTTGCAGGCTATCACGTTGAATGCGGCAAAAATATTAGGAGTTGCGGATAAGACCGGTACTATTGAGGTAGGTAAAGATGCCAATATCGTGATCAGTGAAGGTGATATATTAGATATGAGGAGCAGTGTGGTGACTGATGCTTTTATACAGGGCCGCAAAATTGATCTTAATGATAAGCAGAAACAATTGTATGAACGATATAATCAAAAGTATAATCTTAAAAAGCCTTTTTAAGCCGTAACAACTGTTTGTAGTTTTAATAGTATAAACCCCCATAAAATAAGAACAGCCCCGACTAATCGGGGCCGTTCCTTTTTCAACCGTCCATTGTTGAATATGTTTGATTCGATGATCTTCTGTGTTGTCGGGTACTTTCCCTGCGCCTCTTTACTGCTTCGCTTCGTAATCTGACACAAATCTATTGCTGATATTACGATTATGCAATAGTAAACTTACTTTTTTCAAAAAATCTACGGAAAAACTTAAGGGCTGGATTCTCGCAAAAAAGAAACCCCGGGGACATTCCCGGGGTTTCTTTTTTATAACTTATTCATATTAAAGGTCTTTGCCGTGGCATTGCTTATATTTCTTCCCGCTACCGCAGGGACAAGGGTCATTTCTGCCGATCTTAGGGCCTACTTTAATAGGCTCTTGTTTTACGGCCGTGCCAGCTCCACCCGGCTCAAAGCGGTCTCTTTCATTTGCCGCATAGTCGTCACCTGCGGCGTCAACTTCCTCCTTATTGGCCCTCATCTTACTGTAATCCGTTTTTTCAGGACGTCCTTCTTTTAACGGCGCATTCTCCTGCTGGACAGGAATAGCAGCGTGGCTCAGAAAAGAAACAATGTTCTTATTTACATCAGCATCCATATTCTTGAACTGCTGGAAAGCTTCTACTTTATAAATCACTAAAGGATCTTTCTGTTCCAGGTAAGCCGTTTGCACACTTTGCTTCAGATCATCCATTGCACGGAGATGTTCTTTCCATGCTTCATCAATGACCACTAGTGTGATTGTTTTTTCCAGGGAACCCGCTAGTTCTTCGCCACCTGAACTAAGTGTCTTATCCAACGAAGCCAGCACGTTCAACGCCTTTCTTCCATCGGAAAAAGGAACTACCACGTTTTCCACATGACTGCCTTGTGTAAGACGTATGTTTTTGAAAACAGGAACGGCTTGTTTTTTTACGACTTCTTTATGAGTAGTATAGTTGTTTGTAGCTTCTGTATATAGTTTTTCAATAACTGTATTCAGATCACCTTTTTTAAATTCATCCGCTTCAATTTTTGTATCCAAACCAAAGTTGACGATACAAGCCATTTTAAATCCTTCGAAATCCTCTTGTTCACGGAAGCCGCTTATCAGGCCTTCTGCCACAACGGAAAAAGCATTATCAATATCTAATGCCAAACGATCTCCAAACAGCGCATGCTGGCGTTTGCCATAGATAACATTCCGCTGTTTGTTCATCACATCATCATATTCCAGCAAACGCTTACGGATACCAAAGTTGTTTTCCTCCACTTTCTTTTGCGCCCGTTGAATACTGTTGCTGATCATGCTATGCTGGATCACATCGCCTTCTTTATAGCCGAGCTTATCCATCATGGCGGCGATTCGTTCACTGCCAAACATACGCATCAGGTCGTCTTCCAGGGAAACATAGAATTGAGAGCTACCCGGATCGCCCTGGCGACCCGCCCGACCCCGCAACTGCCTGTCCACCCGCCGGCTTTCATGTCTTTCCGTACCGATGATCGCTAAACCACCAGCTTCTTTTACACCCGGCCCCAGTTTAATATCCGTACCACGACCCGCCATATTGGTGGCGATGGTAACAGCTCCGGGTAAACCAGCCTCGGCAACTACCTGTGCTTCTTTAGAGTGTTGTTTTGCGTTCAATACATTATGCGGGATCTTTTTTTGTTGCAGCATCCTGCTCAAAAGTTCACTCACCTCTACAGATGTCGTACCAACCAACACAGGCCTGCCTGCATTTCTTAGAGCTTCTATTTCGTCAATAGATGCTTTATATTTTTCCCTTTTCGTTTTATATACCAGGTCTTGCTTATCCTGGCGTATCATCGGGATATTAGTAGGAATGCTGACAACATCTAATTTATAAATACTCCACAACTCAGCGGCTTCCGTTTCCGCAGTACCCGTCATACCACAAAGTTTGTGATACATCCTGAAATAATTTTGCAACGTGATGGTCGCATAAGTTTGCGTAGCCGCTTCGATCTTTACATTTTCTTTAGCTTCCAGGGCCTGGTGTAAGCCATCACTGTAACGGCGGCCTTCCATGATACGACCTGTCTGTTCATCCACTATTTTAATTGCTCCATCGATGGTCACATATTCAACATCTTTTTCAAACAGCGTATAAGCTTTTAATAATTGCTGAACGGTATGGATACGATCCGCTTTCTGTGAATACTCGTTCAGCAAAACTTCTTTTTGCTGTAATTTTTCTTCAGCCGGGGCTTCACTTTTTTCTACATCGGCCAATTTTACACCAATATCCGGAAGAATAAAAAACTCGGGGTCTTCACCAGATTTGGTGATCACGTTTATTCCTTTGTCTGTAAGATCTACCGAATTACTTTTTTCATCAATTTGGAAAAGCAACTCAGAATCCACGATATGCATATTGCGCATCTGGTCCTGCAGGTAAAAGTTTTCTGCTTTTTGCATCTTTACTTTTATACCGGGTTCACTTAAGTATTTAATAACCGGTCCATACTTAGGGAGACCGCGGTGGGCACGGAATAAAAACAAGCCGCCAGTTTTTGGATCATCTTCTCCTTTTTCAAACAATTTTTTGGCTTCGCTCAGGCAGCTGCGAACAATTCGTTCCTGTTCCTGTACCAATTGCTGAATTCTTGGTTTATGGATATGGTATTGCTGATCATCCCCCCTGGCGACAGGGCCGGAAATGATCAACGGTGTTCTTGCATCATCGATTAAAACAGAATCCACTTCATCCACCATGGCGAAATGGTGTTTACGCTGCACCATTTCCTCGGGAGTATGTACCATGTTATCACGGAGATAATCAAAGCCAAACTCATTGTTGGTACCATAGGTGATATCAGCGAGATAAGCTTGCCTTCTTTCATCCGAATTCGGTTGATGTTTATCAATACAATCCACTTTCAGGCCGAGCCATTCAAAGATGGTTCCGTTCCATTCCTGGTCACGACGGGCCAGGTAATCATTCACCGTTACGATATGTACACCTTCACCGGGTAAAGCATTTAAATAAGCGGGTAAGGTTGATACAAGGGTTTTACCTTCACCGGTTGCCATTTCCGCAATTTTCCCGGAATGCAACACAGTACCACCAATCAACTGGACATCATAATGAACCATGTTCCAGGTAACGGGGCTGCCACCGGCCGCCCAGGTATTTTTAAAGGTGGATTTATCACCATCAATAGTGATATATTCTTTTTTTACGCTCAGGTCACGATCCAATTGCGTTGCGGTAGAAATAATCTCCGTATTTTCCTTAAAACGACGGGCTGTTTCTTTTACTACTGCAAAGGCTTCCGGAAGAATTTCCTCCAGTATCTCCTCAATTTTTTTATCCCTGTCCTTTTTCAGTTTATCCACTTCCTGGTAGATCCCGTCTTTGCCCATCAGGTCATTAAAAGGAAGTTCTTCCGCCTGTTTATTTTTTGACGCTATGGTTTCATCGGTTGGCGCTAAATGTGCCTGTATCCTTTGACGAAACTCCTGGGTTTTATTACGGAGCTGATCATTGCTGAGGGAAGCATAGCTTGCAAAAAACTGGCTGACTTTTTGCACAACCGGCTGAATCTTTTTTACATCCTTTTCAGATTTATTGCCGCCAAAAAGCTTTGAGAAAAGACCAATCATAAGTATGTATTATTGGAGAATGTAGAATTTCGATTAATAAAGAAAATTAACCAGTCAAAAAGGGTGCTACATGTTTATAACAGGCCATTTTGACAGGGGGAGCAAAGATAATGCAATTGCCCCAAGCGTCGACGGGTCAGGCAGTTAAACCGGTGTCGATAATTTGATAGAGATGCAGGCTAACAACCTATTTTTGTGACCAATAGTAGCAGAGGCTTGTTAAAAATCAGGCTTCGACCAATTTGCGTCACTTTTTGGGAGGTACTATGTTTTGAGGAATAAACAGAGTAATAAATCAAAGGAATGTCTAACAAAGGGTTTTTGGCGATTACGGTTTGTGTTGCAATTGCTCTGGCAGGATGCACCGGTAACGAGATCGGTTATAGTAAAGAGGTAAGTCCGGATGCGGTCTATTTTGATTATAATGTATGGGGCGATGAGGAAAGCGGTAATGTTACGGCCAAATTACAATACCGGTTTGGCGGCCCAAATGGCACCACCCTGGTTTTGGAAGGGTCCGCCAAAGTGGAATTTGATGGCGAATTGCTTGCTGTAGATAGTTCAAGAATGAACGGGGCCTGGTATGAAGTAAACAAACCGGTAAAAGATTTTGAAGGAAGACATATTATTACTTATACAGGGATTAATAATAAACAATACCAGGAGGAATTTTACTTCAAAGCTTTTTCGCTGAGAAAAGAGGTACCAAAAGAGATAAAAAGAGACGACCTTGTTTTTGAACTGGATGGATTACAACAAGAAGATTATATCAGGATATTGCTTACAGACACTTCTTTTTATAGCAGGGGTATTGACAGGCTGGATACCGTTCGGAATGGAAAAATCATGATTACACGTAAGGATCTGGATAATCTTAAAAATGGCCCCGTTTCTCTTGAATTTTACCGGGAATATGAAAAAGCCTTGAAGCAAGGTACCAAAGAAGGGGGCGTGCTGTCTGTTTCTTATGGGTTAAAAAGAGTATTTGAGTTGGAGGATTAACCACGACTGAGCACTGCCGGCTAGATACTTATCAACATTCTTCTCCGTGAAAATTTTCTTTTTAGCTGGCCCATTGAATTTTAGTAGCCAGTCAGTACTTTTGCGGCCGAATTCAGGCTTCAAATTGTTTCGAAATTTAATAGGGGAAAGATCAACCTGCGAACTTTCGAAAAGATAAAACTTCAAAACTTTTAGAATGGCTGGTCAGTTAAAGGAGGTTCGTAACCGCATCAAATCAGTACAAAGTACACAGCAGATCACTAAGGCCATGAAGATGGTAAGTGCGGCTAAGCTGCGCAGGGCACAAGATGCCATTATTCAAATGCGTCCTTACGCCAAAAAACTACAGGAGTTATTGAGCAATATTGTCAGTAACAGCGAAGGAGAAGTAGGTATGGCCCTGGCTGCTGAACGTCCGGTAGAAAAAGTATTGCTGATTGTTATTACGAGCGACCGTGGACTGGCTGGCGCCTTTAATACGAATCTTATAAAACTGGCAAAATCGACCATCGCTGAAAAATATGAAGCCCAGTATAAAAAAGGGAATGTGACGATCTGGAATATGGGTAAAAAAGGATATGAGCACTTTACCAAGATTAATTATAAAACGGACGCCACCCATAAAGATATTTTTCTTCACCTGACTTTTGAAAATGTACAGAAGGCTTCCCTGGCTGCTATGAAGGCTTTTGAAGAAAAACAGTTTGATGCGATAGAGATTATTTACAGCCAGTTTAAAAATGCAGCCACACAGCGTTTCGAAGTAGAAAGATTTTTACCGATCCCAAAAGTTGCGAAGAAGGAAGGCGATAAAAAGGCGGATTTTATTTTTGATCCGTCCAAAGAGGAGTTGGTAGCGGAATTGATGCCCAAGATCCTCAATACCCAACTATACAAAGCTGTATTGGATTCGAATGCTTCCGAACACGGAGCAAGGATGACGGCGATGGATAAGGCCAGCGAAAATGCGAACGAGATGCTACGTAGCCTGAAGATATCTTACAACAGGGCAAGACAAGCCGCTATTACGACAGAATTGACGGAGATCGTAAGTGGCGCAGCAGCATTGCAGGGATAAAAAAGCCCCTGTCTCCGCCGCGGCGGAGAACTTAGGTCGTAAATATTTTCTCTATTGTTATTGTCTCTATTCGGAATGTTGATAACTGCGTTTTCATCTATAACTGAGTGGGTGTATTTTCGTCGCTTTGGTATTATTATTGAACTCTTTATTTTTTACAATCGCTTTACTATTAGAATAATAACCTTGTAGTAAGGTTCAAAATTCCCCTTTAGGGGATAGGGCATGGAAATAACGAATCTTATACCGCATATTGAAGCATTGATCTTTGCCAGTGATAAGCCATTGACGAGTTTGGATATCACGGAACTGGTGAATAACGCCTTTGGTTTCATGGAAGATAAAATTTTACTCGACCAGGTGGAAGCGGCTATTGAAGGCATTACAGAGAAATACAATTCTGAATTTTATCCCTTTGAAATGCGTCAAAGTGGTGGCGGCTGGCAGTTCCTGACTAAAAAAGACTATCACAAGACTATTGCTCAGTTAAATGGTGATAAGTTTTTGAAACGCCTGTCCGCCGCATCACTGGAAACCCTGGCTATTGTTGCTTATAAACAACCGGTGACCAAAGGAGAAATAGAATCGATCCGTGGAGTCAGCTCGGATTATGCCGTTCAAAAATTATTGGAAAAAGAATTGATCATTATCAGTGGACGCAATGAAAAGATGCCGGGACATCCATTGGTATATTCCACTTCCAGGAATTTCATGGATTATTTTGGCATCAATTCCGCCGATGATCTGCCTAAAATAAAAGAAGTGCTGGCCGAGCAATTAGTAGAGCCAACCGTTATTAAAGACGCGGAGATCACAGAAGAAGAAATAAAGCCGGATAACTCCGATGATGAGGTATTGCTATCCGTAACAGAAGAGGGAGAATTAGTGGATAAGACGGATGGTAGCCTGGACGAGTCCTGATCTTTAAATAAAATTACTTAGCAGAAGGCGGGGCACTCTTTGGAAGGGTGCCCCGCCTTTTTTATCTTCGCTAACTATGTCCCAACAGCATTTATCAGCACAGCAATTAATACAGGTGGCAAAAGAATTTGGAACACCATTATACGTTTATCATGCCGAAAAAATCGCGGCCCAGTACAAGAAGCTGACAGCGGCTTTCATTCAAAGTAATGTGGTATTTTTTTATGCCTGCAAAGCATTGACCAATATAAGTATCCTGAAGCATCTCCGTTCATTGGGGGCCAGTATTGATTGCAGTTCCATTAATGAAGCGAAGCTTGCTTTGCATGCAGGATTTGCCCCGCAAAATGTCTTATATACGTCGAACGGTATTGGTTTTGATGAAATAGAAGAAGCGGTTGCTTTAGAAGTTAATATAAACATCGATAGTTTATCTAACCTCGAAAAATTCGGAAAAAAATATGGTCATAGTTACCCGGTTGGTATTCGTCTTCGACCCAATATAATGGCAGGTGGTAATTTGAAAATATCAACCGGTCATGATAAAAGTAAGTTTGGAATACCGATAGATCAATTGGATAAGATATTGGAGGTGGTTAAGCAACATAATATTTTCATTACCGACCTGCATATTCACACCGGTAGCGATATTAAAGACGTGGATGTTTTTGTAAAAGGCATTGAAGTGTTGTTTGATATTATTCCCCATTTCAAAGAACTCAAATCAGTAGACCTCGGTGGTGGATTTAAAGTTCCTTACAGGCCCGATGATGGGGAAACTGATATTGATCTGCTGGCAAAAAAAGTAAAGGAAGCTTTTGATAACCATCCGCAGGCGAAGGATCTGCAAATATGGTTTGAACCGGGTAAATTTATTGTAAGTGAATGTGGCTACTTCGTTACGCAAGTGAATGTAATGAAAGAAACTACCGCCACTACTTTTGTAAGCGTCAACAGCGGTTTCAATCACCTGATCCGACCGATGTTTTATGATTCCTATCATCGTATTGAAAATATCAGTAATTCAAATGGGGAACTAAAAACTTATTCAGTGGTAGGTAATATCTGCGAGACAGACACTTTTGCCTGGGACAGGAAACTGAATGAAGTTCGGGAAGGCGACTATTTGGTTTTTTATAATGCGGGAGCTTATGGATTTGAAATGTCTTCTAATTTTAATTCACGATATAAACCGGCTGAAGTATTGGTGAAAGAGGGTAAAAATTTCCTCGTAAGAAAAAGAGATGAGTTCAACGATATTTTGCGTAACCAAATTATTGTTGAATAAAATCGGTTAGTGCATTCTTATTTGCTTAACAAAACTGCCCTTTATTGCAAAGACTAAGAAATACTTAAAGATTACAATCCATTGGACTGCTAATTGCGTAACTAGTATTACCAACCTTAGAATCTTCACTTTTCGTAATTAGTATTTAATCATCATTTTTAAATTTTAGTGTATGCCTAAGATCATTGAATCTGGGAATGGGACACTTATACCCAATGCAAACAATATAGCCGTATCTCGCCGGAGATTTCTTGGTTATGGCGCTGCCGCCGCTGCATTGGTTGTAGGTGTTGCAGCCTGTAACAAAGACGACAACGACAACAACATGCCTTCAACCGGAATTGACCTGGGTTCAGGAGATTTTGGAATTCTGAATTATGCGTATGCGTTAGAGCAATTAGAAGCGGCTTTTTACACCAAGGTAATTATGTCTCCTTATGGTAGCATGCCTGCTGCTGAAATGGCGTTGCTTACCGACATCCGCGATCATGAAATTGCTCACCGTGAATTTTTCAAAAACGCTTTAGGTTCCAATGCCATCGCTGCATTAACACCTGATTTCAGTGCTATTGATTTTACAAGCCGTACGAGTGTTTTAGGCGCTGCCAAAGCGTTTGAAGACCTGGGAGTTTCTGCTTATAACGGTGCGGGTAAATTAATAACCAATGGCGCTTATCTCACCATTGCCGGTAAGATCGTTTCTGTAGAAGCACGTCATGCCGCTTATATCAGGGACCTGATCAGTAACGGAACTTTTGCTGACAGCACCGATGCCAATGGTATGGATGTCAGCATGGATCCCGCAGCCGTTTTAACCGCCGCTAATACTTATCTCACAACAAAGGTTTCAGGAACTAATTTACCCACCTCTTAAATTTTATTTTATGAATGTCAAACATATTTTTAATGAAATAGAAAAGGTGGATCCGGAAATTTATCAAAGAATGGATACCCGCCGCAATGCGATGAAGCAATTTTCAGGTATAGCCGGCAAATTAGCCCTGGCCGCTGTACCACTTGCTTTGGGCGGTCTGTTCAAAAAAGCGTATGGACAATCTACTACAGGTATACTCGGTATCTTGAACTATGCTCTCACGCTTGAATACCTTGAAGCTAAGTTTTATTCAATGGGCAATGCGGCAATTACAGCCGGTACATTGGTGGCACCCAGCGCTGCCGCGAAAGGAGCATTACAGAAAATCGGCGCTGATGAAACGGCTCATGTAAATTTTTTGAAGACCGCTATAAGTGGTTCAGGTGGTATACCTGTCGCAGAACCCACTTTTGATTTTACAGCAGGTGGCGCATTTGCGGATGTGTTTTCAAATTATGCCTTATTCCTCGCCGTCGCACAAACCTTTGAAGATACGGGTGTGAGGGCTTATAAAGGCCAGGCCGCTGATCCGGCATTAATGGCGAACAATGATGTATTAACCGCGGCATTAAATATACATTCTGTTGAAGCAAGACATGCTTCTCATATCCGCCAGATGCGTAAAGCGAATGGAGGTCTTGTTCCCGCAGGAGTAAATGTAAAGCCATGGATCACGGGCAAGCAAAGTGGTATTGACAGTCCAGCAGTACAGGCGAGCTATGACGGAGAAGAGTTAACTACACAGGCAACCATATCTATAGTGAATATAAACGGGATGACGATTTCAGCCGATGCGGCTTCGGAAGCTTTTGATGAACCTTTGACAAAGCAACAAGTGCTTGACATTGTAGCTCCCTTTATATCATAATCTTTATTTATTGAGTGAGTATTTCCAATTGAGGTTACATGTTAAATAACGTGTAGCCTCTTTTTTATGAATTAATAGAAGAATGTATACGATGAAAATAATTAATCCTCATCTTCTGTTTCTTTCTTCCCGTGCTTTCTAATGCTGAACCTTCGCTGCACTGGCTTTTTCTTTTTACCGGTACTCATTAATTTCCATACAAGATAAATTGTAAACACTACGACAAGCAGAATAAAAGGAATATTCATTATTCCGGCCTTACCTGTATGATGATAGTTGTTTTAGAAGTAACCGGCACGTTACCACCCATGGCTTCGGTATTGCCATTGGATTCAATAGTAGTTGTTTTTTCTTTGATGAGCCCGGTTATTATATCAACGATAATTTTCCCTGTACTTGTACTATTCATGACGGTATTTGTTTCCATACCCATCATGGTTGCTTTGGTAGTAGTGAGAGCAGTGCCTTTGAAATTAACAATGATAGTGGAATCGGTTATATCCGTCAACGTATACTCACTGCTGAACTTCCCGCTTTCATTTTGCCCGGATTCTGTCCATGTTTCTCCTTTCTTTGTTTCTTTATCTGGTAATATTTTAAAAAAACTTGCTTCCCCTTTTTTTGGTGGATAAACAACGTCGGTAATATCTTTCAACATATTAAATACTATCGCTAACCTGTCATCAGCTTTAACAGGCTCTGTCTTATCAGATCCTGTCGTCAGCACTTTTCCATTTCGATCAATGGTCATATCAAAATTTTTATTCAATATATTTTTGATTGTTTCTCCAAAAGGACCATCCATATCTTTTTTAATATCGGAATCAAAGGAGCGTTTTTGTCCCATGCCATCAAAACTAAATGCTATCTTATTCGCTTTATGTTGCAGTGTGGTATTATCATCCGTAACGTTGATCACTTTATAAGTATGCAATACAATGCCGTCTATGGTAAAATCAATGGCTTGCCCGCCTGGTTGTTGGGCAACCGAGGATTTTAATTCCATTTGTATGTTCAGACTTTTACCTTGTTCAAATTGAAGTTTCCCGGATGCTGTTTGCCCGAAAAAATTTTTACTGAAAAAAAGAAAAAAAGAAAGGAATACTAAATACTTTTTCATTTGTATTTTTCGCATGTATCAAAAATGACGAAACTTCTTGGAATATAGTGAGACTTTGTTGAAAAAATGACAACTTAACAATTTGAACAGGTGTTTATAATTGGATTGAACTTCCTACATTTAAACATTAAAATGATTTGGTATGCCAATAAGAATGACCGATGATCCGCAGGATCAGAACCAGAATGACTTTAATGATGACCAGGGTGGGGGTGGAAGGCGATCTCCGGGTGGCGGAGGAGGTGGTGGAGGTCTCTTTTCCTTGCTGCCATTGTTGATGGGTTTGTTTAAAGGCAAGCGTATCCTTCTTTTAGTTGCGTTGGCGGTAGGAGCGTATTTTTTCCTGGGCAAGGGTAATTGTAATGTAGCGCAGATAGCGCAAAGCCTTTTTTCACAAAGCGGGTACAATTTCAATCCGGCCGAATTTGATAAAGCTTCTGTATATGAAGGACAGGAAGATGATAACACAAAAAACCCATTGCCGGAGGCTGTCTCTTTATTGCGTTTTGCCCCCCAGCGGGGAAACCAGGGGCAGCAGGGTAGTTGTGTGGCCTGGAGCAGTGCTTATGGAGCCAGGACAGTGCTGGAGGCAGCTTCAACAGGTGTTAATCCCGATCAAATAAAATTCAGCCCCTCTTTTATGTACAACCAGATAGGATTGGACAATTGCGAGGGTTCCTATATCCAAAAGGCCATGGAGCAAATGTCGAAGCAGGGAGCGTTACCCCTGGATCAGTTTCCTTATTCCGACCAGGACTGCAGCCGCCAGCCGGACGGCAACCAGGTACAACAAGCCAGCCAATACAAAATTCATGGATTTACACGGTTGACAAACGGTGACAACGTAAATTCAATAAATGTTCGGGCCCTAAAAGAGCATTTGGGTAAAGACGCCCCAGTTGTAATAGGCATGATGGTGGGTCAGAGTTTTATGCAAGATATGATGGGGCAGGAGTTGTGGCAGCCACAGGGCATGGATGCGTCGATGGCTGGTATGGGTGGCCACGCCATGTGTGTGATTGGCTATGACGATAGAAAATTTGGCGGAGCTTTCCAGATCATGAATAGCTGGGGCCCGGAATGGGGTAAAGATGGGGTAGGGTGGGTTAGGTATGGAGATTTTAAGAAATATGTCAGGGAAGCCTATGGTGTAGATCCTTTACCAAAGCGTGGAGCGGCAGCGAACATTCCATTAGAATGTACTATCGGTTTGGTCAATAATTCCACTAAACAAAATATACAACTCCGTACCGCGGGTGGCAATGAGTTCCAAACGGTGAGCCCTATCAAAGTAGGCACAAGGTTTAAAATGGAAGTAAGAAATGCCACGGAATGCTATATCTATATTTTCGGCCAGGAAGTGGATGGAAAAAGTTTTGTTTTGTTTCCTTACCTGAAACCAGGTGAAACGGTTTCCAAACATTCACCCTATTGCGGAATCACCGGTTATCGTTTATTTCCTAAAGCACAATCCCTGGAAGCGGATAGCCTGGGTACAAGAGATTATATAGCCATAGTGACCAGCAAAGATGAACTGGATTATAATAGTCTTAATGAGGCGATCAGTAACAGCAACCAATCGACTTATGCCGGGAAAGTGAATGCGGCTTTGCAAAATATTTTAATCAGGCAGGCTAGTTTTAGCAGCGGCGCCAACGGGAGTATTTATTTTAAGGTAAATGCGAATGATAATAAGGCAGTAGCAACGATTGTGGCCTTTGATAAAACGAAATAGATGATGCCGTTTTATGAAGACAGTTCTTGTTTTCAATTTTGTTTGGATATTTAGTTTTGCCGTTGTCGGACAGGACCAGGCCAAATTAAAGCCGGAAATTTGGGGAGTCACGGTATCGCTTCCATATATGAATAGTTATAAGTATTTTGACTATGATGTTAACAAGGGAGCAACTAAATCTGGTTTTGGTGGCCTCGGGCTTGCTTTATTTTATAAAAGTGGAAGGAATAAAGTGTCTCTTAATTACGGATTAACCGCAGACCTGCCGGCTCCGGTCGGCCCTATTGATTTTGGACATGAAGGAACAAGAAGCCAGATCGGTTCAAGAATTGTTGATTTTATCTATCATAGAAATATATTTAAAAAAGTCTATGTTATCAGTGGTATCAACCTGACAAAGTATAAATATAATTTCCTGAGCTATGTTGACACAATACCCTCCTACAACAAACATGACAATTCATTTGGATTACTCATGGGAGCGGAGTATGTATTTGAAAAAACATTTTCAATGGCAGCATTGTACCGGCCTGCAATAAGTTCACAGGACGTCAGGAAATATAAACACTTACTTACATTGGATTTTAGATTTGACATAAATATCCGGAAGAAGTGAAGCGCATTTAATGTTTGAATTTTAAGTGGTGGTGCTTTTAACCTCATCGATCACAATTTTAAACCTAAAAACCGTTAATACACGGCTGTACAAGTACCAATAAATGAATCCCTATACATCAGCTTTTATCCGGGTATTAAAACATCCACTGAAATTCAGGTTGTTTTTAATGCTTAAATTACCAAGTGCATTTATCTGCGGGATAAGATTGAGAGATGTGGATGAAAAACATTGCGTGGTTACGGTTCCGTATAAATGGCTTTCTCAAAACCCGTTCAGGTCCACATATTTTGCCTGCCTGTCCATGGCGGCGGAAATGAGTACCGGGGCGTTGGCATTGGCGCATTTGCATAAACGCGACCCTGCGGTTTCTATGCTGGTAATAAAGGTAGAATCAGAATATTTTAAGAAAGCAACACAGCGGACAACATTTATTTGTGAGGATGGTGAAGCCATGCTGAAAGTAATAGAAGAAAGTGTTTCCACGGGTGAAGGGAGAATATTCCGGGCTAAATCAACCGGGAAAAACCCGGATGGCGACACGATAGCTGAATTTTATATCACATGGTCGTTTAAGGCTAAAAACTTAGCTTCAAAAAAAAATAGTAAATAGAGGTAGAAAAAATATTTAATAAATTTTAAAAATCTCCGGGGGTTTGGAAATCTATAGTTCCCTTAGGAGAGGAGGGGTGTTATGAAAATTGCTTTCCATGGTGCGGCACGCACCGTTACCGGTTCTAAACATTTAGTGACATTAAAGAATGGGAAAAAAATACTGCTTGACTGCGGTATGTTCCAGGGGATGGGTAAGGATACGGATGCTTTCAACCGTGATTTCGGGTTTGAACCAACAGAGATAGACGTCATGGTACTCTCTCATGCTCATATCGACCATTGCGGTTTAGTTCCAAAATTGGTTAAGGATGGTTATGGGGGAAAAATATTTTGTACATCAGCTACTAAAGAGCTTGCAAAAATATTACTGGAAGATTCCGGTGAGATACAGGAAAGTGATATAAAGTACAGCAACAAGAGAAGGATGGCGGAAGGGCAACCATTTCTGAAACCGCTCTATACTATTGAAGATGCAAAAAATTCCTATAGCCATTTTGTCGAAGTAAAATATGGAACATGGCAACCGATTATTGATGGAGTGGAAGTTTTTTTTACAGATGCCGGGCATATCATCGGCAGCGCCTGCGTGCATTTGCGGATAAATGAAAACGGAATGACACGACAATTAACTTTCAGTGGTGATGTAGGACGTTACCGGGATGTTATTTTAAAATCACCTGAAACTTTCCCGCAAGCCGATTTTATACTACTGGAATCGACCTATGGCAACAGCCTGCATGATGATGTGACGACTACGCCTGACCAGATAGTTGAGTGGATCACCAAAGCCTGCATTCAAAAAAGGGGCAAACTTATAATGCCCGCTTTCAGTGTGGGACGCACACAGGAAATTTTATTCGCCTTGAATCAACTGGAACTGGAAAAAAGGCTGCCCAAACTTGATTATTTTTTAGATAGTCCTTTAAGTCTTGAAGCTACGGAATTGGTAAAAAATTATCCTGCATTCTTTAACCGCAACATTCAGCAGGTACTTAAATCAGATGCCGATCCTTTTTCTTTTGAAGGATTAAAATACATTAAGACGGTAGAGCAGTCCAAATTATTGAATTTCAGAAATGAACCTTGTGTGATTATTTCCGCAAGTGGTATGGCCGATGCGGGAAGAGTGAAACATCATATCAGCAACAATATTGAAAGTAGCCGCAATACTATATTAATGACCGGCTATTGCGAGCCTAATTCATTGGGTGGCCGCCTTATCGCCGGAGCTAAAGAAGTTTCCATTTTTGGCGTGCAACATGAAGTGCATGCGGAGATCGGGAGCATACGCAGTATGAGTGCTCATGGGGATTATGAGGATTTGAGTCAATGGCTCGCCTGCCAGGATCAGCGGCTGGTGAAAAAACTGTTTTTAGTGCACGGTGAATATGAGGTACAACTGGCTTTCAAAGATCGCTTACTCCGCAAGGGCTTTACGGATATTGAAATTCCTGAACGTCATTATGAAGTTGGACTGGGTTAAAGGACGGTTCTGATTAGTTAAAAGGTTTAACATTTAATTGCTGCTATAAATAGAAAATATTTCCCCATAATATTACTCTCTTCTTTTTTCTTTTAAACTTTCACAACTCCTTAGTAAACGTGAGACACAATTTTACGTTTATATATCTGACAACAATAATCAGAATCAATAAAAAAAGGAGTTTTTATGAAGAGTAACCTGAAACTGTGGAGCGGATATCTCGGTTTCGTCTTCTTGCTGGCAAGTTGTGCTCCCACAGCGCATGTTGAAAAAGACGATAATGCAAACTTAAGTAACTACAAGACCTTTTCCTGGGTAGATAAAGACGGAAAAGGTAAAAACGACCGCAATAAAAGCAATGATCTTACCGAGCAAAAGGTAAGACAGGCGGTAAATAAAGAATTGGAAAAAGAAGGATGGAGAGAGGCGAAAAACAATCCTGATATCTTACTCAGTTATGATGTACTGGTGGAAAGATCAGTAAAAGAGCAATCCGATGCCCGTTATTCAAGACCGTTTACAAGAACATTTTATAATCCCTACTCACGCCGCTTTTTTAATGTCTATTATCCATCCCAATATATGGGATATGAAAACCGTGAGATTAATACCCGTGAAGGAACCGTAACAATTACTATGATTGACGCAGCGACTGAAAAAACAGTGTGGCAGGGCTGGGCTACCGATGAAGTAGACAGCCGTCACATGACCAGCAAAGAAATCCAAAATAGTGTTAAAGCCATTTTTAGAAAATTCGATGTAGCGAAAAACTAATTTAGATCAGGACGGTTGAAGGATTGGCCCCATGCAGTTTTAAAAGAATTGCATCGGGGCTTTTCTTTTAATGAAAACTTCAATATCAATTTATCCCATTAAATGAGCTGTATATGAATTAGAACATATTCAGAGAATAATGCCTTATCTTTTGCAATAATAGCCAAACGATTCAGCCATCTATAAACTGTCTATATGCAACTTCAAACTAACGATGCTTCCAGCCTTGCATCTGTAAAAGGATCAGGTAACCTTCTGGGTATTTCCCTGATTGCGGCACTCGCCGGATTTATTTTCGGGTTTGATACGGTAGTCATTTCAGGAGCTAATCTTCCTATAAAGGAACTCTGGCATACTTCGCCTTTGTTTCATGGTTTTTTTATTATGTCTATGGCTTTGTGGGGAACAGTTGTCGGCGCCATATTCGGCGGTATTCCCACCCAGAAATATGGGAGGAAAAAAGTGTTGTTTTGGATTGGAATATTGTTCAGCGTTTCAGCTTTAGGCTCCGCCCTTGCGCAGGATCCTTATACTTTTTCATTTTTCAGGTTTATTGGTGGCTTGGGTATTGGCGTTTCGTCGGTAGCCGCACCCACCTATATTTCTGAAATTTCAACACCCGCCACAAGAGGCCGTTTGGGGGCCATGTATCAGTTCAATATAGTTTTTGGGATATTGATAGCTTTTCTTTCCAACTATTTCCTGGCGGGGCTGGGTGGTGATCACGACTGGCGGTGGATGCTGGGCGTAATGGCGGTACCTTCTCTTATTTATACTGTAATGGTCAGAACTATACCCGAAAGCCCACGATGGTTGATTGCTAAAAAGAATGATAATGCCACCGCGAAGAATGTATTGATAAAATTGGGCGTTACCAATCCCGATGAAGTGATTTCTTCTGTTGCCATGAGTATTCAGCACGAAACAGCTGCAGGGCATACTTCAGGTTTTTTCAGTTCAAAATATAAAGCCATCATCTGGTTGGCGTTTATGGTCGCTTTTTTCAACCAGCTATCGGGTATCAATTTTATTTTATATTATGCTCCGGAAATATTGGAGCGGGCGGGGCTTGCTGCAAAAGAATCCCTGTTTAATTCGATTGCTATTGGCGGAACTAATTTGGTTTTTACATTCGTGGGTTTATACCTGATAGACAAAATTGGCAGAAAAACCTTGTTGATAATAGGGTCGCTGGGTTACATGTTGAGTCTTAGCCTTGTAACCTGGGCATTTTATTCTCATGCAAGCCCGGGATTTCTTTTGACCTTCCTGTTATTTTTCATTGCATCCCATGCTATAGGCCAGGGTGCGGTAATTTGGGTTTTTATATCCGAAATATTCCCCAATAAAGTAAGAGCAACCGGGCAGTCATTTGGTGCCAGCATACATTGGGTGTTTGCTGCGATAATCACTTTGTTAACCCCGGTTTTTTTAGATGCGAAAGACGGTATATTCAAAGATAACCCCTGGCCCATCTTCGCATTCTTTGCATGTATGATGACTTTACAACTTATTTGGGTACTGACTAAAGTGCCGGAAACAAAAGGCGTATCGCTTGAAGATCTTGAAAAAAAGTTGGTCAAAGAATAGATTATAATAGCGACTGAACCAGGGAAAAAAATAAGAAAGGAGATATCTGTGAAAAGATGATCAAATTATTTCACTTGGTTTGTGGCGATGGCTTGCCATACTTTCGATTTTCAAAAATTAGT
Organism: Chitinophagaceae bacterium; assembly: GCA_040007815.1. GTDB lineage: Bacteria > Bacteroidota > Bacteroidia > Chitinophagales > Chitinophagaceae > Terrimonas_B. The sequence goes on from JBDTUH010000002.1 coordinate 208,141, forward strand.
TTCTTTCCCTTTTTCTTAACTACAAATAAATTGTCATAAGCGGTATCCGGAAGATCAGCAGGGATTTTTACAGACCCGCATAATCTGTTTACCAGGTCATCGACGGTGTTGCTATGTCCGACAAGCAATACATTTTTCTTCAGTGACAACAAGCGGGAAATAAAAGCAGAATCAGGAACAGGCTGGTATGTTTCTGTAATAAGGTTGAAATAAACTCTTACGGGTTCTGCGGTCGACCGGGTTCGAATAGTATTAGTAGAAAAAATATAACCGATCTTTTTTTTCTTTAGTATTCCCTTCAATGATTCCGCCCGCTGCTTACCAGCTTCGGTTAAAGGAGGATCGTTACTCATCATGGTTGCACCGCTGCCTGCCACTTCTTTTTCCGCATGTCGGACAATATAAAAAGTTTGACTGCATGATGTGAGTATGAAAGAAAAAAGCAAAATGGTCGGCCAATTCCTCATCAGTATTTTTTTGACAAGTTACAATTAAACGAGTATGAATTTATACTGCTAGTTTTTATCAGGATTTAAAGAAAGCTGATTTTCAGTAATGGCAGGATCAATTTCTTTTCTGCTAAATCGTTCTATTTTCCGGATGGTCCAGATGGATAAAGTAAGCCAGATAATACCGGCCGAAAAGCCGGCGATCACATCACTGAAATAATGCAGGCGAAGATAGATACGACTGAAGCCTATGAGTAATATCAATATAATTAATAAGGACACGAGCAGCCATTTCCAAAAGCGGTTAGTTATGTTTTCCCATGTCAGGAAGATGAGCAATCCATAGAACGTCACACTCATCAGCGAATGACCACTGGGAAAACTCAATCCGCTGACAGGTTCCAATAAAGGGGTAAGTGGCCGGGGCCGGTTAAAAAACTGTTTTAATAAAAACATCAGCAACAAGCCGCCGATAGCTATCACCGGAACCTTTATAGAATACCACCTGTGTTTTTTTATAAATAGAAAATAGATGATAAGTGACAGGTTGGCCGGAATAAGAAAATAATGGCTTCCCAAAATGGTAATGAACTGCATAAACGAAGTAGTGAACGGCGTTACAAGCAGATCTACTTTAGAAAAAACGAAAAAATCAAATTCCTCATTTTTTAAGTGAAATACCCGGTAGGCAAGCAGGCTGAAAATGGTCAATGCTGCTATAAAAAGGATAAGAATAATTATTAATTCAACAGATAGCAATGCAATGCCAGCCAGTTGTTTCTTAATGGATAATTGTATCCTTTTCATTACAGCCGAAAATTTGAATTACGACGTCTTCAAAGTGGAAATATAATGTAAACTATTAATGTATTAATCCGGTAATCCTGCTTCACTCTTCAAGAGTATCCCAGGGGGTAACAGGTTTATTTTGGACTAACTCCTGGTCTTCCATGTTGTCTTCCCTTTCTTTTTCTTGAGGCAGAACTTCGTCGTTTTCTTTACCCGGTATTTTTACGTTGGCAATATCGTTTTCAGTGATAACATCTTTAATGTCAGTAAGGTGCCGTTTAATTTTCTCTTTAGTGGCTTCATCAGAGAAAGTATAAGGTTGTTCGTCACCATTTACCGGTTGCGTTTTTTTGGCTTGCTGATTCATCGTTAAAGTTTATTAACTGGAAATAAAATTGTGCCAGTTTCTGAAGTGGAAGAAGTAAGGTAAGTTATTAAAAGGAATCACAACATATATTGTTTGGCTATTCAATCCTTTCTATAAAAGCGGATTTAATGGGGAAACTGTATTTCATACAGCACCGGCCACATTTTACCTGTAATGTATATTTTTTGCAAAACAGAGTCGTAAGCTATTCCATTCATTTCCATTGAACCCCGGTACCTGCTTTTAGCTTCTGTGGCCAACGAACCCAATTCCAGCCTGGCGGCTACTTTTCCTGTGGCTGTATCTATTTTGATAATCGTATTAGTTTCATATATGTTCGCATAAAGGAATTGATTGATAAACTCCAGTTCGTTGATCTTCATTACAGGACCTGCGTCTGCAGTGACATTCAGCTTCTTTAAGGCTTTAAAATCAGTAGGGTCCAGGTAAGTGATAATATTAGTGCCATCGCTCATAATTAAATAATTGCCATCCGTGGTCATTCCCCACCCTTCTTCTGAAGGAAATCCGAACTCACCGGTTTGGACAAATGTTTTTGCATCGTAAATGAAGCCTTTTTTAGTTTGATAAGTAAGCTGGTAAATTTTTCCCCTTAAAAAACTAATTCCTTCCCCGAAATATTTCTCCCTGTCGAGCTCAACTTTTTTATTGATCTTCCCGGTTGCAAGGTCAATATCTCCAAACAATGACCTGGTTTGGAGCATATCATCCGGGGAGCCGGTGCTTTCGTATACTAATCCTTCATGTACCAATAGCCCTTCTGTAAAGGAGGTAGTATCATGCGGGTAAGTATTTTTTACAACGTAGTTGATGAGGGGAATAGGCGTCCCGGTATTACCAGAATTATTAGTATGGCTACTGTCGTCATTGTTACACGCTGTTAAAAAAACAGGCAGTGACAATACGACTCGGAAAATTAATTTCATAGCTGAAGTTGAATGGAAGATACGAACTTAGGCTTTGAGAAATATATCTGAGATTAAGTGTAAGAAGAAGATGCCGGACCAGGGTGGGCGTTAGTTTAATCGAACAAAAAGTGGGCAGGCTTTACTATTCAAAAAAATGCTACATTTAAATTTCCCATAGGAGTTTTGGTATTCATCCCGGTTGAGCCCATTGTTAAACTAAATGAACGTTAATAGTTATGAAATTCTGCCTGGTTCTTTTGCTTTTTGTAACTGGCTCTTGTTTTGGTCAAACCTGGGAGGCTGAAATACTGGCGGGTGTATCTGGTTACAAAGGAGATCTTATCAAACATAATTTTGCCGTCAAATCCATGCGGCAAGCAGTTGGTATCAACCTGAAATATAATATCGACAATGCCATTCTGCTTCGTGCTGGTATAAGCTGGTTGAAAGTAACGGGTGATGACAGGAATAACCGGCAGGTGGATTTGAAGGCCCGCAACCTCAATTTCAATAGCGATATCATTGAAGCGAGTTTATGTGTTGAATACAATTTGCTGGAGCCAGAGATCTTTGCTGCTTATCCTTATATTTTTGGGGGTATCGGAGTGTATCATTTTAATCCCTACACCTACGACAATAGTAACAAAAAAACCTACCTGCGTCCACTAAGTACAGAAGGCCAGGGACTGGCAGGCTATCCCGGCAGGAAACCCTATTCTCTGACACAGTTTTGTTTGCCATTTGGTGCGGGCTGGAAATGGAACTTTAGCAAGCGGTATGATATTATTTATGAAATAGGTTACCGCGTACTCTTTACCGACTACCTAGATGATGTAAGCAGAACCTATGTCGACCGGCAGCTGTTGCTTGCTGCCCGGGGCCCGAAAGCTGTTGAAGTAGCTTACAGGGCGCAACATAGCGCGGGATCATATCCCTACCAGGAAGGTCCGGGTGCTCAACGTGGCAATCCCAATGTAAAAGACTGGTATTTTTTTAACGGTCTCAAATTACTCATTCGCCTGGGAAAGGAGCTTGACTAATCTGCTCCTGGTATTTTATCGTTGAATCATTTTATTCGTATACTGGTAATGTTTTTTTAATAAGATGTTTCAATGAATCAATAGAGGTTCATTTACATTTGGAAAATCATTTCTCCGCATTTTATGGATACACGAAGAGATTTTATTAAAAAAGCCGCTTTACTATCCGGTGGCGCCGGGTTTCTGAATTCATTACCTCCTTCCATTCAAAAGGCTCTTGCCATTGATCCAAAAATTGGCAGCACTTATCTTGATGCGGAACATATCGTGATCCTGATGCAGGAGAACCGTTCATTTGATCATTGCTTTGGAACGTTGCAGGGTGTCCGTGGTTTTAATGATCCGAGAGCCATTACCAAGCCTGATAAGAATTTAGTCTGGTTGCAAAAAAATGAGGCAGGTGAAATATATATTCCTTTCCGGTTAAACATGAAGGATACAAAAGCCACCTGGCTGGGCTCACTTCCCCATTCATGGACGGACCAGGTGGATGCAGGAAATGGCGGCAAGCACGATAAATGGTTGATTGCAAAAACTTCCGGCCATGAAGGATTTGAGAATACACCGTTGACAATGGGTTATTACAACCGGGAAGACATACCTTTTTATTATTCATTAGCGGATGCTTTTACTGTTTGTGATCAGAATTTTTGTTCATCACTCACAGGCACTACTCCCAACAGGCTTCATTTATGGACCGGAACGATCAGGGGAGAACAAAATGCCAACGCACAGGCAAATGTTTCCAATTCGGATGTTGATTATGATAAGGAAGTGAATTGGACCACTTTTCCGGAGCGGTTGGAAGAAAACGGGATCTCCTGGAAAATTTATCAGAATGAGATAAGTCTTGAATCAGGATTGGATGGGGATGAAGATGGATGGCTGGCCAATTTTACCGATAATCCTATCGAATGGTTTTCTCAATACAATATCCGGTTTTCTCCATCTTATCGTAAATACCTCGAAAAGATGGAGCCATTATTGCCGGGGCAGGTAGATGAATTGGAAAAGAAACTTCAGACATTGGATGAGGCATCCAATGAAGCGAAAGAAGTAAAGGAACAATTGAAAAGTAAATTATCCCTGATGCTGAAAGTAGCGGAGAGACATCAATGGTCTGCCGCCAACTTTGAAAAATTATCGCAGGAGGATAAAAACCTGCATACGAAAGCTTTTTCCACGAATAGTAATGACCCGCATTACCGTGAGCTTACTACACTCAGGTATAAAGATGGAAATATAGAAAGGGAAATGAAAGTTCCCAAAGGTGATGTGCTGCACCAGTTTCGTGAAGATGTAAATAGTGGAGAATTGCCTGCTGTATCATGGGTGGTTGGTCCGGCTAATTTTTCTGATCATCCGGGTGCTCCCTGGTATGGAGCCTGGTATGTATCGGAAGTAATGGACATACTGACGAAGAAACCTGAAGTGTGGAAGAAAACAGTATTCATTCTTTGCTATGATGAGAATGATGGATACTTTGATCATGTGCCGCCGTATGTTGCTCCGCATCCTAGCAATCCTGCTTCCGGTCGGGTTTCGGAAGGGATAGATGCGTCACTTGAGTTTGTTACTATGGAACAGGATAGTAAAAGAACGGATCAAAAACATGCCCGTGAAAACGCCATAGGACTTGGATACAGGGTGCCATTAGTTATTGCGTCTCCCTGGAGCAGGGGTGGCGCTGTATGCTCGCAGGTATTTGATCATACATCTATCATTCAGTTCGTGGAAAAATTCCTGAATAATAAAACCGGAAAACAAATAAAAGAAACGAATATCTCAGCATGGCGCCGTGCTGTTTGCGGCGATCTTAGCTCGGTATTTAAACCATACAACGGCGAGAAAATAAACAAGCTATCAGTAGTAGCCAAAGATTCTTTTTATGAAAGCATTCATAAAGCTCAATTTAAAAAAGATCCTTCCGGATTTAAAATATTGACAGAGGAAGAAATAAAGAAGCTGAATAAAAAACCTTCTTCGTTATCATTAATGCCCCGCCAGGAAAAAGGCACCCGTTCATCCTGTGCCTTACCTTACCAGTTATATGCTGACGGAAAACTAAGCGATGATAAAAAATCAATAGAAGTTTATTTCGCCGCTAAAAATGAAATTTTCGGAGACCATTCAGCCGGATCGCCATTTAATGTATATGCAGAATCAGGCGGCGATCTCATTATCCGAAATTATGCGCTGGTTGCAGGAAGCCAGTTGAAAGATCAATGGCAGCTTGGCGAGTTTCAGAACCAGGAATATCACTTAAAAATTAATGGCCCTAACGGATTTTTCCGGGAATTCAGCGGGAATGCCAATGATCCTGCTATTAGTTTCAATTTTGAATATGCCCGCACCAAAAGTAATAGTAAAAGACTAACAGGTAATGTTGAATTACAAGTAAGGAATTTTGATAAGGATCGCCCCTTCACGATAGAAGTAAAAGACAATGCGTATAAAAAAGGCGATTTAAAAAAGATAATTGGTAAAGCCGGCTCTGGCAATCAGCAGATCAATATAGTTCTGGATCTCAGTAAAAGTTTTGGCTGGTATGATTTTACGATCAGGGTGTCTGGTGCTGGAGTATTTGAGAAACGATATGCAGGCCATGTAGAAACCGGGGAAGCAAGTAAGACCGATCCTTTAATGGGGGATGTCCTATAAATTTTATAAGTATTAATCAGCTGAATTGTAGTAATTAATAAAAAAACCTCCACCGGGTTGGTCGAGGTTTTTATTATTTCTATTCTGTTTTGTTATTCTTCATTACGTTTTAATTCTCCGATCCTGGCTGCGATCAATATTTCTTTTTCATTTCCTGTCTGACCATTTGTACTAGTTGCTGTCCTGGCATCGTTATTTTCCTTCAGCAACAGGTTTTGTTTTTCTACAAAAGCCAGCATTAGTTTAGTATAGGTATTTCTTTCCTCTTTAGTTAGTGTAGTTACACTGCCATGCCCTTCAAAATAATAATGTGTACCAATGAATTTTTTTACATGATCTCTTGTTTCTGACGGCAGAAAATATTGCAGCTTCCAGAAGTTGCGGCTACCCGATTTTTTTATAGCGGCATATACCGGACCAGGGCCTACATTATAAGCCGCCATTACTAACAACCAGTCATCAAACAACCTGTGCAGATCGCGGAGATACCTCGCAGCCGCTACGGTACTTTTATAAAAATGGGTGCGTTCATCATATTTCGCTGAAACCTTTAAAGAAAATATTCTTGCTGTTTCAGGCATGAACTGCCAGACACCAACCGCGCCTACACGGGAAACGGCTTTGGTCTTTAATTCTGATTCTACGATGGCGAGGTATTTTAATTGTACCGGCAACTTATACCTTGTGAATACAGAATCCATAATCGTGAAATAAAGGGGATTCTTTGTTTTTATCTGTTGCAGCATACAGCTATTTTCCGCTATATACGCATCAACAAATTTAACGGCCTGTTTATTCAGCGAAATGACGGGAGCATTCAAAGCATCCATTTCAGAACTGCCACTCAATTGCAGCAGCACCGGATCAAAACGCAGGCAGTGTACAATGCTATCATTTATTGATTCGTCAGCACACAAACTTCGTTGGGTACTTGCCGTATTTACTACAGCCACTATTAACAATAGCACATTACCAAAAAGACCTGATCGGAGTAGTTTTCTTTTCAACATCGTTTTTATTTTTTGGATAAAACAATGCCGACCCTGAGGGTTTGGATTAAATGTTAAGCATAGGAGAGAGGAACAGGATTTTCGTCAATAGGATATTGGAGAAGAGTACTGTGTTTTGTTCCGGGGGGTACGGTTGTTATGGTTTTTTCATTTGACCCGGAACGGTGTACTGCGTTGATGTATGTTTCAACTGAAGCAAACCTACTGAGCAAAATCCGGATGGCATAGCTTTAAAGCACAGGGAAATCTACGATGGAGGCGTAGACAAGTGGTAATCATGTGACTGCCGCTCAAAATAGTTTGCTGAAAATTAGTCATGATTATTTGACAAAGAGGCACAGGATTTATTAGGAAAAATGACATTGAAGTCACGACTCTATGTATTAGATAGTTATGGGGTATGATTCAAAGGGAACAAGGAAAATTTCATTTTGACGGTTTAGTTTTTAAAAGCAACCCAAATTTTTTTTGAAATAGATTTCGCCACAAAATTTTTTTTACAATAGTATTCTTTATTGAATGAAACTAAGGTAGCCTTCTACTTCGAAGAAGGGATTGCTCCCAATAGTTTCAGAAGTGATCCTATGCCAAGGGCCACGGATCCTAAATACGTAACAAGGTTTGTAAATGCATCTTTCTGGGTAGTCAATAGAAAAATACTAAGTGCTATCACGACAATCAAGATGGGCAGCTGGAAACTTCTCCAGCTTCCTTTTTCTGCCGCTTCCAGCTGGAAGCTGTCCACATCTTTTTTATCCAGCTGGGTAAAAATAAAATTCCTGAAGCTCTTGCTCATTATTTCATAGCCGGCGCTATTTTTCAGTCGTATTATTAAACCCAAACCGGCCAGCCTTGTGGCAATGTCCCTGTTGGATGGATTTACCATTTCATCCAAAGCGATGTCGTATAAAGTTTTTCGTTCCTCATAGCTAAGCGAATGCCAGGTAGCCAAGTAATATTTACAGGCCAGGGCCTGAATTTTGAGGCAAACTTGCTCATAGAGGTCGTTGAAATCTCGTTTAATAATTTTCAGGGTGTGATATTTTTTCCGGTAAGGCAAATTAAATTTTAGACACTTCTCTTTATTGTCTTTTATATAGCCAAAAATTGAACCCCGAATGTCCCATAAAAAATCACTATGGCGGAATTCATTGTCCAGTTTTTGAAAAAATTTATTTAGCTGATCATTCCGGTACCTTATTATTTGCCAGCGCTTTAGTCTTTGTTTAGCGGAAACTGGTTGATCATCCCATACTTCGTTAATCTTGTCACGGCAATATTGTTTCAATTCCTTTTGCACTTCACCAGGTTTCAAGGAACGAATTTCATCAGGAACTGTCCAATGGTGGTAGACCGAATAAAATTGGTTCATGACATTGGACCACCTGTCAGTAAAATCTACTTCCTTTTTTTCTTCCGTCGTTCCTTTTATCGCCATTGAGTCAAAAGAACGGGACGACAGTATAATAATCTGTATTTTTTCTTCACGAAGCAAAGATTCCAATAAAGTAAGCTTTCTTTCGGTCGCTTTCAGGTCATTCATATACATTTCAAAATGATTGATGAGCACAATTACTTTTTTATTCTTGATTATTTTCGATTTTTTTTCGACCTGGGATATAAATTTTTTTACATCTTCGCTGACATCTTTGGATGGAGAAAGGAGGGCAATATCAAATTCTAACGGCTTTGCAGGATCGCAATATCCTCTAATAATCCTGTGCTTTCCACTGTTTACAAGCCCGTTGACGAAAACATTTTCCCTGGTTTCATTCAATAAACTGTGTATAAAGCCAGCATCAAATTCTTTGAATGCGCCAGGATCATTGTATCCATCAAAGAAGACCTTTTTTATAAGCCTGCTCAATAAAAAATGAAATCCCAACAACAACAAAAAGAGAGCGGCGACTAGCAACAGAAATGACAATGTATCTTCGTGTATAGCCTGGTTGAATTTCTGCATGATACTTTCTACGCGGCTTTTAATAAAAAGTCCGTGGCTGCTGTCGTCAAAAGCACGCGTCGTTGATATTTTATATCGTAACAGCATGGTGTTACTATCTGGTAAATATGACCAATGCAATTCTTTGGCAGGGTCTTCATCGTTTTTCAAATACTCTATCTGTGTTGAGTAAGCGGAAAAAGATGGTTTTATCCTTGTGTAGATTGATTCAAAATCGTTTTCAGGCTCCTTCGTTATTGCAGGAACCGATTTCTGTGTATATGCAGTTTGGGCGAAGCTGCCAAAATAATAGGGCCGCTGGTAGGAAGGTATGAGGGTATCTTCGGCTGGTCCGCCCCTGTGTTTTTGCAAAAGTTGGGTGGCAAAATCCGCCTGGCAATACTTCAGGCATAATACCCGTTCCTGCTTAAATAACAAACAATAAAAGATTAGCGAGGGAACAATGGCGGTAGCTGAAATAAATAAAAAAATGGATCGCGTATACCATCTTTTATAACTGTTGGGATCATCGCCCGCGATCTTGAAAATTTTTTTAGCGGTTGCACGGCATGAATTGATAATTTCGTCGGTAGTGATTGTAGGTTTTGTCTTTCTTCCAAACGGGTTGCGGACGGAAACCAGGAAAGCAACAATCAGCAACGGTAGCTGTGAGACTATAAACCACGTCTTGCCATTATGCAAGCTAAAAGCCACGAAAACAGAGTTGATAATAAGCCACAGCCCTGCTAAAAAGTAAAAGGGCAGCCAGTTTTCTTGTTTTTTCCCTGCGTCAGCAGAGTGGCTAAAAATGGTAAACTGGTAATAAGCACAGGTTATTAAAATATAAGCGTAGGAAAAGGAAATGCCAACCTGGCAAAGTTGATCCTGCCCCTTATAAGCAAAGAAAAAAAAGGGCTGCAGGACAATTGCGGAAAGATATACAATGCTTACACGCTTATAAGCATTTTTAAGATCACTGTTTGGCTGGAGCCAGGTAAACAAAATGGACTGGCTTTGTAAAAGGGAATGCCGGTAACCTGCCGCTTGTATAATGAGAATGACAAGAAGAATTACCGCCAGGCTCATTAAAGTCAGGATAGAACTGGCGCTGATAACATCAAGATCTTCCGACCATATTGATTTCATATCCCTGAACGTAACGATATAGTAGGGCATATCGTCTATTGGCTTTACATAAAACCGTTGGGTCGTGCCCGAATACATGGAACCAAAATATCCGGCGGATTTTGCATGAAGAAGAGACAATAAAATGGCATTATCATTACACTCTTCCACCAGGTTTTCGTTGGAGTTATGTTTTTCATCGTGATGAAAAAGTACAAGGCCATTATCTTTTATTATACAAAAACCAAATCCATTGGGTAATACAGGGTTGAACAAGGAATTGAAACGGCCGCTTAAACTTATTACCGACGATTTACTTGAATCTTTTCCTATCCTTATAATAGAATCAACCGGGCGGGAAATGATGGCCATTTTTAAATCAGAAACCCATGAGGAAATTTCAGTTAAATAATACGGTTTGCCATTCTCCCTGTGCCAGAGGTTTCCTTGTTTAACCACCTGGAAATAGTCACGATCATTCACATTGATTTTTTCAGATGGATAGTCATTTTTTGACCAACGGATCAATTGTTGTCCGGATGAATCAATCCATGAAATATGCCTGGAGTAGGGGTAGCTTTTAAAAAAAAATGAGTCGCCGTAGCGATCCTGGATATTTTTGGAAGCTTTTAGTTCTATCTCAGCGGTATCCATTTGGTTGAGGCCCGCCTTCACTTCACTGGTAAAACTTGAATCAATGCTAACGGCAAGTTCTTTGAGGTTTTTGTTGACGCCTTCTCTTATAATTGTGAAGTACACATAAATATTTATAGCTACCAGCATCACGATAGAACCAAGTATATGAACAGAGGCAAGCGAGGATACGGCGTTTCGTGACAGTAATTGTTCCGAACGATGCATTAAAAAAACCTTCAACAAGGGAAACATCAATACCACCACGATAATGCCAATAACCAACCAGAGAATAGCATACGTGGGAATATATTTTTGCTGGCTTGCATAGCTCTCAGCAGGAATATACCCCCCTAGCGAAAACTTGTATTTGCCTTCGACGATAAAGGGCAGCAGGAAAAGCTTAAACTCCTTTCCTCCAATTTCTATATTCCTGATTTGGCCGGACTGGATAATAGGGCCCTTTTTTACGGAATCAGTAGCATACTTTCCGGGAAGGTAGGCTCCCAGGCTTTTGTTAGAAATATTCAATTCATCTAATAGTATTGTATCGTCGATGGCCAGGAAATAATGCGGAAAAAGGTCACGTCGCAACAGCGGCTCAGCAAATTTTTGAATGGGAACGGAAGCTAACCTTTTGCTGTCTTTAGCCGTATCCTTAAAAAACAATTGCCAGCCGTTGGAAAATTTAATAAAAAAGGGTTCATTTTTGTCTGAACGATTATCAGGGGGTGCATTTTCGAGCCCATATTCGGTTTTAATGAACGACTGAAGAGCCGAATCTGGGTTTGATTTTTCTTTAGTTTTTCGCTCTGATTTTTCCCATGCAAGAAAAAAATTCTGGCTATTCTTCTCCGCATAGTTGCTGATCTTTTTCGACAGGTTGTTCGCCATCCTGTGCAATCCGCGGAAATTTCTTTCTTTCAGATTCTCTTCGTTCCTGGAAAGGATAACATTAAAATAAAAGAAAAAAACACCTGCTAATATCAAAAGCGTGATGAAAGCCGGAGCGTAACGGCCAATGAATGCAGAAAAAAAGTTTTGCAGTTTGTTGAGCATAACCAATGCTATTTCCCGTTTTCATAAAGGGAGCGGTTGTACTCTGTGGTCTTGCTAGTTTTTCAAAAAAGCATGTTTTTCGGGGTATGGTTGAAGACAACAATGAAGTGACTAATTAAAACTTTCATATACACAAAATATACCCGCAATCTGATTTCGATTTACATAGTTAGCACTTTTATTGACACCAGAAAAGAGTTTTATAACGGGGAAACAGACGGTGTTTTAACCCCCGCAATAGAAAGGTCCTATCTTTAATTGATTTCAATTTGACAGCGGAAAACAAAAAACCCACCTGATAAACGGTGGGTTTTTTATGCTTAAGATTAAACTGTTTAATAATGTTGATAACGCATTGCTAAGATTAATACCGGTACAAATCCGGTTTAAAGGGGCCTTCTTTTTTAACACCTAAATAATCAGATTGTGCGGTTGTCAATTCATCCAGCACAATACCAATTTTCGCCAAATGCAAGCGGGCTACTTTTTCATCCAACACTTTTGGCAATACATACACTTTGTTCTCATAGTTCTTGTGGTTGGTCCAGAGTTCTATTTGCGCCAACGTCTGGTTAGAGAATGAGTTACTCATTACAAAACTTGGGTGACCTGTACCACAACCCAGGTTGACCAAACGACCTTCTGCAAGGATGATGACATCATGTCCATCTACATTGTAAATATCAACCTGTGGTTTGATGGTGTCTTTAGTGTGACCATAGTTTTGATTCAGCCAGGCGATATCAATTTCAATATCAAAGTGACCGATATTACAAACAATAGCTTTATCCTTCATCAGTTTAAAATGCGCACCGGTGATCAGGTCGCGGCAACCGGATGCAGTAACGATGATATCAGCTTCTTTTACCGCATCGATCATTTTCTTTACTTCAAAACCATCCATGGCAGCCTGTAATGCGCAGATAGGATCGATTTCAGTAACTATAACACGGCAACCGGCACCTGCTAAAGATGCCGCAGAGCCTTTACCCACATCGCCATAACCGCCTACAACAGCGATCTTACCAGCCAGCATTACATCGGTAGCACGGCGGATAGAATCAACCAATGATTCTTTACAACCGTATTTATTATCAAATTTAGATTTGGTAACAGAATCGTTTACATTAATAGCGGGCATGGGCAATGTGCCTTTCGCTACTCTTTCATACAGGCGATGAACACCAGTAGTGGTCTCTTCAGAAATACCCTTTACATGCTGTATCAGTTCCGGATAAGTATCCAGCACCATATTGGTCAGGTCGCCTCCATCATCAAGGATCATATTCAGCGGCTTGTCTTTGCCACCAAAGAACAAGGTTTGCTCAATGCACCAATCAGCTTCTTCCTGTGATTGCCCTTTCCAGGCAAAAACACCAATACCCGCAGCAGCGATAGCGGCGGCTGCATGATCCTGGGTAGAAAATATATTGCAGGAACTCCATTTTACTTCGGCTCCCAGCGCCTTTAAGGTTTCGATCAGTACAGCGGTTTGAATAGTCATGTGTAAACAACCGGCTACTCTTGCACCTTTGAGTGGTTGAGAAGGTCCGTATTCCGCACGGATCGACATTAGACCGGGCATTTCGGCTTCGGCTAAACGTATTTCTTTACGACCCCAATCAGCCAATGAAATATCAGCTACTTTGTAGGGGAGTGAAAAATCAATGGATTTCGTTACTGTAGACATATTTGAGTTTGTTTATTTCGGCGGCAAAGGTAGGTTTAATGAGTAAATATGCCAATTTGCTGACAAGCTAATTTACTAACAGGATATACATTGCACAGGCCTCGGATATGAGTATTTAAGGGTAATTTTAGGATTGATAAACTTAAATGCTATGTACACATACGAAACAGTTTCCGGCGCTGTGAGCGGGCTCAAAAAAAGAGGGTATGCTATGGATTTTAACCTGGATGAAAATTGTATTGTTTGTCATGAGGATAAATTCAATCCCGAAGATTTCGAAATCGTGGAAGTGTATCGGTTTGAAGGCAATTCTGATCCGGCCGATGAAGCGGTGGTATATGCAATAGAAAGTAACAAGGGGCAAAAGGGGGTATTGGTAAATGGTTATGGACCTTCCTCAGATAGCATGAGTTCGGAAATGGCTAAAAAATTACATTTTCACACTCATTAATATTTATGCATTTATCATACTCTAAGTACTTGTTGTCAGTTTTTCTGTTTTTGCCATTTGGCTTGCTGGCACAAAAAAAGGATACACTTCGATTGACCTGCTTGTTAAATGATGTCACTGAACCAGCCCCAGAAAAAAAAGCAGTGGACTTTGGAGTAAAGGAATTGAAAATAGTATTAAGCAGCTCAACAGACACGCTTGTAAAAGCTTGTACAGATGCAGTGATCAGTACTATACAAAGGGATGGAGATGATGGTACCTGGGAAATAGTATTTTATCACAAAAATTATTGGTTTTGGTTATCCGGTCTATCTAAGGTAGTCGTTAGAAAAGATCAGAAGGTAAAAACCGGGGATATACTCGGGTACTTGGATACGGGGAAAAAAATAGAGCTTTTATTGTATGATTTTGAAACACCGATTGATCCGAAGAAGTATATGAAATGCGGGAAGTAGAAGAAGAAGCCGCAAGTCAGAGGTAAGAGGTCAGCCAGCCAATCTCCGATTTCAGGCATTGAGTTCTAATCTCAGACCTCAGGCATCAGTTTTTTCTCCATCACATAATCATTCATAAAATATCCGTTGCCAATATCAATATCTTCTTCCTTAATAACAGCAAATCCCAGTTTTTCATAAAATGTTTTGGCATTGTTATGCCGGTTTACATTTAATTGCAAAGTAGTGGCGCCTTTTGTTTTCATCGCTTTTACCAGTTGATCGATTATAAATCTTCCAGTGCCTTTTCCCTGCTGCGATGGCAATACATATATTTTGTGTAGTTTATAGACCCGGGGCTCTATCAGGCTAAAGGAGGCAAAACCAACCGGGTGCACCCCATCATAAACAAGGATGAATTCAATATTGCTTTCCATCTGTTCATGTAATACTTCTTCACTATAAATCAACCTGAGCATATAATCTATCTGTTCCGGGGCCAGAATAGTTCCATAGGTTACAGGCCATATTTGATAAGCCATATCGCGGATCAGGGGAATATCAGCGGGATAGGCTTTTCGGATAACCATAGTTGCCGTAGGATTGTAAGTTTGCTGCGAAAGTAAACGGTGTTGCTTAATATGGTTAATGCTGAGTCGTATGGCAATGACGAAGGACGCCACAGCTCCAAGAAATAATAACAGATCAGGGATATAGTCTTTTATGTATGGATTTCCCTGCAGGAAAAGAAAGAAATCAAATATGCCATGAAACAGCACGGCCCAGAATAAACCAAGGAATAAAAGACGGCTACTATTGGGCCTGTCAAATTTTGCTTTGCCGATCTGATAACCCATCAATACACCGAACGTAGCATGAGCCGGAACGGAAAGAAACATGCGGAGTAAGGCTGTTTGCACGCCTCCCTGCAGAACGTATAGAATGTTCTCCAAGGTAGCGAATCCCATTCCGATCATTACACCATATACAATACCATCCAAAGGTTCGTCGAAACTCTTTTTGGGGTATGCATAGAAACGAAGCACCAGGAATTTCCCTAATTCTTCTGTTAATGCTACGGCAAGAAATGCAGTTATAGCAGTTCCTGAGATTGTATTATTGGAAAACCGGGTAAAAAATATTTCGATATAAGCAACCGGGAAAACGACAACGGCACCAAGTATAAAACTGGCGAAAAGATTCAGTTTCGGTTCACGGTTATAGGCATCCCTGTGAAAGATAAAAAGACAAATGGCAATGCCAGGAGCTATGGCCAGTGCGATAAGTTCCATTCAAGAATTAGTTTGGAAATGAAAGATAAAGAAACTTGCAACAGCTATCTATAAAAAACAAAACGCCTCAATGATGAAGCGCGTTGTTAAGTAACGTTATAAAAGATAATTTATAATCCCATCTTTTTTTTCAGATTCTCATCAATAGCATCTAAGAATTCTTCTGTGTATAAATAATGGTCACCGTGTTTTACTTTATTGCCGTGAATACAAACCGCCAGGTCTTTTGTCATCTTGCCCTGTTCCACCGTTTCAATACATACAGCTTCCAATGCAAGACTGAAATCAATCAGAGCCTGGTTATTATCCAGTTTGCCGCGGAAAGCAAGACCTCTTGTCCAGGCAAAGATGGACGCAATCGGGTTGGTGCTGGTAGGTTTGCCGGCCTGGTGATCGCGGTAGTGACGGGTAACAGTACCATGAGCAGCTTCCGCTTCCATGGTTTTACCATCGGGAGTGATAAGAACTGAAGTCATCAAACCTAGGGAACCAAAACCCTGCGCTACCGTATCACTTTGCACATCACCATCATAATTTTTACAGGCCCATACAAAATTACCATTCCATTTCAAGGCACTTGCTACCATATCATCTATCAGGCGATGTTCATAGACAATGCCTGCGGCATCAAACTTCGCTTTGAATTCATTTTGAAAAATATCTTCGAAAATATCTTTGAAACGGCCATCATATTTTTTCAGGATTGTATTCTTTGTAGATAAATACAGGGGCCATTTTTTACTTAATGCCATATTAAAACAGCTTCTTGCAAAACCCATGATACTTTCATCCGTATTGTACATACTCATAGCTACCCCATCACCTTTAAAATTGAATACTTCAAAAATTTGAGGCTCGCCCCCGCCTTCTGGTGTAAAGGTCATGGTCAATCTCCCCTTTCCTTTAATAACGGTATCAGTGGCCCGGTATTGATCTCCAAAGGCATGACGGCCTACGATAATAGGTGCTGTCCAGTTAGTTACTAATCTTGGAATATTACTGATAACAATTGGCTCACGAAATACAGTACCGTCAAGGATGTTGCGGATAGTACCGTTAGGGCTCTTCCACATCTGTTTAAGGCTGAATTCTTTTACCCGGGCTTCATCCGGGGTAATAGTAGCGCATTTGATGCCTACCCCATGTTCCTTTATGGCGTTAGCGGCATCAATAGTAACCTGGTCATTTGTTTTGTCGCGGTATTCAACCCCGAGATCATAGTATTTTATATCGACTTCTACATAAGGTAATATCAGCTTGTCTTTGATAAATTTCCAGATTATACGGGTCATTTCATCGCCATCCAGTTCTACTACCGAATTTGTTACTTTGATCTTCTGCGCCATAAAAGCTCTTTTTAAGGTTAATATTCAATGAACTGCGAAAACCCGCAGGGCCGCAAATCTACAATTTATTGTAACTATTTTTTGTAAAGCTTGCAAGGATTATAAAAGTTTCGGAAAACTAATTTTTTAAGATAGCTTGATTTTGGTCAATTATTTTACGTAACTTTTCTACGATATCTATTTTTATGGATGTTACTAGACTTTTCTTCGACTTTTTAAACAAGTTTGTTGCCATATCTAATGAGGAGTTTGAACATAATTTTTTACCTATTATAAAGGTAAGAAGGTATGCAAAAAAAGAATTCCTGATTAAAGCGGGTGATGTGGAACATTATTTCAATTTCGTCCTGAAGGGACTGGTCAGGAAGTACTACAAAAAAATCAATCACGAAATAAATACGCAGATATCTACAGAAGGCCAGATCATTTTAAGCCAGCAATCATTTCTCGGCCGCCTGCCTTCAGAATATTATATTGAAACCATTGAACCCTCCGTTGTTGTTTCTATAAAGTATGAACACCTTGAGGAGCTTTATAATAAATCAAAAAAAATGGAGCATCTCGGCCGGCTGGTGGTTACTTATATGATGGTGATCAGCGACCGCTGGCAAATGCAGATGGTTAAAATGACGCCCCGCGAACGATTTCTCAATTTTGTATCAAAGAACCCGGAGCTCATGCAAAGGGTACCCCAAAAATACCTGGCGAGTTACCTCAATATAAAGCCCGAGACATTTAGTCGCTTTAAACACCTGATACGCCATCTTCCGAAGAATCATACTGTCTGATGAATCGACAACAAGCAATATGCAATAGACAAAATAGCTTAGAAAATGAATCTGTTGACAATTGCCAATTGCATATTGCCAAGTGTCACAAGTGTACTATCAGCACGGGGATTTTCATTTCATGACGAACGGCGTTAACTGTTTCTCCATAGATAAAGTCTTTTAACCCGGTATGACCATGCGCCCCTAATACCAGCATATCAGCTTTTTCTTCTTTTACAATTCTTACAATCTCTTTGGCGCTATGGCGAAAACCCAATATGCCTTCAGAGTCATATCCTTTTTCTTTTAAATGATTGACAAAAAGTTCCAATCGTTCTTTATCTTTTTCCGATTCATAATCACCGGTTTCTTTACCCAGCAGAATAGCAGTAGGACTTTCCACCACATGTATTAATATAAACTGTGTATTTTGTCTCGCCTGTCCGATAGCTGCCGCTAAAAGTTTTATATCATTCTCACTAAAATCCAGCGCTATGGCGATTTTTTTATAAACCGGTACTTCCATGTTTTGTAAACCTAAAATTTCCGGGTGCATTTGAATTGAAGCTGATCTCTTATTTTTTGCAAGTAAAGGAAAAATAATAGCGTAAACCAATAGCAGTATAAAGAAAAGCCCCAATAAAACGATTATTGCTTTCATAATAGTACTGTCTGATGTATCAAAAAAACCGATAGCTTCTCCCATCAGCATTTTTAAATTGAGGTAAACTAATACAGAAGCAACCACCCAGGCAAAAAATTGTATAATTGGTTTGATTGCAAAGACGCCCATGGTTTTTTTATCGCTTACAAAATGAATAAGCGGAATTACCGCAAACCCGAGTTGCAGACTTAAAATCACCTGGCTGAATATTAGCAGGGTGTCAACTTCTTCTTCCCCAAACATAGCAATGACGATAATGGCTGGTATGATCGCTATTAAACGGGTTATCAATCTTCGCATTATCGGATTGATACGGAGACGTAAATAACCTTCCATTACAATTTGACCTGCGAGTGTTCCCGTTACAGTCGAACTTTGACCCGATGCGATCAGCGCAATAGCAAACAGTGTAGAAGCAAAGGACGACCCCAGCATTGGCGATAATAATTCATGAGCTTGTTTTATTTCTCCTACATCCGTTTTACCGGTCTGAAAGAAAACAGTCGCTGCAAGTATGAGTATAGCTGCATTGATAAGAAAAGCGATGTTAAGCGCAACGGCACTGTCAATAAAACTATACTTCAATGCCTGTTTGATCCCCTGGTTTGTTTTTTTGATTTTCCTGGTTTGTACCAATGCGGAATGCAGGTATAAATTATGCGGCATTACGGTAGCGCCTATAATACCTATGGCTAAGTATAATGCGGTTTCTTTGGGCAACGCATTACTCATGCCTTTTGCTGCATACAAATCCTTAGCATCCGGTAAAGAAGGAATAAGTCCTTTCAGTACATCATGCAGTTGTGGATTAGCGATAATAATATTTACCAGGAAACAAATACCTATCACCGCGATCAGCCCGATAATGAAAGCTTCCATTTTACGGATGCCGAGTCGTTGGAGGTATAGTAATAAAAATGTATCAAGCACGGTAATAGACACCCCCCAGATCAATGGCAAACCGGTTAATAATTGTATCCCGATTGCCATACCCAATATTTCAGCGAGATCGCAGGCGGCTATGGCAATCTCCGCCAGCACCCATAAAATATAGTTCATCTTTTTAGGGTATGCCTCTCTGTTGGCTTGAGCCAGATCTCTTCCTCTCACTATTCCCAGTCTTGCACTGAGACTTTGAAGCAACAAGGCCATCAGGTTGCTCATCAGCAATACCCATATTAATGTATACCCATACTTGCTGCCGCCTGCAAGATCAGTAGCCCAGTTGCCGGGATCCATATACCCAACGCTTACAAGATAGGCGGGTCCGAAGAAAGAAAGTATTCTTTTCCAGGGTGCTCTTTTCAAACTGGTGGTATCAACACTTTGGTGTACCTCGCTTAATGACGCATCAAAATCCGTGTTACGTGCCATACTTTACAAAAATATTTTTTGCCAGTTGTTCGCTGATATTGATCGGCGCCTGCTCCAAAGGAGTTCTTCTGGACTGGCGGATCTTTATTTCCATGGAACGATCATAGCTGAATTTTCTTTTTACTTCGATTTTTGTTCCTATCGCTATTTTCTTATGCCCCAGCAAATCCAGCATTTCAATTGACTGATCACTTACATAACAAACAACAGCCGTACTGTTCAACGGCAATTCGGTAAGGCAAATCTGTTTACTGGTCTCGATTTTTCCATTGGCATCAGGTATAGGATCTCCATGCGGATCAAAACGGGGAAAACCAAGGAACTCATCTAATTTGTCAATGAGCTTTTTGCTGCTTACATGTTCCAGGTCTTCCGCTACTTCGTGTACTTCTTCCCAGCTGAATTTTAATTTTTCCGCCAAAAAAAATTCCCATAACCTGTGCCGGCGAATGATGACAAGCGCCACTTTGCGACCTTCTGAAGTAAGCGTAAAGCCATGGTAAGCCTGGTAATGAACAAGTTTTTTATTACTTAGTTTTTTTAACATATCGGTAACCGAAGCGGGTCTTGTTTGAAGTTCTGCCGCCAGCTCATTGGTGGTTACCGTTCCATCTTTTTGTAAATGAAAGATGGCTTTGATATAATTCTCTTCACTGGTAGAATAGTTCAACACAGCTAAATTTATTTTTAGACAAACCTAAAATATTTCAGGCACTTATCAAAATATTCTATTGACGATAAAGCCGGAAACCCTTAATTTGCTATACAATAACGTCATCATGAGTGTATGTAAAAAGTACGGCTGGCTTCTTTTTTTAGTGATCCTGATGGCAGCCTGTAAATCAAAAAAGGTTTCCCTTTCAGGTGATGAGCCGGTGGAAGTAGGTGATTTTATTGATTTCTTTCCGGATACCCCATTGCCTTACCTGGTTGCGGATAGCAATTTGTTAAAGAAAGAAAAAGATTCATTACTGATCAGTTACAAAATATTTACGCAGTTTGTTCCGGATACTATTCTTCATAAAATTTTTGGAAAAAATGCCAAACCCAAAATTTACCCGATGGGAAAAGCCAAAGGAGAGGAAACATATCTTTTTGCGAAAACTCTTTCCGCTGATAAGCGGACGGCATTGGTGTTAAGTTTTGATAAAAAAAATCAATTCATTGCCGCCATGCCATTATTAAGTTTGGATCAATTGCCGGCTACCCAACAAACAGGCAGTATGGATAGCCGTTATACCTTTACCAAAACTGTTTATCGAAAAAATGCCGACGGAAATATTAGCGAGGGAAAAGATGTATATGTATTGAACAGCGGAGCAAAGAATTTTACGCTCATCATGACAGATGCGTTGGATGATAATGCGACCGAACTGACTAATCCCATTGATACTTTTTCAAGAAAGCAAAAAAACACGGCGGATTATGGAACAGGTAAGATGAATCTTGTGTCTATCCGGGACGGAAGAAAAAACGACCGAATCAGTTTTTTCATACATTTTGAAAAAAACAATGGAGAATGTACCGGAGAATTAAAAGGGGAGGCCATTATAAAATCTCCTTCACTGGCCGAATACAGGGAAGGAGGTGATCCCTGCATATTGCAATTCCGTTTTACTTCTGCTTCAGTAACAGTAAAAGAACTTGAAGGCTGCGGCTCACGCAGGGGACTTCGTTGTTCTTTTGATGGAACTTATCCAAGAAAAAAAGAAATAAAGTCTAAAAGCACGAAAGCAAAAACAAAATCGGGGAAATAACGTTTATCCGATATTCATCTCTAAAAATTAGAGATTTACGAATTAAATTTTATCTTGTGCCTTCGTGTAAAAAAGACACTTATGAGTTTTACCAATTTTACTGTTCCCTATTCTGTAGACCCTGCCTATTCTAAACGTGTTGCTTACTTCTCTATGGAGTTTGCCGTCCACCAGCCTCTGAAAATATACAGTGGCGGTCTTGGATTTTTAGCCGGCTCGCATTTGCGCAGCGCTTATGAATTAAAACAAAACTTAATTGGCGTTGGTATTTTATGGAAGTATGGTTATTACGACCAGGAGCGTCACCAGGATCAGACATTGGATGTAGCCTGGAATGAAAAGCAATACAGCTTCCTGGAAGATACCGGTTTAAAATTCCAGATCAATGTACATGAACACCCGGTTTGGGTTAAAGTATTTTACCTGAATCCCGAAACATTCAAATCGGCTCCCTTATTTCTTTTGTCAACAGATACACCCGAAAACGATTATGTATCGCAAACGATCACACATCGTTTGTATGATGCTAATGTAGCTACTAAAGTAGCGCAGTATATTTTATTGGGAGTTGGCGGAGCTAAGTTGATGGATGTGTTGGGTTTTAAACCGGAGCTCTATCATTTAAATGAGGCGCATGGGTTGTCTGCGGCTTTTTA
Organism: Chitinophagaceae bacterium; assembly: GCA_040007815.1. GTDB lineage: Bacteria > Bacteroidota > Bacteroidia > Chitinophagales > Chitinophagaceae > Terrimonas_B. Next base: position 230,579 of record JBDTUH010000002.1, read on the forward strand.
CCTGTACAGTAAATTCAATCGTAAGATAGAAGAGGTAAAGAAAAGATTAGTGTTTACTACGCATACACCTGAAGAAGCCGGTAACGAAAAACATGATATTTATCTCTGTCATAAGATGAGTTATTTCTGCGGCCTGAGTGTGGATGAAGTAAAGAAGCTGACGAATAATTCCGATGATGCATTTAATCACTCACTCGTGGCGTTGCGGTTTGCGCATATCGCTAATGGCGTATCACAATTACACGGGCACGTATCAAGAGCTATGTGGAGCCGGTATGATGGTATATGCCCGATTATTTCCATCACCAATGCACAGAATTACCGTTACTGGGCGGATAAACAACTGTATCGGTTTAAAGAAGCCGGGGATGATTATGGAATTGATGATAGAAAAAAATACCTGAAAAAAAGAGCGTTTGATATTGTTGCCGATCAAACGGGAAAAATATTCAATCCCGATGTATTTACAATTGTATGGGCAAGACGTTTTGCAGGTTACAAGAGGGCGGGTTTGCTCACTACCGATGAACCGAGGTTTAAAAAATTGCTTAATAATCCAAGATACCCGGTACAGATCATTTGGGGCGGTAAACCGTACCCGGTAGATCATCCTGCTATCAGCGAGTTTAACCAATTAGTTTATATAAGTAAAGAGCACAGGAACGTAGCGGTAGTTACGGGATATGAACTGGCGCTTTCAAAACGGATGAAGCAGGCGGCTGATTGCTGGCTGAATAATCCCCGTGTGCCAAGAGAGGCTTCCGGTACCAGTGGCATGACTGCAGCGATGAATGGTGCTATTAATCTTTCTACCGATGATGGTTGGATACCGGAGTTCATTAATCATGGTCATAATGGTTTCGTAGTGCCAAAAGCGGATTACGCCAACATGGCTACGCATGAACAGGACGAGTATGACCTGAATAAATTATATGACATACTGGAAAATGAGATACTGCCTTTGTACTACGATAACTATAATACCTGGAGACAGATCATGAAAAACGGTATGGACGATGTTCGTTTCCAGTTTGACAGTAACAGGATGGCAAATGAATATTATCAGTTGATGTATAAGTAATTCAATGGCTGGGTCATCTGTAGATTAAGATATCTTAAACTGCAGATTCAGAAATAACGGGAAGTGATTCTTGTAAAAGGATCACTTTTTTTATTGTAACTGCTCAATGAGTTCCTCCATGTTTATTGTTGCCGGGTAATTGCTGACTAATTTTTGGATCACTCCCTCTACCAAAGCATCCGGGCACGATGCGCCACTGGTAATTAAAATTTTGACAGGTTTCTTTTCGGGAAGATAGCCGGTGGTTATTATTTCTTCTTTTGTATGAAAATTATAATGTTGTATATCTTTTGCGGAAATAATTTTTTCGTCATGACTGATAAAATAGGTGGGAAGTCTTTCTTCACATAGTTCTACCAGGTGCGAAGTATTGGATGAATTGTATCCTCCTACAACAATGGCCAGGTCTGCATCTGTTTCCAGCATACCCATTACAGCGGTTTGGTTATCATTCGTGGCATAGCAAAGGGTATCTCTTGTATCAGCAAACCGTTCTTCAGTAGTTGATTCGGTTAATTGGTAATGACTGATCATTACCTGTTTCAAAAAATCAGAAATGGCCTGGGTATCGCTGGCCAGCATAGTAGTTTGATTGACTACACCAATACGTTGGAGATCTTTTTCCACATCAAAGTTTGTTGAATACTGGCCTTTGAATTCGTTATAAAATTGTGCAGCCGGTTTTTCGCCGGCAATATATTTTGCCAGTTCCTTTGCTTGCCGCATATCTTCTACAACAACCGACGGAGCATTTTCGGCGGCATGAGAAAATGTGGCCCTTGTTTCTTCATGTTTTGGTTTACCATGAATAACGATGCTATATTTCTTTTTAGCAATGACCTCACTTCGGTTCCAGACTTTTTCAACAAAAGGGCAGGTAGTATTATATTTCTCCGTTTGAATCCCGATCTTTTTCAATCTTTCTTCTATTGCCAGCGTGGTACCGAAAGCGGGAATAATAACTACGTCATCCGCTTTAAGTTCGTTAAAGGAGATCAGTTCTTTGCCATATGTATCCTGTAAGAAAATAACACCATGCAACTGCAGATCGGCATTTACCTGCGGGTTGTGAATCATTTCGCTTAATAGAAAAATGCGTTTACCGGGATTCTCCTCCACTGTTCTGAAAGCAATTTCAATAGCATTTTCCACCCCATAACAAAAGCCAAAATGCCGGGCCAGGTAAATATGGACGAGCCCAAAATCAAGAAGAGTAGGTGTGAAGTCCTTCTTCATTTTATCCATCTCTTTCCGCTTTCTCTTGATGGCGGAGATTAAAGGGCTGCGGTATATAATTGGTACGTCGAAACTTTTCATGCTGGGACTAAAATTTTCAGATTTATAAGGAGTAGCCTGAAAATAAGTTCGCAAGTTACCGATTTTAGAAACTGTGTAGTTTTAGAAGATACGAGGTCAATAAATTCTATTATATAAACTCTTGCTTCTTCCGGATTTTTCTTTATATATGTAATTCGTTTTAAAGTATTTGGGGTAAACATTATTTTATCTTGCCAGCCCAAGTTCTTATTTTCACAACAAACAGGTGATTATGATCCGCTATTTGATAGTTGGCGGCGGCCTTTTTTTCTTTGCAGGCTGCAACAACGATTCTTCATCACCTAAAAAACCTGAACCCGTTAATATGACAGTATCATCAAAAACAGTAACATGGGCACATTCTACCAATATTTATGAAGTGAATGTTCGCCAGTATACACCTGAAGGAACTTTTAGTGCTTTTACAAAAGAATTGCCGCGGCTAAAGGAAATGGGAGTGGAAACGCTTTGGTTCATGCCGATCACGCCAATCGCTCAAAAAAATAAAAAAGGAACCATGGGCAGTCCTTATGCCTGTTCGGATTATACTTCCATCAATCCTGAGTTTGGTACTCTGGAAGATTTTAAAGACCTGGTTAAAGAGGCCCATGCCAAAGGATTCAAAGTAATCATTGATTGGGTAGCCAACCATACCGGTTGGGATCATGTATGGACAAAGGAACATCCCGAGTATTTTTTAAAGGATGATTCCACCCATGATTTTAAAATAGCCAGCGGCATGGATGATATCATTGAACTGGATTATAACAACCCGGCTTTGCGCAAAGCAATGATTGAAGCGATGCAGTACTGGATAAAAGAAGCCGATATCGATGGCTTTCGTTGTGACCTGGCTGCCTGGGTACAGGTGGATTTCTGGCAGGAAGCAAGACCTAAGGTAGATTCTGTAAAACAAATGTTCTGGTTAGGAGAATTTGATGAACTGGATAACCCCGATTATGGAAAAGTATTTGATGCCAGCTATAGCTGGCTATGGATGCACAAAACAAAAGAATTTTATCAGAACCACTTACCGCTGTATGAGCTGGACTCTTTGTTGAATCGTTATGGCACTATCGGGGATGGATCCATGCGGGCCTGGTTCACGTCTAATCATGATGAGAATAGCTGGAACGGAACGGAATATGATAAATATGGAAAGATGGCGGATGCCCTAGCGGTATTCAGTGCTACCTGGAATGGAGTGCCCTTATTGTACAGTGGACAGGAAATGCCTAATTTAAAGAAGCTGGAGTTTTTTGAAAAAGATGTTATTCAATGGACCGGTAAATATGAACAACAGGGTTTTTATAAAACATTGTTGAATCTTCATAGCAGTCATCCTGCTTTGCGCGCCGGTGACAGTGAAGTACAAACCTATCGTCTTAAAACAACTGACGATGCTCACGCCTTCGCTTATCTGCGTAAAAATGGAAGCAAAGAAGTATTGGTAGTATTAAACCTGTCCGATCAGTCGCTGCAACAAATTTCTCTTGATGATGATCGGGTAGAAGGGAAGTTTAAAAATGTTTTTTCGGGAGCAATGAATGATTTTACAAATAATAAAAACCTGGAAATGCAGGCATGGGAATATTTAGTTTATGAAAAATAGAACTTTCAATGGCGTATAAAAAAATAGCCCGAAATTTCGGGCTATTTTTTTATCGGATACTATTTTGTTACTCTTCTTCTAATTTTATTTTGTAAGTATAAACTCCGCTATAGCCAGGATAAATACCTTCTAATTGTAACTGGTCGTATCCGGCTGCCAGTATTTGACCAAGTTGCTCAACGTTTTTAATATCTGTTCCATTTACGGATGTAATGATGAAACCTGGGTCCATGCGGGTATTACTTAATGGGCCGCCTTGTTTTATCTTTTTCACTACAACGCCACCCTCAACATCATATTCAGTGGCTTTCTTACTATCCAGGTTTTCCAGCTCCACGCCTAACTTGTCACCGATAATTTTCGCATTGGATATTTCAATTTTACTAATCGTACCTTTCAATACAACATTAACCGTATTTTCTTTCCCGTTTCTTACATAAGTGACCGGAACTTTTTCACCAGGTCTGTAGCTTGCAATGCCAGCACTCATTTCCATTCCGCTGGAAACAGGAGATCCATTTATTTTCGTAATAACATCACCTTCTTTTAAACCGGCCTGGGATGCCGCACCATCAGTAGGAACAGCCTGAACATAGACGCCCTGACCTTCTTTCAGACCCGCCAGTTTTATCAATCTTGCATTTTCGGTTTCACTGGGCTGATAGCTGATACCAAGATATCCTCTTTTAACATCACCAAACTCTATCAGGTCGTTTACTATTTTCTTTACAATATTTACAGGAATGGCGAAAGAATAACCAGCATAGGTACCGTTGGGAGCAAGGATAGCTGAATTAATACCTATTAACTGTCCATCGGCAGTAAAAAGACCGCCACCACTATTTCCCTGGTTTACCGCTGCATCTGTTTGAATAAATGATTCAACCGGGGATTGACTCTGGCGGCTATTGATACCAATGGATCGGCCCTTGGCGCTTACTATACCCGCCGTAACCGTGGTTTCCAATGTTAACGGATAACCTACAGCCAAAACCCATTGACCCAACTTTACATTATCTGAATTACCATAAACCATATAAGGCAAATCCGTATCATCAATTTTTAATACCGCCAGGTCAGTATCTACATTACGACCAATGACTTTTGCTTTATACACCTTTTTATTATGAAGCGTTACCGTTATTTCATCAGCCACACCTTGTGCACCATCTGAAATAACGTGATTATTGGTAACGATGTATCCATCATCACTGATGATCACACCACTTCCGGACGCCCTTTGTTCAGGTTGTATCCCTTGCGGACCAAAGTTGAAGAACCGGTCAAACATATCCTCCATACTATTGTCCCTTGAGCGGGGAAGATCATTACTGATTTTTTTTGCCGCGATTTTTGTTTTGATGTGCACCACGGCCGGAACCGCCGCATTTGCGGCCTTGGTAAAATCGATAGGATCTCCTGCGCCGCCCGTGCCATTTTCAAAAAAACCTGCATAGTTGACAGGAAGTTTGCTGTCAGTAGTGGATTGAACGACAGCTTTTTTGGGGTTGGACAGGTTTTCATACATCCACACACTGCCAACGGCTGACGAAGCGCTAATGGCAACGATCAGTAGAAGTTGTTTCCATTTCATATGTTATATTCTGTTTTAAGTTGTTTTAATAATGCCAGGAATAAATTATTTTCAAATTCTATGCCTCTGCACTACAAAGTAACAAACTGTCATAGCAATTGGTGTTACCGCAGGTTTAGTTTAACAAATCATTTACTAAGCCCTTCGTACTTCTGTACAAATTTAAATAACATTGGCGATAAACAAATGTACCAGGCGCTACAGATTTGTCAGAAACCGGACGGTGTCTACGCCATCTGCATAGTCGAAAAGGGAAGGCGTTTGAACCTGCCCAAACGCAGTGAAACCATGTCCTGCAATACATTGAAGCTCCTCTTTTTCCTTCAGCGAAGCAGTTAGTTTGTCTAAATCAGTATAGAATTCGTAATTCAGTTGACTGATTGGTGAAAAGAAAGGAGCGTCTTCTACTACCAGGAGGGACTCGTTACTCATATAATATTTCTTGTTGAGCAAGTGGATGGACAGGTTATAATCGTAATTGTTTTTGTATTTGTGATGATCAGCGAGGTAATTATATTTTTTAAAAGCGGATAGTAACGGAACAAAATCGTATCCGGCGGGCACATACAACTTGGTTACGTTGCGGCAGCCAAGACCAAAATATTGATAGACATCATCAGCCAGTTTATCTAATTCCCCGGTTGTTTCATTGCCGGAGAGGATGGCGACAGAAGTCCTGTTTGTGCGAATAATGTTTGGATATTTACCAAAATAATATTCAAAATAACCGGCTGTGTTGTTGCTGCCAGTGGCTATATAAGCGTCGCAACCTTTCAGCATAACTGAAAAACTTATTAATTCATTAACTTCATCATCCCAGGAGGCTAATACGCTGACAATATGCTTTATCAAAACTTCATCTTTGGAGGAAGCCTTGATATGTGCGATATGGCCAGTAATAAATACACAAAGCATATCATGGAAGCCTACGAGGGGGATATTGCCCGCCATTACGATCCCGACGACCTTTGGCCTGGGGTGGGCGGTTTCCAGTTTGTAGTGATTGACCCAAGTGTATAAGGCTCCTTTTTCTAAAAATAATTCCGCGATGTTTTTTACGGCGAGTTCAATAAATTCAGGAATGAACCAGCTACTTTCCCTGGCGGCCTTTTCTTTGGCTTCGTGCCAGGGCTCGGCTTCTGACAGCATATATTCTCCCAGCCGGCTTAATAAATTGATTCGTTCTTGTAAATTCATTTGCAAAGATTAAATTTGTTTCGCAAAATAACTTCAACTCATTTAATCGTAATTGTATGGCTATTAAGATAACAGATGAATGTATTAACTGTGGCGCTTGCGAACCAGAGTGTCCCAACAACGCAATTTATGAAGGCGGTGTTGAATGGGCTATTTCAGACGGTACTTCCGTAAAAGGTTCTTTTACATTGCTCGATGGTACAGTCGTAGAGGCTGATCAAAAGAATGCGCCTGTAAGTGTAGATATCTATTATATCACCCCTAATAAATGCACGGAATGCCAGGGATTTCATGAAGAGCCTCAATGTGCCGCTGTTTGCCCTGTTGATTGCTGCGTACCTGATGAAATGTACCAGGAAACAGTGGATCAATTGCTGGCTAAAAAAGAGAAGATGCATATCTGATGTGCATAAATTTCAGGTCTGATAGTAGTATTGGTTCCATTTTTTTTCTACCTTACAACTATCATAATAAAGCGGGTAAAACTGCTAATTAAAAGGCGGGTGATATTTCCCGTCGTAAAAAGGTGAAGGAGAAACGGCCTTCACCTTTCTTATTTCCCACCCGGGAAGAAAAGAAATAAAGCAATTTTAGTACTCTAAATTTCCTGCTAAGCGATTTTTCCTCAATATTTGTGCTCCAAAACCATTAGCATACTACATGAAAAAGAATATAGCCCTTGTTACCGGTGGTTTTTCGGGCGAAGCTGTCATATCATATAGAACGGCTGTTACCATTGGTAATAACCTTGACCCTGACCAATACAATGTTTTTAAAATTGATATCAATCCGAATGGCTGGTTTTATGAACTTACGGATGGCAGAAAAGTCGAAGTAGATAAAAATGATTTTTCATTGCAGTTAGATAACAAAAAAATAGATTTTGATGCGGTGTTTATTGCCATGCATGGCACACCGGGTGAAGATGGAAAATTGCAGGGATATTTTGATACGTTAAAAATTCCGTACACCAGTTGCGATGCCGCTACTTCAGCCATTACTTTTAATAAACGATATACGGTAGCTGTGGCCAAAATGGCCGGTTTGGCTGTTGCCAATTCAATTCACTTATTTAAGAGTATACCGTTACCTGCATCGCAGGTAGCTGACGGGTTGAACCTGCCGCTGTTCGTGAAGCCCAACAACGGGGGCTCCAGTATTGGTATGAGCAAGGTTGAAAAAAAAGAAGATCTGGAAGCAGCTATTGAAAAGGCTTTTAAAGAAGACAACCAAGTTTTGGTAGAGGAGATGGTACAGGGAAGGGAGTTTACGGTAGGGGTATTTAAAACAAAAGGAAACATTATCGTATTGCCTTTGACAGAAGTAAAAGCCCACAGTGATAAAGCCTTTTTTGATTTTGAGGCCAAATACCAGGGCAAGTCAACAGAAACTACTCCGGCCGAAGTGGATGAAACCGCGGCAGATAAAATACGGGAAGCTGCGAAAAAAATATACGCCGTATTTAATTGCAGGGGCGTTGTTCGGATTGATTTCATTTACAATGAGGAAAGCGGCAAGCCCTATATGCTTGAAATAAATACCATTCCGGGACAGAGCGAAGCCAGTATCGTTCCCCAGCAGGTAAAAGTGATGGGATGGAGTTTAAAAGAATTTTATACCAAATTGGTCGAAGAAGCGTTTGAAGGTTAATTTTGAAAAATCAGGATGGAATAATTCCCCGGATTTTCATTTACAAATTTGTCCGCATGTTTAAATTCATCACACACCGCCCTATATGGGTCAATCTCCTGGCAGGCGTTGTCATAGCTCTGATCCTTTTTTTTATTTTCATTTTTTCACTGAATTGGTTTACTCATCACGATCAGTCTAAAACGGTTCCGCAGGTGATGGGGAAGTCTTTTGAAGAGGCAAAAGAGTTTTTGGAAAAAGCAGGATTTGAAGTACAGATACAGGATTCGATTTATGTCGATACCACGAAGCCACTCCAGGTATTGAAACAAATCCCTGAAGCTGATGAAATAGTAAAAGTAAACCGCACGGTATACCTGACTATTAATCGTGCCGTGCCGCCCATGATAGAAATGCCCAATATTGTGGGATACAGTTACCGCAGCGCAGAGATGGCGCTCAAAAATGCCAACCTGCGTGCCGGGGATACTAGTTTTAAGCCTGATTTTGCCAAAAATGCGGTATTGGAGCAATTATATAAAGGATCGGTTATAAAACCCGGCACTAAAATACAGATGGGCAGCACTATTGATATGGTACTAGGCAATGGTGTCGGTGACAGGCAATTTGTTGTTCCTTCGTTAATAGGCATGACGTACGCTGAAGCTAAATCATTATTAGATGCTAATGGATTAGGGTTTAGTTCAATAGTGGCCACTGGCATTAATGATACAGTGAATGCTTATATTTATAAACAAAGCCCAGGTCGTTTTGATGATGACAAAAAATTCCTGTATATCCGTTCCGGGCAGTTGATAAGCGTATGGCTGCAGGTTGAAAAGCCGGTTGTAGATACTACAGTCGTTCCGGTTCCTGCACCGGCAGAGCCTGAACAATAAAGAAAGAAACTTTAATTATGCAAACTATTACCGTTAAAGAATTAAAAGACCGGTTGGATGCCGGTGAAAAATTAAATATCGTTGATGTTCGTGAACCATACGAGAATGCCGAGTTTAATATAGGCGGAACGCTGCTTCCATTGGGACAGGTTCAAATGATGATGGTGGATGAACTGGAAGAATTTAAAGACGAAGAATTGATCATTTATTGCCGCAGTGGTAACCGCAGCGGACAAGCCTGCCTGATATTAGATTCATTGGGTTTTAAGAATACGAAAAACCTGGTGGGAGGTATGCTGGCGTGGCAGGATGAGTTTTCCCGGTGAGAGTTAAGAATTATGAGTTATGAATTGGCTCAACAGCGGCCCTCTAACTCATAATTCTTAATTCATAACTCACAATTTAATATTCACCCCCATCATAAAATTCGTTCCCGCCATCGGGAAATAATAATTATCTGCCATCGTGCTTCCGTCTAACACATACCCGTAGGTATAACCATTAGGCTCGTATTTTTTGTTGAGCAGGTTATTTACTTGTCCAATAATATTCCATTCATTGAACAATTTATTTTTCAGGGTCAATATCATTCTTGCATCCTGGGTATAGAAAGCATTTAATTTCCTGGTGTCGCTCTGGGTGTTGTCCAAATATTGTGAGCCCACATATTTACCCAATAAACTAATCTCCAGATTTTTTACTGGTAAAAGATTAACAGTAGCCGCACCCACAACAGACGGCGAAAAAGCTATATCCGTTTTTTTATGTTCTACTGCAGACTGTCCTATCCATTCCCAGTTGACATCATAGTCATCCAGGTATTCTGTAAAAGATTTTATTTTATTACGGCTGAAACTGATGTTTGCAACAACGTTCAACCATTTGGCAAATGTATAGCCTCCCTGTAGTTCAACACCGGCACGATAGCTATTGGGTACGTTGATTCTTGTGTATGCGCCCACATCATTGATCCTGCCTGTCAGCACCAGTTGATCTTTGTAAAGCATGTAATAAACAGTCGCTCCTGCATTAAACTTAGCTGTTCTTTTTTCAATACCTGCTTCAAAATCATGCAGGGTTTCCTTTTTAGGTTGATTGGTAAGGCTTGCTTCAAAGTCATCCCGGTTCGGTTCTTTATTTGCGACGGCATAGCTGAAATAAGTCTGCCAGCCATTTTTATTATACAGGATACCTGCTTTGGGATTCAGAAAATCAAATTTCCGATTGATAGAAAGTGAAGGGTTATCAGCGAACCCATTCATCTTATGCTGCACATGCCGGTATTGCATATCGGCGAACAAATTCCAGTTCGCTGAAAACTGGTATTGCCATTTGGCATAAAGATTAATGTCAGATTTCAACGCATTCAAATCGTAATACCGGTATCCCTTATCGATACCAAACTTCGCCCAGATAATATCGCCGTGATGCGTACCATCATACACCGTCCAGCCGCCGCCAATGGTAATCGTGTTTTTATTCTTTTTATAATGTGCGGAAACTATCTGTCCATAAAAATAGTTGTCTAACCATTTTTGTCTTACGAGATCAGTTCGTTTAATAGTGGTGTCACGCAAAACCAGGTCAGGCAACCCATATTTTGAAAATTTCTCCTGGGCTTTATAATTTTCGTAATAGCCCAAACCTTTTGTTAAAAAAGCGGCTGTATTAAAACTCCAGTTATCATTTATAGTTCGATTAAAAAATAACTGGTAGTGTGTTTGCCGGTAATTATCTGTTTCGTTATCGTATGGACTTCCTGGCTTATCAGTACCACTTGAGTTAAATGTTCTGTCTGTTTTCAATAAATATTCCGGTACTCCATTCCATGCCTGGTAGGTTTTTTCTTTTCCGGAAAATACATTCAGGCGAAGAGAAGATTTATCGGTTATATAAGCTCCGGACAAATAAAATGCCTGCAGGTTGCTGCTGGCCCTGTCAATATAACCATCGCTGGTTACCTGGCTTAAGCGGGCATCGACGGTGAAATGATTTTCAATCAGGCCTGTACCGGCTTTCACTGTATTCTTCCAGGTATTGAAAGACCCAAAACTGTTGTTAACCTCAGCATACGATTTCAGGTTGGTTTCATTGGTTGACAAACTGACGGTTGCACCAAAAGCACCGGTTCCATTGGAGGAAGTGCCAACACCCCGTTGTATTTGTATCGAATTAACCGAGGAAGTAAAATCCGGGAGGTTGACTAAAAATGTTCCCTGGCTTTCCGCATCGTTATAAGGGATGCCATTCAGGGTAAAATTGATACGGGTGGCATCCGTTCCCCTGATCCGAAGGCCTGTATAGCCGACACCAGTTCCGGCATCTGAGTTCGCAACTACGGATGGTGTTTGATTCAGGATAAAAGGGATATCCTGTCCCAGGTTGTTTTTCTGAATCTCTTTTTTGGATAAATTGGTTTTCGTGAATGGGGCTTTTTCCCCGGCTCTGATGGCTTTTACTTCTACGGGGCTTAATAAATAGAAACTGTCAGTGGTTTCCTGTTTTTGTTCCGGTACTGGCGGAACGTGTTGAGCAAATGACGTAATAGCTGAAAATAAAATACAGCTTACAATTGCAATCCTCTTCATTTTTTAAAATTTAAATGGTTAAAAATGAGAGGGAAATGCTGTAGGAGAAAGGGCAAATAGCTGCCATCCTTCCCTGCGCAGGCATTACCCTGATCAGGTTTACGGGTTTGATCTCAGATTACTTGTCATATTGAGTGATCGAAACATGATAAGTAAACACCCCGGGAACACTGAAAACTTTCAAAGCTTTCATTAAGAAAGTAAGAACTTAGACAAAAGTAGGCCAAAATTAATTTCGAGGAGTTGTAACTTTTCTCCACTACTCTTCGTACCACTCGAAAATCAACTTGATTATGAAAAGAATACTGTTGCCATTACTGATTGTAATTGCTTTACACTCAACCGGCTTCACTCAAAAAACGATTAGTGATCCTAATGCCGAAGTTCGGGAAGCCAAAAACTTTCATGCGATAGAATTATCCAGCGCTTTTGATGTGTACCTGACTCAAAGCAATGAAGAATCGGTAGCCGTCAGCGCTTCAGAAACCAAATACAAAGAAAACATAAAAGTAGAGGTGAAAGGCGGAGTATTAATTGTTCGTTATGACAACAAGGGAAAATGGAATACGGGCAACAAAAAGTTGAAAGCCTATATTTCATTCAAGCAATTGGACAGGTTGAATGTAAGCGGCGCCTGTGATGTGTATGTGGTGGAAAATTGGAAAGCGGATAACCTGAAACTAGATCTTTCCGGTGCAAGCAACCTGAAAGGAAAATTAGATGCGCAGAAATTAATGGTTGACCAGAGCGGTGCCTCTGACATGACATTGAGCGGGACTGTTGGTCAATTGAATATAGAAGCCAGTGGCGCCAGTGATTTCAAGGGATTTGACCTGGCGGTTGATTATTGCAATGCCAAAGCCAGCGGCGCCAGTGATATAAAAATTACGGTAAATAAAGAGTTGTCCGCCGAAGCCAGCGGCGCCAGCGATGTCAAATACAAAGGCAGTGGCCTGATGCGGGATGTTAAAACAAGTGGTTCCAGCAGTATTTCCAGGAGATCATAAATAAGAATTATAAAACATATATAAGGCCGCTGTTAATAATGATCACAGCGGCTTTATTTTTTGTTTGGCTACTTAGCCCGATGACCTTACATTTGCACCGCGAAGTAGAGCAGCGGTAGCTCGTTGGGCTCATAACCCAAAGGTCGGGAGTTCGATCCTCCCCTTCGCAACAAGGAAACCGCCCCGATAATTATCGGGGCGGACTTTTTAATTCAGATGAAATCCGTCAATTGATGGATGCTTATTTAAATTTTCCTGAACAGTTGTGTTTCAACTGGCAAGGATTGACTATCTCCTTCCTCACGCATTCGAAGCACGACTTGTCCGGGCTACACGGAGAAGTTTTTAATGAAAACAGGTTTTGTAAACATATTCGGAAGACCTAATGCGGGCAAAAGCACTTTATTGAATGCACTGATGGGAGAGAAATTGGCCATTGTGTCGCCGAAAGTACAAACCACCCGGCACCGTATCAAAGCCATCATGACCGAAAAGGATTATCAGGTGATCTTTTCGGATACTCCCGGCATCATCGAGCCAAAATATAAACTGCATGAAAAGATGATGCAGGCGGTAAAAGGCGCATTGGAAGATGCGGATATCGCATTACTGATCGTGGATGTAAACGAAAACTGGGAAGAATGCAATACCATTTTTGAAGCGTTAAAGCTAAGTGTACCGGCGGTTATTGTCATCAATAAAATTGACCGGGCAGGCCAGGAAAAAATAAAGGAAGCCATTGCATTTTTTGAAGCCAAAACTTATTGTAAAAAAACCGTAACGATATCCGCTACCAGCGGCATCAACCTGAAAGGATTTTTAAAACCGATATTGGAATTATTGCCCGAAGGAGAACCGTTCTACAGTACGGAAAATGGTGATATCAGTGATCTGCCCACCAAATTCTTTGTCAGCGAACTTATACGGGAGAAAATTTATCAACTGGCGCAGGATGAGATACCTTATCATGCGGCTGTACTGGTTAGAGAGTTCACAGAAAAAACAACGCTGGTTAAGATCGTAGCCGATATTATTGTTCACCGGGAGACACAGAAAGTAATATTGATTGGTGAGAAAGGAAGTATGATCAAGAAATTAGGTACGTTAGCCAGAGCTGATATCGAAGCATTTTTGCAGCAAAAAGTTTTTTTAGAATTATTTGTAAAAGTGAAACCGAAGTGGAGAGAGAATGATTTGCAGTTGAAGGAATACGGCTATTGAGTTCTTGCCTCCCAAAGGCGAACTTAGATAGGAAAATTTGTTTATCAGATAAAAGTAAGAGCACAAATAAGGGGTAATATTTTTTTAATCAATTCTAAAATTTAATTTCCAATACAATCGGAGAAATTCAATTTTCAGAATCTAATTAGTCCGCCGCGGCGGATTTAGGGTATGAGTTTTACAGTAGCAATAGTCGGTCGTCCAAACGTGGGAAAAAGCACATTGTTTAATCGTCTTCTCGAAGAACGTAAAGCGATTGTAGACGATGTGAGTGGGGTGACCCGTGACCGCCAGTATGGTGTAGCCGACTGGAATGGCAAGGATTTTAATGTAATTGATACCGGTGGTTTTGTTGCCGGTAGCCAGGATATATTTGAAAAAGAAATCGCCAAACAGGTATTGATAGCTGTAGATGAAGCGGATGCCATCATCTTCCTGGTGGATGCGCATACGGGTATGACGGACCTCGATGATTCAATGGCGTATGTATTGAGGCGAAGCACCAAGCCCGTTTTTTTAACGGTCAATAAAGTGGATGATAACAATAAACTCCTGGAAGCATCTGAGTTTTATAGCCTGGGATTTGACCAGATATTTTTTATCGCGGCGGCAAGTGGTAGCGGTACGGGTGAATTGCTGGATGCAATAGCTGAATTAATTCCCGCTCCCCCGGATGAAGACGCGGATGAGGACGAAACAGCATTGCCAAAGTTTGCTATTATTGGTCAGCCTAATACCGGTAAATCTTCGCTATTAAATGCACTGATCGGCCAGGAGAGAACGATTGTCAGTGATATCGCCGGCACTACAAGAGATACTATTCACACACATTATAATTTATTTCAGAAAGAGTTTGTTTTGATTGATACAGCCGGTATCCGTCGCAAGGCTAAAGTGCATGAGGACCTGGAATTTTATTCCGTTATACGGGCTATCAAAGCATTGGATGAAGCGGACGTATGTATGTTGCTGATTGATGCGGAAAAAGGTATCGCGGCGCAAGACTTGAATATCTTTAGCCTGGCTGCAAGAAAGGGAAAGGGAATCGTGGTATTGGTAAATAAATGGGATCTGATTGCCAAGGAAACGAATACCGCTAAAGAGTACGAAGCCACACTAAAGAAAAGATTAGCTCCTTTTAATGATGTACCGATCCTGTTTATATCTGCCAAAGAAAAAACCAGGATATTTAAAGCCATTGAAGTAGCGCTGGAAGTATATGAGCACAGAAAACGTAAAGTACCGACCTCCGAGCTGAACAATGTGATGCTGAAAGCGATGGAATCTTACCATGCACCGGTTGTAAGAGGACATGCTATTAAAATAAAATTTGTAACGCAGTTGCCAACAGCCGTACCATCTTTCGCTTTTTTCTGCAATTTCCCAGATGATATAAAAACGCCGTACCAGAATTACCTGGAGAATCAGCTCAGGCAGCATTTTGATTTTACAGGAGTACCAGTAAGATTATTTTTCAGAAAAAAATAAATTGAACACCTTTTGATTAATACAATTTCGATCATAGGCCGAAATCTTTAGTAATCGCTGCCACCTGTTTTTTAAATTGTACTAATTCTTCGCGCTGCAGACGGATGAAAACATTTTCTTTAAGACTGCCAACCACTTTTTCCATTTCCTTTTGTGTATCATATACCATTTTACGAAAAGGATTGGCGTAATCTTTCGCTCTTGATTCATAAATCCCTTTTACCATCCATTCTTTGGTAACTATAGATTGCTGTAATAATTGAAGAAAATTTTTCTTTGTAAATGCCCCGGGCTTTAAGTTGCATATCTCCAACATGGAAGCGAAAGCATGTTGTCTTTTATCCTCCAGGTATTGTTCGCTCCTCTCTTTGTAAAATGTATGCGTTTCATCCCAGCTATTTATCTTGCCGGCATGTATGTTCCGGATCAATGTATTAATAGCCAGTTTGGGAATTAACTGGCCGCCAATATTTACCCATTCAGTACGAGTAACTTTTCCTGTTGATTTTATTAATTGATCGAAAGAACTGATCTTTTCTTTTTCAATAAGAGCGATCAGTTGTGTGATACCATAATAAACGATCAGCTCTTTAAAAATATGGTAGGCTTCCGTTACTTTCAATAGCTGTACTTTACGGGGAGTGTTTTCAAAATCCGTGACTACAATTTCCGTTCCTTCTAAATTTGCTTTTTGTTCCAATAATTTTTCACCCAGCTTTACCGACTGCTCTTCGGTTCTTTTTTTAGTATTGTTTTTTTGCTGACTTTCACCCACGGCTTTCTTTAGCAAATACAATGCATCAAAGATCTCGTTGATGCTATCCGGCGCCAGGTAATCATATTCGAGGTACTGATTTTTGAAAGCCCGTTTATCACGGCTTTCATATTTGCCGCTGTTGCGGGCAAGTGCATACATATTGTAGAGAAACCAATAGCCCGGCATCACGACAAGCTTGTTGTTGCTGACATCATTGGCTACCAGTGAAAATGGAATAGGAATATTTAGCTCTGCCGGGAAATCACCTTTTGCCAGCAATGTAAAGCAAGCGAATTTAGAATTATGTTTCAGGCTTACGCAGAGCCCCGGCCAGAAGCCACGGCCGGCAATGATCTCACCATCCGCACCTCTTGAATTATGATTGGAGCCAATTGTCGCACCCGCTGCCATATTGGTTTGTCCTTTTAATACGGAAGCGCATAAAAATGAATTGTTGTGGTGTTGCTCATGACCAGGGAAAATTAAAGAGTTTAAGACTTCGCAACAGGAAATAGTAGAGTTGTCACCTAAAAAGGAATTAATAAGCCTTGCTCCATACTTCAACTGCGAATGAGAAGCGAGTATAAAACGAACCGCTTTGGCGCCATAGAATGCTTTGCAACCATACCCGATGATCCCGTTCACCAACTCACAACCTTCTCCGATTTGTGTTGGAGATTCTGCCGAAGAATTGATTGTAAGGTTCTTTAATTTATTGGCTCCTTTGATATATGCATCGGTCCCTATGATTGCATCTTTAATAATGCGACAGTTTTTGATAACGGTTCTGTCGCCGATCGTGCCATAGTATCCTCGCCGGTCATCGAATTTTTTCTCGGTGAATTCTTTGAACTTTTGCATCAGTACATCATCACCGCGATAGCGGCTCCAGAGCCAGGCATCGGCAGCCTGCATTCCATCAAATGGCATAACACTGCGGGCGGCGTTTTCATTGCATAGTTCCAGCCAGATACGTACGGCTTCTTTTTCTCCTCTTTTCACAATGCCATTTCCGAATTTGGCATGATCCGATACTTCAATTTCATTTACATTAACAAGGATAACTTCATTGCCCACAATATAATGACTGAGGTAATTGACATTATTGATGGCGACGTTATCACCGAGGTCGCTGCTGATAATATAGCTGCTGTACAATCCTACCGGTAATCGTATGTCGTGAAACTCCAAATAAAAAGGCTCCAGTTTACCGATCCGGACGATCCCAAAAAACTTACACAACTGAACCATGGAAGGATCGAAGCCATCTGCCACTAACACATTTTTCCAGTTGTCGGACGTATTGCCATTGGCGATAAGTTGCTTTATTTCTTTTACAATCAACGGACGATAACGATCACTTGCCGGATGTTGTTTATTACGCAGGTAGTACTCATCTTTTCCTTTGGGAAGATATTTGGGATCAACAAAATCATAGCCTAAGCCGCTGACAGGTGTTTTAGTTATATAGTTCATACCCCAATCCGCCGGCGGCGGAGCTTTTAGAACCTTAAAGTTGTTGATTACTTTAAAGGTTGATTGTTTAATAGTTTAAAAATATTTTTTCTACGAAGTATTATTCTGTTGATCATTGAACAGAAAGTTGAAGGGTGCGACGCAACGAAGACACCATGAAAACAAAAGCCGGCTACAAAACCCAAATACTCTCCTTAAAGAACTTTCAAAATATAAAAAAGAAACATCGACCTAAGTTCTCCGCCGCGGCGGAGACAGGAGCTTTTTACTCCACCGTCACACTCTTCGCCAGGTTTCTGGGCTTGTCTACATCACAACCTTTCGCAACACCAATATAGTAAGCCAGCAACTGCAACGGAACGACACTAAGCATCGGAGCTAATATTTCATCAGCCTCCGGTATGATCATGATATCGTCCGAAAGTTTGGTAGAATGTTCGTCGCCATCGGTGATCACCGAAATGACTTTTCCTTTTCTCGCTTTTATTTCCTGCATATTACTGACCACTTTTTCATGGTAAGTGTCTTTAGTTGCGACGAATACTACCGGCAATGTTTCATCGACCAGGGCAATCGGTCCATGTTTCATTTCAGCGGCAGGATAACCTTCAGCATGGATATACGATATCTCTTTCAACTTTAAAGCACCTTCAAGGGCTACCGGAAAATTATAGCCGCGTCCGAGATAAAGAAAATCACGGGCATCTTTATACTTTTCAGCAAGGGCTTTGATATCCTCACTACTTTTCAGAATCAAGGCCACTTTTTCAGGAACCTCATTCAGTTCATTCAATAAATGCAAATAACGTTCACGGGAGATCGTGCCTTTAAGGTGTGCAATCTTTAATGCGATCATCGTCAGTACAGCTAATTGTCCCGTGAAAGCTTTTGTACTGGCAACTCCTATTTCAGGACCAGCATGGGTATAGGCTCCGCCATGAGAAGCACGGGCAATCGATGATC
Source organism: Chitinophagaceae bacterium (assembly GCA_040007815.1). Lineage (GTDB taxonomy): Bacteria > Bacteroidota > Bacteroidia > Chitinophagales > Chitinophagaceae > Terrimonas_B. Next base: position 249,408 of record JBDTUH010000002.1, read on the forward strand.
CCACTACATTTACTACACCCAGGATGATAGCACCTTTTGATTTCGCTGTTTCGATAGCTACCAGCGTATCTGCGGTTTCACCGCTTTGTGAAATGGCGATGATCACATCTCCTTCGTGAACAACAGGATTACGATAGCGGAATTCAGAGGCATATTCCACTTCTACATTAATGCGGCAAAGTTCTTCAAATATATATTCTGCAACCAATCCCGCATGCCAGCTGGTGCCACAGGCGATCATAACAATGCGCTTTGCATTCATGATCTGTTCCGCATATTGTTGTATGCCGCTCATGGTGATCGTTCCGGCTTCAGCATCCAATCTTCCGCGGAGACAATCATAGATGGTTTGAGGCTGTTCAAAAATTTCTTTCAGCATGAAATGATCAAAACCACCTTTTTCTATAGCCGCCAGTTCCAGGTCAAGTTTTTGAACATAAGGCGTGATTTTTTCATTGCCCAGGTTTTTTAAGATCAGTTCATCCGGTCGTATGATCGCTAATTCGTAGTCATTCACATAAACTACTTCTTTGGTGTATTCCAGCATGGGCGAAGCATCTGAACCCAAAAAATGTTCTCCTTTACCAATACCGATTACTAAAGGACTTCCTTTTCTTGCAGCAATGATCGTTTCAGGATCTGCCTCATCCATCAATAAAATAACATAAGCGCCAACCACTCTTTTCAGCGCTATGCGAACGGCTTCTTCCAGGGAACAACTATTATTGGTTTTGATTTCTTCAATGAAATTCAGCAATACTTCCGTATCGGTATCACTTTTGAATGTGTAGCCTTTTGACTGTAATTCATTTTTAAGCGGGGCGTAATTTTCAATAATACCATTATGGATCATCGCCAACTTGCCGCTGGCTGATTGATGAGGATGTGCGTTGCGATCACTGGGTTCACCGTGAGTAGCCCAGCGGGTATGGCCAATTCCGGCATGTGCATGCAGGTTTTGCCCAACAATGGCTTCTTCCAGTTCCGCTACTTTGCCTTTTTTCTTATAAACATGCAATCCATGACCATTTTGTAAAGCAACGCCCGTACTGTCATAGCCACGATATTCCAGTCTCTTCAAGCCTTTAATAATAACAGGATAAGCTTCTCTCGGGCCGGTATAACCAACGATTCCACACATAAGGATAAAAAAATTTTGTGCGGCAAAGATAGATATATATTTAAGTCATGCAAACGATTGTGTTAAACAAAAGAAAACCGTAGCAATCCGTTACGCACAAATGGGAAGATTAAAATAGAAGAACTTGACCTATGTATCTATAAAATCCGCAAATAGATTTTATTCTTATAACAAAGTGCCGCTAAGCAACATGAAGGCGACTGTGAAGTAAATAATAAGCCCCGTTACATCAACAAGCGTAGCCACAAATGGAGCGGAACTTACAGCAGGGTCTGCGCCGAGCCGCTTTAATACCATCGGCAGCATACTGCCTGACAAGGTCCCCCATAATACTACACCCAATAATGTTATGGCAACTGTAAGACCTAACGCCATCCAGTGTTCACCATAAATAGTGGGTGCAATTGAATGCCAGAGGGCAATGCGGAAAAAACCGATCAATCCCAATACGGTACCCAGTAACAGACCAGAAATGATTTCTCTTCGCATCACCTTCCACCAATCTTTTAACGTGATTTCACCCACGGCCATAGCCTGGATAATCAACGTGGATGCCTGCGATCCGCTGTTGCCACCACTTGAAATGATGAGGGGAACGAATAAGACCAATACAACAGCTTTTGCGATCTCCGCCTCAAAAAACTTCATAGCGGTGGCTGTAAGCATTTCGCCCAAAAACAATACCACCAGCCAGGTAATTCTTTTCTTAAAGAGCCGAAAAATCGGCATTTCGAGATAAGGCTCATTCAATGCTTCCGTACCTCCCATTTTCTGCATGTCTTCACTGAATTCTTCACTCGCCACCCACAGCATATCATCGATGGTGACGATCCCTAATAATTTATTGCTGTTGCTCACAACAGGTAAGGCTACCCGGTTATTCATTTTAAAAACCTCGCTGGCTGTTTCCTGGTCGTCATAGGCGTTCAAAGAAATAACACGGTTGTCCATAAGCTCGGAAACCTTTTTGTCTGGTGGATTTAAAATAAAATCCCGGATGCGGATGTCGTCCAGCAACTCTCCTTTTTCATTGATGACGTAGATCACGTTGATGGTCTCACTATCCTTGCCATATTTGCGGATCGTTGCAAATACTTCCTCAATTGTATTGCCTGGGTACACATATACATAATCCGGGGTCATCAAACGGCCGATACTGTTTTCAGGATAGCCAAGTAGCGAGAGGGTGATCTTTCTTTCATCCGGGTCGAGTAGTTTAATTAATTCACGGAGAACATTACTGGGTAATTCTTCCAGGAAATCAGTGCGGTCATCGGCGGGTAATTCATTTAATAAAGAAGCAATGGTATTGGGAGGCAGGGTTTGAATGATTCGTTTTTGCGTGGGAAATTCAAGCAATTTAAAAACACTGGCTGCCCGGTTGACCGACATATTGGCAATGATCTGGCTTTCATAATCGGAAAACTCATAGACGAGGTCAACAACATCGGTGATATTCTGGTGATTTAAAAAATCACGGACCTGTAATTTATCTTCAATTTGAATAATGTTTTCAAACTGTTCGTGTAACGAAGGTTGTTCCAGTTCTAATGACATCCGGCAAATGTACGATTCAAGGATTATGATACGTGGGAAAAGGGACGAATACTCCCGACCGATGGATGATCAGGCTTGGCCGGGGGCAAAGAAAATTCATTTACCGTCAAATCGCCACATACTTTTAGTTTTGCGTACATCATATACCAAACATCGTTAACAGCATGATTTTGCCTTTTCTTTTTATTGCATCCGTGGAGAAAATGGGCCGGGGCGTGTTTACTTCCTCCGCTATTGAAGCGGATACTGTTGTGGAAATGTCACCGGTGATTGTAATGACGGGTGAAGAAAGAAAACTGCTGGACAAGACCCTGCTGCATGATTATATTTTTGAATGGGGTGGAGGCAGTAAGCAGTGTTGTATGGCATTGGGCTACGTACCGCTTTACAACCATTCTTATCAATCCAATTGTGAGTATGAAATGGATTTTGACAACGGTATGATCAGTATTAAAACGGTACGATTTATCAAAGAAGGAGAAGAATTATTTATCAATTACAATGGTGATTGGAATGACAGGAAGCCGGTTTGGTTTGAAACGAAGTAGAGTTGAAAAATTGGTCAGTTGATTAGTTAATAAAATAAAGTAGTCTTCCGTCTATCAACGGGTTAACTTGTCAGCTTACTTAAGTTTACTCTTAATCTCCTGTAGTTTCAGCAATGCTTCTACCGGGGTCAGCCTGTTAATATCAATATCCTCTAATAGCTTCCGGATATCATTAAATGTTTCGCTGTGTGCATCAAAAATAGAAAGCTGCATTTTCGGCAGTGAAAGATTTTTAACTTTAGTCGCCATGCTCTGGCTGCCCTGAGTATTCTGCCTCCCGACTTCCCGCTTCCTGCTTCCGTCTTCTTCCTCCACATGTTTACTTTCCAGCTGCGTCAGAATCTCATTGGCTCGATCGATCAATGACGGGGGCATACCCGCCATCTTCGCCACATGGATACCAAAGCTATGCGTACTGCCGCCGGGTGCGAGTTTTCGAAGAAAAATTATTTTATTACCAACTTCTTTATTGGTGATATGATAATTCTTTACTCTTGGAAATTTTTCTTCCAGTTCGTTCAGTTCATGGTAATGCGTGGCGAATAAAGTAATGGGCTGATGTGGGGTATTATGTAAATGCTCAGCGATGCTCCAGGCAATGGAAATACCATCATAGGTAGATGTTCCCCTACCGATCTCATCTAATAATATCAAACTTTGAGAAGTGATATTATTGATGATGGAAGCCGTTTCATTCATCTCCACCATAAAAGTAGATTCGCCACCGCTTAAATTATCCGAAGCGCCAACTCTTGTAAATATTTTGTCGGTCAATGTAATCTTTGCTTCCGTTGCCGGGACAAAACTTCCAATATGAGCCATCAATGTGATCAGTGCTGTCTGGCGGAGTAAAGCACTTTTACCACTCATATTAGGCCCCGTAAGAATGATGATCTGCTGATCGGTTTTATTTAATGTGAGATCGTTGTGAATATAACTTTCACCAACAGGTAGGTTTCTTTCTATCACCGGGTGACGGCCTTCTTTTACCATCCATTCTTCACCCGTATGCAGTGTTGGTTTTTTATAGTGATATTGGATCGCATTGTTGGCAAAACAACAAAGGCAGTCTAGTATAGCAACAATATTACCATTGTTTTGAACAGGAGCTAGGTAATCAAATAATTCATTCAGCAATAATTCAAACAACTGCATTTCCAGTTGCAATATCTTTTCTTCGGCGCCGGTTATTTTTTCTTCATAATCTTTTAATTCCGGCGTGATATATCGCTCCGCATTCGCCAAGGTTTGTTTACGCATCCATTCCGGCGGCACTTTATTCTTGTGCAGGTTGGTTACTTCAAGGTAATAACCAAATACATTGTTGAAGCCTATTTTCAATGAGTTGATGCCTGTTCTTTCCACTTCTTTCTGCTGCAACTGCACCAGGTATTCTTTACCGCTTTTGGAAATATTTCTCAAATCATCGAGTTCAGGACTGATACCGCTGTTGATCATTCCTCCTTTAGCGGCCACCGCCGGAGGGTTGTCGACAATTTCTTTAAATATTTTTTCAGAGATATAAGGGCAGGGATTCAGTGCATCACCAAGACGTTTTAAATATTCATTAGATGATGCGGAACAAAGTTGTTTTATAATTTCTACCTGCTGCAATCCTCTCGCTAATTGCAAAACTTCCCGCGGGTTGATCTTCTTCATCGGGATCTTGGAAACCAATCGTTCAATATCTCCGCAGTGTTTGATCGATTGTGAAATTTTGTTTCGCAGATCTGTTTCTTTAATTAGAAACTCCACCAGTTCCAACCGCTCATTGATCTTCAGGATATCCTTCAAAGGAAATATGATCCATCGTTTCAATAGCCTGGCGCCCATTGGAGAAACCGTATTATCCAGTACTCCCAATAAGGTATGATTGCCTTCCGAATTTCCAAATACCAATTCCAGGTTCCTGATCGTAAAACGATCCATCCATAAAAAATCATCCCGGTCTATTCGTTGCAGTGCAGTAATATGCTGCAGGTTGGGATGTTCGGTGTCTTTTAAATAATGAATAATGGCGCCTGCGGCCACCAACCCGTTATTCAGATCATCAACGCCAAAACCTTTTAAGGAATGCGTTTGGAAATGCTTCAGCAATACATCTTCCGCATAGCTGAGATCGAATATCCATTCATCTAATGAATAAGAATACATTTTGCCACCGAAGTATTCTTTAAAAAGTTTTTGCCTGTGACGTTGAAAAACTACTTCAGCGGGTTTAAAACTTTGCAATAATTTATCAGCATATTCCCTGTCGCCTTCTGCGATAAAAAATTCACCAGTGGATATATCGAGAAAGGCTAAACCGTAGCGATCGTTTTCCGCGAAATGAATGCCGGCTAAAAAATTATTACTGTGATGTTCAAGTATTTTATCATTAACGGTAGTCCCGGGAGTTACCATTTCAGTTACCCCTCTTTTCACCACACCCTTGGCTTGTTTGGGATCTTCTAACTGATCGCAAATGGCCACCCTGTAACCAGCCTTCACCAATTTGTGTAGATAAGTATCTAAAGCATGATGCGGGAAACCGGCTAATTCCAAAGAAGAAGCCGCCCCATTATTACGTTTGGTCAGTGTAATACCCAGCACTTGCGAAGCCAGTATCGCATCTTGTCCAAAGGTCTCATAAAAATCACCTACCCGGAACAGCAGAATTGCATCGGGGTATTTTTGTTTGATGGCCTTGTGCTGCATCATCATGGGAGTCTCTTCTATTTTCGTCTTCGCCATTATTGTTAATTCTTGTTAATTCCAGTTTTCGGAGTGGCAAAAATAAGGAAGTGTGTATGTAACTATTCTCTTCTGCGCATCCGGTGTATAAATAGAATATATGCAGCAATTATTATGGATCGCAGGGTTAGCAGCCACCATCAATGTAAACGGGCAACTTGTTCAGCTACAGCGGGAAGATACGGCTACGGCCAAGGCGGATATTACACAAGCCACTATCTATTTCGGATATGGTGCGGAAATTACCCACCAGGCCAAAGTGAAAGTAAATGCCAATACTAAAACCATCGTCATTGATCGGCTTAGCACTAATTTGGATATTAGCAGTTTGCAGATCAGTTGCCCCGAAGACGTGACTTTATTGTCTGATCGCTACAATGTGTATTATCCCACGGAACCCGTTGTGGTTAAAAATAAAGAAGTGGAACAACTGGAAGATAGTATTGGCCTGGTGCAGAAAGAGATCGGCCGGGTCGAAAATCTCATCGCTATTGACCAGGAGATTTTAACCAAAACAGGGGTGTTGATTGAGGCAACGCTAAATGGAAATAGCGGTAAACCTATTACCAGTGCGGAAGTATTAAAGCTGGTGGAGTATTATAATGCCAGGATCGAAAAATCAAAAACCAGTATTTATAATAATCAACAAAGCAATAAGCAATTGTATAAGCGGATAGATGAAATAAAGAAAAGGATTGCAGCGATGAATATCAATCCAGCCGCAAAACCTAAGCCGTATGGTCAACTTATTTTGCAGGTAATTTGTAAGAGAACGGAAGAGATACCCGTTTCTTTATCTTATTATACACAAAATGCTGGCTGGACACCGGTATATGATATCCGGGTAAATTCAAAAACCAATAAAGTAAAACTGTTTTATAAAGCATCGCTGACACAAACCACGGGTATTGATTGGAAGAAAACAAAAATGACGTTGAGCACTGGTACACCAAATTTTGGTGTATCGGCTCCAATTCTTTCTCCCTGGTATTTGCAATTATATGTGCCGGAAATATATAAAGCATTACAGGGCCGGGCTGCTGGTGTTAATGTAAATCGTAATACTATTCAATCGTTCAACGACGATAAAGCCCTGTCCGAAGTAGTAGTAACTGATGCGAATGGTGATTATAAACAACGAAGAAAGGAGGAAGATACCATTGACCCCAGCACTCTGCAGCAATATACCACACTTAATGAAGGACAGTTGAATACCAATTTTGAAATTGATCTTCCTTACGATATTGAAAGTGATGGGCAGTTGCACAGCGTTACGATCAAAGATGAAGAAATTATCTGCACACTGAAGAATTACGCCGTACCAAGGGTTGATAAGGAAGCCTACTTACTGGCAGAAGTAGCGGATTGGCAGAACCTGGACCTGTTGCCGGGCGATGCCAATATCATCATGGATGATACTTATATCGGTAAATCAATGATTGATCCGAATACAACCGCGGATACATTGAATCTTTCATTGGGTAAAGACAAACGGTTAGCTATAAAACGCTCCGTTGTCAAAGAACTCAGCAGTTTGAAAACAAGCGGCGGTAACAATCGTCAGAGTTTTACGTATGAAATAATTATAAAAAATAATAAGCTGACCGATGTAAACCTGTTATTAAAAGATCAGTATCCCCTGAGCACCATTAAGGAAGTGGAAGTAAAACTGGAGGACGGGAGTGAAGCGATGGTAAATGAAGAGACAGGTATATTGACCTGGAAAGTAAGCCTCAAACCCGGAGAAAGTAAGAAAATAAGATTCAGCTACAGTGTGAAATATCCAAAGGAAAAAAAGATCATTAACCTCAAATAAACTGATCCTTAATAAAGTAACAAAGAAGTGGTCTTTATTCGCAATGAGACCACTTTTCTTTTTGATTTCATTTTCGCGGAAAGAAGTAATTTCATTGATCAAGTGCTCCCATTTATGAAAAGAATATTTCTTCTGTTACCCTTATTGTGGATATCAGGTATTTCCAATGCGCAGGTTTTTACATCATCCAATCTTCCCATCATTATTATCAATACAAATGGCCAGGCTATCCCGGACGATCCCAAGATTACCGCCGATATGGGTATTATCTACAATGGGGTTGGTGTAAGGAATAATGTAACCGATCCTATGAATCATTACAATGGTAAAATTGGTATTGAAACCCGGGGTCAGTCATCGCAGATGTTTCCGATGAAGTCCTACGGAATTGAGCTGCGTGATATTGCCGGAAATTCACAGGACAAAGCTCTTTTCGGATTGCCGAAAGAAAGTGATTGGGTGCTGTATGCGCCATATACGGATAAAACGCTGATGCGTAATTTCCTCGCTTATACGATGAGCCGTGAAATGGGTCACTGGGCCGCTAATTGCCGCTATGTTGAAGTAGTAGTTGATGGGGACTATAAAGGCATTTATGTTTTTATGGAAAAAATAAAGAGAGGGAGCGGCCGGGTAAATATTTCAAAAATGGCAGCTACTGATATCGGTGGAGATGAGGTTACCGGCGGCTATATCTTTAGCCTTGATAAACAACCTGACGGATGGTTTTCTTCTTATATAGCCCCTGGTTCAACTAACGGAAACAAAAGACAGTTTTCTTACGTGTATCCAAAGATTGAAAATATAGTACAACAGCAGAAGGACTATATTAAAAGTTATGTAGATAGTTTTGAAAATGCACTGGCCGGGCCCCAGTTCCAGGACCCGGTAGCCGGAGTTAGAAAGTTCGCCGATATTCCTTCTTTCATTGATTATTTTATCGTGGATGAAATAAGCAGGAATGTGGACGGGTATCGCCTTAGTTCTTATTTTTATAAAAGCCGAAATAGTAAAAATGCTAAAATATTCGCAGGACCTGTATGGGATTACGATCTTTCTTTTCGAAACGCTGATTATTGTGATGGCAGCAATATTACGGGGTGGGCCTATGATTTTAACAATATTTGTCCCGGCGATGGCGCCGGATTGATACCATTCTGGTGGAACAGCTTTATGAAAGACACTGCCTTTAAAAGCGATTTGCGTTGCCGCTGGAAGCAGCTGCGTAATACGTCATTAGGCGAAGCTCGCTTTACCACACTGATAGATTCTGTTTCTAATTTGATCAACGAAGCGCAACAGCGGCATTTTCAGCGGTGGCCGATATTAGGGCAATATGTATGGCCTAACCCGCAACCCATTCCCACAACATATGAGGGTGAGATCGGTTCTTTAAAGGCATGGCTAAGTGCAAGACTGCAATGGATTGATGCCAACCTGCCTAATAGCGGTGTTTGTGCCGATTATCCGCGTGAAGTAAAAGAGTCAATTATTATTTCACTTAGCCCGAGCCCTTTTCCTGCCAATAGCAGTATCGCCATTCGGTCAAGAGTTGCACAGGCTGTTCAATTAAATGTGTTTGATGCGGCGGGAAGGAAAGTGTATGGAGCTAAACATAATTTATCCGTTGGGTATAATACGGTCAATATTCTTTCGGGTCAATGGAACACCGGCGTTTATTTTTTCAGTTTTACCAGCCAGGCAGGAGAAAAATTGGTTCTTAAGGCGATTAAACAATAATATACCCTGGTCTGTAGTTTTAAGAGCAAAAGAAAAACATTACCATGAAATTCATCAAACGGTTTTTTTTATTTCTGCTGGTCATCATTGTTCTTTTTAGTGGCTATGCTTTTGTATCTGGTAAAACGTATTTGTTCAAAGCCGTTTATTACAATTTTGCGGGTATTGATGATTATAAAATTTTTACCAACAATAAAGTAGCGAATGGACAGACGCAGCCATGGCCTGTTTCTGCTTTGTACAATAAGATAAGCAGCCCTGATACGTTGAATGATTTATTGGCGGAGCTAAAAACAGTCGCCGTGCTGGTCATAAAAAATGATTCACTGTTATATGAAAAATACTGGGGTGGTTATAGCGATTCTTCTTTATCCAATTCTTTCTCCATGGCAAAAAGTATTACCAGTTTATTAATTGGTGTAGCTATTAAAGAGGGGAAAATAAAATCAGTGGAAGAAACCGTAGGAAATTATTTACCGGAATTTAAAGAAGGTCTTGCAGCAGAATTAAAAATAAAAGATCTTTTAACGATGAGCAGCGGCAGCAACTGGGATGAATCCTATGCCAATCCCTTATCCGTGACTACCGAGTCTTATTACGGAACCGATCTGTATAAGACCGCTACAGGAGTTAAGATTGTTAAGAAGCCAGGCACTTATCATACTTATAAATCCGGGGACACAGAATTGCTGGGTTTGATCGTTGAAAAAGCAACAGGACGTTCATTAAGTGATTATGCATCTGAAAAACTTTGGCAGCCTTTAGGAGCAGAGCACCCGGCTCTATGGAGTACGGATAAAGAAAAAGGAAAGGAGAAGGCTTTTTGTTGTTTCAATAGCAATGCCAGTGACTTTGCCAGGATAGGCCAGTTGATGCTTGATAGTGGCAAGTGGAAAGGCAATAGCATTATTGATTCCTCGTATTATCAGCAATCTATTACGGCCTGTAAAATCCTGGATGAAGATGGTATTCCCTGCGATTATTATGGCTATCAATGGTGGATAAGGCCGGCTTATCCCGGTGTGTTTTATGCCAGGGGAATATTAGGACAGTATATTATTATTATTCCATCTAAAAAAATAGTGATGGTCCGGTTGGGACATAAAAGATCAGGTAAAAAGGTAAACGGCGCACCGGCCGAAATAGATGCAGTGATCAATTGGGGAATGAGTTTATAAGCCCCTATTCCCTAAAGGGGTATTCCGGCAAATTCGTTGAAGCTCCAAAGTGTTTTATTACAGGAATTTAGTTTCATTAAGCTTACTGTTTTATCTTCGGTTTTTTAATGGGTAATAAATACTTCCCTTTCGGGGATGGGGCAATATGCGAAAATTGAGCATGGAGGAATTGGGCCGCAAATCGGTAGAAGAATTTAAAGAGTCTCCTAAAACACCTGTCATAGCAGTACTGGAAAATGTTCGCAGTGCATACAATGTGGGCAGTGTATTCCGCACAGCGGATGCTTTTTTAATTGAAGCCATTTACATCACCGGCTACACGGCCAAACCTCCTCACAAAGAAATAAAAAAAACGGCGCTTGGCGCTGAAGAAACGGTTGAGTGGAAACATTTCCCTTCAGGATATGATGCAGTTCAGGCGTTAAAGCGGGATGGATATAAAGTATTCGCTGTGGAGCAGGTGGAAAACAGCATATCATTGGAGAAATTTGATTCAGCCGGTAAAATAGCTGTCATCTTTGGCAATGAAGTGACTGGGGTAGAACAGTCCACTATTGCTTTGTGTGATGGCACGATAGAGATTCCCCAGCTGGGGATGAAACATTCATTGAATATCGCGACAGCGGCGGGGGTGGTGTTGTGGGAACTGGTGAGAGGAAGAGTTGTCTGAACCTGGATTTTATGAGATTAATAGGATTATTGGGAAATAAAAATTGAAATGAGTAAAGTAAAAAGTTATTTAAGCCTTATAAAATTCTCACATACCATTTTCGCCATGCCATTTGCGATGATTGGTTTTTTTCTGGCGTTAACAAAATTTGATCATGCGTCGACCGTCGTGCCAGGATGGAGTAGCCCACATTTCGCCACTCAATGGAATTTAAATAAAATGATAGGGTGGGGATGGGATGATCATTTTTCACGAGACTCTCTTTTGGCCAAAATTATTGAAGCTAGTTCACCTCCACTTTTTTTAATTATTCAATATTTTTTACTTGTTATTCTCTGCATGATCTTCGCCCGCAGTGCAGCCATGGCTTTTAATCGCTACCTTGACAGAAGCTTTGATGCAAAAAATCCAAGAACGGCCATCAGGGAAATTCCAGCCGGTATTATAAAAGCAAATAGGGTTCTGCTTTTCACTATTGTCAATTGTCTATTGTTTATAGCTTGTACCTTCTTTATAAACAGACTTTGTTTTGTTCTTTCACCGGTTGCATTATTGGTAGTATTAGGGTATAGTTATACAAAGAGATTCACGCCGCTTTGTCATCTGGTCTTGGGTTTGGGATTATCGCTGGCGCCAATCGGAGCCTATCTTGCGGTTACCGGCAAGTTTTCACTTTTGCCTATTCTCTTTTCCCTGTCTGTTATTTTCTGGGTCAGTGGCTTTGATATTATCTATGCGTTGCAGGATGAAGAGTTTGATAAATCACAAAAACTGTATTCCATTCCATCCTGGCTGGGAAAAGCAAAAGCGTTGAGAGTTTCTGAACTCTTGCATTCGTTAAGTGCTGCCTGCGTTATAATAGCTGGTATTTATGGAAAATTTGGATGGCTGTATTGGATAGGTGTTGCGGTATTTGCCGGCATGCTGGTTTACCAGCATTCTATTGTGAAACCAACTGATCTCAGGAAAGTAAACCTCGCTTTTATGACAGCAAATGGAATAGCTTCTGTTGTTTTCGCCATCTTTGTAATAACCGATCTGTTTATCAATTCATAATTCTTAACTCATAATTCTTAATTAATTGTCCCGTATTATCGCCATAGACTACGGACTCAAACGAACCGGCCTTGCCGTTACAGATCCTCTGCAGATCATTGCAACAGGATTAACGACGGTTGAATCAAAACAACTAATCCCTTATCTTAAAGATTATTTTTCAAAGGAACCGGTTGAACTCATTATAATTGGTGAGCCCAAGAACTGGGATGATACTGATACCCATGCCACCCCCCTGGTGGAAAAATGTATCAAAGAACTGCAGAAGAATTTCCCCCAACTTCCGGTCAGGAAAGTAGATGAACGTTATACTTCCAAAATGGCGAAGGATGCCATGCTGGAAATGGGGCTGAAAAAAATGCAAAGAAGGAACAAGGCATTGGTGGATGAGATAGCTGCTACCATTATGTTACAGGAGTATATGCGTTCAGTTAGCTGATTGGCTGATAAGCCGATATGAATTACCTTTGCGCTTGCAAAAAATTCGTGTTTAAATGGTATTTCCAATCGTAGCTTACGGGCACCCCGTTTTAAGAAAAGTAGCTGAAGATATCAGTGCTGGTTATCCCGGCCTGCCCAAACTGATCACAGATATGTGGGAAACCATGTATGCCAGTGCCGGTGTAGGCCTGGCAGCACCCCAGGTCAATAAGAATATCCGGCTTTTTGTAGTGGATACAGCGCAAATGTTTGGCGGTATGAAAGAGGCCGAAAAAGAGGGCTACCCCGATTCACCGGGAGTCAAGGCGGTCTTTATCAATGCGCATATCGTTGAATTATCCGGTGAAGAATGGTCCTATAATGAAGGCTGCCTGAGTATTCCTAAAATAAGGGAAGATATTGTAAGAAATGAGACGGTCGTAATTCGTTACCTCGATGAAAACTTTGACCAGCAGGAAAAAGAGTTTAACGGGCTTACCGCGAGAGTTATACTTCATGAATACGACCATATTGAAGGAAAACTCTTTATTGATTACCTGCCCCCCTTAAAACGAAAACTCATGAAAGGCAAGTTGAATGATATATCACGAGGGATTGTAAAAGTGGATTACAAAATGCTTTTTCCAGGATAAATAAATGCATGAAAAAATTAATCCTTTTAGTGCCCTTTCTATTTTTACTTTGTCGGGATAGCTTCAGTCAAACTAAAGATTCGCTGGATAATGAACGCCTTGCGAAGATGATCGATCTTTCCGAAGTAGTAGTCAGAACAGATATTAATGTTCCAAAATTTATAGACCGGGTAAAAAATGACACTACATTTTACAAGGCTTTTAAAAACCTGCGGGTCCTTGGCTTTACTTCTCTTAACGATATCCGCATAGTGGATAAAAACGGAAAACAAAAAGCGGCCTTGCAGAGTAAGACCCGTCAGAACAGGGGAGATAATTGCCGGACGATGGATGTCCTATCCGAAACAACACAAGGAAATTTTTATAACAGCGACAGCAGCTATAATTATTACACAGCGGAACTATACGCAGGTTTGTTTTTCACCAAGGGAAAAGTTTGCGGTGAAAATAATATCGTAGCAGGTACATCATTCGATGCCAAAGGAAAAAGCGGCGTTGCGAAACACAAGGAACAATTGAAAATGCTGTTCTTTAATCCGGGAAAAAAAATTCCGGGTATTCCTTTTATCGGTAGCAAGATAAATGTTTTCGATCCGGATGTGGCGGAATATTATGATTTCCTGATCGACCAGGTGGAGTATGAAGGAAAGTCATGTTATCTTTTTACTGTCAAGGCAAGGGAAGATCTTTCAGGTAGCGAAAGAAATAAGGTCGTCATTGACAATATGATCACCTGGTTTGATGCAAAGACAATGGAAGTGCTGGCCCGCAATTACAGTCTTAGTTATGATGCGGGAGTTTATGATTTTGATGTAAGCATGGAAGTACAGATGACCAAATTCGGCGATTATCTTGTCCCCAAAACTTTACGTTACAAAGGGAATTGGGATGTTGTATTCAAAAAAAGAGAAAGAGGTGTTTTTACAGCGACGTTATTTGATTTTACGAATTGAGATTAATATGCAATGGTCAACAGGCAATAGGCAACATGGAAACTCTTTCTGATTGTCTATAGTCAATTGCCAAGTCACTACTGCCCATTCTCCATCCTGTTGCCAACCGTGCTCACATACTTTCTCCACTTATCAATTACCTGTACCATATCATCGGCCAGGTCTGTATCAAAAAACAATTCTTTACCCGTTTCAGGGTGTGTAAAGCCCAATGTCTTTGCATGTAAAGCCTGCCGGGGACAGATAGCAAAACAATTATCTACAAACTGTTTGTATTTGGTATAAACGGTTCCTTTTACGATTCTGTCGCCTCCATAAAAATCATCATTGAACAAAGGATGACCAATATGTTTCATATGCACCCGTATCTGGTGGGTGCGACCGGTTTCAAGCACACATTGTACCAGCGTCACATAACCAAAACGTTCCATTACTTTGTAGTGTGTAATGGCTTCCTTACCGTGATCGCCTTCGGGATAAGCCGCAAACAGTTTACGTAAACGGAGGTGCCGGCCGATATGGGCATTAATCGTTCCCTGATCTTCCTGAACATCTCCCCAAACCAATGCTACATATTGTCGTTTGACTGTGTGATCAAAAAATTGTTTCGCCAGGGTACGCATGGCATGATCATTTTTAGCCAGTACGAGCAACCCACTGGTGTTTTTATCGATCCGGTGAACAAGACCAAAACGTGGCAACACTTCTTCGGATACAGATGGGTTTTGTTGACGGAGATACCACGCCACGCCATTCAATAATGTACCGGTATAATTACCACTGCCTGGATGTACTACCATGCCTACCGGTTTATTGATCACCATGATAGACTCATCTTCATAAACTATATTCAGCGGAATATTTTCCGGCAATACTTCCGTTTGTTCCGGGTCCATGTCCGAATAAATAATAATCTCATCGGATGGCCGCACTTTATAATTGGAACGAACCTCTTTACCATTAACCAATACCATACCCATGCTAATCGCCTGTTGCAATTTATTACGGGTGGCTCTTTCAATACGACTTATCAGGAATTTATCGATCCGGAGCGGCTCCTGGCCTTTGTCTACCGTAAGATTAAACCGTTCATACAGATCATCATTATTCTCGTTGACATCATTATTGTCTATACCTGTCTGTTCTTTCATTGATTATTTTTTACCGGCTTTTGACTGCCTGCCCGCAGACAGGTACCATGATTGATTGTTCGTTGTGACGCCTTCCCGATGGCTATCAGGATCATCTTTCGGTTCGCTACTCAGCCTCTAACGTACAGGCGTTTCACGAATTACGCAAAGGTGCACATTTCAGATTGTTTTTTACTCCTCTTTAGCGGTCAGAGCTGTAAATTTGCAGGTTATTACCAATTATGAGTAAACAGCCGGTTATATTCAGGGATTTGGGGCGAATGGACTACAAAACAGCCTGGGATTACCAGGAAGCCTTGTTGCAGGAGAACGTCATAAAGAAGTCGGAAGCCAGAAGTCTGATCCAGATAGCTATCGGGGCAGACCTCGTAACTCCGGAATCAGGTGCGGGACTTCGTCAGGCAGGTGACCGACTTTCGACTGACGAGTCACGACTGACGACCAAACATTATCTTCTTTTGGTAGAACATCCTCCCGTTTATACCCTTGGCAAAAGCGGCAACATAGATAATGTGTTATTAAGTGAAGAAAACCTGAAAGCAAGAGGAATAGATTTTTTCCGAACCAATCGTGGTGGCGATATTACTTTTCACGGGCCACAGCAAATAGTAGGTTATCCTATCCTGGATCTTGAAAAATTTTATACTGATATAGGCAAGTATTTACGCAATATAGAAGAAGTGATCATACTGACATTGAAAGAATATGGAATAGAAGCGGGTCGTTCAGCCGGAGAAACGGGTGTCTGGATAGACGCCGACATTAAGGGAAAAGAAAGAAAGATCTGCGCTATCGGTGTACGCAGCAGCCGATGGATCACCATGCACGGGTTTGCTTTAAATGTCAATACGGATCTTGATTATTTCAACTTTATAATCCCCTGTGGTATTCAAAATAAACAGGTGACGTCATTACAAAAAGAGCTTGGCCGCCCCGTTGACTTCGAAGAAGTAAAAGAGAAAGTAAAACGGAATTTTGAGAAAGTGTTTAATGCAGAGTTGAAGACAATGGGCAATGGATAATAAGCAACGGGAGGATTCACATTCTACAAGATTTAATTTGTCTATTGACAATTGCTTATTGCCAATTTTTTAAAACTCCTTCGGTAAATAAAACTTATTCTTCTCCAGCAATTCACCATTTTCATACAATTCAAACTTAAACCAGCCGGAATGATAGAAGTTGGATTTATCAATTTTGAAATCTTTTTCTTTTATGTCTTTTAGTTCAAATAACAGATCACTCTCCATAGTGAAGAATTTGATATTATATTTCTTTTCGGTTCCTTCCGGGAGAACGATACGTACATAGCCGTCTTTAAAAGTGTACACACGTTTAGAGGGAATGTATATATCCGCTTTGGGGCGGTTGTTATTGTTTACCGGACCAATCACTATACTGTCATTTATAATCACCGGTACCACCAGGCCGGGTAAATCCGTTTTTACCGGATCCTTTTTTACAATAATGACGCTGTCAAATTTTGGTCTTTTCGCATCGCTGAAAAGAAAAACACCTTTGTCAAGCATGATGTAAAGGCGATAAAACATACGGTCGTTACTTGCTTTTGTATCGGCATACCCGTTTTCAGGAATAGAGGGATCAGCTACGGTCAGGATACTTTTAAAATTTTTCAGGCTGTCAAAAGAACGTTGTATGGTAATCTGTCGGACGGCTTCAAATGTATTAACCCAGCCTATCACGATGCGATTGCCACCCATATTTTTTACGGAAAATCTTGGAAGGGTATCCTGGGCAATTGATGCCTTGCTGATCGCCATAAGAACTATAAAGAGTAACAGGATGTGTTTAATCATAATCAGGAGACGAAGCAGGATAGATTCAATTATTATCGAGTGACAAATATAACGCACCGCATCAAGAATATTAAAAGATTAACGCTCCTTGAGGCAAAGAATTATTTCCCTGCAAACCGCCGCTGTGTATCAGCAGCAAACGGCTTCCCGGCGGGAAATAATTTTTTTTTATAAGATCGGAAATGCCATAAAATAATTTGGCGGTATAGACGAAATCGGAAGGAATACCGGTTCGCCTGTAAAATTCATTCATGAACTGTAATAATGCAGGCTGATGTTTAGCATATCCTCCAAAAGGATAGTCATGAATAAGCTTCGAAGATTTGTTTTTGTTGACAACAAGTTTTTGTATCATTTCTTCCAACCGGGTGTTATTTTTCATAACACTGATACCAATTGTCTTTTTATCAGGCGAACTGTGGTTGATTATTCCCGCCATCATCGTACCGGTACCGACCGCACAGCAGTAATGCGTATACTTATTGTCACAATGCTCCAGGATAGTCGAGGCTCCCTTCGCTCCCCCAATGCCATAACCGCCTTCGTTGATGATATAGTAATCTTCCGATGGTATGGAGGCCGGTATTTCCTTTAATTGATAGGCCGTGCGGGAAATAAAAAGGAGTTGCATGCCCCATTCTTTTGCATGTTGAAGCGTATTGGAAAGTTGCGGGGCTTCTTCTCCGCGGATGATGCCGATAGATCTCAATCCATTTATTTGACAAGCTGCGGCTGTGGCGATAATATGATTGGACCAGGCGCCGCCAAAGGTGATAATTCCTTTTTTATGTTGAGACCTGGCTTCTTCCAGATAATACCGGAGTTTAAACCATTTATTCCCTGAAATAACAGGATTTAGTTTATCAAGCCGCAATACATCGACGCTTATTTCGTTATTCGTGGCTAATGAAATAGTATCAACGGATATTTTGTCAAAGGCCAAATGGCTTATCATAAAATAGACGGAATGGAAAACGAATTTAGATTAATTTCGTCCCCAAAAAATTAAAGACCTTATGCAACCAACTTTAGTAATACTGGCAGCCGGCATGGCTTCACGCTACGGAAGTATGAAACAGATCCAGGGTTTTGGGCCGGGCGGCGAAACCATCATGGATTATTCTATTTACGACGCTATGCGTTCCGGATTTGGCAAAGTAGTATTCATTATACGCCGTGAATTCGCCAACGATTTTAAAGAAATATTCGAACCGAAGTTAAATGGTCGTATTGAAGTGGATTATGCTTTCCAGGAATTGGAAGCATTTACGGAAGGATATGCTATTCCCCTGGAGAGAAAAAAACCATGGGGGACGTCGCATGCCGTACTCTGCGCGATGGATAAAGTAAATGAACCGTTCGCGGTGATCAATGCCGATGATTTCTATGGTCATAATGCTTTTGAAGAAGCGGCTGATTTTTTGATAAATGATTGCAACGAAAAAAATTATGCTATCGTTGGGTATGATCTCCTGAAAACATTATCTGATTACGGCACAGTTAACAGGGGAGTATGTACGCTCGATAAATTGGGTAACCTGGCCGGGATTACGGAGCGGATCAATATCGCTAAAAAAGATGGCACAATCCTTTGTGGCGACGGCCTGGAGCCTAAGGAACTTTCCATGGATACAAGGGTATCCATGAACTTCTGGTGTTTCGATACTTCCTTTTTCTCTTATACTCAAAAACTTTTCCGTGAGTTTTTGCATCAGCATGGCCAGGAAGCAAAATCTGAGTTTTTTATACCTATTGTAGCGGATCAGTTTATTAAAGAAGGCGGAAAGGTGGAAATCATTCCCACAACATCATCATGGTTCGGTGTAACCTACAAGGAAGATGCGCCGTTTGTAGAAAACAGCCTGAACGAGCTTATTAAGAAAGGTGAATATCCGGAAAAGCTCTGGACTAAATAAGAGTCCTAACGAAAGTATATAAATACAAAAAGCCATACGCCGCGGCGTATGGCTTTTTGTATTTAAGAAACGGATCAGTTCACTTTTACCATGAAAACATAGTCTTCTACTTTTTTTACCTGCTGCGTACGTTCCAGGCCTGTCAAAGTAGATTTAGAAGACAACTTTACTCTTTGATAGGAAGTATCTTTTTTCAATTCATTTAATGCACTGTAAATATGCCTGGCCTGGAGAGCAAATACTACCCCTTCCGCGGAGGTTTCCCTGGCACTTAAAATACCAACTACTTCGCCATTTTTATTAAGAATGGGACTACCACTGTTTCCGCGGTTGGCGGCTATTTCTATCTGGCAACTGAGTGTGTCACCATTAAATCCTGTTTTAGCACTCAGGTAACCCTGGCCGTATACGATTTCATCACGTGGATAACCTAACGTAAAGATTGGTTCTGCGAGATCAGCGGAATTTTTGCTCACTGAATAAGGTATAGCACCAAGAGGTTTAAAATTATCGTCTTCAATTTTCAGAATAGCGATATCTCTTTGCGCATCGGTATAAACCACCCTGGCAATATAATCTGTCCCTTTTGAATTTTGAACAGCAATGTTTTTCGCATTTTCTACTACGTGTGCGTTCGTTACCAGGTATCCTTTTCCATCAATAATAAAACCCGTGCCGCCTGTTTTGTAAATGATAGGATCCTTTACAGGGGTATTGATTTTATTTTTTACGGTATTCAATTCTTTGTCCTGCTGACGGGCTTTGATCTTCATGCTGATCATCTCTTTTTTCAACTGCTCCAGATCAGAAGCGGCAGGAGCTTTCGGAGAAACGGACCAGATTAAGGTACTAATGCTCAAGGCCGTTACACCGGCTATAGAGGCGGCGATAGCGGCCACTCTCTTATATTTATTCCAGAGGTAAACAACCTTAGCCTGGCCTTTCAATTTATCAGCATTGATCTTTCCCTGTTGGGCAAGACCTGTATGTACGTCTTGGAGTGTAGATTGGAATTTCTTCCATTCACCAAAACGGTTCATCTGTTGCAGGAACAAGGTATGTTCTACTACCAGCTGATCAATGGCACCGTTTGTTTTGCGAAGATTTTCGAAATACAAACGTTCATCGGGGTTCATTTCGCCCCTGATATACCTTTCCACTGCGTCAAGAATCATTATGTCATTACTCTCTTTCATCCTCGGTTCCGTTTTTATAATGCGTAAAAAATATCTTTTTTAGTCTCATCAGGCACTTGTACTTCTGGGTCTTGGCATTTTCAGCGTTGGTATATCCAAAACTGACCGCTATCTCCTGCATATTCTTTTTTTGCAGGTAAAATGCCTCCAAAAGGCTTTTGCAGGGTTCTCCCAGGCTAAGTATCGCCTTTCCCATCATTTCAAACTCAGCATCCCTGCGGCTATGTTCTTCAATATCGTCTTCTACCGGTACAATCGCTTCCGCATTTCCAATATCTCCCGAATAACGGCTGGCCTGCTGTAATCTTTTAAGCCATAAGCGCCGGGATACGGAATAAACATAGGTCTTGATCTGGCAACTGAGCTCAAAAGTCCCTGACCTGGCTTTTTCATAGAGTACGATCATCGCCTCCTGGAATATATCTTTTGCATCCTCGGCAGTACCGTTGTTGTTGATAATCAGCGACTGAACTGTACTATAGTTCTGCCGGTAGATCGTTTCAACGGCCTTTTTATCGTTTCTGGCTAATCCTTGCAATAAAGTCTTTTCGTTATTCTCAGGGGTCACTATCCGGTATTTAATACTTTTTTTTAAAAATAGTAACCCTGTACCAGCATAAAAAAAAAACTTTAAACGGGAGGGTTACCTTTTACCTGTATCGGTATAAAGACATGAAATATTTCATAAAATAAAAATTAAAAAATCACAATGAAAAAGCTTTTTATCGTGTTAGCTGTAGCTAGCCTTGGTTTCGTAGCATGTAACAATGAAGCAAAAACTGAAGAAAAAACTGATACGGCTGTTGTAGCTCCAGTTGATACACTTGCAGCTCCTACTGTTGATACAACTATGAAAGTTGACACAGCAGCTAAGCCTGATACAACTAAAAAATAAGAATTTCCATACGGCAAGCAATCGTTAGGGAGCCGTCTCGTTTAATCGGGACGGCTTTTTTTTACCACGGACCCAGGATTTGAAGTCTGCCAGCTTTACTAAGTTCGGACAGAGATTTCATGGAACAGCTACTTTTAGCGTCAACTTATCTCCGTTGAGAGAGGTTGAAAACATTTACCTTTGCGTCCCCCATCCGTGAAATCATATAAAAAATCGTTTAATCAGTGATTACATTTGAATCGTTAGGCATTGAGGAGGGACTATTACGTTCTATCAGTGCTTTGGGCTTTACAGAGCCTACGCCTATACAAGAGAAAGCCATTCCTGTTTTATTACAAGGAACTAAAGATTTTATCGGCCTGGCTCAAACAGGTACCGGTAAAACCGCCGCTTTTGGATTGCCTCTGTTACAGCTTATCAAAAAGGAAGATCGTTTTCCGCAAGCCCTGATCGTTTGTCCTACCAGGGAGTTGTGCCTGCAGATAGCCAGTGACCTGGATACTTTCAAAAAGAACGCGGGTCCGGTTTCAGTTACTGCAGTGTACGGTGGTACTTCTATTTCCATGCAGATCCGTGATCTGAAAAGAGGAACGCATATCGTAGTAGCTACTCCCGGTCGCTTAATTGACCTTATAGAAAGAAAAGCAATCAACCTGGAACAGATACATTATGTAGTGCTGGATGAAGCGGACGAGATGCTCAATATGGGTTTTAAGGATGATATAGAGTTTATCTTAAAGAATACACCCAACCGTCAAAGTACCTGGCTATTCAGTGCTACAATGCCGGCGGAAATAAGACAGGTAAGTAAGCGGTATATGGATAAACCGTTTGAAATTACTATTGGTAAAGCTAATGCGGGCGGCGCCAATATCGATCACCAGTATTATGCTACACAGCACCATAACCGGTATGAAGTATTGAAACGTATCATTGATTTTAACCCGGGTATTTATGGTATTGTATTCGCCCGTACCAAAATAGATACGCAGGAGATTGCAGAGAAGCTGACGAGGGAAGGCTATGATATTGATGCCATCCATGGCGATCTGACGCAACAGCAGCGGGACAAAGTAATGGGCCTTTTCCGGGATAAAAGCATCCAACTGCTGATAGCGACGGATGTAGCAGCCCGTGGTATTGATGTAACAGGTATTACCCATGTTATAAATTATGAATTGCCGGATGATGTGGAAGTGTACACACATAGAAGTGGCCGTACAGGCCGGGCGGGCAAAAGTGGTATTTCCGTCTCCATCGTTACGCCCAAAGAAACATACCGTCTCCGGCAGATCGAAAAATTGGTGAATACACGTGTTCATAAAATGGATGTGCCCAGCGGTAAAGATGTATGCCGCAAACAGTTTTTTCATTTCATTGACAAAATGTTGCAGGCCGATATCAGCCATGGTGAATATGAAACTTATATTCCCTTACTAAAGGAAAAATTTGAAAGCATAACCAAGGAAGAAATATTGCAGCGGGTAGCAGCTTTAGAGTTTGACAGATTTTTAAAATATTACGAGAATGCGGCCGATCTGAATATGCGTAGCGATGACAGGCGCGTTGAACGGAAAGGTGAGAGAGTGGAGAGAAGTGGTGCGGCAGGGGAAAGAGATCGGGATACAAAAGGAAGAAGTTTTGCCGGCAATGGAAACTTTCAACGACTGTTCGTAAATCTAGGGACTAAAGACGGTTTTTATAAAGCAAGTTTTTTACAGTTTATCCTTGATATGAGTGACCTGAAAAAAGAAGTGCTCGGCCGTATTGATATGAAGGAAATGACGAGTTGGATTGAAATTGAACCGTCTGCAGGTAAGAAGATGATCAAGGCCATGGACGGAAAAAATTACCGTGGTCGCAAGATCAGGATGAACGATGCCAATACAGGGGGTGGAAGAAAATAAGCAGCGGAAGACTACATCATTGACCGACCAGCCGTCTAAAAAAAGTAGAAAAAATAATTGCCCGTAAATATATCTGGGCTATATTTGTCCGGACATGACAACAGCAAATACATTTTTCGGATTTTATTTTAGCTTCTTTTATTTTAGAATGAAGCCGGGAATGCTTTTGTTGAAAACAAGATAAGAACAACTAAAATCAACATAAAGAGATCCCGGCCAAAAGGCCGGGATTTTTTGTGGGGCCTCCCCAAACCCCTCCAAAGGAGGGGCTTACGAGCCTGAAAGTTGTAGTCACATTATTGATTTGAAAAATAGAATATGAAACAATTACAAAAAGCGACGGAGTCTTCGAAAAGCGTGGCAGGTGCGTTGATGGCCTCCTCCAACGGGGGAGGTCGGGAGGGGGTCGGGTCGCGCATCTCCATCCAAGGTTACGAAGGCAGCTTTCACCAGGTGGCCGCCCGGCAATTTTTTGGAAAGAACGTTGAAGTAATTCCCTGCGGCACTTTCCGCGATGTAATAAAAATAGCTGCCAGCAAAAAGGAAAGTGAGGGTGGAATGATGGCCATTGAAAATTCAATAGCGGGAAGCATTTTACCTAATTATAATTTATTACAGAAAAGTAATTTAAAAATTACGGGGGAGGTGTACCTGCAAATAAAACAAAACCTGTTGGTCAATCCCGGCGTAAAACTGGAAGATATCCGTGAAGTGCATTCCCATACGATGGCATTACAACAATGTTATGATTTCCTGGATAAGTATAAATGGAAGCTGGTGGAAACGGAGGATACCGCATTGAGCGCTAAACATATTCACCAGCACAAAAGCAAACATATCGCTGCGATTGCGAGTAAACTGGCAGCTGAATTATTTAACCTGGATATGATCGCTCCGGGTATTCAGACGATGAAGAATAATTATACAAGATTTTTAGTATTGCAACGGGAAGACATAGCGCAACCGGTCGATGATGCGGATAAGGCATCCGTTAATTTTCACACTGATCATTCAAGAGGAAGCCTCGCTAAAGTATTGACGAAAATAGCTGATGGTGGAATCAACCTGAGCAAACTGCAAAGCTTTCCGATTCCTGGCAGTGATTTCAAGTATAGTTTTCATGCGGATATGGAATTTGATTCAGTCAGCCAGTTTGAAAAGATCATGGAGGAGATAAAGCCATTGACCGCAGCGTTGAAAATTTATGGTATTTATAAAAATGGGAAAAACGCTATTTTAAAGAACAGTAATAATAAAACAGAAAAACAAATCAGTTGATCAATCAATAATATGCAAACAAGTAAACGATTAGAAGGTATTGGTGAATATTATTTCTCACAAAAACTGAGAGAGATAGATGATCTGAACAAAGCAGGCAAGAATATTATCAATCTTGGGATAGGCAGCCCTGACCTGCCGCCGCACCCGGATGTAATTCGGGTATTACAGGATGAATCGGGCAAACCCAATGTGCATGCTTACCAGGGTTATAAAGGTTCTCCTGTACTAAGACAGGCCATTAAAGAATGGTATAGAAAATGGTACCATGTAGAATTAAATGCTGATGCAGAGATATTACCATTGATAGGCAGCAAGGAAGGCATCATGCATATCTGTATGACCTATCTTGATAAGGGTGATGAAGTGCTGGTACCCAATCCGGGCTATCCAACTTACAGAAGTGCTGTAAAACTGGCGGGTGGAAAATGCGTCGAATACAAACTACGAGAGAAAAATAATTACGAACCTGATTTTGATAAGCTGGAAAAAAGCAAGCTGAAGAAAGTGAAACTTATGTTTGTGAACTATCCACAGATGCCAACAGGACAGGCGCCGCTGCGGCAATTGTTTGAAAAAATTGTTGCCTTCGGAAAAAAGCATAACATATTGATCATTCATGATAATCCCTACAGTTTTATTTTGAATGAAAGCCCGATGAGTTTGTTGAGTATAGAAGGAGCAAAAGATGTTGTGCTGGAATTAAACTCATTAAGTAAAAGCCATAATATGGCAGGATGGAGAGTAGGGACGCTTTGCGGGGTCAAAGAAAGAATTGAAGAAGTATTGCGGTTTAAAAGTAATATGGACAGCGGAATGTTTCTGCCCGTACAACTTGCAGCGGCCAAAGCACTGAGTCTTGGAAGGGAATGGCATGATGAAGTAAATAATATCTACCGGAAAAGAAGAGAAAAAGTTTTTGAGTTATTGGATCTGTTGAATTGTAAATATTCGACTGAACAAGTCGGCTTGTTTGTATGGGCAGCCATTCCAAGGAAATACAAAGACGGATATGAATTAAGTGATGAAGTGTTATACAACAGCAATGTATTTATCACACCTGGAGGAATATTCGGAAGCGCCGGTGATAAATATATCCGGGTGAGTTTGTGCGGATCGGTGGAAAGATTTGAGGAAGCGATTAGACGAATAAGTGCCTCCCTTGAACTACGTTCGTAACCTTCGCTTTGCTTGGTGACCTCCGAAGGAGGGACTTAACAGTCTGAAGGCTGAAATATCATTCTTGATTTGAAAAATAATTAAATGAAGCGATCACTTAAAGTATCAGAATCTTCCAAAAGCGGGGTAAGTGTGTTGGGCTCCTCCCCTTCGGGGAGGCCGGGTGGGGCTGTTGACCGAAAAAAAATAGCTATAGTAGGGGTGGGCTTAATAGGCGGTTCATTAGCTATCCAGTTGCATGAAAAGAAATTATCATCCAGGCTGATCGGCGTGGATGCCAATGCCGAACATGCGCAAAAAGCGGTGGAACTGGAACTGGTAGATGAAACATTACCGTTGGATGAGGCTATTAAACAAGCTGAGGTAATCGTCCTTGCCATACCGGTAGATAAACTGGTTAATCTTTTGCCTTCGGTAATGGATAAAATAGATCAGCAAATTGTAATCGACCTCGGATCAACGAAACATCAACTAATAGAATCAATAAAAGATCATCCCAAAAGGGGGAGATATGTAGCCACACATCCAATGTGGGGAACCGAGTACAGCGGTCCGCAGGCGGCGGTGCGTGGCGCCTATGAAAACAAGGCAGTGATTATTTGTAATGCTCATGAAAGCGATACCGATGCATTGGAATGGGTGAAAGGAATGTATAAAAAGATCGGCATGCACTTATTGGAAATGGAATCCAGAGCGCACGACCTGCATGCCGCTTATGTAAGTCATATATCACATATCACTTCTTTTGCATTGGCGAATACGGTATTGGAAAAAGAAAAAGAAGAGAACGCCATTTTTGAATTAGCCTCCGCCGGTTTTGAGAGCACGGTCCGTTTGGCGAAGAGTAACCCGGCCATGTGGGTACCGATTTTTATGCAGAATAAAGTAAATGTGCTGGATGTATTGACAGAGCATATCGCCCAGTTGACAAAATTCAAAGAGAGTATTGAAAAAGGGGATAATGATTTATTGCAGGGATTGATTGAAGATGCGAATAAGATCAGGCGGATAATAAAATAAGCCTGAACGGAGATGAATAGGATTTATGTGATTAATGAAAGGAGAACTTGATATCCTAAATATCTTATCAATCTCATAAATCCCAGTTCAGACCAATGAACAAAACGATGACATCATAATAATTATAATAAAACATCTCCGTAACACCCCTTTGGGGCCGGAGGCTTAAATTTGTAGTATGCAAACAGCAGAACAACCAACCAACAACGCCGTGCAGCAGGCATGGGCTAAACGGCCACTGATCATCAGCGGACCGTGCAGTGCAGAGACAGAGGCACAGGTGCTGGAAACAGCGCAACGATTAGCCGCCACAGGCAAAGTAGATATGCTGAGGGCAGGTATCTGGAAACCACGAACCAAACCCGGTTTGTTTGAAGGCATTGGCGCCAAAGGTTTACCATGGCTGCAGCAAGCAAAAAAATTGACCGGCCTTCCCACTACTGTAGAAGTGGCAACAGGAAAACAAGTGCAGGATGCATTGACATTTGATGTAGATGTATTATGGATCGGTGCAAGGACGACAGTGAATCCATTCAGCGTACAGGAAGTAGCAGATGCATTGCGTGGTGTGGATGTACCGGTGCTGATAAAAAATCCAATCAATCCTGATCTTGAATTATGGACCGGTGCGGTAGAACGTGTAGCAAGAGCCGGTGTTAAACAGATTGGGTTGATCCATCGCGGTTTTTCTTCGTATGGAAATACAGAGTATCGTAATGCGCCGATGTGGCATTTGGCTATTGAAATGAAGCGTCGTAACCCCGGTATGCCCATCATCAATGATCCATCGCATATATGTGGTCGCAGGGATATTTTATTGGAAGTGTCACAACGTGCGATTGACCTCGACTTTGACGGATTGATGATCGAAAGTCATATTGATCCCGACAATGCCTGGAGTGACGCGAAACAACAGATAACACCGGAGCAGTTGAAGGAAATGCTGGATACTATCATCTGGAGAAAAGAAGATATAAACTCTGAAGAGTATCACGCCGCCCTGGAGAAATTGCGTCAGCAGATCAATCACCTTGATGATGAACTGATGCAGATACTTAGTCAGCGGATGAAGATTGCTGATAAGATCGGTCAATATAAAAAAGACAACAATATCACGATCCTTCAAACCAATCGCTGGAATGAAATATTGGAAAGGGCGGCAGCTAAAGGAGAAAAGATTGGTTTAAGCAAGGAGTTTATCACTAAATATTTTGATGCCGTTCACATGGAAAGTATCAATCATCAGAAGAAAGTGATGGATAGTTAAGAACAGTTTGGTGTTCGATGTTTGAGGGTTGATGTTTCCAGCTTCGGTTCCCTGGTCATCTTCCGTTGCGTCGCACTCTTCAACGTTCTGTAACTCTATTGAGCAAAACGGAAGTATTATCAAAACACATAACTCGTTGCCTTCTGGCAAAGATGGAGTATGAAGCATATTAATTATAAGTTTTCTAATTCATCAACGGATTTTTATTTCGCTTATGGCATTAGTCATTTGAAAACAATCACTGACCCTAAAGCTGCAGTGTTGATAACAGATGAGAATATTTTCAATGCCCATAGTAAACGATTCAAAGGCTGGAATACCATTGTATTAAAACCGGGAGAAGAATTTAAAGTCCAGGCGACGGTCGATTCAGTGATAGAACAGTTGATAGGATTGGAGGCGGACCGTAAAACAACGCTGGTTGGAATTGGCGGTGGAGTGATCACGGATATTACCGGATATGTAGCTTCAGTGTATATGCGGGGATTGAAGTTTGGGTTTATTCCTACTTCCTTACTGGCTTTAGTAGATGCTTCTATAGGCGGAAAGAATGGCATTGATGTGGGAGTATATAAAAATATGGTAGGCATTATTCGTCAACCGTCTTTTATCCTGCACGACATGATCTTTCTGAATACATTGCCGCAACGGGAATGGGAAAATGGTTTTGCCGAGATTATTAAGCATGCCTGTATTAAAGATACCGCTATGTTTCGTGAACTGGAAAGCATGTCGCTGAAGACATACCAAAATAAGAAAACGGCGATCTGTCAATTAGTACAACGAAATGCCACGATCAAAGCCAAAGTGGTGCAGCAGGATGAATTTGAAAAAAATGAAAGAAGGCTCTTGAATTTTGGTCACACCCTGGGTCATGCTTTGGAAAATCAATATGACCTGATGCATGGGCAAGCGGTTTCAATTGGTATGACCTATGCTTGTCATATTTCAGAACAATTGACAGGGTTCAAACAAACAGAAAGAGTAGTAAGAGTATTGGAGCAATACCAACTGCCGACTTATATGTCTTTTGATAAACAAAAAGCATTTGAAGTATTGAAGATGGATAAGAAGCGGGAAAGAAAAGAAATGAATTATGTATTACTGGAGAAAATTGGAAAGGGAGTAGTGAAAAGTATTCCATTGATTCAATTGGAAAAAATTATTAGCTCACTTTAAATAAATCCCGGTTGGGTATCAACATTAAATGTCAGCAGATAAATCGTATAAAGTTAGTATCACCCCGTTGGGAGAAGGGAGTTTAAAGGGTACTATCCAGGCGCCGGCTTCCAAAAGTTCAATGCAAAGAGCTTGTGCCGCGGCATTGCTAACTAATGGAACGACGACTATTTTCAATCCTGGTCATAGCAATGATGATCAAGCTGCATTGGATATTATTAAAAGACTGGGAGCTGAGTTTGAACCGGGCGATGAAGAAATAACCGTAAAAAGTAAAGGAGTAAAGCCAGTTTCAACTGAGATCAATTGCGGGGAATCGGGCCTCAGTATCCGGATGTTTACTCCGTTGGTAGCATTGAGTAAAAAAGAAATTACTATTAATGGTACGGGTAGTTTAACCATCCGGCCTATGGATTTCTTTGATGAAATATTGCCGAAACTGAATGTAAAAATAAAAAGCAATCACGGCAAACTGCCGCTCGTGATACAGGGTCCGATGCAACCGGTCAATATTGAAGTGGATGGTTCATTAAGTTCACAATTCCTTACCGGTTTATTGATGGGATATGCTGCAGCGGATGCGACAGATGTTTCTATCAAGGTCAATAACCTGAAAAGCAAACCTTATATCGACCTCACACTGGATGTGATGAAACAATTTGGTATGAAGCTGCCGGAGAACAGGGATTATAAAGAGTTTTATTTTGGAAATGAAACACGGTACTCAATAATCAATATAAACAGTTATATCGTAGAAGGTGATTGGAGTGGTGGTGCGTTTTTACTGGTAGCCGGCGCTATCGCTGGTCCGATCATGGTAAGAGGATTGGACCTTACTTCAACCCAGGCCGATAAAGCCATTGTTGATGCGTTGATGGCAGCGAATGCCGGAATAGCCATGGAAGCAAAAGGAATTAAACTGGTGCAGGCTGAAATGAATGCATTTCAATTCGATGCCACGGATTGCCCCGACCTGTTTCCGCCCTTGGTTGCTTTTGCTGCTTATTGCAAAGGTGAAACAACTATTAAAGGGGTTAGCCGTTTAACACATAAGGAAAGCAACAGGGCGCTGACCTTGCAGGAAGAGTTTGGTAAGATGGGAGTGGTGATCGAATTGAAGGATGATGTCATGATTATTCATGGTGGTAATGTAGTAAAAGGAGCAACCGTTCATTCAAGACATGATCACCGGATAGCGATGGCTTGCGCTGTAGCAGCATTAAAAGCCGATGGACAAACAACAATTGAAGAGGCAGGAGCAGTTAAAAAATCTTATCCTGATTTTTATGATGATTTGGAAAAATTAGGCGCAGGTGTATCTTTAAACAATAAGATCAGTTTTCATGAATAGTTTCGGTCGCATATTCCGTGTACATATTTTTGGCGAGTCGCATGGCGAATCGGTAGGCATCGTGATTGATGGTTGCCCTGCAGGATTGGCTTTGTCGGAAGAAGATCTTTTGCCGGACCTGGAAAGAAGAAAGGGCGGTAAACAGAAAGGAACTACACCAAGACAGGAAGCGGACTATCCTTTTTTTAAAAGTGGCTTGTTTAATGGGAAGACAACAGGAGCCCCGATAACTATTTTCTTTGAAAATAATAATACACGTAGCGGCGATTATGATAAACAGCGCAGTATCCCCCGGCCCGGACATGCTGATTGGGTAGCCCATCAAAAATATGGAGGTAATGAAGATTATCGCGGTGGCGGACATTTTAGTGCAAGGTTGACGACAGGATTGGTGGCGGCGGGGGCTATAGCGAAGAAATTGCTGAATATCGCTGCAAAGACCTCACGCCAAACCCCTCTCCGGGGGAGAGGGGCCTTCGAAGACTCCGCGGAACCCGGGTACATTACTAACTCAGCAGATCAATGGAAGACACTATCGGAATTTGCAAAACAGAACAGGAAGAATGCAACCGAAGCGGAAGATAAATTATGGCAAGAGGTAAGAAACAGGAATATTGATGGATTTAAATTCAGAAGACAACATCCAATAGCCGGATTTATTCCTGACTTTGTTTGTTTAGAACAAAAATTGATTATTGAAATTGATGGAGAGTATCATAATGAGCAGGAACAAAAAAAATATGATGAGGCAAGAACAGAATGGCTAAAGGAGCATAAATATTCCCTTTTACGGTTTACTAATGCAGAAGTAATAAATCAAATGCCTTTGGTACTAAAAAAAACAAAGGAAGCACTTCACCATTCAAAAAATAATTTCAAATTATCGGAGTCCGGCTCTCCCTCTCCGGAGGAGAGGGAGTTGGAGGGCGAGGTCTCTATAATCGCAGCAGTTACAGAAATCAACGGCGAGTCCGACCTGGATAAAGGACTCCAAAATGCAATTGATGCCAAGGATTCTGTTGGTGGTATAGTAGAGTGCCGTGTCAATGGATTGCCGGTTGGTTTGGGCGAACCATTTTTTGATTCAGTAGAATCTCAGATTGCACATATCGCTTTTGCTATTCCCGCCGTTAAAGGAGTAGAGTTCGGAAGTGGTTTCGCGGCGGCAAAAATGTTTGGCTCGCAGCATAATGATGCCATTGAGAACATGGAAGGAAAAACAAGGACGAATCATGCGGGGGGAATAGTGGGTGGCATTACTAATGGAAATGAATTAGTATTCCGGATTGCTATTAAACCTACGGCTTCTACACCCAGGCAGCAAAACAGTTTGAACTGGGATACAGGTAAAGTGGAAGATTTCTCCGTCAAAGGACGCCACGATCTTTGCGTAGCACTACGGGCGCCGGTGATTTTGGAAGCCGCAACGGCTGTCGCTTTAATAGATCTTGTTTTGTTAGAGCAACAGGTAAAAAGGATTATTATTTAAACGAAAGGAACTAACGATTATGCCAATTATTTATCATGTTACTACCGCGGCGGAATGGAAAGCGGCAAGGGAAAAAGGCTCTTATGAAGCAGCTTCATTGAAATCGGAGGGATTTATTCATTGCAGTGAAGAGCACCAGGTAGCCGGGGTGTTGGAAAGATATTTTGCTGATCAGAACAACCTTGTAAAACTCGTCATTGACACTACTAAACTCACAAGCCGGTACGTCCAGGAATGGTCGCCATCCATAAGAGATACATTTCCTCATATTTATGGTGCTATTAATATCGATGCAGTAACGGAAGTGATTGTTTTGTAGATTTTTTACAGTTAGTAAAATCTGTAAAGGAATGCAAAAATGATTGCGTAATTTGTCGCCCATACCGTTTGTTACCCCATAAGGTAAGCTAATAAAAACGGCCACCACCACCGCATTTGATTTATATGAGTAGTAAAGGCGTTTTGTACCCCCTTGTTTTTTCTCTTTTTTTATTTTGCATTTTTATTTCGTGCAATAATGCAAAACCTCCTGAAACTGCTATAGTCAGCACACCTGAGGAGCTGGAAGTAAAAGCCAGTGATATCATCCGGAGTTCTCTTGCATATGCAAGCGAGAACGACGGTAAGATCGATGATTCCCTTCGATTGAATAATATAAAGCTGGTACAGCTGATCAGTGAAAGCAACCAGTTTAATACTTCGTGGAGCAATAAAGAACAATGGAAACCATTGGCAGATTCATTAAGAAATTTTATTGCTGAAAGTAAATTGTATGGATTATTCCCGGAAGATTATCATTTTCAGGTACTGGATACTATCAATTCACGTTTTTTGGCGGATACCCTTGCAAAGACCGCCAGGAGAGATGCGGTATTGTGGTCAAAAGCCGAACTCCTCCTCACAGATGCATTCGTGCAGATAGTTAAAGATATTAAGCTGGGTCGTCTGCCTCAGGATAGTCTTACACAACGAAAAGATTCTGTATTGTCCGATGAATTTTATATGCAACAGTTTCAGCAAGCGCAACAAAAAGGTTCATTGACCGGCGTATTTCAATCACTGGAACCACCACACATGGGGTACAGGGCCCTGAAAGACGGTATCAAACAATTTCTTGATAGCGCCGATTATAAAGTATACACCAATGTTCCTTCCCGTAAGGATACCGCAAATTTTAAGGAGGCATTAAAAAAACGTTTATCTGAAGGAGGATACTTCGCCAATGATAGCCTGTCGACGGATTCAATACAATTAATACAAGCCGTTAAAGCATTTCAGCAAAGCAAAGGCATCACGGTAGATGGCAAAGCAGGTGAGGGAACGATCAGGATGTTGAATTTTTCTGATAGAGAAAAGTTTGTCCGGATAGCTATTTCTTTGGATCGTTACAAAATGCTGCCGGATACATTGCCTTCCCGTTACATCTGGGTCAATTTGCCCGCCTTTTATATGCAATTGATCCAGGATGATTCTGTACTTATAACATCAAAGATAGTTTGTGGTAAAAGTCTTACCCGCACTCCGCTGCTTACGAGTGCTATCTCCAACCTGGTTACTTACCCGCAGTGGACGATACCTGAAAGCATTATTACCAAGGAAGTATTACCAGGCATTAAAAGAGATTCTAACTACCTTTTAAAAAAAGGCTATAGCCTGATCGATAGCAAAGGTGACGAAGTAAATCCGAATACTGTCGATTGGTCAAAATATAAAAAAGGTATTCCGTACAAAGTGGTACAAGGCAGCGGCGATGAGAATGCATTAGGCATTCTGAAATTTAATTTTCCGAATAAATACGCGGTCTACCTGCATGATACCAATCAACGGTACCTGTTTGAACGTGATATGCGATCGCTGAGCCATGGTTGTGTCAGGGTACAGCAATGGGAAAAACTCGCTTATAATATTGTTCGCTATGACAATGAAGAAAAATACAGTGATGGTCCGTCGCCTGTTGAAGATTCTCTGACCACCTGGTTGCAGCGAAAGGAAAAACATACCATTCCTGTTCGCAAAAAACTACCCTTATTTATCCGATATTTTACCTGCGAGGGTAAAAACGGGAAACTCCTTTTTTATGATGATATATACGGTGAAGATAAATACCTGCATGAAAAATACTTCACCGGCAAATAAGATGTTGTGCCGGCTTGAAAAGTCGCTCCTTTAAAATAGGGATAAGCATTCTTTTTTTGCTTCAACAGCATGAATCTGAGGGTATAAATTTATTTCAGGATGTAGATCATACCCGCTATTTTTGTTCAGTTTAAAAACCAAACTACCTCTGTATGAAGAAAGTTTTAGCCGTTTTACTGGCTTTGTACTTAATTGTTCCTGCAAGTTTTGCGCAAGACGATGAGATCAGGCCGGCAGCCATAGGTGTAAGTTTTGTCCTAAACGATTTTAACACTCCGGATCGTATTCGCGCTACTTCACTATCCAATGTTTTGGATAAAAAACAATGGGCGAAATTCCAGGAAATGGCCCCGGGCTTTGCCGTTACTTACTTTAAGGGGTTGAAAAAACATGTTGATTTTGCGGGCACGCTGGCTGGTACGTTTGCGAGGTATAAATTGGCCGATCATCCTTCTGTTTCCGGCGAAAAATTTTTGCTTGAAGCAGATGCGTCGCTGAACTTCAAAATGGTTTCTGAAAAATATTGGGTGCAACCTTATGTTATCGCCGGGTTGGGTGCACAAATGTACGGAGGTAATTATTTCGGTGCTTTTATACCAACCGGTCTTGGTTTGAAATTAAATGTGCTGGATGAATCACACCTCTTCATAACTACTCAATACAGGATACCGGTTACAAGAGAATCAGTAGCCTATCATTTCTTCCACCAGTTTGGAATAGCCGGCAGCATAGGTAAGAAAAAAGAGGCTGTTTTAAAGCCACTGCCCCCTGCTCCGCTTCCGCCAGCGGATTCAGATAAAGACGGTATCATTGATAGTTTGGATAAATGTCCCACTGTACCAGGATTACAAAAGTATGATGGTTGCCCTGTGCCCGATACGGATAAAGATGGCATTAATGATGAAGAAGATAAATGCCCGACTGTGGCAGGTCTCGCCCGCTACCAGGGATGTCCTGTACCTGATACAGACAAAGACGGTATCAATGATGAGGATGATAAATGTCCCACTGTAGCGGGTCCGGCCAGCAACCAGGGTTGTCCGTTTGTGGATACGGATGGTGATGGTGTGATTGATGATGAAGATAAATGCCCTACTATCCCCGGCACAAAAGAAAATAACGGATGTCCTGCGATACCGGGTTTTGATGCTAAAAACGTACAGTTTGTAACAGGTAGTGCTGTATTGGCGAAAGGGTCTACTTCTGAATTAAACGACCTGGCTACTTACCTGAACAAATACCCGGATGTGAACTTGGAGATCAATGGTCATACGGATAATGTTGGAAAAGCACCAGCCAATCAGAAATTATCAGAAAAACGTGCTGCATCGGCCAAGACTTATCTCGTAAAAAAAGGTATCAGTGCTGACCGGATTACAACCAAAGGTTTTGGTATGGATCAACCTATTGCAGAGAACAAAACGGCTGCAAACCGTGCATTGAACAGAAGAGTCGAATTTAAGATCAGCCAGTAGTCCTTGCTGATTTTATTTTGAATAAAAAAAAGAAGCTGTCTCCGATGGGACAGCTTCTTTTTTTATGCGTAAAATTATATAGAACTTTTTTTTGTTTAGATCAGTCAGTATGAAATTCACTAAAGGGTAGGGTTCTTGGTCAATTTAGCAACAGGATAATTTTTTCATTTACCGTGCATCCCTGTCCTTTGAATTTATTATGCCGTAGTGTTATAGCGTAAAATTTCCTTTTTCCGGCTTTATTATTTTTCACCGTCTTTGATATTGAAAGCCGCGACTTTTTTTTCCTGTTTTGTTTTGGGGTTTATCATTTCTTCTTTGGCAGGACTATGGGGATAGCCTTCAAAATCCTGGTCTATATGTTTGTCGGAGCTATTTTGAATATCCTGTTTGTTAATGATCGGGTTGTTTTTGGCGGCGGATTTTTGTTGCAGGTATTTGTGAAGCCTTCTACTTTTCATATTACTTTTTCTATACTATAGATAATTACGTGCCAGAATAGCCTGCTAGCCCAATGCGAATTTGACAGCGGCATCCGCATGTATCTGTGTAGTATCAAAAACAGGTACTTTACAGTCTTCCTGTTTTATCAGGATAGGAATTTCGGTGCATCCCAGTATAATTCCTTCCGCACCCCGGTCAATCAATTTGTGGATGATAGTGAGGAATTTCTTTTTGGTTTCGGGTAAAAAGACCCCTTTTCCCATTTCTGTATAAATAGCGGTATTTATTATTTCAATTTCATCTTCGTCGGGTATGAGGGTAGCAATACCTTCTTCCGCTAATTTATTTTTGTAGAAATCGAGTTGCATGGTATACCTGGTTCCGAGCAGCGCCACTGTTTGCAGCTCTTGGTTTTTTATTTGTGTGGCTGTTACTTCTGCAACATGAATAAGCGGTATTGTTATGCCTTTCTGAATTTCATTGGCGATTTTATGCATGGTATTGGCGCCTATAAGTATACATTCGGCGCCGGCCTGTTCCAGTTTTTTTGCCGCATTGGTCATCATGTTTGTCATCACATCCCACCGGCCTTCTTCCGTCAGTTTTTTTATTTCCGCAAAATTCACCGAATATAAAATGATCTTTCCTGCTTCCACGCCACCAAGACGTTCATTTATTTTTTCATTCAACAAGCGATAATAATCAAGTGTCGAAAGCCAGGTGATTCCACCAATAAGACCGATCGTTTTCATGCTGCAGATATTTCAGTAAAGATATAGCAAGGATGATACATGTTTTGTAAGACATGTGGCAATTGGATAGTTTGCCTGGTCTTTTACTTTATATTTAATATAAGGATGGTGTATGATAAGTTATGGTTAATTAACGGTGAATTTGGCTGTAGAGGCGCAGGTATTTTTTCATTTGATAATTGATAAATTACCTATTGGCTTCTTCTGGATCACTTGCTATCTTGCAGTAATCCCCATAGCTATGAAAAAAATAATTTTATCAGCCATAATTCTTTTCGCTGTTGTTTATGTTCTGACGGCATGTAAAAAATCTGAATCAACTGCAATAACTCCCGCCCCGCCTGTTGAAACAGTGCCACCAGCGAAAACCCCCTGTACAGCAACAAAACCCGCTGCTGAAAATATAGCCATATTTCCTGCTGATAATCCCTGGAACAAGGATATATCCGCATCGGCTACAGATCCATACAACACACAGATCATTGCGGGCTTTGCTTCCAATGTTATAAAAGCTGATTTCGGAAGCGGCCTTTGGGACAATGCGCCTATTGGTATTCCCTATATTGCTGTTTGCGGCAATCAGCCAAAGATCCCCGTAACTTTTACTGACTATGGAGATGAGAGTGATGCAGGTCCGTATCCTATTCCCTTAACAGCGCCTATCGAAGGCAATGGAAGCGGTGATTCACATGTAATAGCGGTGGATATTGAAAAAGGAATGTTATATGAATTGTTCAATGCTCATGTCAATGGCAATCACTGGGACGCTTCATCCGGTGCTATTTTTAACCTGAAGACTAATGCAATGAGAACGGATGGATGGACATCGGCGGATGCAGCAGGACTTCCTATTTTTCCCGGCCTCGTACGATACGATGAAATAGTTAAAGGAGTGATCGATCATCCAATACGTTTTACGTTAAGCTCATCGCTGGTGAAGCCGGCTTATATTTACCCTGCACGTCATAAGGTAAGCAGCGGCGGCGGCCAATACTCTCTTCCATTCGGCGCGAGAATACGATTGAAAGCCAGCTTTAATATCAGCGGTTATTCCGCTACTAATCAAATTATCTTAAAGGCGTTGAAAAAATATGGATTGATGCTGGCCGATATTGGCAGTAATCTGTATGTTTCAGGCGCACCCGATCAGCGATGGAACAACGATGATCTTCACAAACTGGGTCAGCTGCATGGTTCCGATTTTGAAGTGGTGAAGTTTAATAATTAACAGGGAAATAAATTTCACTGATCAGATAACCGGGCTTATTTTGCCTCCATGTACAGCAGGCAGGAGGCATCACAACTTCGTAAAAATTTCTAGACCAGTTTTGGCCAATACATGCGGCCCTTACATAATGCCGGTGATGAACCGGTAAACTGGCTCAATTATAAAACCGGTATTAAGCATCTTTATTTCCGGATGGATGCGGACAATAAACAGGCTAATATTGCTATCGAATTTCGTCATCCTGATCCGGTACTTCAGCAACATTATTTTGAAAAATTTCAGCAATTAGAAAAATTATTTCATCAATCAATGGGAGAGAGCTGGCAATGGCAACTCCATAGCGTAGATGAAGGTGATAAACAAGTCGGTCGTATCAGCACCCAGTTAAAAGATGTAAATGTTTTTGATTTCAATGATTGGCCTGCCATTATTTCATTTTTAAAACCACGGATGCTTGCGTTGGATACTTTCTGGAGTATGGTAAAAGAAGGATTTGAATAACGACATACATCATTAAATTGATACAGTAGCTATCAGGCGCCAGTCAAGTGTATCCGGGAAAATTAAACTCACTATTGATTTATCGCTAACCTTTTTGTCAACTCTTTTTGGCGGCACTATTTAGCGGCTGACCAACAGCTATATCACAGCGATGCCCCGGATAGCCATGTGCCGGATTTAATCCTTTCGCAAAAAGTGTATCAGGCTTCAGCTGAGTATTGGATGGCGGTGTAACAGTCGTTGCAGTTTGGTTATTTGGCTGGGGCTTGGAATTCAATGGTTGCCCAACCGGAATATCGCAACGATGACCTGGTTGTCCATGGGCAGGGTTCAGACCTGGTGTAACCGTTGCAGTAGCCTGGGACTGAACCACTGGATTGCCGGTATTTTGTACAGGTGTATTTAACACAGGGGCAGCAGGTGTTGGCAAATTTAACTTGGGAGATGATCCCTCATCAGGCAATGCGGCGCCTACAGCTATGTCACAACGGTGACCGGGTTGTCCATGTGCCGGATTTCTCCTGGCGTTCGCTATGATAGGAGCTGCGGGATAAGCCGCCGGTGCTACGGGGCTGTTGGTTGTTGTTGACGAAGGGGCAGAGGGTGCCGGTAAATTTGGTTTTGAAGACTCGAATCTCGGGCCACCTGCTTCATTTTCACCGCAGGAAGCGAGGGTGATCACACAAAAAACCAACGCCGTAAATTTTACTTGTTTCATGGAGTATGCTTTAACGCCTGTCAAAATACATAACTATCTCAATAAAGCAAAGCGGCGACTAAAAACAAGTATCCGGGGAAGCTGTGGCATGAATGAGTAAAAAAATCAACATTCCGCCGAAATGGGCTTTTGCGGAATGTTATATAAAAGGTTTCTAGCAATGGCCTAAGAGCCAGTAGAGTAAAGCAAATACCGCTATAAAGCCGAGGCAGCCGCCTCCCCATTTATAAGCACCATAACCTGCCAGTAATGTTCTGAGCCAATTTTGCATATTGTATTTTTTTAATAATAGCCGTAATAAGAAAACTGTGCCATAAATATAAGCCGATCCTTTTCTGTCCATCTTACAGATAAAGGTTGCTAAAGCATAGATCCGACTCCCTTTGTACGTCTTCTGTATAGTATATTTTCCTGAATGAAACACAATGAAGACCATTTAATTTTTGTATAATCCCTGCTTTGCATGTAACACCTTGCTTTAGTTTTCCACATCATACACTTTGGCTTGTTTTTTCGTCGTTCTGTGTATGCCTCCACTTTTTTCTTCCACACAAGAGTAGCCGCCATTCATTTTCAGGGCCCACTAATGTTTATTAATTTTTAAATCGCAGTACAATGAAAAAATTACGGCTATCCGTTGCTATTCCGGCAATCGGTCTTGTTTCTCTTTTGCTTATTCTTTTCGTTAACTTCTCCTGTCAGAAAGAAAAAAATTCCAGTGAGCCCGTTCCTGAGGGACAACAACGTGTCAAAATCAGGCTTTCGGACAATCCTGTAAGCTTTGATGCGGTAAATGTCGATATCCAGCGTGTAGAAGTGTTCGTGGTCCCTGATAGTTGCCGTAAGAGCGGTAATGATGATGATAGCGACAGAACTTGTCATCATGATCGTGATGGTGATCGCGACAGGGATCATGACGATTGTG
Source organism: Chitinophagaceae bacterium (assembly GCA_040007815.1). Taxonomy (GTDB): domain Bacteria; phylum Bacteroidota; class Bacteroidia; order Chitinophagales; family Chitinophagaceae; genus Terrimonas_B. The sequence continues at coordinate 289,697 of JBDTUH010000002.1, forward strand.
GCGCCTGGGACACGTTAGATATCAAGGCCGGGATTTATAACCTGCTTGACCTTTCGAATGGTGCTGATACCTTGCTGGCATCTGGATTTACTATAGCAGGCAAAATCAAAAAAATCCGTCTTACACTGGGTACGGAAAATTCGGTAGTTATTGACAGTGTTTCCTATCCGCTTGATTCCTGGAATGATTTCAACCGGGTGACGATTAATGTCAGGGGAGAAGATGTAGACCAGATCAACCCTTCAGATCTGCAGCTATGGCTCGATTTTGATGCGGGCAGGTCTATTGTCAAAATCAGGAATAATCATTTTGTGCTGAAACCATTCCTGCGTATATGGTTACCGGCGCAAACAGCAAGTATCAAAGGAAAAATATCACCTTCTGATGCCGGAGCAGTAGTGTCAGCTATTGCCGATGGTGATACCTTGGTAGCGATACCTCATGGTAATGGATGGTTCAAGATCAGGGGACTGAGAGGATCTACGGCCGATGTTTTCATCAATGCTACGGCAAACGGTTACCAGGATACAACACTTACTGCCGTTTCGCTGGTAAAGGGTAAGGAAACGGATATCGGTACTGTAGAATTGCACAAATAGTACAATGGAATAAATGAAAAGTTTCAAAGCTCTGCTACAAAGCAGGGCTTTGAAACAAGTTTATTTTATACAGAGCAATTCAGTTGTCACTAACAGCTTATTCATATTAAAATATTTTCAATTGCTTATTTTAATGGATTAGCTATAGCTGGTCAATTTGGTGTTGGATACTTCTCTTGTCCGCAATTGTTTTAGCAAGCAAAACCGCTTTTTGAAAATTTTCTTTCGCTTTATGGCGATCCGTGTCTCTATACAATTCGCCGAGTAAAACAAAGTAGTAATGATTATTTGTCAACTGTAATTTTTCTGCTTCTACTAATGCTGCTTGTTTTCCATTTACTTTTGAGAGTGCGAATGTCCGGTTGAGTGCCGCTATAGGTGAATATTCTATTTGAAGCAAGCGGTTATAAAGCTGCAGGATATTTTCCCATTTTTCTTTTGTATCGGCTTTGATCGTATGCCAATAAGCAATACTTGCTTCCAGATGATATTTTGAAAAACTATTCCCCTTCGACGATTGATGAAGGAAATGCGCTCCCCTGGCGATCAGTTCCCTGTTCCATAATTTTTCATCCTGGTCTTTGTATAAAACAATTTCGCCTCTCTCATTTTCCCTCGCTTCAAACCGCGAAGAATGGAAACACATCAGGGCGAACAAAGCATTTACGTCGGGAAGGTTGGTCTGTTCATTTTCAATAAGCAGATGCACTAACCGCATGGCTTCCAGGCAAAGGTCTTCTCTTAAGACATTATCGTTGCTCTCAGAGTAATATCCTTCGGTAAATAACAGGTAGAGTGTTCTCAATACATTTTCGAGCCGGTCATTCATTTCAGTTTTATCCGGAAATTCAATGGTCACGTTTTCAGACCTTAATTTTTCTTTAGCCCTGAATAATCTTTTGTTGATCGTTTCTTTGTTAGCAAGGAATGCAGTGGCGATTTCATCAATACCGAACCCGCAAAGAATACGCAGTGCCAAACCAATTTGTGCTTCAGCGGGAATACATGGATGACAGATAGCGAATAACATTTGTAGCTGGCTATCGGTGATATTTTCACCGGACAAATCAATTTCCATTTCTTCTGAACCAGTGGATGAAATTTTCAGTTGCCCGATAATTTTCTCAGAGAAGATCTTGTTTCGGGTAAAATAATTTTTGGCTTTGTTTTTCGCCACAGAATAGAGCCAGGCTAAAGGGTTTTCGGGAATACCTTTATAGGTCCAGGTTTCAAGCGCCGTTAAAAATGTTTCGCTGGTAATGTCTTCGGCGACTTCTATATGTTCAATGCCGAAACGTTTGCAGAGTACCGCAGTTATTTTGCCGGACTCTGTTCTGAATAAATGCGGTATTAATTCCTGCTGTTGCATAGTCAGTAAAGCCGTCCCGTCTAGCCTGATTGTAATCGAAAGACGGAACGGCTTTTTGATAGGTTAGTGAATACCGTCCCTCCTTGCAATCTTACGAACTTCCACGGTATTGCCCTCTCCCTGCAAAACAGGTGAACCTTTGGCGAATTCAACCGCTTCTTCTACTGAGTCTGCTTTCACGATAATATACCCGCCGATTGTTTCTTTTATCTCGCCAAAAGGGCCGTTGGTAACGATTTTATTGTGACTGACCACCCTCGCATCGTCAAAGGGCAAGCCGTTGCCGGCGACAAATTTGTTTTGTGCGGCGATGCCACCGATCCAATCCATCGTTTGTTTCATCCATACCTGGATCTGCTCAGGCGAAGCCACTTTGTGACCATCTTCGTGCCTGAAAATTAACATGAACTCCTGCATTTTTTTAAATTTTAAAGTTATCAATATTGCCGTTCTGTATTAATAACAAATGGGGATTTTAGAATTGGACATTGGCGGAAATATATTTATTGGTTTTAAAAGACCCGGGGTAATGATGTTTGCATTCAGGTCAGGCTGAATGCCGGATAGAAATTTAAAGACAAAGATATTTTTTTTAAAAGAGGCATTTTGACACTGGCAATAAAATCAGGTGCTAAGTCTGCTGATTTATGAAGATTTTTTTTTCCGACGACGATATTTAAAACCGGCAGGCAAAACATATTCCGCTTTATTATCAGAGGGTTTATCAGCGGGTGTATTTTTGGGTGCTTTATTATTTGTATTGATCAATAATGCTGATTCTATTTCTTCGGAATCAGTTACTGTTGAACTTTTTTTTGTAACCAGGAAATCGGGAACCGGAATTGTTGCAGGATGCGGGATCACTTGAATAAGTCCCATAGTCATTATTTCGACTGAAGGATCGAATTTGAATTCGATTTTAGTGTTGGATGTATATTTTTTCTTTTTGTTCTTTGTATATGTTTTTTTTCTGTCTTTTTTTGTTACTGCAGTCTGAGCGTATAAATTCGATTTATTGCCGATCGATATATCGAAAGGATAAAGATTATTTCCAAAGCAAATAAGAAAGATAAGCAGGAATTTTTTCCAGTAGGGGATGGGTTTCCGGAATACATAGGCTGGTATGTATATTTTAACCTGGTCTAACTGACCTGCTTTAAATCTGCCGCAAACCGGCTGGTCGCCGATTTTTAAAAAGAACTTTTTTATTTCGTCATCATCCAGGATTGAAAAATCAGTGACTACTTTATTGCAAGACTTACAATGCTTTCCGCTATCCGTATCTGTCATTGAGCTCCACGCCTCCAAACAGGGTTTTGTTACAGATAGTTTATGTTCGGTAAGGCTCATTTAGAAAAGTACAAATTTCAGCTGAGAATTAAAACATACGGTGTGTTAAAAATGAAACAGGCATTAATTGCGTAGGCTACCAGATTTTAAAGCGGAAATTTGCGGTGAGGTCAAATATTTAATTGGATCGGCGATTACTTTGAAAAATTTACCGTTGTTCTCAAAGCTAAATTATTATTGAGGCATAAGGGATTGGCTTTTTTGACAACTTCTATGTCCGCCGCAATTTTTTTGGAATTTATCTCATTTTAGAGGTTTGCGTCTTACGATGAAATAGGTTTGTACCGTCAAAAAGAAATTTATTTATAAGAAGGCGTATTATTAGTAAAATACAAAGATGAAAAATATCCAATGTATGTTCCGGATAGTTAATGTAACTATTCTCCTGGCGACGTTTATTTACCCCAAAACAGAATGCAATGCTCAATCCACGTCAAAGCGATCATTACTTGCGCTTTCAAAAGCCAATCATACACTGGCGATTGTAGATCCTGTTACATTAAAGGTGATTGCCAAAGTTCCGGTTGGCGAAGATCCACACGAACTCGTCGCTTCTTCTGACGGGCGGACGGCCTACGTTTGCATTTATGGCGGTGGAAGCCTGCATGAAATAAACATCATTGACCTCGTGGCGCAAAAGCCTTTAACCAACATTGATACAAGACCGCTGTTTGGCCCGCATGATATAACATTTGTAAATGGTAAGGCATGGTTTACAGCAGAAGGCTCCAAAGCTGTTGGCCGCTATGACCCCGCAACCGGCAAACTGGACTGGAGCATGGGAACAGGGCAGGATAGAACACACATGATCTATGTTACTGCCGACGGCAAAAGAATTTACACGACAAATGTTTCTTCCGGAACAGTAAGCATTCTTGTTGATACGCTGATACCTATCGGTAATTTTGCGCCACCCGGGAATGCTTCTGCACAAGGCAATCCCCCACCGTCACCGGGCAATGGTCCACCTCGGGGTATGCAGGCACGTGAGAATTGGATGCAAACTGTTGTTCCCACGGCAAAGGGTTCGGAAGGTTTTGATGTATCTCCCGATGGCAGTGAATTGTGGACGGCATCAAGTGACGACGGCTCCATTACCATCATTGATCTCGCAGCAAAAAAACAGTCGGCTAAAGTTGATGCAAAAGTGCAGGGTGCCAACCGGGTAAAGTTTACGCCGGATGGTAAACGGGTATTTATTTCAAGTCTTCGATCTGGTGAGCTGACCATTTATGATGCAACAACACGTAAGGAAATAAAGCGTTTGAAATTGGGCAAAGGTGCGGCAGGTATTTTGATGGATCCTCTTGATGCACGTGCATTTGTTGCCTGCTCGGCTGATAATTATATTGCTGTTATCAATCTCAAAACACTGGAAGTGATCAACCACCTCGATGTTGGAGGCATACCGGATGGCCTGGCCTGGGCGGTTCAACCCTAGCTTTTTAAAATGAAATTCTTTTAAAATAAAATGAAAATGAAGTTTTCATTTTTTTGGATACCGTGTTGAAATAAAAATTGACGACACGATATTTTGTAAGTTAATTTTTGGAGCCTCAAATAGCTTTTACAAAGTAAGCCAGTAATAAAAGAAAAATTATAACGTCGGTCACCAGAGCAAATTTTTCATTTATCCCAACAGGCTTTTTAAGAAAATGCTGAAGTCCTGCAATGCCATAATACAGGCCACTTCTAAACGCACTTACTGCTCTCCTTTGAGGCAAAAACAAAGAAACGATTCCGATTAATCCGAAGCAAAGGTTAGCAAAACCCAATTCACGAACAACAGGGAAACTGTCCGGATTGTCAATATGAAAAATTTCTTTTGCAGTAATTGCCGGATCTGTTATTTGTTTGATGCCCTCGATAAACAGGCGAAGTCCGACAGCCGAAAAAATAAACCACTTGCCAATTAAGTCAGGTGAAAATGATAGTCTTTGTTAACCAGTATTTCTCCAACGGCGCAAAGGATTGGAAATATAAATGTCAGTACAGATACTACAGCAATGTATTTTTTATTAATGTCAGAGAAATTATTGTTTATCATTGGTAATCCATGGTTTTGCCAAACTAAAAAATTGGAATGTTGCCTGAATGCCTGCATCAGGTATTGCCGCATGGTGCGGAATTAGATATTCGTGGCCTTAAGCGCTGCCGGGTCTTTTGATTAAGATAAATAGTAAGAACCAAAGGTTGGCTTTGTTCGGCAAATCCAGAATCGCCGTACAGGACAACTACCACGGCTGATTGTTTCAATGTCGGATCCACTATCGGTAGTACAATGCTGGCGCAGTTTATTTTTTCCAAAAGGGTTTTATAAAAGTATTATTGCGCTTTGCAAGCCATAAAAATAATAATGCTGCAATAGAACAAAATAGTAATGCCTGAATGGAATTTTGTGGACCCGATTGCCCGCCAGTCAAATAAACAGGTCCGGTAATTTTACTTGTGAACAAACTTTGTTCAATTGTATTGCCTGGATTGGCCGCACCGAAAATTCCGGGTTCGGCAAAATCCCAGGCAAAATGGAAAAAAATTGTAACCCACAAACTTCTTGTAAATACATACGCAGCAGAAAGCAAAAGACCGGCCTGTATGGCTGTTGTAAAAACTGAAAGTGCTGTTGCTCCGGCGACGTTTAAATGCAACAGTCCGAATAGGAGCGTTAAAATCAGCAAAGCAATTTTAGTCCCTGATTTTTCTTCCAATAAACGAAAAAATACACTCCGGATTAATATTTCGGCAACAAATCCAGCAGTAAGTGCAGTGGTAAATGCAGGAACAAGAAATGAAAAGGGATTAATCTTAATAACGGAATATCCATCAGTCATATAAATAACCAGGATAAAAAGCGATTGCAAAACCAGGCCGGTTGCAAAGCCAATCATAGCGTTTTTACCAAATGCTAAAGAACTTAATTCTTTAATTTGCCTTTTTTCATAGGCTCTGAAAAGAAGAATATAACTGAGTAAAGCTATAGCTGCATCTGAAATCGCGATAATTACATTTTTCGAGTTATCGGTCAATTGTGTCTTATCCAGTAATAACCTGCCTGACCATTCCGTCAAAGCAACCGAGCCGCCTACCACGGCTATGCCAATGATAATCTTTGTTAAAAAAAAATGTAATGCTTTTGGTATAGCAGTCTGCTTGTTCATTGTTGTATAAAAATCATTCCTGAAATATCTCAAAAACATTTCCTGACAAGTCACTAAAAGTTGTAATAAATTCCGGGGCGGTATCACTCATTGCTTCAACATTTTTTCCATAAATGTTTCAAACAGGCTGGAAGAAAATTCTCCTCCAAAGCAATTCCAGGACTATCAATAATTCCAACCAAGAATTTCCGCCGTCCCCAGGGTTAATTTTCAATGCCGAATAATATCCTCAGCTTCCCAAATAAAATTTACCTGCTTAATATCTCGCTGCTTCCCCCGACTTTGGTGTGGCGGCTTTTATGAATTCCCTGATATCGTCATTGGCGGTTTGCAAGTCCTGTTTGCGCAGGTACATCATGTGCCCGCTACGATATCCTTTCCACCTCAGACGATCTTTCAAACGACCGCCCGGGTCCATCTGCCATAAACTATATTTCGCATTAAAATAATCACAGGCGCCATCATAATATCCCGATTGTACCATCACATGCAGGAAGGGATTTTGTGCCATAGCCTGCCGCAGGTTTTCGCCGGTTTGATCACCGGTCCTGTCCCAGGGGCTTACATTGCCAAACATATTATATTTGAGATCGGTTATATAATTTAGTTCATTTCTTATATACATGTTGATAGCGGGTGTAAACGAATGTAACCAGGAAGTAAGCTCCGGGTTAAAGTCTGGTCCTTCACCTGCATCTTCTCTATCAATACCACGGTAACGGGAATCCAAACGGCCGACGGTGAAACCTTTATCTCTTAATAATTCTTTCCAGAAAAAATCCACCGGTACATCCAGGTTATGCTGCAGAATTACTTTAGAAGATAAACCCGAATAGCGGGCCATTTTTTCGGCGATACTTTTTTTCTTATCATCTGTCAACGAACTTCCCTTGCTCATGGCAGGTATCAGTTCATTGAGTGTAAAGTCTTCCACTTCGGGAAGCATGGCCGTAAGATCTTTTTGTTGCAGGTCCGCCGGTAACATTTTATGATCCCATGCCGTAGCGGCGAAATAAGGTAAACGCAAAGCCGCATCAACTGGTCCGCTGCGTGCAATACCTAATTCAGTGGGTGATACCAATATCACACCGTTCAGGTACATCCACTGCGCATTTTGCAGTTCTAATGCCAGACCCGATACACGGGTGGTGCCATAACTTTCACCAATCAGATATTTGGGAGAAGCCCAGCGGTCATTACGGGTAACAAAAGTATTGATCCATTCAGCGAGGTATTTAATATCCGCACGAACACCAAAGAATTTACTGCCCGGTATGTCTTTGCTGACAGCTCTTGAATAACCTGTATTGACAGGATTCACAAAAACAATATCAGCGACATCTAAAATAGAGTAGGGGTTTTCTTTTATCCCATAAGGTTGTACAGGGTAGCCTTCGTCATCAATATTCAGCAACCTCGGACCGGTATAGGCGATATGCATCCACACGGAAGCAGAGCCCGGTCCGCCATTGAAGGATATGACCAATGGCCGGGCAGAACGGTCTTTAATGTCGGATCTTTCATAGTAAGTATAAAACAGACCGGCGATACATTTTCCTTCTTCATCCCAAACCGGCATTGTTCCGGTAGTTGCTCTATAACTGACCCGCTGCCCTTTGATCGTGGTTACATGATCCGTTACTACATTTTTGTCCGGGTTGAAAATGATATTTGGCAATCCGGTAGCTACCGGATTTGTTTTTTCTTCTTTGGCCGCCGTTGCTTTTTCGTCTTTTGCAGTGGTTGAAGATGCAGCAGGTTTGGGTTGTGCCAATAAATGTACGCTTAGGCAACAGGCAACACTAAAAGCGATTACGCTTTTCATATTTATAGAGGGTTTTGATGGTTTAAATGATTGTATGGATAGCCGGGCCAATTAAAGGCTAATAATAAAGTTGTGGTAAAAATGGTAAACTATCAAATTTAAAGAACGGGATATGGCAATCGAGGGCCGGCAAAATTCACTGATCCGGACATTTTATTTTTTTAGTAATATTAAATCCGGGTGTTCCTGCAAATGAATTTACCCGCATAATCTCTTTTTTCTTACGGCTGGTGCGCCGTGTTTAAATAGTTTTTCGTAGTTTGAATCACTAAAGTTTTAAAAACCCAAACAACATGAAAAGGTATTATGTCCCTGTTTTGTTACTTGCGACCGCGGTTATTTTTTCTTACTGCGGCAGTTCTAAAAAGGCGTCTAAAAACGCACCTCCAAAAATGGTCTATGAAAACAGTCTGCAAACGGTAATCGTTAACAATTGCAGTCCCTGTCACATTCCCCAAAAAGGAGGACAAAAGAAATCTTATGATAATTATGCGAATGTAAAAGCAGATATTGATGATATCATCCGTCGTATTGAGTTGTCACCCGGTGAAAAAGGATTTATGCCATTCAAAAAAACAGAAAAACTGAGTGACAGCACTATCGCCGTCTTTAAGCAATGGAAAGCGGATGGATTGCTGGAAAAATAAGCCGGTACAATTTCATTCTATTAAAAAAAAATAAAAGGGGAAACCCCGGGAAATATTCCGGGGCTCTTTCTTTTGCGGTCAAAGAAGTTTAATACGTGTACTCAGGCGCTGTGATGCCATTGCAACGCAGGTATATTATCACTTGCCCCCGGTGGTGGGTAATATGGTCCAGCGTTGCGAAAAATCCTTTGATCGTCTCATCATTCATCGGGATCTTGTTTACCGAATCTTTTAATGAATCATAGGTCTGGTTCAGATAAGCCACTGCTTCCTTCCTGTTTTTTGAAAAGGCCGGCGGCTCCCAGGATGTTTTAACACCCTTTACATAATTGTCCTTCCACCACTCAATGCCATAGGCGATATGGTGTAGTTGCTCACTAAAATTCCATATATCGGCCTGAGGTTTAAAATTATCCAGTTTTGCCGGCATAGCCTCAGCGACAGCGAGTGTGTATCCCCTGGAATTTTCCAGGAGCGATAGTAAGATTTCCTTCATGGTCTCAATTTTTTTTGTTGTGTAACAAAACTAAAAACCGCCTTTCTGTATGAGCTAAGAAATCTTGCTATCTTTTATTATGAGGCTGGAGGATATCAATACTACTATTAGAGTCAACCCGGAATCAAAAAAATCCATTCATAGGGAAAATGCTCATGAAAGCTCATCAAGTCTTTCTTTTTAATATATGATCTTAAAGAAATATTCGCGTCTTGTAGCATAAACTCTACAACACCTCAAGTGTTAATATTACACATTAATGAGGTGCTGCTCTATTTTTTTCGGGTTACAACTGCTGTTACTTTGGTATATCATCACCCGGAAAACTATTTCTTAAAAACCATTTCTACACCCCATGAGTATGAGACAACTTAAGATCACGAAATCCATTACCAATCGTGAATCTGCCAGCCTGGAAAAATATCTCCAGGAAATTGGAAGAGTACCTTTAATCACGTCTGAAGAAGAAGTTCAGTTAACTACATTAGTAAAGCAGGGCGACAAGAATGCATTGGATCGCCTGGTAAAAGCTAACCTGCGATTCGTAGTTTCTGTTGCTAAACAATACCAGGGCCAGGGACTTTCATTACCCGATCTTATCAATGAAGGCAATATCGGTTTAATTAAATCGGTAGAGCGATTTGATAATACCCGTGGGTTTAAATTTATATCCTTCGCCGTGTGGTGGATAAGGCAGAGCATTATTAAAGCATTGGCAGATCATGCCCGGATGATCCGCCTGCCGCTTAACAGGGTGGTGTTAACAAACAGGATAAAAAATACGAGTTCCTCGCTTGAACAGGTATTGGGAAGAGCGCCATCCATAGAAGAAATTGCGGAAGCACTGGAACTGGAGGCTTCGGAGATAAGTTCTCACATGGAAGTTAAAGACAAGCATATTAGTCTCGATACTCCCTTTTCGGAAGAGGGGGATGGGTCGTTAATGGATACGCTGGAAAACCAGAATGCCGGTAAAACAGACGACAGGTTATATCATTCGGAGTCTTTAAAAAAAGAGATCAACCGTTCTCTAGAATCTCTTTCCGAAAGACAAAAGCAGATGCTTTGCTATTTTTATGGTATCGGTATTGATCACCCGATGAGCCTGGATGATATAGGGCAACGGTTTGATATCACTCCTGAAAGAGTGAGGCAGATCAAAGATAAAGCGATCACTAAGCTAAGGGCAAATCAAAACTTCAATCAACTACGTAGTTATCTCGGAGCATAATTTATAAGGAATACTGACGAAGTTCCCTGGTTACCTAACGTTATTATTTTCATATCATCTTTTCCAGGATAAGAAATTCCAATGGCTGCGTGGGAATTCCAAAACGGTTATCATCGGGAAATGCTTCAGTTTGGCCCGTTTTGTAATAACCTTGTTTCTCATACCAACTGATCAGTTCATGACGGAGAGAAATCACTCTCATATAAATAGCATTACATTCTTCCCGCTTTGCATAATTGGTCGCGGCATTCATCAATTGTTTACCTGTTCCTTTGGCTTGCACTAAGGGAGATACACTTAACATTCCAAGGTATAACCTGGTCCCCTTTTTATCCAAAAACACACATCCTTCTATCTCGTTTTGTTCATTAATGTATTTTAGAAACTCAGATCCTTTGGTTTGCATTAGCTGCGCCATAGTCTCTTCGTTGGTGCGTATTTCTCCTTTTAAAAGATCGGCTTCCGTCGTCCATCCTTTTTTAGAGGCATCACCGCGGTAAGCACTGTTTATCAATGCTACCAGTTGGGGAATATCTTGTAATGTCGCGGTTAAAACAGGCATGCCATGAAGATACGACCGGCTCATTAGTTTAATTAAAAATTCGGTAATGTATCATCCGATAGCTATCGGATTTGAAAAGTTTAGACCACGGAAGCACGGATTACAATATTTATCCGTGCGTTCGTGGCTTATATCTTAGCAGCATAAGAAAGCGCTGAACCCTCGAAAATTCAAACGGATACAGCACCAAAAATTCAAGTGTTGGTCTTGGTTTCCCGCTAAGCCGTTAAGGACGCAAAGAAAAATTAAGTGAAGTGATTAATGATTTTTCATCTTGTTTTTTTGTGCTCTAAATAATTGATAGCCATCCAACTGAAAACCAACCCGGCGCCCTGCAGAAAAAAAGTGCAGAAAATACTATGAAGTCCAAGGGTTTTTACCTTGCTTTGTTCCCGAATTGAAACCCTAAACCTCCGACCCTTGAAACTAGCTGTATATAGATCAACTAACCTCCTCCTTTCGCCTGTCACCAGGTCATTTTCAAAGATCAGCAGTTACTTTGCGGGAGCATATAGGATTGACAGCAATATAAAGCCTGTTGAAATTGGCCGGGTTTCAAAAAACTTCACACACAGATATTGCGCCATAATCAAAATGGGAAAAAATGAAATGGATAGAAAAGGCATTTTCATTTACCCCGCACCCGTCAACGACCACACAGTTGAAACAGCTGGCATCACTGGTGATAAAAATAATAACCCTGCATTACTGAATGCAGTTGGAAACATACTCTCCTCTACTACACTTTCTAAAGCTTCTGTTGAACTACCTTCTTTGGCTACCGGGGTTTACTTTGTCCGGGTAAAAAACAAAGTACCTGGTGAAGCGACCAACCTGCGTTTCGTCAACATCTGAATAAAGGGCAGGGCTTACTCCCAGGCAGAAGGTAATTCGTGAACGGGATCTCTACTACGAGGTCCCGTTTTTTTGTTATTAAACAAAGGATAAATCCATTGATAAAAAAACTAACTTCATAGAGCTAACGATTATTTGCAATGATACTTTAATAACAAAGTTTCATGAATGAGGTTATCAATTGCGCGGCTTATTCCCAGGGCCGCCGCTGTACTAATGTTGAGCTCCCTGAAGTTCATAATGTGCTGAAAGAAGCCGACCAGTTCGTATGGATTGGTTTGCATGAACCATCCGAGGAAGTCCTTAAACAGGTACAGCAGGAATTTGAATTGCATGATCTTGCCGTAGAAGATGCCCGCAATGCTCACCAGCGACCCAAAGTTGAATTATACGGTGACTCTGTTTTTGTGGTGCTGCGAACAGCGCAGATGAACAAGGAACATCATATTGAATTTGGCGAAACACATTTTTTTGTCGGGAACAATTTTATTGTCACTATTCGTCATGGTTCTTCAGTTTCTTATGCCAATGTCCGTTCAAGATGTGAAAGTACTCCTCATCTCTTAAGTAAGGGGCAGGGCTTTGCTTTGTATGCGGTGATGGATTTTATAGTGGACCAGTATTTCCCGGTGATACATGAGCTGGAGCAGGACCTGCAGGTAGTAGAAGATAAAGTGTTCAAGGAAAAACCAAGCCGCGAGACTACGGAACACATCTACCAGCTTAAACGTGAATTGCTGGAAGTAAAAAGAGCTACTTCACCCCTGGTGGATATCTGCAACCGGCTGACAAGATTTGAAATCAAATGTATTTCTGAAGAAACAAGACCCTATTTCCGCGATGTCTACGATCATGCGATACGGATCAATGAAGTGGTAGACAATACCCGTGAACTTTTGAATACAGCATTGGAAGCTAATTTTTCTTTAATATCCATTTCGCAAAGCGATGTCTCCAAAAAATTTGCAGGCTGGGCTGCTATCATTGCGGTGCCAACCATGGTGGCCGGATTTTATGGAATGAATTTTAAGTTCATGCCCGAGTTGGGCTGGCATTATGCTTACCCGGTAGTGGTCTCTTTTACTGTTATCGCCTGTTTTCTTCTTTATTATTTTTTCAGAAGGTCGGGTTGGTTATAGTCATGAAGAGGAACATAATTTAATTTGAAATTATGAACCCAAACCAGAAGGCCTTCCATCATTCGCTATGAAATTTCCTGACGTATAGAAAAGGACTTTAATTCTCTTTTATAAAAACGTAACTCATATCACCCCGCCTTAATCTCATTGCATTTTTTCGGGGATCAAATTCAATGGCTACCGATGCTTCGTCATTTTTGAATTTATCAAAACCAATGGCTTCGAGCGGGTATGATGAATATCCTGAAGGTTGGGCAATGAGGTTTTGTTTATGCCTGCTTATTTTTATTCTGACAGGGATTTCGGAGCTTGCATAGACGCCTGTATATTTTTTAAGATGTGCGGGTTTTATAGTAGATAATTTAAAGTCGGGAATAGAATATATTTTGTCAAAATAGATGTTCAGTGAGCCTATTACAATTCCCTGCATGGGATATACTCTTCCATTAGAGCATAAGGCTATCGCAAGGCTGTCCCCGGGAAAGTAGGCCAGTACGGATTCATATTCATCGATCCGGCCGATATATCCCAACACCTTTTTTTTATCAAATTCGAATTCACGAAGGCCCATTCCTTCGCCATCTGTGATGTTTTTCATCTGGTTCAAACTATTTTCACTAACTATTTTTTTTGAAAACAGGGCTTCCATAAAAAAGACCATGTCGGTCGGAGTAGATATAAGGCCACCGGAAGCTCCGGGAATACTAAGATCTGTTTGGGGTTGTTGCTTCCAGTCTTTATTAAACCTGTATGGAAGACATTCATTTTTTTCGGTATCAGCGGCATGCCCGTAATAAGTATTGCTGAGGCCTATTTTAGAAACTATCCTTTCCTCTAAAACATCAGCATAAGGTTTCCCGCATATTTTCTCAATGATATAACCCAGCAACAGGAAATTGGAATTACTGTAGGATGATTTTTTATCGGGTTTGAATTTAGGAATTTTCTCAGCCATGATAGTCAGCATTTCCTCCTCCGTTCTCGGAGTTCCTTTCAAACTTACCGAAGTTATGTTTCTGATTCCGCTTGTATGGTTCAGCAAATTCCTTATTGTAATCATGGACGAATTGGGATATTGGGGGAAATATTTTTCCAAACGGGTTGCAAGACTTGTTTTACCCTCGTCTATCAACTGGAAAACGATGGCGGCTGTAAATATCTTTGAAACCGATCCTATCCTGTATTTTGAATTTTCAGTAGCGGGTATTTTTTTATCATCACTATACAGGCTAAAGCCAATTGCATTTCGATAAAGCAACTCTCCATTTTTAGAAATAGCGATACTTCCCATCGCCTTATTATTGATAGCGAGGCTGGTGAAAAAACTATCAAGCTTTGCTTTGTTTATGGTTTGAGCGAAGTCAGCCTCAGGTAAGAAAATTGTAAAAAGACAAATTATAAATGTATTCTTTCTCATTTTGTTAGATCCCGTTACCTGTTAAAGCCTGACGTCACTACGAGCCGGTATGAAATTAATAATTCAAAAATGGATAATTATCCCTGTTGAGCAGTTTATAGTTACGGGTTGGTCATCAGCGATTTTTAATTGATAAATCACCATAAGGGTAGTAAAGCATTAAGGTAAGGGTAAAAATTATTGAGGGTTGGGAATTGCCGATTTCGTATTTATATTACTTCTCTTTGGACAGCGCGACAATGTCTTTTACTTCAAGGATATGGCTGGAGTAACCTTTTAGTGTTACTTGTATCAAGGCCAATCCAAGCTCTTTTAATGTAGACACCGATTTTGGTAATAGCCACCGCAATAACGCGGTAAAGCCAGCCGGCAAACTTATAAAAGTTCAGGGTATTCTTCAAACCCTTTGTGGGTTGCATGTATCCTGGTCTGAAATTATATACCAGCTTAAACGGCAATTTCATTAAATCATTTTCTGTTTTACCTTTCACCCTGGCCCACATTGTTTTTCCTTTTTCGCTGCTATCGGTGCTGGCGCCGGAGATATAACAAAAGGTCATACCGTTATTTTGCCTGGCAAGTACGCTGGCTACATTCATGGTAAGTGAATAGGTGAGTTTGTAATATTCCGGTTCCTTCATTCCTATGGATGATACGCCGAGGCAGAAAAAACAGGCATTGTACCCCGTTAGCTGACTTTCTATAGCTGACAGGTCAAAGAAATCAGTAAGAATGATCTCTTTTAATTTCAGATGCTGTACACCACAGGATTTCCGATTGATCACTAAAATAGTTTCTACAGCTTCATGCAGCAGGCATTCATGCAACACGCCTTCACCTACCATACCTGTGGCACCCGTTAATATAACTTTAATTTTCATTCTTCAAATGTAGCAGATATAAGATGCCGGATGCTATTAATAATTCCATTGTGTTCATTGCGGCTTTGTGGGAAATTCTAGTTAATACTATAGTGAATATTGTAATGCCTGGCAAAGCAGTATTTTAATCAAACCGGATGAACATCGATTCAAAATTGATCGTCATCCGGTCAAATTTCTTAATCAGGTCCTGGCCTATATTACCAGGAAAAAATTTTTCATCTTTTATTTTTTCTTTAAACAATTGCACGGAATCAAGAGCGACGGTTTGATTGTTTACTTTTGTTTTGAATGTAACGAGATACCCTTTTTTTGTCAGGTTGCCACCGGCGCCGCCAATAGTAAGATTGGTTTCTTTATAGGCCGCCTCAATGTCTTTTTTATGTTTGGTAAAGTAGCTTTCATATAAAGTGGTCGAATTGGCGCCGGAGTCGAACGTATAATTTTCTCCGTCAAGATAAATGACAGGATTTAAAAAATCGATCGCCATATTTTGCTCAGTATAGTTGCTCCTTTGTTGCGGAACGATGAACTCACCTTTTTTTGTCAGTTGTATTTCTTTCATTGCTTCAATGACCGGGAAGCCGATGATACCGTTTATCTGGAAGCCGGCCTGCGGAATGGCCAATGCTTCATCCGGAAATACAAGAAACACTGCATTTTGAACCTTAATCTTTCCTAAATTAAATTCCGGGCAAACCCCGATTCTTGATTTCACTTTTAAACCTGTTATGGCGCCTACCTCAATGGTCGTTGTATCCATGATACGCATATTTAACTTCCTGGCCGTTGTTTCAGTGACAGTGGAAAAATTGGCACCGGTATCAAAAATAAAATCAACGTTAAGTGTATCAAGTGTAACCTGCAGGTTTTGCAGGCCAAGCTTATCATGTTTGATGGGGAGAGTTGTGTTGTCTTTTATGGCTATCACCTGTGCTGGTTGTTTTGCCAGGGAGGCCCATATTTTTTGAGTATTTTGATAGTCATCCAGTTCATCCGCTGTCATTTGCTGCTTATAGCGTGTGGTCATTTGATGAATAATTTCATAGGCTTTTTGGTATTCAAACAACTTGGAGTGATTCATTTGTTCTATGTGGAGCAGATGATATTTATCTTTATCCGATAATTTGACCGAATAGTCGCGGAATAAAGAGTCGATCTTTTCATCAGACGTTTCCAACCGATTGAATGCGTTGTCAATTTCAGCACCTGCCTTTAACCGGTGAAAAGTTGTCAGCTGATCCGTTTGCGCGGCATATCTGTCCCTTGCCGCAAAAAACTCTTTTCGTTGTAACAGGGAATCTATTTCGCTGAAATGTTTCAAACTATCAGCTTCGTTTATCTTGCCGGTATTACAAGCGGCAAATATTGTCATTGCCTGGATAAGCAGCGCTATTTTTTTCATGTTGACAATAGCTTTAGGTTTCTGGGAAGCAGGTTATTGAGATTGAAATATAAATTATTTAGAAACAAACGAAAAGTTAAGTTAATTGAAACCGCATATCAGCCGGGCAACGGCATAATAAAAGCGTTTAAGGTTCAACATTGTCATTATAGATAGCTCGCTGATGGTACTGATATCAGTTCATTTTTTTTATTTTAACTTGAACTTTAATTCAATTTATTATGTCTTTAAAGGAACGGATAAACCCTTTTTCAAAAACCAACAACGATACGGGTTTTGGTACCAATGTAAGCAGCTATGGTGGCCGTTTTATTAACCGGGACGGTTCGTATAACCTTCAAAAAGTGGGAGTCTCGTTCTGGAACCGGTTCAGTCTTTTTCATAGCATGCTTAATATGCCACTCTGGAAATTTATTACGGTGATCGTATTGTTCTTTTTGAGCATCAACCTGCTGTATACGGTGATTTATATACTGATTGGTGCAGAGGGTTTTCAGGGTATTCTCGCCACTACCCGTTGGCAACAATATAAAGAGCTTTATTTTTTTAGCACAGAAACTTTTACGACGGTAGGATATGGACGGGTAAATCCAATGGGTGATGGCGTTAATATGGTGGCCGCTATAGAAGCGATGAGCGGATTTCTTTCCTTTGCCGTAGCTACCGGTCTTATTTATGGACGATTCGCCAAGCCAAGATCCCATATCGCTTTCAGTGATCACGCCCTGATAGCGCCGTTCCAGGGCAAGACCGCGCTGATGTTCCGTATCGCTTCTTACAAAGACAATCACAATCTGAGCGATGCTGAAATTAAAGTAAACATTGCTCTCCAGGTACAGGAGAACGGTAATGCCACTTACAAGTTTTATTCATTAGAACTGGAAAGAAACAAAGTGGATACGCTCATGATGAACTGGACCGTGGTACACCCCATTGATGAAAAAAGCCCTTTGCTTGGGTTGACGGAAGAAGATTACAAATCATCTGACGTGGAAGTGTATGTTAACATAAAAGGCTTTGACGATGTTTATTCAACGGTTGTGATCCAGCGAACTTCTTATACTTACGACGAAATAATTTTCAATGCGAAATTTGTAACCATGTACCGGGAAAGCGAAGATGGTAAGACGACTATCCTGGAGCTCGACAAGCTCAGCAGATACAACAAACTATAAATAGAAAAAGCTAATACCTTATAGCCTGAACATATCAAAACTGTTCAGGGAAATAAATATTTTATTCAGGGAACCGGGGGTTTTATCCCTTCCCATTACTCACACAGGTGATGCGAACTATTCATTTTTTTGAGGGAACAGGCGTCTTAGGAAGGGTCATGATTTTATTTCATTATGCCGGATAAAAAGACTACTTTACAAATGAACCTTATCTTAATGAATAAATTTTCTGAAAATAAAAAACAGCCCGGTGCTGCCAAAAAATCTATTATTGCCACAGGTGACACTCTCCGCCACCTTGCGTTTGACAATTCTTTACAGGCAAACATCATTTCTACGGCAAGTAATGGGAGGCTGGTAATAGCTAACAATGCCGCCTGTAAACTCCTGGGATATGCCCAAAAAGAATTATTAACCAAAAGTCGGTCGGATATTTTTAATATAAAGGAGAATGGTTTTAAAAAGATGCTGAAGCAGAGAACGGCTGAAGGGCATTCCATTGCGTTAGTAACCGCCATTAAAAAAAGCGGAAAGCCTTTTCCCTGCGAAATTACTTCCGCGGTTTTTATGGATGATGATGGAATTGAGAAAGCGATCACAACGATCAGGGACAGGAGCCAAAGCATCCTGAGGCAAAAAAAAATTGATACAGAAAATGAAAAAGTAGTTGCTGTTGATATAGCCGAGGCAAAATCCAGGCAAAAAAATATTGATGTCCAAAACGGGAAAATAGTTGCGGGTGCTATCGCCTCGGCGAAAGCAAATCAAAAAAAGATTGATACCCAAAAAGAGAAGATCGTCGCTGATGATATTATACTGGCACAGGCGAAATCGGACTCCCGCCTGGCGGAAAATAACGAATGGATAAAATATATAGCTAAAGCGTCTTATGATGTAATGTGGGATTGGGATATTGCTACAGGACGAATCTATGTCGGCGATAGTATCAAAGAAGTATTTGGTTATAGCGTTAAGGATAATACGGTAAACTTTTCTGATTTTATCGGCTGTCTTCTCCCGGAGGAAAAGGATCTTGTTGAAAAAAAATTGATGAAAGCAATTGATTCTTCTAATAAAAGCTGGAAAGATTCTTATAGTATAAAACGGCAGGATAGTTCTGTGGCCTCTGTTACCAGCCGGGCAAGTATAGTAAGAGATGAAAAAGGCAAAGCAGTGAGGTTGATAGGCGCTATTCAGGACATCAGCAGATTGCAGGAACTTGAAAAGAGCCTCGGAGAGCAAATCCTTTTAAAGAAGGAACACAGTGAAATATTCAGGCAGGCTGCTAAACTTTCTTTTGATGGAATATGGGATTGGAATTTGATAACCAATGACTTGTTTTTGGGTGATGGTTTTGAAGAATTGTTTGGTTATGAGATCAAAAACAATAAAGGCAATATAGCGGATTGGAGCAACTACATACATCCGGACGATAAGCAGGCAGTTGAAAAAGGATTACGGGATATTATTGAGTCAACCGCTACTCACTGGGAGCATGCTTACCGATTTATAAGAGCTGATGGTTCTGTTGCAAGAGTATTTGACAGGGCAAACGTTCTCCGGCATGCCGATGGAAAAGCCTATCGTATGATAGGAGCCATGCAGGACCTCAGCCGGCACCGGGAACTGGAAGAAATGCTGGATCATGAAATTGCTGCTAAATGGACACAGCTTACCGAGTATAAAGAGAGTTTTAAGTTCATATTTAATTCATCATCTAATGTGTTTTATGATTCTGACCTGATAACTGATAAAGTAATATTAAGCGATGCTTATGATAAAGAATTCGGGTATAAGTTAACTAACCATATGACACCTGCACGTGATTGGGTAAGCCATATTCATCCGGATGACAGAGAAGCCGTATTCCAGGACTATGTGAGGATGCTGAGGTCACAGGAAACTGAATGGAAATATAGTTATCGTTTTTTAAGAGCGGATGATTCCGTAGCCAACGTGTTAAGCAGTGGGATTGTTCTGCGAAATGCCGCGGGAAAAGCCTACCGTATGATAGGCTACATGCTTGATTTGAGTAAACAAGAAGTAATTGAAGAAAAACTACAGCGGGAAATTAAGTTAAAAGAAAAACAAATCACAGAGGCTATAGAAGAAGCGAAGGAGGCCGAAAGGTCGGAAATCGGGAGAGAGCTTCATGATAATGTAAACCAATTGCTGGGCGCTTCCAAGCTATATCTTGACCTTGCGAAAAGCGGCGGGGAGCACAGCAAAATGTATTTAGGACGTTCTGCCGAATACACTCTTACAGCCATTGAAGAGATCCGGAAATTGACCAAGGGACTGTCAACCGATATCATCATAAATCTTGGTCTTTGTGAAGCTATTGATACTATCAGCAGGGACATGATGCAGGTAAATGAGTTAAAAATATTCCGTGCTTTGGAAAGTTTTTCAGAAGATAGCGTTGGTAATAAATTTAAGCTGAATGTTTTCAGGATCGTCCAGGAGCAACTGAATAACATCATTAAACATGCTAAAGCAACGGAGGTGAGGATTAGCCTGGTACAAACCAAAAATTATATAGCTCTTTCCATTTCGGATAATGGTGTGGGTTTTGATACGACAAAAAAATCAAAAGGAATTGGCTTAGCCAGTATCAAAAGCCGGGCCTTGTCTTATAATGGAATCGCGGATTTTGTTTCAAGACCAGGCCAGGGTTGTGTTTTAACAGCAACATTTCCCGTGGCGGATGCACTGCTGAATATGAACTGAGTTCCTGCTTGTTTAGGGTTGCGGAATATTTTCCACCAGCAATTTATTACCGGCCTTGTCATAATAGGTGCATGTCATTTCCATCATATCTACCTTCCATTTTTCCACACCTGTTTCAGCCGAGTGTTTGCAAAATAGGGGATAATCAGTTCGCCCCTGCTGGTGAATTTTTAAATACTGCCTGAATTGTTCGCTATCACTTATTGCGGCTACATACATTTGAGAGTATTTGGCATCCGATTGAATCGTGTAATTATTTTCACCGGTATATTTCGTATGACCATCGCTTACATAGGTATCATAACTGAGGACACCTAGGCTTATCAACTCCTGCACATAGCCTGGAAAATCGGCCCCGCTTTTTACTTTTGAATGGGCCGATTTAATTTGATCAATTGTGAACATAGCTTTGCTTTTTAGCGCAAGCAAAGATTATTATTTTTCAGCTTGGCGGATAAAAAAATAATATCCCAGGAAACTCAATGAAATGCTAAAGGCCATGATGGCCAGCGAATGAATACCTAAAGGCTGTGTATAGTTGACGATCATCAGTCCCGCACCCAAACCAGCCAGGATAGCGAACCACTTAATAGTTGTATGCTTGTCTTCAGGGGTATTTGTTTTTAATATCGAGGAAGCGATATTCTCGGATATCCCCTTATCTACGATTTTATTCCGAAGCCGGTATTCCAGAATTCTTTTCAGAATGGCCAAAATAAAGAACATAATCGAAAGGATGACGAATACGATAGCGCAGCCCTCGAAAATATGACGATCAAAAGTGTCATTTTCTTGTGCATTGACAACTAACATTCCCAGAACAGCGAATAGGGTAATTATTGTTTTTTTCATTTTATTAATTATTTATAACAGATGTGACGTATGATTGATTTTAATGTTGCATTACTTAGTAAAAATCGAGGGACCTCATTTTCTTTTGATAATTTTTACACATATCGAGACCGAGTATTATTGACAGCGTGATAACGGTGGTTATTGTTAAATAAATAAATAATGGTGCTATGCTGGCGAAGAGGCTGACTATATAACTTTTGAAGTAGTATAACACGGCGCCGGCTAAAACTATAGCGACGATGATAAACAGGTAAGCAAAAAAATTATCACGGGAAGCCTTGGTTTTAGGCGACGGCAGTTGTGTGATTACCAGTTCAGCCAGGTCGAAATCAAAGCTGGCTGGCGGCTGTTGTTTTATACCGGAAAACAACAACTGGTAATTCGCTACCCTGGCTTTACATTCCTCACATGAACTTACATGACCTGTCATCAATGTCCCGGAGGTCGAACTATCCAGTGCATATTCCTGTATTTCTTCGTCGGTAAGATGCAGAACTTTCATATATCTTCCTTTTTATAATTCAGTAATAAACTATTTTTTAATGCTTTCCTTGCCCTGAATAAGTAGCTTTTCACAGTTCCTTCCGGTAGCCCTGTAATCTGTACAATTTCTTCATAGCTCAATTCTTCGTTATGGTATAAAGTAATCAGCGTTTTGTAAACAGGTGGTAATTGTTCGATCCCGGCTTTTAATATCCCTGATAGCTCTCTTTGCCGGATCAATAAATTGGTGTCATCGGACACAGGCTCATTCTTTTCATTTTCTTCATCAAGACTACCCGGAAAGGTCATTTTCTTTTTCCGCAGGTGGTCCAGGCAGGTATTGTAAGAAACCTGGGCAATCCAGGTAGACAATTTGGATTGAAATTTAAAACCCGCCAGGTTTCTGAATATTTTCAGGTAGATATCCTGTGCGATATCCTTCCTGTAATCAGGATTTTTGACCATTTTAAAAACAATTTGCGCCACTAAACCTTCCGTATTTTTTATAATGCTGGCAAAAGCGATATTATCGCCACTCAATACCCTGTCAACCAGGTATTTGTCTGTTGCATTGTTGCCGGTATTGATATTACTCACTTGCCATTAGACGGGTTAGTGCTTCAAATGTTGCAATAAATTTAGCTGGTTAATGGGATTGGGATAAGAATATTTTTCACGGCCGGAATGCAAAAATTTGCGGAACCAGATTAAAAAAGAAAAGCCGGCCCATGGCCGGCTTTTCGCTTCGGATCTTAGTGATTAACTATTTAGATCCTGAGGGTTTTTCCAATTTCTTTTTATCCATCAGTTCCTTGTATTTCGTTTGTTGTTCAGGCGTAATGAATTCAAATAATTTGGTCTCTTTTTCTTTTTTCAATGCCATCTTTTTCTCTTTCTGAACTTCCTTAGTCAGGCCCGCATCTTTCATCAGCCCTTCTATCTTTTCGCTATATTCCTTACTTAGCGCATCATATTTAATCACCTGGTCCTGGGTTAAATTTAATTCCGTCTTAATCTTTTTATCCCATTCCGCTTTATCAGGTTTCGCGGATTTTTGTTCCTGGCCAAATGCCATGGAGATAATTCCACTCATCAAAACGAGCAACAATATTTTTTTCATATTAGTTTTTTTAAAAAGTTAAAAATTTTGTTGAGTTAATAAAGTGTTTATTCGATTATCATTTAATGGGCAATTTTTATGCCATGGGATCACAATATTCCACGGGATCAAAATTACTTATGAACAGTCCCACTCTGAATGTCCTCGGGCATTTATAATCATTAACATACCTTTTTAGTGAGGTAAGTGCTTGCAACCTCAATCCCACACATATTTCCAGGAACCATCGCTTTGTTTTTTCCAAACGGTATGAAAAATACCTTTGAACTCAATCAACTTACCGCTGCTGTCTTTAGATTGCCAGGTATATTTTCCATAAGTATATGAGAGACTGCCATCGTGTGAACTTTCAATGAAGTCGGGCGACCATTTCACCGAAGCGTTTTTATAAAAGTCTGCGGAATAAAAATTTTTAATGGCTTCTTTTCCATGAATAAGGGAATCGTTCTGTCGTTTAATTACTGCATTGGAATCGGCAAAATGCCAAAAGGCTTCGGCGATTCCTTTTTCGGCGGCCATTGTTTCAAAATCTTTTTCCGCCTGCCGGACGGCTGTTTCGGTTTTTTCACGTTCGTCAACGTTGTGTGTTTGACAGGAGCAAAACAAGTAACCAGAGAAGAAAAAAGCAATGAATATTTTGGCAATACGCATACAGATAAATTTAGGTAATGAATTTACGAAATTAAAAGACGGGCGAAAAACAAGATGATAGGCGGTAAGGGATCAATTAGAATATATCATGCGGGGTGCGGAAAACCCGGAGAAGTCTTTATAGTTGCTTCGACTTTACCTATTGGGTATCGTCATTGATTCGCGTGCCTCAGCGATCCGGGCGTTCACCGCGTGAATGTAAACTTAAACACTCACCCAATAGACACTTCACTCATTAAATATCCAATAATCTCCTGTGGTAGTTTATTTGCCCAAGATGATAATCCAGGTGAGCAATCAAATGAACTAAGAAAAAGCCTGTGGTCATTTTTTCCGTAAAAACAATAACAGGATATTCTTCTTCCAGTTGCTGATCGGTTAATGTATTCAGCACTTTTTCCACAATCACTACGGTTTCATCTATCATTGTCAGCAAGGCGGCTTGTGGAATATCTTTTTGTGAAAATTCAAGATCCCGGTTTCGGATATAAGCAGTGCCGCCTAATTCCTTTCCGAAGTAAGTATTAAGGTTTCCTATTAGGTGTAAACATAAGTTGCCGGCTGAATTGGCGATGTTCTTATCAATAATCCAGAGGTTGCTCTCTTTTTTATACAATTCAATTTCCTTTCTTAGCTTATTGAGATCCTTTTGGTATAATGTTTTCAGTGCTTGTGCTAACATACGATTAGAATTATAGCTTAAGGAGTGTCAATTTAAAATGTTTATTTATTCACTAGTAAAGCAATGAAATAATTGGATTCTTTAGAGTACCAGCTGGTTAAATAATTTTTCAATGGCTTCGTCGGGATTACTGCAGAAACCCGGATGTACTTTTGAGGTTTGCACCACCGTGCTTCTTGTTGCTGTCAACCAGCGAAACCGCGATGCCATATCATACTGGCCGATAGGTCCGCTGCCCGGTCCTCCTATGCATATACGCTCCAGTGAATGCAAATGTTCTTCCACTTCGTTTATATCCAGTTTGTCTGAAAAGACTTGTAGCCTGGCTTTATCTAATTTGATGTGAGCTTTTAAAAAACTTTGAGGACGGGAATACAGTATAACCCCCACATTGAGAAACTCCTCCCGTTCCACCTGCGGCACTACCCGAATAACGGCGTATTCAAATAATTGATTTTCTTGCATGCTGTGCTTCGTTTACAAAAATAGTGGAAGAGGAGAGCCTTGTATTTAAAAATTGTTCGTACACTTTTCTCTTTTCATTAGCAGGCAGGTCAGGGGAATCGGTTGTCAGCCATTCTTCAGGTACGAGTGCAACAATAGCATGAATGCGTTCTGGCGTAAGGATGTCTCGAAAGGCTTCATCCGTTTTATCCAGTTCACTTGCCCATGGCAACAGCACATGATCTTTAACCGGGGTAAAGGGTCTTGTTGACTGTTCTTCCCAATTGTCCCAGGCATGGTGAAAATAAAGAGCGGCGCCATGATCGATCAACCATAGTTCCTTGTACCAGGTCAGCAAATTGGTATTACGCGGAGTGCGGTCTACGTTCGTGATAAGGCAATCGAGCCAAACGACCTTCGATGCCAAAGTGGGATCAACGGTTGTAACTGCCGGATCAAAACTGATAGCGCCGGAAAGATAATGCAGCGCCAGGTTCATACCCACGCTGAATTTCAGCAGGTCCTGTATCTCTTCGTCCGCTTCGGTACGTCCAAACGCTTCATCTACATTGGCGAAAACAATTTCCGGTACTTTAAAACCCAATGCACGGGCTATTTCACCACCGATCAATTCGGCGATCAATGATTTAATGCCCTGGCCTGCACCCCGGAATTTCAATACATATAAAAAACCATCATCGGCTTCTACGATAGCCGGCAACGAGCCGCCTTCCCGCAGGGGTACGACATAACGGGTTACATTCACTGTTCTGAGTATTGGCGATTGATGTTCCATTTGCAGATGCCAAATGTAAGCATCGGTGGGGATATGGGGTGAAGGATAGTTTTAAGGAGGAGGGACAGATGTTGCGGTGAAATAAAAATATTGACGCTGGAGTGAGTAAAAAGTCAGTGGCTAAGAATTTCAATTTTTGGTGATTCAATATATCGGGTTTCAATTTTGCCGCCTTGCTGGGTTTCTCCATTAGGCATTTTTTTTTAAACCTTGTATAGTTGTCACCCTACCTGTTACCCTAATTTTTTTGCCATGAAATTTTTTAGCTTTTTCGTAGCTAATATTTACAACGTAGTTGTTTAAATAAATTCCATCTTTTGACGCATTTGCGATATCGAGTTTAGTAATAAACGTAACAAGTTCTGGTTTCTTGTGTAATTGTTTTTTCAAAGTGTCTTTTAAGTGCGAAAAAGAACTTAAGTAAAAAAAGAAGAATAATAAAGTAAATGTGAGTCTCATGTTTTTTGAGCTAGAGAGTATCAGTGTATGACATACTGAGCTTATACTTGAGATGTATCTATTTCGAAATTAGCTAACTTTTTATAGAAGCAGGTCAGTCCCTTATTCGTGTCGTTGGTGAAAGAAAAACACCAACGACGGCGTGAAAATTCAATTTACTTTCAAGAGAAAATGAAACAGGCAGGTTACTAGCTCAACAGCGAACCGAACCCCAAACGGAGCGTCGCAACAGCCGATGATCAGCGCTCAAAAGCTGGCCAAACAATCCTAAATTTCCCATCTAAAACGACTACCTTTGCCCACCTGAAAAATGGAATAAATCGTACATGAAGAATATCCGCAATTTCTGCATCATCGCCCATATTGACCACGGTAAATCCACCCTGGCTGACCGTTTGCTGCAGTCAACCGGCACCATCAGCGACCGCGATATGATGGACCAGGTGCTGGATGACATGGATTTGGAAAGGGAAAAGGGCATTACCATTAAGAGCCATGCTATCCAGATCAATTACAAACACAAGAATGGCGAAGAATATATCCTGAACCTGATTGATACTCCCGGCCACGTTGATTTCAGCTATGAAGTAAGCCGGGCACTAGCCGCCTGTGAAGGATGCCTGCTGCTGGTAGATGCCAGCCAGGGTATACAGGCGCAAACAATCAGCAACCTGTATCTCGCTATTGATAATGACCTGGAGATAATCCCCATCATCAACAAGATAGATATGGCTGGAGCGATGGTGGAAGAAGTGCAGGACCAGATCATTGAACTAATAGGTTGTAAAAAAGAAGATATTTTGCTGGCGAGTGCAAGAACAGGATTGGGCGTGCCGGAGATACTGGAAGCGATTGTAGAAAAAATTCCTGCTCCAGTAGGTAACCCCGATGCGCCATTACAGGCGCTGGTGTTTGACAGCGTGTTCAATAGTTTTCGCGGCATCATTGTTTACTACCGTATTTTAAATGGCTCGATAAAAAAGAATGACCAGGTTAGATTTGTTTCTACCGGTCAGCAGTATGGTGCGGATGAAGTAGGTATCCTGAAACTAAAAATGACGGAGAAGAAGGAAGTGGGTTGTGGCGATGTGGGTTATATCATTACAGGTATTAAAAACGCAAAGGAAGTAAGAGTAGGGGATACGTTGACAATTGCCAGTAACCCCAACCCGGAAATGATCAAGGGTTTCGTGGAAGTAAAGCCCATGGTATTCGCCGGTATCTTCCCGATTAACACGGATGATTTTGAAGAGTTGCGGGATTGTATGGATAAACTGCAGTTGAACGATGCATCCCTGACCTTTGAATTAGAAACATCGCAGGCTTTGGGCTTTGGTTTTCGTTGCGGCTTCCTCGGTATGCTGCACATGGAGATCATACAGGAACGTTTGGAAAGAGAGTTTGATCAAACGGTGATCACAACGGTTCCTAACGTAAGCTTCATCGCTTATACTACAAAGGATGAAAAGGTGATCGTAAACAATCCTACGCAGATGCCTGACCCGGTGCGAATCGATAGGATTGAAGAGCCTTATATCAAAGCGCAGATCATTACGAAACCGGAATACATTGGTAATATCATGACGCTTTGTTTGGGTAAACGGGGAATATTAATTAATCAAAGCTACCTGACCACTACAAGAGTGGAGCTGGTTTTTGAAATGCCATTGACGGAAATCGTATTTGACTTCTACGATAAATTAAAGAGTTCTACCCGTGGTTATGCTTCTTTCGATTATCATCCCATTGAATACAGGGACAGCGATATCGTAAAGATGGATATACTATTGAACGGCGATAAAGTAGATGCCTTAAGCGCTTTGATACATCGAAGCAAGGGGCAGGAGTTTGGCCGCAAACTTTGTGAAAAATTAAAAGAACTGGTACCACGTCAGCAATTCCAGATTGCGATACAGGCCGCTATCGGCGCTAAAGTAATTGCTAGAGAAACTATTTCCGCCATGCGCAAAGATGTTACCGCTAAATGTTATGGTGGTGATATCAGCCGTAAACGAAAACTATTAGAGAAACAGAAAGAAGGTAAGAAGCGGATGCGGCAGATTGGAAATGTGGAAGTACCGCAGGAGGCGTTTCTTGCCGTGTTGAAATTGGATGATTAGAGAGTTATGAATCATGAGTTATGAATTCAGAATAGATAGTTTGTGCAGGCATCAGGGGTTTCGTCAATTATTATAATCGATCTGCCGGTTCTCCTTCGTTTTGTTCTTATCTGATTTTTCCTGGAGTTTTTTGTCATCCCTGTTCCCTTTATTATCGAGGATAGGTTCCCCGACCGGTGGTTTGCCAAGATAAGGATCTACTCCTTTCATATCAATTTTGAAATCGAAGGCTTTGTCTATATGTACCCATTTGCCGTTTTCCCATTTGAATCCTTCATTATCTCCATCGGGTATCAGGGTCCATTTGTTTTCCGGTTCATCGGATTCTGATATGAGATGATCCACCAGTATCATATTTACTTCTGCAATATAGTTGGCCAATACCCTCGCATCTTTTTTGTATTCAAGTTCAAAGCGATATTGCGGAGCTTTTTTTATACTGTCCCGCTGGTAACTGAATAATGGTCCGCCAAATACGGCTTCATTTCTTTCATTGAACGTTAATACCTCTATCCATTTCTTGGTGCTTCTCACCGTATTGTAATCTATGCCAAACAGGGTATAGTAATTCTTTCCTTTATATTCTGTCTGGATGATATTGTAATAAATAGCGCCGATCCAGTTGCTCCTCCCACGAATGGAGTCCATGGCATTTGCCGTGAATTCAGAGACATCTCTCAATGGAATTAATTTCAAAGAGCCGTCTTTTGTTTTCAATTGAATAGCTCCTTTTTGCCGGGAGTAAAAATCATCGTATAATATATTCCAGGTAAAAATGCGGAATGTGCTATCCGGTGCGTATAATTTCGAAATGCCCTGTACCGAATCAAAAGGAAAATAGAAAGAGTTTTTTATTTGCAAAGACCTGACCAGTGTGCGGGTGAAAAGACTGTCGGATATCATGCGGCGGGCGGTAAGGCTATCCATTACCAGGCTTTGGGCGTATAATTTCAATGTATCTTCTTTGGCTAACAGTTTTTTCTTGTCGGCAGCGGATATTACCTGGGAATATCCGGCCCTTGAAAATAAGAGGATACATGTAAGGGCGAACAGCAGATTTAGGATGGTTGATTTCAGAGAATTAAATTTCATGATGAGTAAAATTAAGCCTTAATCAAGATGTCCGTTACGGATTTGTAATGCGTTAAAAGTTAATTTTAAAATAGATGAATCACCCAATAACGGCCAAAATGGGTTAAAATTTTGCAGGCGATCATAAAGCTTTGGCAAAATCGGCCAGGGAGTTAAAAGCCAGGTCGATAGCCGGATGAGGAAGCTCTATATCGGGTATGGTAGTTTTAAGAAAAATCGTGTACATACCGGCATTACGGCCAAACTCCATATCACTGATATTATTCCCGATCATAATGGAACGGGAGAGATCAATTTCCGGGAATTGCTGAATGGCTTTATAAGCCATGCCGACATTCGGCTTACGAATGGGATCATCATCGTCAATCGAAGTGGCGTAAAAGATAGCGTCGATCTTTCCGCCGCTATCTTCAATGCCGGCTAACATTTTTTGGTGAACGGCATCAAGATCTTCAACAGTCATTAAACCTCTGCCAACACCCCGCTGATTGGTGGTGATAATAATGCGACCGAATTTTTCAGTGAATAATTTAAAAGCTTCCGGAACGCCTTTATAAAAGATGTATTCATCAGGATGGAAAATATAGCTTCCTACTTTATCCTCGTTGAGTACGCCATCGCGATCTGAAAATACAGTCCAGGTTTTATTAATTTCACGAAGGTTAAGGGGTGTTTGATTTAATTCTTCCTGTACCCGGTTATAATCTTCCGGTATGCCAATATCAATAAAATAATTTTTTTGGACGAGGCCATAAATTTTTCCGTACCTGTAATATCGCTCCAGGTAATCCTTTTCAAAAGAGAATTTCGCCGGGAATTTTTTAGCGATGAAATTTGCAATATTTAAAACATATACACCGCCGTTGATAAGCCCGTTTTCATAAAATTGTTTTTCTTTAAAATCCTTGACCGAGGAATTCTCATTTAATTCCACTAAACCATACCTGTCAAAATTTTGCATGGGTTTTAGTGCCAGTGTGCATTCAGCCTGCTGTTGTTCATGAAACCTGCTCAACTCTTCAGCATCTATTTTGAAAAGCGTATCACCGTTAGCTACTATTACATTTTTCTCCGTGGCTTTTTGACAAGCCAGTTGAATAGCTCCACCCGTTCCCAGGGGTTCTTCCTCGATCGAACATTGATAATTGAGCGTTGAAAATTGATCCTGTAAATATTCTTCAATGATGTCATGTTTATATCCAAGAGAAAAGATGAACTTCTCCACACCCTGCAGCCGTAAATAATTGATGACATAAAATAAAAAGGGCCGGCCTGCAACAGGGGCCATACATTTTGGCAAATCACTTACTACCGGTCTCAGCCTTGTTCCTAAACCACCAGCTAATATAATTGCTTGTCCCGCAGCTCCGCCAAAGGCAGGGGAACTTTGACGATTCGCTTCAGTTAAAGATTTTTCATCCATAAAGTCGCTAAAGCCCCTTTAGGGGTTTGTGGTGCTGAATATTTTTTCTTCCACCAACTGACAAATAATATGACCTACGAGTATATGCGATTCCTGTATGCGGGGCGTATCGGTAGAAGGGATATTGATCAGGTAATCACTGACAGATTTTAATTGTCCTCCTGACAAACCCGTAAACCCAATGGTAGTCATCCCTTTTTCTTTTGCAGTTTCGAAAGCCTTAATAATATTTTTTGAATTACCGGAAGTGGAAAGGCCGATCAACACATCACCGGGAAGGCCGATGCCATCTATCAATCTTGAATAGATCACATCAAAACTATAATCATTACCGACCGCTGTGAGATAAGATGTATTGCAATGCAATGCCTCTGCAGGTAATGCTTTCCTGTCGGTATAAAAGCGACCGGAAAATTCCGCTGCCAGGTGTTGAGCGTCAGCGGCACTGCCGCCATTGCCACAAAAAAGAACTTTGTTCCCGCTTTTGAAAGCCAATACGATTTTATGGATGCAACTATTAATAGTGTGCAATAAAAGGTCGTCTTCCAAAACCTGCTGCTTGGTGTCTATTGAAGCTTTGATAATGCCCGCTATTCTTTCTTTCATCACTTATACGATTTTAAATGCTGTAAACAGGTAGTTATTGGCCGCGCCAATGAATTCTACATTGATATAGTACGATTTGATAAAGTTATCAAAAGCAAGGAACTCATGTGACGGAACCAGGTATTCATCAAATAAAATGATATCTCCTTTTTTTAATAAGGGAGCGAGGCTGGTTAAAGAATATAAAGTTGATGTGTACAAATCAGCATCCATGTGAATCACTTTCCGGTTGCTGCTATTGTAGTTTTTTATAAAACCCGGTAGCGTTTGCTGAAATAAACCTTTGTAAAAACTTACACGGTTGTCTTTTATGTCCGGAGGTTTGGAGCCCGTTGACATATCTCCGGCTTTAAACGGTCCCCAATCTTCGGGCAATCCTTCAAAAGTATCAAAGCCATGAAAACGCGATTGCGGATTTGTATTATGTTCTACCCACCATTTAAATGAACTTCCACCTGCTACGCCAAATTCAAGGTACGCTATAGGTTCGTTGTTGGTTTCTGAATCAGTGATATGCTGGTAA
The DNA here is from genome assembly GCA_040007815.1 of Chitinophagaceae bacterium. GTDB lineage: Bacteria > Bacteroidota > Bacteroidia > Chitinophagales > Chitinophagaceae > Terrimonas_B. The sequence continues at coordinate 321,790 of JBDTUH010000002.1, forward strand.
AGAGAAAGCCGTTTATTGTAATCAAATTTGTAGGAAAAAAAATCATTGAAAACTTTTTTCTTTTTTTGCTGATGCACCCAGCGGGACAACCTCGACATATTCGCCAGGTTGATAAACATTTTCTCGAACGGACCAATGATAATATGAAGCCGCAGCCATAAAAATGTTTTTTTCAGGTTCCTTGCCCAAAAGAAGAATGTTTTCATGTTTTTTTAAACTGTCCAGGTAGTTAAGCCGTGTTTGGTAAACTGATAATTTTTACAATAGCCGCCAAAGGATTCCAGCGTTTCAATTACTTTATACCGGGTATTGGCAGGACAATAGAAGATCATAAAACCACCGCCACCGGCGCCGGATATTTTTCCACCCATGGCCCCGGCTTTTTTCGCACCGTTGTAAATATCTTCAATGCTTTTGTTAGAAATATTATGCGCCATTAATCTTTTTTGCTGAAAACCGAAATCCAGGATTTCACCGATCTCGTTGAGCTTTCCTTTCAATAAAGCTTCTTTCATCATTCTCGCCTGCTCTTTCAATTGCAGCATCGCTTCAATGGACTGAGCGTTTTTCTCATTCACATTTTTTTGCTGCTCTTTGATGATGGTAGCGGACTCACGGCTGGTGGAAGTAAAATACAGCACAATATTGTTTTGCAATTCATGCAGGTATTCAGGGCGTATGCGCAACGGGTTTACGATCACTTTATCATTGGCGTAAAACTCCATGAAATTGACGCCACCAAAAGTAGCGGCATATTGGTCCTGCCTGCCACCGGCGAGTTTCAGATCATTTCTTTCAATTTCATAAGCATAGTGTGCGATATCATAATCACCTAAAGGCAACTTCAACATTTCAACAAAGGCGCCGATAATGGCAACCACCAGTGTGGAAGAAGTGCCTAATCCGGAACCGGCCGGAGCATCGACAAAAGTGGATAGTTTGAAACCTGTTCCCGGAAAATTATAGTCTCTCCTGATGCGATTGTAGACACCTTTCAGCAGATCAAGCTTTCCATCGATGGGTAATTCATTCGACCATTTGAAGTTTTGATCCTGTTTTTGATCAAGGGAATTGAGGATGATCTCTTTTTCATTCAACGGTTCAATACTGGCATGAGCCGCCAGTGAAATAGTTGCGTTCAGAATAGCTCCACCATATTCATCACTAAACGGGCTTACATCGGTACCGCCACCTGCCAGGCCTAAACGGAGTGGGGCTTTGCTTCTGTAAATCATAATTCAATTGCCAATACTTTTGCGAGGGCTGTTTTTATTTCGTTGGAGATAAACTGGTTAATCTCACCGATCTTTCTTACAAACCTATTTTCGGAAAGCGAACGTACCTGGAAACAATCTAATGAAGATGTTTTATCAAGACCATTTTTTTCATCGGGCTCAATTTTTACCATCCATGGGGATACGGAAAAACGATCTTTCCATTCTGTCAGGGGAACGATGCCTCTTAGTGGAAGTTTTCCCAGCGAATCATGACTAACAATAACTCCGGGTCTTGTTTTTTTAATTTCTGCTCCGATAGCCGGATCGAGATTGATTAGCCAGATTTCACCTTGCTTCATAAAAATTTTCAAGGTCTAATTGAGTGAAAATGGTTAGTTCTTTATTTGTACGGTATTCATCCGCTAATTCTTCGGCAGCTAAAGACATCTGATCGTAGATAGCAGCCGACCGGATTTTTTTAAGAGTTAGCTCAACGAGTAGTAGTCTTTCCTGTATGGGGAGTTTATCAATTTCGCTGATTATTTCTTTAGTGCTCATATATAAAATTAATTATAAATTCCCGCTTAATTTAAGAATTGAGTTTTTCATATTTTCCCAGCTATATTTTTGTTTTTCGCTGCGAAGATGAGGAATAAAATAATTCTCTCCTAATTGATAAAATTTTAGGATTTTATTGGCAATATCGGTGGGGTTTGGCTCTGCTACCAAGCCTGCTTTTTCATCGGGAACAAGCGCAGGCAAACCTCCAACGTTGGTAACGACCATTGGCTTTTCAAAATGATAGGCGAGGGGAGTAACACCGCTTTGTGTCGCATTGCGGTAAGGTTGTATCACCGCATCGGCGGCGCAGAGATAAAATCGCACTTCGCTATCCGGAATAAAATCGGTTTTTAGAATTAAGAGGTCTTTTATATTCAATTTTTCAATTTGTTCCTGGTATTGTTTTTCGTCTTCATAAAATTCGCCGGCGACAAGCAATTTTATTCCAGCAGTTTTTATTCTTTCATCCGCCATCGCGTCGAGCAGCAGATCAAGCCCTTTGTACTTGCGGATGAATCCAAAAAATAAAATGATCTTTTCAATGTCGGGAAGACCAAGATGTTTTCTTGCTTCAGTTTTTGAAATGATTGGACCAAAATTATCGTACAGCGGATGCTGAACTACTATAGCCGGTTTATCTTTTTCAAACTGGCGAAGGTCATTCATCACTTTTTCGCTCATCGTGATAAATGCATTGCAACTTTTCAAAAAATACCTCGTAAAAGCTCTATCACCTGGCCGCTTTTCATGTGGAAGTACATTGTCTGCGATACAAATAATGCGGGTATGATTATTTTTTCTGACTTTTCTCAATATTGTTCCCAGTGCAGGACCCATGAATGGTAGCCAATAGCGGACAACGATGATATCAGGCTTTTCATTTCTTAAACGATTGCCAATTTTTATCCAGTTGAAAGGATTGATGGAGTTGATAACGGAATGAATGCTGATGCCTTTAGGAGCGGGTTCATCTGAATATTGTGTTTTTCCCGGAAACAGAAACGAGGGATACTGCAGGGAAAAAGAATAAATAGAACATTCATTGCCAGTATCGATAAATTCTTTCGCCAGCCGTTGATTGAAGGTGGCTAGTCCTCCCCGCAATGGATGACCGGGGCCTATGATAACAACCTTCGCCATTACAAGCCTTCTTTCTTTTCGATAAGGTAAGTATTTCTTCCCGCAGCGTTCCTGGAAACTAATTCACCGATAAAGCCGGCGAGGAAAAGTTGAATGCCAATGATAACAGCCGTCATGGCCATATAAAAAAGAGGATTGTTGGTCAGCGGTGTTTTTAAAAATATCTTAGAAATGATCAGGTAAATTGAAAAGCCAAAACCGAGGAGGAAAAAAATTGTTCCCCATAAGCCAAAGAAATGCATCGGTCGTTTGCCAAATTTGCCCATAAAGAAAATGGTCATCAGGTCAAGAAAACCATTGATGAACCTGGTCCAGCCGAATTTGCTGATACCATATTTCCGGGGCCGGTGTTCCACTACTTTTTCCCCGATCTTTCTGAACCCTGACCATTTGGCCAGCACCGGAACATAGCGGTGCATTTCACCATACACTTCAATGCTTTTTACTACTTTCCTGCTGTATGATTTTAAACCGCAATTGAAATCATGCAATTTTATTTTACTCATCTGCCTTGCCGCCGCATTGAATAATTTGCTGGGGAGATTTTTAGTGAGTTTATTATCGTAGCGTTTCTTTTTCCACCCGCTAACGAGATCGAAGCCATCTTCCAGTACCATTCTTCTTAGTTCAGGAATTTCATCAGGGCTATCCTGCAGATCGGCATCCATGGTGATGATAACATCTCCCTGTGCGGCGCGAAAACCTTCATTCAATCCTGCGGACTTACCATAGTTTCGCTGGAACTTAATGCCTTTGATATGTTGATTTTTTGATCGCAGCTGTTCAATAACGTTCCATGAATTATCCGTGCTTCCATCATCCACGAAAATGATCTCGTAAGAATAATTGTTTTCGAGCATTACTTTCTCTATCCATGCTGATAGTTCCGGCAGAGACTCTTCTTCATTTAATAAGGGTATGACAAGGGATATATCCATTTTATTTTTTCTTCATTAACAGCAATCCAGCGCCAGCGGCTGTAAAAGCAGCCCCAATGATCAGCGTACCGAAAGCGGCCATATATACCTGGCCCATTACAAATTGCTTATCCGCACTGGCGATCATTTTTTTTATTTCTTCTTCGTTTCTGTTGCCTTCTTTTTTAAGACCTTCCGCATAACTTTTAAGGGCCAATGCTTTTTCCTCCGGGTGAATACTGGCATTCACTCCTGCGAATATAACAGTGATCAGTGTAATAATAATAAAACAGCGGAAGCCTTGTCCGAAGATAGGTCCGAAGGAAGGAGTATAATTCGCGGAGCGGGAATAGGCGATTAATGTCCAGGCAATAGCTCCTGCGTATAATGCATAAAACAGGTTTTGAGCACCAGAACTATTAGCCCTGCCGGTATATTGCAGTAAAACACTAAAACCAATCATCATGATTCCGGCAATAATTCCTTTTACTAACGGGGTTATTTTCATCATAGCTGCAATATTAGCTGATAGTTGCCTTTTCAGCATTAATAATACCCAAAACTTTCCCGGTTAATTCTTTGCCGGTAAAAGGAGTATTTTTTGATTTGGAGAAAATGTCTTTTTCGCAAACCGTCCATTTTTTTGCAGGATCAAACAAGGTCAGTGAAGCTTTATTTCCTTCTTTAATGATTGCGGGTTCAAGACCGAATATTTTGCGGGGATTAATCGACAATAATTCCACCCATTTTTCCGTGGTTGTTCCGGGAACGGCTGTATTCAAAACGGCATAAGCTGTTTCAAGACTGATCATTCCATATTTGGCGTATTCAAATTCGAGTACCTTACTATCATACTCGTGCGGCAGGTGATGCGATGCGATGCAGTCAATCGTTCCTTCAGCAACCGCGTTTTGCAGAGCAGCACGATCTTCTTTAGTTCGCAACGGAGGGTTTACTTTCAAATTGCTGTCATAGTCTTTCAGATCTTCATCGCAGAAGAATAGATGATAAGGAGTAACAGAGCAACTGATGGCGATACCCGATTCTTTTCCGCGTTTGATATACTCCAATGACTTTCTTGAACTCACACCTGTGAAATGCAATTTGGATTCCGCATACCGGGCCAGTTTTATATCCCTTGCTACCATGAGTTCTTCTGCCATGGCGGGTTTGCCCGGTAATCCTAATTGTGTGGACACGATCCCCTCATTCATCAGGCCATGTGCATTAATGCTTTTGTCATCCGGGAGCTGTATCAAAGTGCCGCTAAAGGTCTTGATATATTGTAATGCTTTTAAAAGAAGGCCCGAAGATTGCACACAGTTGATCCCATCGCTGAACGCAATGGCCCCGCTGTCACGCATATCATACATTTCCGCCAGTTCTTTGCCTTCCGTATTTTTTGTAATCGCTCCAATGGGATGAATGTTAACCGGGAGTGATTTAGTTTTTTGAACGATATATTCAATACCTGATTTATTGTGAAGGCAGGGATTGGTATTAGGAATTACCATTATATCGGTATAGCCTCCCGCCGCCGCCGCCGCCGCTCCTGTTTCCAATGTTTCTTTGAATTCGTAGCCCGGGTCGCCAAAATTGGCGAATACATCCATCCATCCTGGTGAAACGTGAAGACCTGCACTGCCTATTTCCTTATCCGCTGAAACGGTTAACTGGCTACCTAATTGGGTAATGATTCCTTTGTCAATAAAAATATCAATGAGTTGCCCGTTGTAAGGAGAGTTTGGATCAACGATCCTGGCTTGCTTAATGAGTAGTTTCATTAAGCGGCGAAGATAAAGGTTGTTTTTGGTTCGGAAAAATGCTAAAAAGGCTTACTTTCGCAGCCCTGTTTAACCCTTTTCGAAAGTTTTTTTGGGACGTAGTCTCGCCGAAGGCGGGACACTTGCCTTAAAGTTCGGGACGTAGCGCAGCCCGGTAGCGCACTTGCATGGGGTGCAAGGGGTCGCAAGTTCGAATCTTGTCGTCCCGACACAGCCTGTTATCAATTTAACGATGGCAGGCTTTTTCATTTACATTTTTGGTAGTTTCCTTTTCAAGTAAGTATCCATACTATTGGGTAATTTTCGGGTTAAAGTGAAAATCTTAGATTATAGTTATTTCCATTCTGTAATTGGAGGTAATGTATCAAAGACTCTTGATTACTCAAGGGTCTTTTTTTATTTGACTTAATTGAGGGACGTAACCCCGGCGATGGCGGCTATATCACTCGAGGCGGGTGGTCGTGCCAGTTCTAAAAGGGATCGCCGCGGCTAATAAATGACTCTTGTTCATTCAGGGGTCTTTCTATTTAACGAATTCAGGTTTGAAAATCCATCAAATAAGGTCAAAAACTATATGAGAGACAACAAGAGACTTCCAATTTTCCCGGAAAAGACACCCGGCAATTATCACTATATTTAGCCTCTTAAAAAATAAAAATGGATAACAAAACTACAGGAACAGTTAAATTTTTTAACGCAGAAAAAGGGTTTGGCTTTATTAAGCATGACGATAGTAACAAGGAAACATTTGTCCATTCAAGCGGCCTGATCGATCAAGTCAAAGAAAACGATCGTGTTGAATTTGACCTGCAAGCCGGCAAGAAGGGCATGAATGCCGTCAACGTAAAACTCATAGGATAGGCCGAATCCTGTCGCTCGAACTCAAAAAAAGACTCTTGAGTTTTTTCAAGAGTCTTTTTTTATTTTTGACAAAGAAAGATTTCGGGATGTAGCGCAGCCCGGTAGCGCACTTCGTTCGGGACGAAGGGGTCGCCCCGATCCTATATCGGGGTCATCCCAACCCAAACTAAAAACCCCATATTTTGTATGTGGGCTTTTAATTTATTGCTTAGCTGTTGTATCAGCCACCGGTTTCTTCTTTTTCTTAAACAACCCGTCGAAGGTATTTTTTATCGTTTGCTCCGCTTTTTTCTTGGTGCTGTCAACATTGCTGGTCTTTGTGGAATCTTTATTGCCGAATATTTTATTTTTAATATCTTCTTTCACATCATTTACTACCTGGTTCTTTACCGCCGCGACAGAGTCTTTGATCTTTTGTTTTTCTACATCCACTTTTTCTTTGGCGAAATCTACGGCCTGCTGCTTCAAATCAGCTACCGCATCGCCGGCTACTTCTTTCAGATCAGTTTTAATAGAAGGGTTAGTCAGGCTGCCACCCATCTTTACATTCAGGTTAACGACATCACCAAGTTTTATGGGGATGCCTTTACTGCTGGCCTGTGATGCGAGATTGTTGATTAAATTATTACCCGCCGTACCTAAATATTTCCGGGGTACTTTCATTGATATGGCATAATCAATGGTCTGGTCAAAGCCATGCATCCCGCCTATTTGCATTTCGATATCTTTTATTTTAATCGTGAAAGGTTTTACCAATACTTTGCCGTTGGCGAATTCAATGTAATTCTTAATATCTTTTATAGTGATTGATTTCAGATCATCTATCTGTAAGGTGCTGGCTAATTTTTCAAGAGGCGCGAATTTCTTCAACACGCCTTCCAGCAATAAAAGGTTTCCCTGGCCGGTAAGAGTACTGAGATCGGGCATCATGTCTCCGTGAAGATTACCGTTCATCGTCAATTGTGAACTTAATTTTCCATCAAGGAACTGACCGATGGGCATTAATTTTTGTACCGTGTTAAAAGCGAGGAATGCTTTTTGAACATCAAGACCTTTTACATCATAGCTCAATGCGATATGCGGTTCTTTTTTATTGGTTTTGGTAGAATAGGAGCCGTTGAAAGCAATGGTACCATCCAATGCTTCTGTTTTTACGTTTTGCAGTTTTACCGTTTGATCATTCAGGATCAGCACACCATCAATATTACTGTAAGTTACTTTATCATATTTCACCTGGCCGGCTTTTGCATTGATCGTAAAATTGATATTGGCCGGCACTAAGAAAGGATCTGAAGATGATTCGGTACTTGTTGTCGCAACAGTAGCCGTGTCCGTCCCCATCCAGTCATTCAGGTTCATTTTATCAGCCGTCACATTGAGTGTACCTCCCAATGGCTGATTCTGCATGGCATAGCCTACCAGGTTATTCATTACTCCATTAGCCGTGAAATTCGTATTCATAAAATTCCCACTCAGGCTATTCAGAGTTACATTTTTTTGATTGAAAGTAAGCTGTGTGTTATCAATAGTAACACCTGCAGGGTAATCTTTGGAAATGTATTTAAGTTTCGTAAGGCCGGCTGTTCCATTGATATTGATCTTATCATATTCTCCTTTATCGATAGCGGTTTTATTACCATTAAATGCAAGGTCTGCGTTTAACTGCCCGCTGACGCTTGTGCCTGGCTCCAGCTGAGTAAACTGTTTAATGTTATCTAACGTAAAACTTCCTTTGGCGTTTCCATTGAAATCAATACTGGAAACAGGATTTCTAATTTGCAAAGAGAAATCAAAAGGATCTTTTCCCAGTTCAATATGACCAGCTGTGATATCAACTTTTGTATTATCGGCAATGCCTCCGCTGTTTTCCAATTGTATTTTCATACTTCCATTCTGGATGGGCTGCGGAAAAGCGGAGGAAGAATAGAACAGATTTTTAATATCCAGGAAGCCACCTGCCGTGAATGGTCCTTGTTGCGTTTGTAAAGCAGACAAATTACCTTTCGCGAAAATATCGGCTGAAACCAATCCGGCCAGTTTGGTATTGCCTTCCAGTTTTACAAATTTGGAAACATTACCGAGGTCTAATTTCCCTTTGGCTACCGCATCCACATATTGAGCCGTCTCGGGATTTTTAAATAGCAATTTGAAATCAAACGGTTCATTATCCATTTCGAGGTGACCCTTTGAAATATCCACCACTGTATTATCCATCTTCCCGTCAATATTACTGACATGCATATCTACCTGGATATTCTTAACAGGCTTTGGCAGATCAGGATACTGGAAGAAACCATCTTTTACTGCCAGACTTACATCATAAGCAGGCAATTGTAGCGGACTATAAGTTCCTTTTACAAAACCATTGAACAGGGCCGAACCACTTGTTTTTATTTTATCAAAATCATTTTTATATACAGCTGGTATCAACGACAAAATATCTTTGAAATCATTGGACGGTGATTTAAATTTGATGTCCATGTAATAGGTGCTGTCATTAACCAATTGAAAAGACCCATCAGCGGATACCTTGAGATTGTTTAAAGCGATATCATCCGTTTTAAATGTGTAGGTATTTGTCTTGTTGTCAATTTTTATATCCGCATTTACGCTTGCCTTTGTGTTGGCGAGATAAGGGATCGTTTCATATGTAAAGCTTGCGGCATCCGCTTTGGTAGAAGTGGACAGGGTGAATTCATCCTGCGTGAAATCCCCGCTTCCTTCATGATCAAGCCCGGATATTTCAGCATTCATGTTCCCGGGTTCATCTTTATAAAAAATATAGCCATTCTTTATTTCATATTTCTGCAGGGTCATTTTAAAAGCGGAAGCGGAAGTGTCGGATGAAGCAGTTGAACTTGTATCTTCTTTGGCGATATCCCAGTTGGCTTTTCCGTCTTTGTTGACCAACGCATGAATGCGGGGCGATTGAAGGAAGACGCCGGAAACTTTTATATCCTTTCCTTTTATTACACTTATCAGGTTCACGGAAGCATCTACACTTGACGCCGCGATCAACGTGTCTTTAGCGAATTCGTTGGTGCCAATGACGCTAAGATTTTCGAGACTGATTGATACTTTAGGAAAATGCCGGAAAAGCGAAAGGCTTACATCACTGAAATCCACTTTAGCGGTCAGGCTTTTATTGATCTCTTTTTTAACTAATTCAGCAATTTGTTTTTTGAATATAATTGGAATGGCGAAAGCTACGGCCATCAGTATAACTAAAACAAGGGCGGTGATCTTCAACGCTTTTTTCATAGTGCTTGATATTGATTTGCAATGGGTTGTAAAAACTTTTTTACCAGGACAACAAAAATGCAAATATAACGCCAGAAAGGCAAGAGGGAAAATACCAGCCTTTTCCAGACCTCACCTAACCTCTCCAAAGGAGAGTAACCATACACAGCCCTTGCTTAAAGAGATACTGATAATATCGGATTCTTCGAAAATGTTGAACAAGCATATAATGTCTATGTGGCAGATATGAGGTTTGGATCAGCAATTCAGTACTGCATCCTCTCTTCTGGAGAGGTAACTGAGCAAAGCGAAAGTTAGGAACGTAGTTCGGGGAGATGAGGCCTAATGATCATTCAGCGGCAAACCTCTTTTCTGCCATTCTTTCCAGTTGATATATTCATCTCCTTTACGATGCACTTCCATCGTGATGCAATCGTCGACGGGGCAAACCAGTTTGCAAAGATTACAACCTACACATTCTTCATCGATCACGGTGTATGTGTTATACGGATTCCCATAATCCAGTTTGATAGACTGGTGCGATGTGTCTTCGCAGGCGATATAGCAAAGACCGCAATGAATACATTTATCCTGGTTGATGGCGGCGATGTGATGATAATTGATATCCAGGTCTTCCCAATTGGTCATGGTGCTTACGGATTTGCCAATGAAATCGTCCAATGTTTTAAATCCTTTTTCATCCATCCAGTTATTCAGTCCTTCACACATATCTTCAATAATGCGGAAGCCATGCTTCATCACGGCTGTACAAACCTGCACATTGGAAGCGCCGAGCAACATGAATTCAACCGCGTCTTTCCAGGTGCTTACACCGCCGATACCGGATATAGGAACTCTTTTAGTTAATTCATCCTGCGCGATAGTGGTCAGCATTTTTAAGGCGATGGGTTTTACGGCGGGTCCGCAATAGCCGCCAAAAACGGATTTGCCGGCAACATAAGGATTGGGAACTAATGTATCAAGATCAACACCAGTGACAGATTGAATGGTATTGATCAATGACAATGCATGTGAGCCTGCTTTCACCACTGATCTTCCCGTAGGTACCACGGAATGTACATTGGGAGTGAGTTTGGTGATTACAGGAATGGTTGCTGCTTCCATTACCCATTCTACTACCATGCAGGCGATCTCCGGGTCTTGCCCTACCGTTGCCCCCATGCCGCGTTCCGTCATTCCGTGCGGACAACCAAAATTCAATTCTAATCCATGTGCACCGGTATCTTCCACTTTTTTAATGAGTTCATGCCAGCTTTTTTTATCGTTATCCGCCATCAATGAAACGATCATCGCACGGTCGGGAAATAATTTTATGCATTCTGTTATTTCTTTAAGGTTAATATCCAATGGACGGTCGGAGATCAGTTCAATATTATTAAATCCCATTACTCTTGATCCGTTGTAATCAACGGCCGAATACCTTGAAGAAACATTTTTTACCTGCGACCCTAATGTCTTCCATACAACACCACCCCAGCCTGCTTCAAAAGCTCTTAATACGTTATACTGTTTATCCGTCGGCGGAGCACTGGCCAGCCAGTAAGGGTTGGGTGATTTGATGCCGAGAAAACTTGAACTAATATCTGCCATGATGTTGAATTATGAGTTATGAATTATGAGTTATGAATGTTGGTTGGATACCAGCTTTAGTTTTTCATGGCATCGCCTGTTGCGTCGCAATCCTTTCATCGTTCAGATCACTGCTCAACATTCATAACTAGTAATTCTGAATTCTGAGATATCCTAATATCGCTTTCGCTCCATCTTTACCCGCCTGCACCGCATCTACTACTTCCTTTCCGCCATTCACGCAATCACCTCCTGCAAAAACTCCTTTAATATTGGTAGCACAATTTTTATCAATGATCAATTTTCCATTTTTATTATCCAGTTGATTATTGTTTACCAGTTCTTCAAAGGGAACCTGGCCAGCCGCTTTGATCACCATATCAACATTAAGTGTAAATGTCTCCCCGGTATCAACAGGACTTCGTCTCCCACTTGCATCTGGTTCGCCTAAAGTCATGATGTTGCAAATCAATTCTCGCACTTTTCCCTTTTCACCTTTCACTTCTTTGGGTGCAGCCAGCCAGATAATCTCACAGCCATCCAGTTTCGCAATGTCAAGCTCAACATCGGTACAGGGTTTTTCCGCTTCTGTCCTTCGATAAACAAGAGTTACATTTTTTGCGCCTAAGCGTTTCGCTTGCGTTGCAGCATCTATAGCGGTCATACCCATACCAATTACTGCTACGTTATCGCCAACAGCAACCGCATGGTAACCTTTATCTCTTATGTTATAGATGAAATTTATCGCATCTTCAACTCCTTCTAATTCCTCACCCGGAATATCGAGCTGTCTTGCTACGCCTACTCCCATGCCGAGGTAAACTGCATCGTAATTTTTTTGTAGTTCTGCCAATGAATTTTTTTTACCCAATTCCTGATTGTATTTGATATCAATGCCGCCAATCGATGTGATATAGTTTACTTCATCTTCACAAAACTGGGGTGTTACTTTATAGGCGGCAATACCATAGGTCATCAACCCACCGCCTTTACTCTCTTTTTCATAAATAGTTATATCAATTCCTTCACGGCTCAATGTATGGGCGCAACTTAAACCTGCAGGTCCGGCTCCAATGATCGCTACTTTTTTTCCAACAGATGGTTTTCTTTCAAACAATTGCCAGTTATTCTCCATGGCTTTTTCTGTAGAGTAACGTTGCAGTTTTGCGATGGGGATTGGTTCTTCTTCGAGTAAATTATACACACAAGCTCCTTCACATAATTTTTCTACCGGGCAAACTTTACTGCAACCAGCCCCCATGATATTGGAAGAAAAAATAGTATGGGCGGAACCTTTGATATTATCCGTTGTGATCTGTTTGATGAATTTGGGAATATCAATACTGGTGGGGCAACTTTTTGTGCAGGGTGCATCATAGCAAAACAGGCAACGGTTGGCATCCACCTGCGCCGCTGTTTTATTTTCAAACGGAGGGTGAATGTCGGCGAAATTCCGGTCGTATTGCTCTGTTGTTAACTTGTTATTCTGAATCATTCCTTGAATTTAGATCCTATAGCTATCGGATTAAGAATTATGAGTCAAGAGTCGAGGAACTTGTAACTCTCAACTCTAAATTATAAACTCATAACTCTACCAGTTTCCCATAAGTCTCCGGCCTTCTGTCCCTGAAGAACTGCCAGGTTGATCTTACTTCTTCTATCATATCCAGGTCAAAATCCGCTACCAATAATTCATCCTTGTCTTCACTGGCCTGTGCGAATATTTGTCCTCTCGGATCAACGAAATAAGACGAGCCATAAAACTTGCCGAGATTCCAGGGTTTTTCAATTCCTACTCTATTGATACAACCCATGAAATATCCATTGGCAGCTGCATGGGCCGGTTGTTCCAGTTTCCATAAATATTGTGACAAACCAGCTACGGTAGCGGAAGGGTTATAAACGATCTCAGCGCCATTTAATCCCAGGCATCTTGCACCATCAGGAAAGTGGCGATCATAACAAATATAAACTCCCACTTTAGCATACTTAGTTTGGAATACAGGATAGCCCAGGTTGCCGGGCTTGAAAAAAAACTTTTCCCAAAAGCCACTGGTATGCGGGATATGATTTTTTCTATACTTGCCTAAATAGGTTCCATCCGCATCAATCACCGCTGCCGTATTGTATAAAACACCGGCCTGTTCTTTTTCATAAATGGGTACGATCATGACCATATTATATTTCTTGGCATATTCCTGCATCCGTTCAACTATCGGTCCGGGGACGGTCTCCGCTGATTCATACCAGGCTTTATCCTGGCCGGGACAGAAGTAAGGAGTATTGAATATCTCCTGCAAACAAAGTATCTGTACGCCTTTCTTTCCGGCTTCTTCTATCAAAGGAATATGTTTTTGTACCATGGCTTCTTTGATCTCTGCGATTGTTCCTTCCCCTTCTGTTTTGGGGAGGCTCATTTGTATTAATCCTGATTTGATGATTCGGGGCATGATGTATAATTATGAATTAAGAATTATGAGTTATGAATTGGTGAAATATTTTTGTTTGGTTGTAAGTATTATGCTGTTCAATATCTTAATTAGTTCGTCACATGAATTGTGTAGTAAGTTGAAATCATCAGTTGTGATATAATCGCTATCCTTTAAAAGATTAAGCCAATAAGAAGTTTCCCTAGCTTCTTTTACAGATATTCCTAACTTATGAATAAAATCTTTTTTGGATTTCCCACTGATTGCCTCATTAATATTTGCTCCTACTGATGTGCCACTTCTAAGGATCTGCTTAGACAAGACATACGCTTTCTTTTCAATAAGCTGTTTGTACAATTGTATTACAGACAATGCAAAAGCGTAGGATTTTTTGACAATGATATTTTCTTTTCCCTCATTCATAATTCATAACTCATAATTCTAAATTACCTGCGACACTTTCTTTCTCTTTATAAACTGACCATAACCTTTTTTCAGTAAGCATTTATTGTTGTCAATGGCAACCTGCCCTCTCAATAAAACCGTTTTCACTTTTCCTGTCAACTCCCATCCCTCATAGCCGCTGTAGTCCACATTCATGTGATGTGTTTTTGCGGAGATGGTATGTTTTTCGTTTGGATCAAAGATCACTATGTCGGCATCGCTTCCGATGGCAATCGTTCCTTTCCGGGGAAACATGCCAAATATTTTCGCAGGGTTGGAACAAGCTACCTCTACATATTTATTAAGAGTAATCTTTCCTTTGTTTACTCCTTCACTGAATAGTAATTCCATTCTATTCTCAATTGCCGGGTGGCCGTTGGGGATTTTTGAAAAATCATCTATGCCCATCAGCTTTTGTTCCCACTTGAAAGGGCAGTGATCGGTGGCCACCACTTGTACCAATCCCTGGTTGATCCCGGCCCATAAAGTTTCCCGGTCTTTCTTTTCACGAAGTGGCGGGCTCATTACCCATTTCGCCCCTTCAAAATTCTTTTCATATAACGATGCATCCAGCAACAAATATTGTATGCAGGTTTCTACAAATATTTTTTGATTTCTTTTGGTTGCATTACGTACGGCATTCAAAGCTCCTTCACAAGTCAGGTGTACAATGTACCCGGGGCAACCTGTATAGTTTGCCATGTCGGCAAATCGCTCTGAGGCTTCCGCTTCTGTTACTTCGGGTTGCGATAAATAATGATAAAGCGGAGAAAGTTTTCCTTCACTTCTGTGTTTGCCGATCAGGTAATCGATCATATCACCGTTCGTGGCATGTACGTTGATAAGACCGCCATGTTTTTTTACTTCTTCCATCAATCCTATCATCTGCCTGTCATCAATCATCAACGCTCCTTTGTAGGCCATAAAGGTTTTGAAAGAGCTGATGCCTTCTTTTTCAATAAAGCCTTCAATCTCTTGTTTGGTGTTTTCGTTAAAATCCGTGACGGCCATGTGGAAACTATAGTCACCTACACAATTGTTATCCGATCTTCCTTTCCATTCATTCAATGCTGATTGAAGTGAACTCCCTTGCTTTTGAAGAATGAAATCAATCACCATGGTAGTGCCTCCAAACAAAGCGGCCCTGGTTCCGGTTTCGTAATTATCACTGCTGAATGTTCCCATAAAGGGCATATCCAAATGCACATGGGGATCAATGCCACCCGGAAAAATCAATTTGCCGGAAGCGTTTATTTCTTTATCGGCTTTTAACAACAGATCTTTACCGATTTCATTTATCGTTTCACCCTCGATAAAAATATCGGCTACATAATCATCGGCAGCCGTAATAATCCTTCCGTTTTTAATCAGCAGTGACATAAGCAGTTTCTTTTATGATAGTAGACTGAACTTTATAAGAACGCATCAGTAATATATAAAGAATGGCGCTTACAAAAAAGCCAACAAACCAGGCATAATTATATAAATGAGATATCCATTCCGGGAATGCAGTAGCGGAAATTAATTTTATCTGTAATAGGAAACCGGGAACATTGGGCAAAATACCCAGCAACAGCGCTATGATCGCACACCTGTTAAATCCATTGCTAAAATTGTATTGCCCTTTATGACTGTACAGGTCATCTACATTCAGTAATTGCTTGCGTATAAAATAATAGTCAGCGATCATAATGCCACCGATAGGGCCCAATAAACTTGAATAGGCAATAAGCCAGGTAAATATGTAGCCATTGGGATCAGCGATCAGCTTCCAGGGAAATATTAAAATACCAACGATACCTGTGATATAGCCGCCCGTTCTGAAATTAATTTTAGCAGGAGCGAGGTTGGAAAAATCATTAGCGGGACTTACAATATTCGCGGCGATATTGGTCGCCAATGTTGATACAGCAACAGCGAGCATAGCAAAAGTCACCATCATTTTATTTTCAAATTTTCCGGCTAATGCTACCGGATCCCAGATGGTGTTACCATATACAATGGCTGTCGCTGATGTTACCACCACACCAATGAATGCAAAAAGTGTCATGGAAGAAGGAAGCCCGATAGCTTGCCCTCTTATCTGTGCCTTCTGGCTTTTTGCGTAGCGGGTAAAATCCGGAATGTTTAATGATAAGGTTGCCCAAAAACCAACCATCCCCGTTAATGCGGGGAAAAAATAATTCCAGAAGGAAGGGCCTGTAAGTTTGGATGGCTGTTCGAGTATTGGCCCTAAACCATTCGCAGCACTGATAGCCCAGAATAGTAAGGCCAATGCTGCAATGGGAAGAAATATCGCCTTGAATACTAATAATTTTTTAATGCTCTCTACCCCAAGATAAACGATGAACATATTCAACAACCAAAAACAAAAAAAACAAATCATAGGGATGGCTTGTGGAAATAGAGAGCTGCTGTCAATTTCAGGAAGTGAAGTATTCCATGCCCGTAAAATATTATAGATGGCAGCGCCTCCGATCCATGTTTGAATACCAAACCATCCGCACGCAACAATAGCACGAAGTATCGCAGGTATGTTGGCTCCTTTCGTTCCAAAACTTGCTCTTGCAAAAACTGGAAAAGGTATTCCATATTTTGCGCCGGCATGCCCGTTTAATATCATCGGGATTAAAACAATAGTATTGCCCAAAAAAATGGTGAGGATAGCCTGCCACCAGTTCATACCACCACCAATGAGCGAACTGGCCAGCATATATGTTGGAATGCACAGACTCATGCTGATCCATAATGCAGCATAGTTCCAGGTTCCCCATTTTCTTTTTGAAGAAGGGATAGGAGCCAGATCTTCATTGATGAGAGAGGAATGCTGTATTGTTTTATTGCTGCTCATTTTGGAACACGGATGACACGGATTTTCACAGATTTCTTTCGAATTTTCGTAATTATTATTCTATCTGCGTTATCCGGATAGTGTGCCATGTTTTTTTATCGTTATCAAATATTTTCCTTTTTATTTCCGGTCTTTTGCCAAAATTTAAAAGCAGGCCTACTTCAATTGTTGTTGCTTTTAAATAATTGACAAGTTGATTTTCATTCTCCTCAGATAGTTTTTCATGTGTCTTTAATTCGCATATTACAACATCTTCCACAGTCAGGTCAGATGAATAATCGCCTGCTATTTGCCCTTTGTAATAAACCAGCACCCTTTTTTTGCCGGTCTACTTTATAACCCATTCCCGTAAGTTCAATATACATAGCATTTTCATAAACCTTTTCAAGAAATCCATAACCAAGTGTATTGTAGACTGTATAAAAGGCTTTTATTATTTGTTCTGTTACTTCCTCGTGTTTCATTTTACGCCGATTGAAAATGGCTAAAAGCATTTATTAGATAAATCCGTCTAATCCGTGTCATCCGTGTTCTATCTCTTCATCTGCAATTAAGATCGCTTCACTGATGATCGCCAATCCTTCATCAACCTGCTCTTTGGTTACAATCAATGGAGGCGCAATAAAAATATAACTCCATCTTACAAATGTGTACATACCGAGTTCCTTGATCTTCGCGGCTACTTTATTCATCACCACCATTTCATCGGGTTTGGCATTAAAAGGAGCCATGGGCTCTTTGGTCGATCTGTTTTTCACCAATTCAATACAACCCAATAATCCTGTATTCCTGAAATCACCAATGCTGGGATGTTTCTGTTTTAATTTCTCTACCTGCTGATCTATATATTTACCCATTGCCGTTGCGTTCGCAATTAAGTTATCCTCTTCATAGATATTCAGCATTTCCAAAGCGGCAGCACAACAAACCGGGTGTGCAGAATAGGTAAGGCCTAATGCCAGCATCGTGTCATCATACTTTGAAGCTATCTTATCAGAAACCATTAAACAACCAAAAGGTAAATAACCCGAAGTAAGTCCTTTCGCCATGGCTATCATATCCGGAACGATACTATGATTTTCAAAACCAAACCATTTACCGGTACGACCAAATCCACTCATCACTTCATCGATGATCAACAGAATGCTGTGTTTATTACATATTTCTCTTATCTGTTTTAAATAACCAACCGGGTATTTCAAACAACCCGATGAACCCGATTCACCTTCTAATAAAATAGCCGCGATATTATTTGGGCTTTCATATGCGATCATTCTTTCCAGGCTGGCAATGGATTCTTTCAACAAATTTTCTTCTCCATATTCCCAACGATATAAATAGGGAAGATCAAAATGGACAAAGTTGGGAGCCTGTTGCGCATCAGCTGGCAGTTTACGTGGATCCCCGCCTGCGGACATTACCCCATATGTAGAACCATGATAAGACTGATAACGGCTTAAAATTTTATGCCGGCCCGTATAAAGTCTCGCCAGCTTGATAGCATTTTCAATGGAGGTAGCGCCACACAATGTGAAGAAGGCTTTATTCAGATCACCCGGACATATCTCCGCTAATTTCTTTCCCAGTTCACCACGAACTTTTGTAACACAACTTGGCGTAACATAACTCACTTCCTGCATTTGCCTTACCACCGCCTCGGTTACCCGTTGGTTACCGTGACCAATATTAACATTCATCAGCCCCGATGAAAAATCAATATATTTTTTGCCGTCGTAGTCATAGAGGTAAACTCCTTTACCGTATTTGACAGCGATGGGATTGGCGCCTTTTTGTTTACTCCAGGAAAATAAAGTGTAGTCCTGGTTGTTTTGTATTATGGCCTCCCTGTCCTCCGAAGGAAGGTTCTCAGAGTCTGATACTTTTGAGATTGCTTTTGTACTCATAGATTATTTTTTTTGACCAGTCTCAGCTTTCGATATTCTTCATCGTTCTTCAATTCCATTTAGAAATTTACATATTACTATTTTTTGGCACACGGACGACAAGGATGAACACGGATTTATTTTACTTCGTAAAATTTGGATTTAGCTGTATTCATTTCTTATATGAATAAAATTTATCCAACCGTGTTGATGGTGTACTTACTCTTCACTTCAACATGGGCTTTTATCATTGTCAAATATTTTTCTTTTCACTTGTGGCTTCTTGCCAAAATTCAGTAATAAACCTACTTCTATATTTGTTGCTTTCAAATAGTTGATCAATTGGTGTTCATTGTCTTCAACCAAAACTTCGATCGCTTTTAATTCTACTGCAACAACCTGCTCAACAATCAGGTCAGAGTTGTAGCCTCCAACAATGTTTCCAAAATAATAAACTAAAATTCTTTTCTCTTTTTCAGTTTTTAAACCCATTGCTGCTAACTCAATGTGCATCGCATTTAAATACACCTTTTCTAAAAAGCCATAACCGAGTGTGTTGTATACTTTATAAAAAAGCCTGAATAATTTTCTCAGTAATCTCTTCGTGTTTCGTCATCCTTAATGTGTCAATATCTCATTTATGCGAAGCAGAAAAATCCGTGTTCATCCGTCCAACCCGTGTCATCCGTGTGCTAAGACATCCAGTTCACCCCTGCCTCAGGGTTCCATTTAGTAGTTGATTTTTTCAGCTTGGTCCAAAATTCAATGGAGCTTTTACCAGTAATATCACCCACACCAAACTTACTTTCGTTCCATCCTCCAAAAGAGAAAGGTTCTCTTGGTACAGGTACCCCTACATTCACCCCAATCATACCGGCACTTGCTCTATCAATGATGTACCTGGCCATGCCTCCATTCTGGGTAAATACAGATGCGGCATTGCCATAAGGATTCGCATTTTCAATCGCTAATGCTTCATCCACGGTATTGGTCCGCATGATGGATATTACAGGTCCGAATATTTCTTCTGTTGCCACCGACATATCCGGTTTTACATGATCAATCACAGTTGGCCCAACATAGGTCCCATTCTCTTTTCCTTTCACTTTTGTATTTCTTCCATCCACTAAAATTTTCGCTCCCTGCTCTTCCGCTTCGGTTATATATTTTTCAATCCGCTCCTGCGATGCTTTATTGATAACGGCTCCCAGGTTTTCTCCGGGGACTATCTTTTTAGCTTCTTCGCATATCTTGTCAATAATATGATCAATATTGCCAACACCCACCATGGCGCTAGCCGCCATACAACGCTGACCCGCACAGCCACTCATAGAAGCGGCTACATTCTGCGCCGTCATTCCCGGGATAGCATCCGGTAAAACCATCAAATGATTTTTGGCGCCGCCGAGAGCTAAACATCTTTTATAACTGGAGGTGGCCCGTTGGTAAACGATCTTCGCTACTTTGGTAGATCCAACAAAAGACACAGCTTCAATGCCCGGATGATCACAAATAGCGGTAACAATTTCACTATCGCCGTTTACAATATTAAAAACACCATCAGGCAAACCGGCTTCTTTTAACAACAACGCTAATCTGCCACAACTCAGGGGTACTTTTTCCGATGGTTTAATGATCATACAATTTCCCAAAGCGATGGCATTCGGCAAGGTCCAGTTGGGAACCATGCTGGGAAAATTGAAGGGGACAATAGAAGCAACGACTCCGAGCGCCACATGCTCTGTTCTGCATTCCACTCCTTTGCTTACTTCCAGTACTTCGCCCGTAACCAACTGTGGCAAGGAGACAGCAAACTCCGTTAATTCAATACTTTTTTCAATCTCAGCCACTGCTTCGCCAAAAGTTTTGCCATTTTCTTCCTGCACCAATTCGGCCAGTTCTTTCAGATGTTTTTCCAGTAAATATTTATAGCGAAAGAAAACCTGGACTCTTTCTTTGATAGGCGTTTTGCTCCAGGCAGGAAATGCGGCTTTGGCAGCTTTGACAGCAGCATCGAGATCTGTAGCGGTTGACATCGGCACTTTGGAAAGGGGATTGCCATCTACCGGCGAAATTATATCAAGCGACCTGGAAGAAGAAGCATCAACAAACTTTCCGTTGATGTAATTTTGAACGGGAGAGTACTTCATAAAATGTTTTTCTTTGTCAGGAATATAAAGACTTACAACAATTATAAATATACTTAATTTAAGCAGGAATACAAGTTAAAGACCCATCCTTTATGACTCCGGAACGTACAGAAAAACTCACTTCGGTATTAAATAAAAGACAGCCCGATATTACAGTAGTTCTCGAAAATGTTTTTGATCCGCATAATATTTCCGCGGTGATGAGAACCTGTGATGCAGTGGGCGTGGAAGAAATTTATATTTTAAATACAAAAATACCCCGTCATAAAAAATGGGGACCAAGGAGTTCATCCAGTGCGGCGAAATGGCTAACGATCCACCAGTATGAAAACGCCGAAGAATGTTTTTCATCCCTGAGAAAACGATATTCATCCATTTTAACGACACACCTGAGCAGCGATGCCGTAAGTTTACACCAGCTTGATTTCACCAAAAGTATCGCATTGATTTTTGGTAACGAACATAGTGGAGTTAGTGAAGAAATCAGGGCGATGGCTGATGGAAATTTCCTGATACCACAGGCGGGTATTATTCAGTCGCTCAATATTAGTGTGGCTTGCGCCGTTACCTTGTATGAGGCATACCGTCAAAAAGAACTGGCTGGTCATTATAATCAACGTAGATTAGAAGATTCGAGATATGATGAGTTATTAAAAGAGTGGTGTTTTAAACGGGAAGAATGAGAGCAAAATATAAGAAACAAGAGGCAAGGCACAAAAAGGTCAATCCTCTCCAAAAGGAGTCCTTCGGACAATAGTCAATTTAAAATGATAAGAACGCTAATCATACTTGTAACTTTCTTTTTTGCTTTGACTGTTAACGGACAGGAGGCAAAAAAAGTAAAGATCACTGATCTTGAAAAAATAATTGTTGAAAGCAGAGGGCCATTAATTATTAATTTCTGGGCCACTTTCTGCAAACCCTGTATTGAAGAGATACCGCATTTTCAAAAGCTACAGGCGAAATACGAAAAAGAAGGACTGCAGGTAGTATTTGTAAGCCTTGACTTACAGGATGACTATCCACTAAAAGTGAATTCTTTTATAAAAAAAAGAAAAATGTCCGCCTATTGGTTAGATGAAACCAATGCCGACTATTTCTGTCCACGTGTAGACCAGGCATGGACGGGTGCCATCCCCGCTACGCTGTTTATAAATAACAAGACTAACTACAGAAAATTCATAGAAGAATTCCTGCCAGAAGAAGGACTCGAAAAACAGGCCAGGGTACTTTTAGACAAAACCGATTAATTCGTTTCTTCCCGTTCCCTGCTTGCATGCAGTTGCTGTAACAGATAGATAAAATAAATCCCTGCGCCAAGACTTATTATAGCCAGAACCAATCCCAGCGGACTGGAAGCCTGGATACTTTTTGCAATGGAAAATCCTACCAATGTCATGAAGCAAATGACGATGAAGCGGCTGATGAATGTGTGGGAAAACATAAGCGTGGTTTTAAGTGATGGAATGTGGTTGGTTGAAAGTGTGATGCACAGCCTGTTTATTTCCATAGATATCCATAAAAAAAACCCGCACTTTTTTGTGCAGGCTTAAAAAATGATTTACGAATCAATTAAAGTCGCTTAATTCCGCATCCTACAAACCGGGTGGTAGAAGTGGATACAGGTTTTCCCGATAGCATTTCCTCTATGGCGATTTTGGCGTGCTGACGGGTAACTTTGTCGGGGCCGTTCGCATTATCGTCAATAGCGCCATGGTAAACCAGCTTACCGGTTTTATCAAACAGAAATACTTCCGGCGTACGGGTAGCGCCAAAAGCATCGGCCATGGCAGACTTATCATCCACTACGTAGCTAAATTTGTATCCCTGCTCCTTAGCATATTGTTTCATATCATTAAAGGATTCCCCATCATCCCTTGTAGCCTCATTTGAATTAAGAACTATTACACCGATCTCATTATCCAAAGCGAATTTTCCTGTCTCCAACGTTCTTGACTGGTATTTGCCAACAACCGGGCAGGTGTTACAACTGAACATGACCAGCAGACCGTTTTTCTTCGTGGCATCTTTAAAAGAAACTTCCTTTCCGGAAACATCTTTCATTTTTGCTTCGGGTTTTGGCAATGATGAACCAATCGTTAACGGATCATTGAAAGGCGCAAGCGCTAATAACGCTATTGCAGCTATCGGAAAGGCTGAAAATAATATTTTTTTCATGCTTATTAATTTAGAGTTCCATACAAATTTCATCAAAAATCATGCAATGTGGCTGCCGCCGGCAAGGTTTTTATTCCTTTCGTCCACTTGATGTTTCAGGGAATTGATACTTACATTTAATTCAAAACCGATCAATAGTACAAGAGAATTGAAATATATAAGCAGCATGATTATCAATACGGTGCTGATAGAGCCATATAGTTCATTATAGTTAGAAAAATTACTTACCCAATAAGAAAACCCGGCCGTAAAAACAATCATCAGGAAAGTGGCTAAAATGGAACCAGGATTGACTAATTTCCATCGTTTGTGAACGGCAGGGGCGTAGCGATAAATAAATGAAATCGAAAAAAAGAACATGAGTATAATCAGTATCCAGCGAAAATTGTCAAGGAGCCAGATAAAGGATGCATTGGTTACGCCGAGCCATCTTAAAACCGAGCCCTGCATGATCAGCGCCAGGATAGTGATAAAAAGCAGTACAAAAAGTATGAGCGTAAGCCGAAGCGCTACAAATCTTTCATGATGGCCTTTTCGTTTGGTAAAGCCGATATAATTTTTGTCAAAGGATCGCATAACACCCATTACAGCGTTGGAAGAAAAAAACAAAGCCAGCAAAAGACCCGTTGATAAAAGACCTGTTCTTGGTTTGTTCAGGATATCTGAAATAAACTTTATCAGGCCCCCGTTATTTTTTTCACCGGGCATTACATCTTTGATCAATGAAAACATCTGGTTGATGAAGGCCTGCGAGATCGGCAAATGGGGAATTAATGTAAACAGGAAGATGACAGCTGGCGGTATCGCCATTGTAAAGTTGAAAGCAATAGCTGATGCCCTTTCAGTAAAACCTGTTTTACCGGCTTGCAGAAAAAAGAAGCGAATCACATCAAACAAGGAAATACCCTGGAAACCCGGCAGGAAGATTTTTTTGCTTTTCCTGATCAGGAAGCTCACGGGCGGAGAAACCAAGAATCTTCTTTTTAGTCGGGTCAGCCAGTGCATGCTTTTTATTTGATATTTCGTTTATTCAACTCCTGCTGGTATAACCGGGCAAACTTCATGTGTTCCGCATAGTTGGTGGTAAAAATATGCGAACCATCAAAAGTACTATTGGCAACAAAATATAAATAATCGGTTTTTGGTGAATTTAGTACCGCATCTATGGTTTCCAGTTGTGGCGTACAAATAGGCCCTGGTGGAATCCCTTTGTTACTGTAAGTATTATAAGCCGATTGAACATCCTTATGTACATTGAGGATCCTTTTCAATCCAAAATCTCTAAGAGCGAATTTCAAGGTCGGATCAGCCTGTAAAGGCATTCCTTTTTTTATACGATTGAGATAAACGCTGGCGACCGTCGGTTTATCTTTTTTTGAATTTGTTTCTTCGTCTATGATGGATGCAATAGCGGATACTTCTGCGGGACTAAGACCTAAGCTATCAGCCTTTTGTTTTCGCTCCGGCGTCCAGAACGTTTTATATGCCGTGTAAAATTGTTCGAAAACACCGGCGGCTGTAGTATTCCACCTGATAGTATACGTGAATGGCATAGCGGCGGACATTACTGTATTAGTATCAAGTCCATATTGTTTCAATGAATCAGCATTATTGAGAAAATGGATCATCTGTACAGAATCACATTCAAAAACGGCTCCGACCCTGGAAGCCAACACCTCCTTTGTCCTTATTTTGGTAATAATAAAATTAACAGGAGTTTGTTGCCCATTCTTCAGCATTCTTACGAGACTTACGAGGCTCATTCCCCTTTTTATTTCATAGCGGCCGGGTTTCACACTATTGTAGCCGATCATTTTAGCGGCCCAGTTAAACCAGGTAGTGCCGGAAATTATTTCAAGATCATACAGGTCTTTTTTAACCTCGTCGTAAGTTTTTCCTGTATTGATATAAAAGAATTTTTTTTCAGGAGCATGTATTGTTGACCCAATAAATTTCCAGGCGATAAAACCAAGGACTAATATAAGAAAGGCGATTATGCCTGATACTATTTTCTTTTTCATGATGGACTTTTCGTTTTCCAACGGAGGACGGATTTATTGCAAAACAAATTAAATAAAAAACCCTGTCTTTGCGACAGGGTGCATTAATATTATAATGTTATAGTTATTTACCCAAGGAATCCAACGGCACCGTGTTTGCCGGTAATTGCCCCGGTGTAGCAGCAGGCTGTGAAGAGGCAGGTACAGGTGCTTCGCCAGCCTTATTCGTTTGAGTGGCCGCTACCGTACCCGAAGGGATAAAGAAAAATGAAAACAGGCACAATGCACCAACGACAGCTGCGAATACCCAGGTTCCTTTTTCCAGTACATCGGTAGTTTGTTTTACACCCATTAACTGGTTGCTGAACCCACCAAAACTTCCGGATAAACCACCACCTTTGGGGTTTTGAATCAATACTATAAGACCCAGTACCACACACGCAATAATGATCAATATCACAAATAAAATAGTCATGTCACAAATTCTTTAATTGTTCGATTTTGGCTGCAAAATAAGAGCTTTTGCCGGGATTAAGCAAACTTAATTTCTCGTAAGTTTCCTTCGCTTTGACCAGGTTTCCCTGCTTTTCCCATACTTCCGCCATGGCTTCCGTTACTACTTCCCGGTCGTTGATAGATAGTTCAGCCATTTTTTCAACTTTTTTCTCGTCCACTACGCTTACCGCAGCCGCTATTTCTGTAACAGGCAGCTTTTTCATCACTTTTAGCCATTCGGTAAAACTTTTTAATTGCCGGCTAAATTGGTCCCTGGGTTTTTCTTCCAGTTTGGGTTGTATTCCCTGGGAAGCGAAATAGTCGATCGTATGATAGGGTTCAAATGTCAAGGTTGTTTTTGAAACATCAATAGGTTCAAATTTGAATTTTCGCATTTCAAGCGATGGTTCAGTTTGATCCTGTTCAGTTTGGCTTTCTGTTTCTGTTAGCTCAGGTCCCCTTGTATGACTTGTTTGATCAACCACTTCTTCATGCGTAAAAGGGGTTTCCATTTCTGCTACCAGTTTCGGAATAAATTCTCCTTTGTTTATCTCGGTAACCGGGACTTCAGCGCTGGTATCTGGCGACTGATCGGAAATTTCTTCATGTATAACAGGGGCTTCCACTTCAGGTACCGGTTCTGGAACAGATTCTTCTTCTTTTATAGCAACATACACCGGGGTTTCAGCGGTGGTATTTGGCAACTGATTGGCAATTTCTTCATGTATAACAGGGGTTTTCATTTCTGTTGCAGGTTCCGGAATAAACTCTTCATCTTTTATAACAGGAGCACTAAATGGCGCATCGTTGGTATTTTTAAAGCGATCGACGGTTATTTCATGCGTAACCGGGACTTCCATTTCTGCTGTCGGATCAGTAATAAATTCTCCTTTTATTGCAACAGCAAGTGGTGCCGCAGCAGTGCTGTTCAGCAAATGATTAAGCCAAAGAGGGTTTTGAAAATAGAGCGACGCTTTTTGAATTTGTTCTTTTAACTGCCAGGAATCTGCTTCTTTTAATTTTTTTACATAAAGAAATTGGGCAGGTCCGAAAAATGGATATTGACTGGCTAATTGTCGCAGTTCATCCGTACTGCATTCGCTCAATGAAGGTTTACCTGCAATCGAGTTGGTTATTTCATTGACAGTAAAGTTCATGACCACAAGTTAAGAGGAATACCGATTATATTGACCAGGAACCGGTTTTTTTAGTGGACGATAGCTTACCAGTTAGAAAAAATACGGTTGAAAATATCATCCGAAAGACCGCGGAGTATTTCGTCAGCTAGTTCCGCTTCGGCCTGTGTCAATGACTTTGATGCGCCGTATTCAAAATTGCGGCTGACATCATAGTCCTGGCTTTTGTTGGCTTTTTGATCATTGAGCGTAATGTGAACCGTAACCGTCAACCTGTTGGTGGCTACCTGTTGCTGCGATATACCGGAGGTGCTGGATGAATAATTAGAGATATATCCTTTGATATCCCAATCGGCATTATCATTATTGGTTTGTGACAGTCTTGTCTGGCTGACGATCTTTTGGCGCAACTTATCGGTGAGGCGCGGGCTGAGTTGAGGGTTTACATATGTCGCCCTGTTCTCAATAAAATTTACCTTAACTGTTTTAATGCTATCCGGTATAGAAATATCCCGGAATTTGTAAATATTACAACTGCTGTTTGTAGTAGCTATTATAAACAAAGCTCCTGCGGTAAAAGCAAAATATAAAGAGTAAAGTAGGTTTTGCAGGTAGGGTCTTTCCGACTTCTGACTTCCGACTTCTGACTTTTCCCTCCGTATTTTATTCATCGATATCATATTCCTTCAGTTTCCTGTAAAGTGTTCTTTCACTGATGCCAAGATCCAATGCCGCGTCTTTCCTTTTGCTCTTATGTTTTTTCAATGCTTTTATGATCAGTTCTTTTTCCTTGTCCATAATATTCAGACTTTCCTCCACCTCTTCATGATCATGAATATCATTATTCATCCCGATAGACATAGGCACAGGCTGCAAAGTCTGCGGCGCATGTTGTACCTGCGGAACCAGGAATGGTTGAATGGTATCGTTCGACTTCAGTTCCTTCAGCTCATTAATAAAAGCATGATCCTTTGTCGCCACGGCCGGGTTTTGCAATACTTCCAGGAACATCCGCTTGAGCTCTGTTACATCTTTCTTCATATCAAAAAAAAGTTTGTATAACATCTCTCTTTCATTTCCGAAATCCTGTGATGTCCCGTGTTGTGTTGTTAACGCCGGTAACCGGTTGTTGGAATAGGGTTGTAAAAATTTACTGAGATCTTTAGCCGTTATGTTTTTATCCTGCGAAAGAACTGATATCTGCTCTGCAATATTCTTCAATTCCCGCACATTGCCGGGCCAGGGATAATTAATTAACAGGTTTTTCGCTTCTTCATCTAGTTGAACGGAAGCTGTTTTGTATTTATCAGCAAAGTCCGCTGCGAATTTGCGGAATAATAAATGAATATCTTCTTTCCGGTCATGTAAGGCGGGAACCCGGATAGGAACCGTACTTAAACGATAATAAAGATCTTCCCTGAACTTACCTTGTTGTACTAATTGCAGGAGGTCTTTATTGGTTGCCGCGATCACTCTTACATCTGTCTTCTGCGTTTTGCTTGAACCCACACGGATGTATTCACCCGCTTCTAAAACACGTAGTAGCCGGGCTTGTGTTCCAAGAGGCAATTCACCGATCTCATCCAGGAAAATAGTTCCGCCGTTTACCGTTTCAAAATATCCTTTTCGCGAATCCACTGCGCCGGTAAAAGATCCTTTTTCATGACCGAATAATTCAGAATCGATGGTTCCTTCCGGGATAGCCCCGCAATTGACGGCGATAAAAGGATTATGTTTCCGGTTAGATAATGAATGAATGATGATCGAAAAATTTTCTTTACCTACACCGCTTTCTCCATTGATCAAAACCGTGAGATCCGTATTAGCAACCTGTACAGCCACCTGCAACGCATAGTTCAGCGCAGGTGAGTTCCCAATGATACCAAAACGATTTTTTATTGATTGAATGTCCATAAATTTATGTCTGCTGTTCCTTTTACTATTAGGGAGTAGATTTGGATTTTAGAAGCTTTATTTTTTATAAGAACCGTAAAACCTATTGGACAATCTTGCCCAGTAATGTTCCCTGTGTACAATCATTCGCTTTTACTTTTACGTAATCGCCTTTCTCCAGGCTATAATTTTCTTTCGGGAAAACAACCACTTTCCCTTGCGAACTTCTTCCCATCCAATCGGTATCACTTTTCTTACTGTCACCTTCAATTAAAATTTCAAAAGTCTTTCCTATATCTTTTTTATTACTTTCCAGTGAAAGCCGGTTCTGCGTCTCAACTATTTCCGCCAGTCTTCTTTTCTTTACCTCTTCAGAAACATCGTCCTTGTATCGTCGCTGCGCCAACGTACCGGGCCGTTCGCTATAAAAGAACATATAAGAATAATCATAGTTCGAATATTCCATAATACTTAATGTATCATGATGATCTTCTTCCGTCTCGGTACAGAATCCGGCAATAATATCACTGCTGATCCCACAACCCGGAATCAATTCCCTGATGCGATCTACTTTGGCCATATACCATTCCCGGGTATAAGTCCTGTTCATCATCTGCAATATCCTGCTACTTCCACTTTGCACAGGAAGGTGAATGTATTTGCAAATATTTTTATACTTAGCGATAGTGTGCAATACTTCGTCCGTAATATCTTTTGGATGGGACGTAGAGAAACGAACTCTTAATAAAGGTGAAATAAGCGCTACTTTTTCTAACAACCTGGCGAAAGTAACCGCGATACCTTTTTCGGAGTTGTCGTTGCCTGTTGCCAATTGCTCATCGCCAATGGCCTGTTGCTTGTCGTTGTCTGCATAATAGTGATAAGAGTCTACATTCTGTCCCAACAAGGTTACTTCCCTGTATCCATTTTCAAAAAGTTCCCTGCATTCATTAATAATACTTTCAGCATCACGGCTTCTTTCCCTACCTCTCGTGAAGGGCACCACGCAAAACGAGCACATATTGTTGCAACCCCGCATGATACTGACAAAGGCGGAAATACCGTTACTGTTCAAACGGATCGGAGAGATATCGGCATAAGTTTCATCACGGCTCAATAAAACATTGATCGCTTTTTGACCGCCTTCGGCTTCTTCCACCAGGCCCGGTAATGACCGATAAGCATCCGGCCCGACCACTATATCTACTAATTTTTCTTCTTCCAGGAATTTTGACTTCAGCCTTTCCGCCATACAACCCAATACACCTACCAAAGTACCGGGCCTGGCTTTCTTTAGTTTGCGAAATTCGGTAAGCCTCTTGCGAACCGTTTGTTCCGCCTTTTCACGGATAGAGCAGGTGTTGACGAATATCAGGTCGGCTTCTTCTACATTTTTAGTGGCGCCAAAACCCTCTTTGTGTAAAATAGAAGCCACTACCTCACTATCCGCGAAATTCATGGCGCAGCCATAACTTTCTATATAAAACCTTTTTCGATAAACAGTTGGGTCCACTATAAAAGGGGCAAAGGCTTCCCCCTGCTTAGTTTCATCATGCACTTTATCTGTCGCCAAATCAAGCATACCTCGAAAATTTGTCCCGATAAAATTCGGGAGGCAAATATACTATCTAATATGGAGATTGTGACAGTCTGTCAGCAGACTTTGGTTTAGAAAAGAGAATTCCCCGGGGAATAGCGGATAAAGCCGGGTAAAATGATGGTAAACCGATGTAAGCTATACCAATTCGGATTCGCTACACAACATCTGAAAACGAAACCTTTCTTGTAAGCCAGCTATCTTTTATGGGAATGATCCACTTGTTTTCCAATTCCTCCTTTGTTTGCACCAGGTTATTGAAGTATAAAGTATCGGTGCTGATAAATCCATTGTCAACAGCATACTGCAATTGCGAAAGAGGTAATAATTGGACTTTTTCTTTTACTACAAAGGCAAAAGTGGTTCTGTCAAACATATTCACCGCAAATCTCTGCTCAATGTCTTTTATCAGTCTAACAGAGCTATCGGTGCTACAGCCGCTGACGCCGGTGGCTGTTTCGTCAGCTATCAATACTATGAACTGACCGAAAAATAAATAAGCCGCTCCTTTTACGGGAGTACCATGACTTTTCCAGTTTGTGGCAAAATCATTGAGAAGTTCTTCTATTTCAAGTGCTTCCTGCAGGGAAAAAACCCGGCTGGATTGATAGATCCATACTCTTGAATCAGGATGAAAATTATCGTCGAGGAGATGTTTATAGTCCAGTTTCATGCTGCTAAATTACAGCATAAAATTCAGTGAAGGCAAGTGTGAAAATTTATTAAACCTTTATTATGACTTACAAAGATTGGGCTACCAATTCAGCTATATCCATTACCCTCACTGTATCTTCCTTCTCCGCCAGCTTCACCCCATCCGTCATCATCGTATTGCAAAAAGGACAGGCCGCTGCAACAATAGAGGCACCGGTTTCAATCGCTTCATGACTGCGTTCGATATTGATCCTTGTAATTCCTTTTTCTTCTTCTTTGAACATTTGGGCGCCACCTGCACCGCAACACAAACCGTTGCTACGGCATCTTTTCATTTCCACCAGTTCAGCATCCAATGCTTCCAGTACTTTTCGTGGCGCTTCATAGATATTATTCGCCCGGCCTAAATAGCAACTATCATGGTAAACAATCTTTTTGCCTTTAAAAGCGCCACCCTCCTTTAATTTTATTTTTCCTTCGTCGATCAGTTGTTGCAAAAAAACCGTGTGGTGTATCACTTCATAGTTTCCACCCAGTTCAGGATATTCATTCTTAATGGTATTGAAACAATGAGGACAGGCCGTAACAATTTTTTTAATGCCATAATTGTTCAATACCTGTATATTCTGGTAAGCCATCATCTGGAACATGAACTCATTGCCCGCTCTGCGAACCGGATCGCCGGTACACATTTCTTCTTTACCAAGAATAGCGTAATTGATTCCGACTTTATTTAAGATAGTGACAAAAGCTTTGGTGATCTTTTGCGCCCGCTGATCAAAGCTGCCGGCACAGCCCACCCAGAATAGTATTTCAGGGCTTTCTCCATTGGCGAATAATTCCGCTGCTGTTCTGATATTCATGAAACTGATTCCTTTTTCATGACAATAATACGAAATAAATAAAGTGTGGGAGTGGCTTTATTTATGATATATCTATACCCAGGCGGCTACTACAATGGCGGCAAGTATTAATAGCAATGCTAATAAGCCAAGTGTTATCCATCCCAATAGTTTACCCGCATGTGCTTTTTTATTGGAGGGATCTTTGGCTACCGAGCCCGTTACCACTGCGGCGATTGCGGCTACAAGAGAACCTAAAAGAAGTACAGGAACAAAAAGGCCGATTATAAATAATCCTAAACCTGCGATCCCTAAAATGAATGCAGCATCGCCTTGCTTCTGATTTTTTTTTGACTGATGTTTTATTTTATGTTTGAGAATGATAAAACCGATTTTCTCTTTTAGCGTTAACTTTCTTCCGGCTATCTTCTGAATGTCTTTGATTTTTAGGGTAGCCATCTTTTTGAATAAATATCCATCCGGAATTACTGTAGTGGATGAAGAAGATGTAGTGGCTGACCTGACGGGTGTTACTATTGAAAAAAGGCTGAGAAAAATAACACACAGGATAATGATTAATCTCATGGCAGCTGGTTTTAATTAAATGTAGGTCTAATTGAATAAATTGCCTAATAATGAATTCAATATCTATTTTTGTTTATATTGATAAGAATGAGGAATTTTTTTAAGCGTTTAGTTAGTTGGGAATTGTGGAATTTTTATGTGCTGTATGCACCCATCAGTCCTGTTTGGTTCTGGTATTGTTTGCGAAGCAGGTCTATGTGGTTTTTCAGTTCGTCTAATCCTACGATTACTTTTGGTGGTTTTGAAGGTGAGGGAAAAAAAGAAATGTATGACCAGTTGCCTCCTCATCTGGTGCCACGCACGATCTATATTATGCATGACCTGCCTTATGAAGAAGTGAAAAGGAAAATTACGGAAGCTGGTTTTGAGTATCCTTTTATTGTAAAACCGGATGTAGGAATGAAGGGTATATTGTTTCGGAAAATTGAAACGGAAGACCAGCTTATCAAATACCATGAAAGAATACCCGTTGAATATATCGTACAGGATCTTATAGAATTGCCGGTGGAGGTCAGTGTATTTTATTATCGTTATCCGGATCAGCAAAAAGGAACTGTAAGTGGATTTATTGACAAAGAATTACTGCATGTAAAGGGAAATGGTTCTTTTAATTTAAAAGAACTGATCGAAAGACATCCCCGGGCGAAATTCAGGATGGAGGAAATGGAACACCGCCATGGACACCGGTTTGAAAGGGTAATCCCTGAAGGCGAAATATTTTTTTTATCATACGCCGGCAACCATAACCGCGGCGCTCATTTCACCAACCTGCATAAAGAGATTGATGAAAACCTCCACAAAGTATTTGATGAATTGAGTCATTACACGGATAAGTTTTTCTATGGCCGCTATGATATTAAAACGACATCTATCGAAGACCTGAAGCAGGGAAAGAATTTCCTGATCCTTGAATTCAACGGTTGTGGCGCTGAACCCAATCATATTTATGATTGCGGGATGAGTTTATGGAAAGCTTATGGAGTTTTGCTTACTCATTGGAGGGCCTTGTACAGGATCAGCCGGCATAATCATAAGAACGGCGTTCCTTACTGGTCGTTCAAAAGAGGCTGGGACTTTTTAAAAAAATCAAGCGAACATTTTAAGATGCTGGAGAAATATGATTAGAAGTCGGGGAGACGGAAAGTCAGGAAGTCGGGAGCCATTTCAAGATAGTATGGTGATTCCTGCGAACTTCGGTCTTCCTGACTTTCGGTCTTCTCTTCGTATTTTCGTTTTATGCACCCCTTGCTGAAAATTTTCTTTACCGGCATGCTTGTCAGTTTCCTCGGATCTCTTCCCCTGGGTACCTTGAATGTCGCGGCGATGCAGATATCTGTCTCCGATGGAATTTATGCTGCTATACTTTTTTCCATAGGATCCCTGACCGCCGAAATTATTTATGTACGTCTTTCACTGGTGGCGATGGATTGGGTCAGAAAACAAGAAAAGATATTTCGCATACTGGAATGGGTGACACTGATCGTTGTGCTGGCCCTTGCTGCTACGAGTTTTTATGCGGCACTTCATCCTTCGGTGGGAAAAAATATTATTCTCAGCAGTAACATGCCTAACATACTATTGGGGTTTACCATGAGTGCCGTGAATCCTGTGCAAATACCTTTCTGGTTTGGCTGGAGCACCGTGTTGTTCACTAAAAAGATATTATTGCCCCGCAATGACCATTACAATATATACATCATTGGTATTGGCCTTGGTACTTTTATCGGCAACCTCCTTTTTATTTTTGGCGGGCAAATCATTGCGGATAAGATCAATAATAACCAGCATGTCCTGAATTGGGTAATCGGCGGGATTTTTACCCTTACAGCTCTTATACAAATTTGGAAGATGTGGCGGAAAAAAGGAGCCGCCCACCAATTGGATCATCCGGAAGAAGTAACAAAGAAGTTTGAAGGGCATATGGATAAGATAGAAGAAGGAATAGAAAAGATAACCCATAAGGACAAACATCCGGGATGAAGAGTGAAGAACATTTTACTTTCGGGCTAAAATTTTTGCAATAATTTTTGTGATATTAAAATTAAAAACATGGCTGCCATAGACGCTTTTATCGCTGAGTTAAAACATGAAACATCTTTAACGAAAAAGATATTAGAAAGAGTGCCGATGGATAAGAAAGACTGGAGACCGCATGAAAAGTCCATGTCTCTTGGAAGGTTGGCCACCCATATCGCCGAAACCCTGAAATGGATATCAAACATCCGGCATATTGATGATTTTGATTTTATGAAGGATTTCAATTTCAAACAGCAGGTTGCTGCTTCGCAGGAAGAATTGTTGCAGCTTTTTCAAACGAATCTTGATGCGGCTATCAATGATTTGTCTGCGATGAGTGATGACGACTTCAATAATATATGGACGGTAAGAAAAGGCGAACAGGTAATGTTTCAAATTCCCAAAAAAGTGGCGGTACGTGGCTGGGGATTTAGCCACCAGATACATCACCGGGGACAATTATCGGTGTTTCTTCGTTTGCTGGATGTTCCCGTACCAGGTATGTATGGCCCAAGCGCTGATGAAAGAATGTAAACCAGTATCTACCCGAATTTCACCGAGGTCATATTTAATGATCCGGCTACCAGCTTATCATTAAAGAAAACAGGCTGTTCATTTTTCTCCTGCAAACCTAAGGTATAAAGCAAAGGGTAGTAATGATCCGGTGTTGGAATAGCGAGTTTGGCTGATTTACTCAATGTTTCATAGTTGATCAAAGACTGATGATCTCCATCCGTGATCTTCTTTTTAAAAAGTTCATGCATTTCAATGGCCCAATCATAGCCGTAATTGGGCTCATTCATTTTATTCCATGCCACCATTCGCAGGTTGTGCACCATATTCCCACTGCCAATGATCAATACGCCTTTCTTGCGCAAAGCCGCTAACTCTTTGGAGAGAGCATAATGATAAGAAGCCGGTTTGCTGTAATCAATACTTAATTGCAATACGGGAATGTTTGCATCCGGATACATCCGCCGAACCACGGTCCATGCACCGTGATCCAGGCCCCAATCATGATCCAGGCCGACATTGGTTGAGCTGATCAATTGTTTTGTTTCGTTGGCTAGTTGAATATCGCCGGGAGCAGGATATTGCACTGCAAACAATTCCTGGGGAAAACCTCCAAAATCATGAATAGTTTTCGGGTGATCCATGGCGGTGATATGCGTACCATTGGTAAGCCAGTGTGCTGATACAACAAGGACGGCTTTAGGTTTACGAAGTTCTTTACCCATTTTCTCCCATTGCTGGCTGAACTCATTATTTTCAATTCCATTCATCGGTGATCCGTGCCCGATAAATAACACCGGCATTTTTTCATCCTGCTCATTCAGATCATCCGTAAATTTTTTTAAGGCTCCTAATCCGCTCATGGCTGATACTCCTGCGATTGTGGTTAAAAAATCTCTTCGTTTCATGGTCGCTTAATATAACAATTGATGAAAAATATTGTTGTGTAATTATTCTCCCAATTCTGCATTCTCTTAGCAAGCTATTGTTGACATAGCTATGTTAATTTTTGCTCCGCTAATCAACGATAAAAAGTTTGCAGCCTGATTTGGTGGAAGAACGATGTGCTTCATTATTGTCTCCCACCAGGTAGCACATTCCCGCAGTGAGTGGCATAATACGGCCATCTTCCAGTTCCGTTTCCATTTCTCCTTCAAAACAA
Organism: Chitinophagaceae bacterium; assembly: GCA_040007815.1. GTDB lineage: Bacteria > Bacteroidota > Bacteroidia > Chitinophagales > Chitinophagaceae > Terrimonas_B. The sequence continues at coordinate 357,928 of JBDTUH010000002.1, forward strand.
TAAAGTACATGGCCTTTTTTGCACCAATGATCAGCTTTATATCCCGGTGTGTATTCCACTAACCGAACACGAATGTCATTCAGCATTTTGGTTTGCCAGTAAGCCATGCCAGTTTCGCCTGTATGTTCTGTTTTGGGAACGGAAGACCAACTGAAGGTTTGGAAAGGAAATGAAGCAATAGTCATTTTATTTCTATTTAATGCGCCCCGATCGTTTCTACATCCCGGATGCCCTGCAAATGTAGTTCGATATGTTTATGATGTGCCTTGGCTTTGAATTCATTGATGACTTCTATTACGTCGTAATCAATATAAACACTATGGGTTCCGTCAATATCTACAATAGAATAGTCAGGTATTTTTTCCAATTCATCTTTTAGTTTTTTCTTATTGATAAAGCTGACATTGATAGCCAGCCTGAAGTAATAGTGATTGGAATGCCCTTCATTTTTCTTTTGTAGTGTAAAACCGGCCTTGTAAGTATTTTTAAAAATATAATAAGCGGCATAAGCTACGCCGATGCCGACCCCAATTAACAGGTCACTGAATAAAATAGCGATCACGGTAACGAGAAATGGCATAAACTGTTCTCTTCCCAGTTTATAGACCGAGCGGATCATTTTAGGCTTTGCCAGGTTATACCCGGTTCTCACCAGGATAACCGCCAATACGCAGTAAGGAATTAAATTCAGCAGGAAAGCTGCAAAGAATGCAAATACGAAAAGCCATAATCCATGAAATATGCCGGACAACTTTGTTCTTGCACCTGCTTCTGCATTGGCGGAACTACGGACTATAACGGCAGTAATAGGTAAGCCACCCAACAATCCGCTAATGAAATTGCCTGTTCCCTGTGCTATCAGTTCCCGGTTTTGCGGAGTGATCCGGTTATAGGGATCTATTTTGTCAACAGCTTCGATACTTAATAAGGTTTCCAGACAAGCCACGATACAAATGACGACAGCGTTTTTCCAGATGGCAGCGTTCGTAAAAACAGAATGATAATCGGGTAATTTAATTTCCGAGAACATGTCAGCGGGGATATTGACAAATTGCGATTCTTGTAAAGTCAGCGCCGGTATGTTCTTAAATAATAATGCCATCAGTATGCCGAATAGTACTAAAACAAATGATGTTGGTAAGAAGGGTATCTTTTTTGCCAATGTTTTTTTCCAAACTATCAATAAACCTAAGGAAGACAATGCAATCACCACTGCGCCCGCAGAACTTTGCGTATAGATATTTTTTACATGCTCAAATCCGTGGTCTAATGAAAAAACATTGAATAATTCTTTTGTCCAGAAATCCGCTTTATCATATCCTAATAATAAAGGGACCTGTTTGGAAATTAGAATAATACCTATAGCCGCCAGCATTCCTTTTATCACGGTAGAAGGAATAAAATGAGTAAACCCTCCTAGTTTAAAAACTCCCAGCAGCACCTGGATTAATCCTGCTAAGGCTACTGATAAAAAGAAAACTTCAATACTCCCTAGTTCGATGATGGCTGCGGCGCAAATGGCTGTTAAACCGGCTGCGGGTCCGCTTACACTGATATGCGATTTACTGATAAGACCTACGACCAGTCCGGCAACAATACCGGATATTAAACCGGAGTAAAGAGGCGCACTGGAGGCCAAAGAAATCCCAAGGCAAAGGGGTAAGGCAACAAAAAAAACCGTTATGCTGGCTTTGAAGTCATGTTTAAGAAAGGAAAGAAAGTAGAATCGGGTCTTCCGGGTGATAATGCTCATGATGAATTGTTAACTTAATCGCAGGCGCATAATCCGGCGAATGTACAATTCCATTTATTATTTTACTATGATTTGAAACTATTGAGAAGTTATTTATACTTCTTCCGTCCACTTATCCCTCTCATCGGGCGAGAATTTCCAGGGAGCAAAATTATTTTCTACATTGCCAAACATAGCGGCCCATTCCTGGGGAGAATTGCTTTCTTCCATGACAAGATAGCGGCGCAACTGTAAAATAATATCCAGCGGGCTGATGCTGACAGGGCATTCCTGTACACAGGCGTTGCAGGTGGTACAGGCACGAAGTTCTTCTACGGAGATATAATCATGCAACAAACTTTTACTATCATCTTTAAATTCTCCGTTCTTATTGATGTTCTTTCCCACTTCTTCCATCCGGTCCCTGGTGTCCATCATGATCTTTCTTGGCGATAATAATTTGCCCGTGGTATTAGCCGGGCAGGCGGCGGAACAGCGGCCACATTCTGTACAGCTATAAGCATCCAGCAAATTCTTCCAACTGAGATCGGCGATATCTTTAGCGCCGAATTTTTTTGGAACTTCTGCATTGGTTGGCGCCAGTTCCGGTTGCATAGCATAAAGTACTTCGTTCTGGATAGCCGGCATATTCTCCATCTTACCCAGAGGTTGTAATCTTCCATACCAGGTATTTGGAAAAGCAAGAATGATATGCAAATGTTTGGAATAAGGTAAATAATTCAAAAAAGCGAAAATGCCGACGATATGCAGCCACCAGCAGGCTCTTTCGATCATCAGCAATCCATGATTGCTCATTCCATTCAACAGCGGATGCAGGTATTGCGAAAAAATAAAATTTCCGGTGGGATGTGCCGAATAATGGTCAACACCCCTTGTTTGTAATACTGTATCACTGGCATTGAGTGTAAGGAAAAGGGCCATCAAAACAATCTCTGTTACCAGGATATAATTAGCATCACTGCGAGGCCATCCATCCAGGTCTTTGCTGATAAACCGTTTGAGTTTGATAATATTCCTGCGGATAAGGAAAATCAAACATCCCAGCAATACCAGTATGGCTAATATTTCAAAAGAATTGATCAGGAATGAATAGAAGCCACCAAGAAACGGCGCAAATAATCGATGTGTTCCAAAAATACCATCGAGTACAATTTCCAGTACCTCGATATTGATAATAATAAAACCAGCATACACGAAAAAATGTAATACAGCTACCAACGGATTGCGGAACATTTTCTTTTGGCCAAAAGCCAAAAGCAACAGATTTTTCCAGCGCTGCGCCCGGTTGTCATTTATCGTTTCATCCCGCCCCAGCTTTATATTGCGGACGATTTCTTTCGCCTTTTTGGTAAATAGTGCAATAGCAATGACGCTGAGAAGGATGAATAAAATTTGTTGGGCTATTTGCATAGTGTTTAAATACAATCGCTAATTTACGGGTTGTATTTTAATGACTCAAATATGTTTATATGACAACCGTCGAGAAAAAATATATACTCAACCAGGCGGTGGCGGAACAGAAAATGCGCCGCATGGCCCTGGAAGTGATGGAAAATAACCAGGACGAGACAGAGCTGATACTCGTGGGCATCCGGGAAAGTGGGAGCGTGGTGGCCCGGAATATACAACGAATGATAGGCGAAATAGCGGATGTTAAGACTGACTTGCTAACCATTACGCTGGATAAACGCATGCCCGCGGAAATTATTCTTAGTAAAACTTTCGACTTTAATGATAAGGTCATCCTTATTATCGATGATGTAGCCAACAGCGGTAAAACATTGCTCTATTCCTTAAAGCCTTTCCTTGATTATCATCCCAAAAAGATACAATCGCTGGTATTGGTGGAACGCAGTCATAATTCTTTTCCCGTTCACTCTGACTACGTAGGCCTTTCTATCGCTACTACTTTGCAGGAGCATATATTTGTGGAAGTAGATGGAGATACGATAAAGGGGGCCTACCTGGCCTGATAGCTCCATGCCGTTCATCCAAATTCTCTTTTATCGTTGTTAATTAATGCCGAACTTTTTCGAAATGGCGGCGGCATGTCCAACCAGGTAAATATTTTTCTTTTATTATTCGGCGGTCTGCAAGGCTTCCTGCTATCAATACTGCTAATTAAAAAAAGATCACACCAGGCCGGTTATGGTTTCCTGGTCACTTACCTGCTGGTAATGATAGCGCAGGTTTTGCTTAAAGTAATGAGTAAGGTATGGTTGATGGAAAATATAATGCCATATTATTTGCTCTCTTACAAGTTGCCTCTTTTGTACGGACCACTGATTTATTTATTCACGAAAAATATTCTGCACCAGCGAAGATCTCAGCCAACCCGTGACGCCCTGCATGTTATCCCCTTTGTTTTTATAGCCGTCTTTACTTTTTCAGCCGCCCGTTATTATTTACCAGGCTGGATACAGTTTTTGTTTTATGGTGTAAGCGGGGCCGTTATACAAATAATAAGTTTACTGACTTATCATTACTTCGCATTGTCTGAATGGCGACAGCATTGCGGCCGTATGAAAGGGTATTTTTCCAATACAGGACAGTTGAGGATACAGTGGTTGAGAAAATTTATCGTGGGATCATTTTTTGTTTGTACGGTTATTTCGCTGCTACTTTATTTTATGTATCGCTATTACCCGCACCTGCAAATCGTACGTTGGGGGTTTGTCTCGCTGAGCATTTTTATTTACTGGATCAGTTATGAAGCTATCAATAAACCGGTTTTATTTTCTGCAGTTTTCACAGATGATTTGCAATCAAGGACAGTTCCCGTTGTACCGATCCCGCCTAAATTGATTATTCACAAGCGGGCCGAGAAATACGCCAATACTGGTTTAAAGGAAGAAGAAGCCAGCCGTGTATTAACCGCACTCGAACAGTTAATGCAGGAACAGAAAATATTTCTTGACCCGGAGATCACTATTGATAAACTGGCCGGACTATCCAATACTAACCGGCATTGCCTTTCGCAGGTATTGAATGAAAGGGCCGGGCAATCTTTTTATGATTATATAAATCAATACCGGGTGAATGAAGCAAAAAGAATATTGCTTGATCCGGAATATTCCAACCAAAAGATCGCATCCATTGCATACGATGCGGGATTCAATTCACTATCCGCCTTTAATGATGTGTTTAAAAAAGTGACAGGAATTACTCCTTCGCAATTTAAAAAAGACGAGCAACAGGTCTCCAGGCAGCAAAGAGGGTGATTCAGGGGCCAATAAAAGGGGTTCACATTCTATTTTATTATCCTTAACAAAGCAGGGTTAAAAGAATACCGAACTTATCGGTGCGGTAGGAACAGGATAGTGAGCCGGTGTAATTTCCTTTCTATTAATACCTCTGTTATGCTCCGTAATTTTTTCCTGATTGCATTACGCAATTTCCGCCGGCAAATGCTTTTTTCTTTTCTCAATATGTTTGGCCTGGCATTGGGGATTGCCAGTTCTATCCTGATCTTTCTCTATATAAGTGATGAACTGCGATACGATGTGATGCATCCTTATTATAATGACACGTATCGTATCGGCAGTACCTGGGCCAACAATGATGGCCGGTCCTTTGACAATACCGATTCGCCCGGCTTTTGGGTTAAAGACTTAAAAGATAAAAGGACAGAAGTAACGCATGCTGCAAGGATATGTTATATAGGATATCCCACCTCTCTTAACTATAAAGCAAAAGACAGGATCATTCTTACGGAAGAGATCAAATGGGCGGAACCGGGTTTTGATGAAGTGCTGAATTTTGATTTGGTAAAGGGAAACAGGGCGAAGATGTTTGAGCACTATAACAGCATGGTGATAAGTGAGACCGGTGCAAAAAATTTATTTGGGAAAAACGATCCAATCGGCCAGGTAGTATCAGTCAAACATTTTTGGGGCACCAATGATCGGGAAATTGATGTAATGGTTACAGGGGTTTACAGAGATTATCCTTCGAACTCCCATTTTAAACCTTTGTATATTTTAAACGTAAATGCGCTGAGGGCGGTTCATGAAAATTTTAATGATTTTATGGAAGGTACAAGGTTTGGGCGTGAAATCGGGTTTTTTGAAAACTATGTGGTGCTGAAAAAAGGAACGGATATAAAGCCTATTGAAAAGGAATTAAAAAAACTAGCTGACCAGATGATACTGTCAGATTCAGGTGCGGTATCAGCCGGCTGGAAGTTTAATGCATTTATGACAAAAATGTCTGACCTGCATTTTGATCAGAAAGTATTATGGGAAAGTGGTATTAAAGGAGATAAAAAATACCTGGCCGTCTTCAGCGCTATCGCCATTCTTATAATTCTTATCGCCTGCATTAATTACATGAACCTGGCAACGGCACGCTCAGCAAAAAGAGCTAAAGAAGTAGGCTTGCGAAAATCATTAGGCAGCAATCGCCGGGAAATCGCTAAACAATTCTTCCTGGAATCTTTAGTAATGACATTAGGCTCATTGCTAATGGCGACGATCCTGGTTATCTTATTTCTTCAGCCCTTTAACCGGCTGGCAGATAAATCTTTTACAATCGGGTCTCTGTTTAATCCCTATATGTTTCTCATGGTGGCGGCGATCGTATTATTCATGGCTTTTATTTCCGGAAGCTATCCCGCATTTTATTTGTCAAAGTTTAAACCGGTGGATGTATTGAAAGGTCAAATCATTAAAGGAAAGGCCGCGGAATTTTTCAGGAAAGGCCTGGTGACGATCCAGTATTTTGTCGCACTGGTGCTGATCATCTGCACATTTATCGCTATACGGCAGATGAATCACATGCAAAAGACAAAGCTTAATGAAGCAGGCAGCCAGTTGTTATCTATTCGCTACGGAGGCATCGCACCACAAGAAAAGTATGAAACTTTTAAACAGGCTGTTTTACAGGACCGGGATATTGAACATGTAACGATGGGGAATCATTTACCACGGTTAAATTATTTTGGATGGATTGGCACCAATGTGAAGTTGCCTGAATTAGGCGATAAAGAATTACGTTGGAATCAGCTGAACGTGGATTTTGATTTTCCTAAAACATACGAGTTAGAGTTTATTGCAGGGCGGGATTTTCAAATTGGGAATACCGCTGACTCAAGTTCAATGATCTTTAATGAAGCAGCGGTAAAAGAACTTCATCAGCCGATCGATAAAATAATCGGTACAACGGTAAAAGATCTGTTTGACAGCACCCGCCTGTTCAGGGTTATCGGCATTGTAAAAGATTTCCCCTTCCGATCGATGCATCAGCCTATTGAACCTTTGATATTAAACCCGAAACCACATTTTATCGATAAGATAGTATATGTAAAAATTCCGGCTGGTAAGTTCAGTGAGAAAATGGATTTCGTAGAAAAGAAATGGAAAGAAGTATTTCCCAATATCGGTTTTGATCACTGGTTTCTCAACGATGAGTTCAACCGCATGTACCTGGTGGAACGGAGGGTTTCATCACTCGGCAAGGTTTTCGCCTTCCTCGCTATTCTTATTACCGTATTAGGTGTATTTGGCCTGGCTTCTTATACAGCGGAGCAAAAGACTAAGGAAGTAGGGATAAGAAAAGTATTAGGGGCGGGTGTAAAACAGATGGTGACCATGTTTCTTTGGGTATTTATAAAAATTTTCCTGGTGGCTGCAGTGATCGCTATCCCTGTTGCCTATTTCGCTTCCTATAAATGGCTACAGGATTTTGCTTATAAGACTTCGATGAGCCCCATTGTATTTATAAGCAGCTTACTGGGTTTATTGATTGTAACGCTCGGAACAGTCAGTTATGAAGTTTGGAAATCCGCCAGGGCTAACCCGGTTAAATCTCTAAGAACAGAGTAAGGACCAGGCGAAATAATTCTGAAAACATCGGAATCACTTCCGGATCTATCGGTTCGGTAGGAAACGGCTTTGTCCTTCATTTAATTTTAAGGATAAAGCACTCCTTATGTTACAAAACGGGACATTGCTGACCCTGGTGATTCTTATTTTCGAAAGCGTTTACGGACAGAAAAGCCCTGTTTATGAAAACCTGCCGGTGGGGAAATATGCGGTAGGTTTTAAGATCATTACGCTTACGGATAGCTCAAGAATTGTAAAACCCGAATACAATTATCTCGGAGAAAGAAATACAGGTGACCGGTTAAAAAAAATTACCATTCATCTTTGGTACCCGGCGAAAATTAATACCGGGAAAAAAAAGCTTCGGTTTGGAGACTATTGCTATAATAACCTGCTCAGGTCAACGAACGGGATTATTGATAGTATTCAAAAGCAGGGACAGATAGACGGAAAGCGCAGATCCGTTGAAGGCTGGTTTGGAAAAACAACGGATGATGCGTGGAAGAAATTAGTAGAAGTATTAATGCTGGCCACAACGGATGCGGAACCGATAAGAGAAAAATTTCCTTTGCTGATTGGGATGCTGCGCCCATTATCTACTTCTATTACCAATGAAATGCTGGCAAGCAATGGCTATGTGGTTGCCATGTTGGAGCAATCGAATTTTTCCTCCTTTGCCCAATCTACTTTGGAGGCTATCCCGGATATGCGATTCGCTATTGCTTTTCTCGAGAAAGCGGCGAATACGGATAAAGATAAAATCGCCACATTCGGATTTAGTGGCTCTGGTTTTAGCCAGGTGCTGTTCGCCATGAATGATTATCGTATCAAAGCAGTTGCGGATATCGAGAGTGGTATTTTTATGGATGGTTTGTTCCAGAATTTTTCCGCTTCCAATTATTATAAACCTTCTCAGCTTCGTGCCCCTCTCCTGCATATATTCAGCCGTGATCTGTCAAAACAGGAAAAGTTTATTGATGAGTTAGAGACAAAGGCAAAATTCGCGAAGCGTTACCGGCTTTTACTAAATCAACCCGCATTACACCATTGGGATTTCGCCGCCGAAGGATATACGGCATCTGTTTTTTTGAACAACAGGGGAGAACAAAAAAATAATATCCGCCAGTCATTTGAGATAGCTTCTGTTTATTTACTCAACTTCTTTGATGCGGAATTAAAAAAGGACGCAAAATCGATGGCTTTTTTATCCGGCAGGCCTTCTCTTAAACAAACACAGGATTCTCTCTGGGATATATCGGTTTTAAATGCGGTAAGACCAGCTCCTGATAAAGACGAACTTGAATACATTATCAGAACAAAAGGAATTGAACAGGCGATAGCTATCGCAAAGAGTACTGTTAGAGATGATACGCTTAGTAATATCATGCAATGGTTTAACCTAAACGGTCTTGGATATACATTCCTGAATGAACGAAAGTTTAATGAAGCTATTGAGGTCTTTAAACTGAATACAGAATTTCATCCCGGCGACCCTAATTTATTTGACAGCCTGTCGGAAGGCTATGAATTGGCCGGTGATAATAAAAATATGAAGAAGACATCCGGTTTCGTTATCGAAATTCTCAACAAAAAAGATAGTTTATCCGACACTGAGAAAGGATTAAAAGACAACGCGGAAAAAAGATTGAAATAACAGAACTAACTAAATGAAAAGGGATAAAAAATATGATAATGATCAATGGATGAGGAATATTATTTGTGCGCTAAATATTTTGGCCGCTCTTTCCTGCTATAGCCAGGATAAAAGCGAGCCCCGATATGTTTTAATAAATGATATATTTTATGCAAAGGACGATACACTAAAAGCGGATTTTTATCTGCCCGAAAATTATAAAAACCAAAGAAACCCCGTCATCCTGTTCATTGATGGCTATGGAGGTGATTTTAGAAAATGGGACCATTATACCGATTGGGCGAAATTCGCGGCTTCTGAAGGTTTCATTGGCATTGTTTACAGTTCGCGGAAAGATTTTGCAGAGAGAAGTTTTAAAAGTTTATTGGATTTTCTTTCCGCTCAAAGTGATCAATATTTTGCCGATATAAGTATGATTTCAGTTTATGCAGGTTCCGGTAATGTATTGCGGGGGCTTCCCCTGGCCAATGAAGAGAAAAGAATTAAAGCGGCGCTTATTTATTATGGCGCAGCTGGTATCGAACAATTCAGGCCAGATATGCCGGTATTGCTGGTCCGGTCTGGTCTCGACAATATTCAGTTGAATAAGGAACTGGACTCACTCGCTTTTAAAGCCCTGGTGGCGAATGCCCCTTATACCATTGTCAACTTTAATACTGCATCGCATGCTTTTGAAGATATCCATAAACCGGAAATGAAAATGGTGATGAAGGCCTCGTTGGATTTTCTGAAAACAAACATGAGAAAAACCATACAGGAAAATTTTTCCAAAAAAGAATATGATGTGATCGCCATGCGGGAATTGTATCGTTCTAACTGGAACGCCGCCCTGGTTAGCTTGCAACTTGCCTTGAAAAATGATCCGGCTAATAATGAAACAGAGAGACAAATCGGCAACGTGTATGCCGAACTGAAAGAATATGACAAAGCCATAAATTCATTCCATGATGCGCTGAGTCATGGTAATTGGCGTAAAGGAGAAATTGCTGTAAAAAAATTGTATGTGTACGCCATGCAAAATAAAATTGAGGCGGCTGTAACCGAAATGCGTGTTCTAAAGAAAATCGGATGGTTCAAAGAAGCCGATTACACCGGGAAAGCGGAGTTCAAAAGCATAATAAAATCGGAAGTATATAAAAAATTTACTACAGAACAAGAATAATGAAATTGGAAAATCAATCAAACCCAAATAAGGACATGATGAACAGACTATTTCTATCATTAACTGCGATCCTTGCTGTTGCTTTTTGCGAAGCCCAGGATATATTTACCCGTGGTCTCGTGTACCAGGACCCTGGAATGAAAAAAGTGATCATCAAAGAAAAAATCATTTACAGGAACGTGAATGATACGGCGCTAAGCTTCGATATTTATTATCCGCCTGCTTTCAATTTTAAAAAAGAGTTGCCTCTCGTCATCTTCAATAACGGCGTTGGGGGCATGGATATTCCCAAATGGGGGATATACAAAGATTGGGCAAAACTGATAGCCGCAAGTGGTATGATTGCGCTGAATTATCAGTGCCGTGGCGGAAATGCATTACCGGATGGGGAAGTTTTGGTTGATTATCTTGTTCAGCATGCACGGGAATTAAATATAGACCCTGGTAAAATTGGATTATGGACATGCTCCGCCAATGCAAGAACAGGAATGCGGATGGCTTTTAAAAGAAAACCCGAACTGGTAAAAGCATTGGTAGTTTACTATGGCGGACCCGATAGCTTGGGTCAGTTAAGACAGAACCTGCCAACACTGGTTGTTCGTGCGGGACTCGACGCACAATTTATAAACAATGGGCTCGAAGGCTTTATTCAATCGGCTTTGCAGCAGGATGCGCGGATAGAAGTGATTAATTACCTCAATGGCATACATGCTTTTGATGCGTATATCAATACAGACGAATCAAAGGAAGTAATTATTAAAACAGTTGACTTCCTGAAAAAAAATCTTTTCAAACCCATTGAAAAAAATGATTTTGTACTTACCAACAGGAACTTCATGTGGCTTATAACCAATAACCAGTTGAAAACAGCATTAACCGAATTCAGAAAGGCAAGAACTTTTTACCGGGCTGATTCTACCTTTCAACCTTTTTTTAATGCGGTGATACGGGAAGATGTATTAAATGTCAACGGATATTTTTTACTGCAGCATCAACAGCAAAATGAAGCAGTGGAAGTTTTTAAACTGGCTGTAGAAACCTATCCTGAATCACCAAACGCTTACGAGAGTTTATCGGAAGCATTGGAAACAACAGGAGAAAAGGAGGAAGCTATTCGCAACGCGGAGCTGTGTTTACAAAAAATTCCCGCAGCTACCGATATGAATGAAAACTTCAGGCGTATCGTAAAGCAAAGCGCTGAAGATAGAATTAAGAGACTGTCAAATAAAGATAGTATAGTCGCTTTGCCTCCTAAAAGGGCGCATCATGAATTGGTATATAACGAAGCTAATAAAACTATTCTGATGACGGGGGGAAGTACACCTCTTAACGGGGGTAATTCTTTCGATATGTTTAATGACCTTTGGAGCTTCGATGGAAAAGCCTGGAAGCAATCAGGTGCTGCCGGTGATAAACGAAGTGGTATCAGGATGGCGTATGATACAAAAAGGAATAAACTGTTTTCATTTGGTGGATGGTCTGATAATAATTCACTAGCCGAATTAAGAGTGTTGGAAAACGGCGAATGGAAAATACTTTCCAATCTCCCTGGAATGAAAGCATCTGAACCGGGGTTTGTATATGATGCTCACCGCGACAAGTTAATTGCATTTGGCGGATCGGCAGAGAGAGGAGTTGTAAATAGTATAACCTGGGAATGGGATGGCTTTTCATGGAAGAAGTTTAAAGGCGCCGGTCCCGAAGGACGACAAGCGTTTGCCATGATCTATGATTCCAAACGTAAAAGAACCGTATTGTATGGAGGCGCGGGTGCGAGCCCTGAAAAAACATTTGCTGATACCTGGGAGTTTGATGGTACCCGCTGGACAAAAGTATCCGAAACTGGTCCCGGACAACGCAAGTCGCCGGGATACGCGTATGATTTGAAAAGAGGCATGATGATAATATTCGGGGGACTTATGAACAGTATGCTGAGCGATACATGGGGTTGGGATGGAAAAGAATGGAAAAAATTATCGGATGCAGGGCCACCTGCACGTGCTATGGGTTATATGAGCTATGATAAAAATCGCGATAGGACAGTGATGTTTGGAGGCCGGCTTGGCTGGCCCAACGATGTAAATGATACATGGGAATGGGATGGAAAAGAATGGAAAGAAATAAAATAACAGCTTCATTTTAATTTATTCATTTGTCTTTCACGTCAGGTAAATAATTGACAAAGTATTTCTGGATGAATGGTAAGCAGTAGTCATTCATTTGTCAAATCCTGCTAATTTATTGAAACGGTGCATCGGCTACACGAGCGGGTTTGTCCTTTCGGATAAGAAGTATAGCTTGCAATATGGGGTCTTTTTTTCATACCATCACAGAGGAAAACAAACTTTCTTTAAACAAGGCATCCGATCTGGATACAGTGTATTATTCAGAATTAAATAGTTGGTTTACTAAAAATGCGATCCGCAGTTTCAGTCTCAAATACGTGGTGGATCGCTGCATCTATTATAAAGTAGGGAGCAAAGAACATGCTGTCAACGCCGGGAATTTTTTATTGGCTTGTAAACAACCTGATGTTAATGCCTACTTTGAATCAAAGCAGGTAGTAAAAAGTGTTTGCATTGATATTTGCCCGGCTACCGTGGCCGAAGCCTTTACTGTATTATCCGCCCAGGAAAATCATGATTTTGATAATTACATGGCTGGGTATTTTAAAACACCGGAATTTTTTGAAGCGGTTTGTCCTGTAGATGCGGCGCCTTTTGGTAAAAAACTGAACGACCTCGTAACTGCTATCACAGAGGGGAATGCAGATCAGCATATAAATAAAGAGTGGTTTCTGGACCTTGTAGAAAGAATCATTTTTCATGAGTATGGAAATTACCTGGCATTAAATGGCATCCGCTCTGTACGAATAGAAACCAGGAAAGAAATATTTCGTCGCCTGAAAGCAGCGAAACAATATATGGATGACGAGTTTCTCAGTATAGATGAAATAAACCAGGTGGCCAAAGTTTGTAATATGTCAGAGTTTCATTTTTTCAGATCTTTCCGGCAGGCCTTTAATATTACACCCTATCAGTATATTTTGAATAAAAGATTGGAATTGGCAAAAGAACTATTGCGCCAGGGGCAATTGTCAATTACGCAGGTTGCGGGATATTGCAATTTCCCCGATGTCTTTACATTCAGCAAGGCTTTTAAGCGACAATTTAATAATACTCCCTCTGGTTTTATAGCCGTTGATAGGTAAAAGATTGTTGTATGTATACCCTTCTTTTATATTCGTCAACTAAGCAGTTTATGACAAAGATTTTGATTTCACGCTGATTACTTTTATAGTAGTATTTAAAATACGATTGATTAACAAGGACGATATTCATGATCAAAACGGTTATTATAGAAGATGAAAGGATGATCGCTGAAGAATTTACGCGAATGCTGTTAAAAACATCAGGTGACATGGAAGTCCTTGGATCGTTTTCAACGGTAAAAGAAAGCGTTGATTATCTTTCTGTCAACGATGCCCCCGACCTGATCTTTTCTGATGTGCAGTTACCGGATGGTTTGTCGTTTGATATTTTTAACCAGGTTGAGATTAAAAGCCCGGTCGTATTTGTTACGGGCTATGACAATTTTATTTTGAATGCCTTTGAACACAATGGTATCGATTATCTCTTAAAGCCTGTCGACGAAAGAGATCTTAAAAAAACGTTGTCAAAATATAATTCGCTGAAGAATCATTTCGGAAGTTCTCATTCTTTCATCCGCTCCTTATTTAAAAAGCATAAAACAAGATTGCTGGTCAGGAAGGGTATTGAAAATATTTCTATACGGATAAATGACATTGTGATCATGTACACTGAGAATAAGCTGGTATATGTGGTTGATAAAGACGGAAGAAAATTTATTGCGGATAAACACCTGGGAGAAATGGAACAGGAATTGGATCCCAACACCTTCTTCAGGGTAAACCGTCAATATATCATCAACATCGGGTTTGTAAAAAGCTATAAAGCGTATGAAAAGGTAAAATTACAGATCGACCTCACGATGCCGGACCTTCATCACCAGATTATCGTCAGCCAGGAAATGGCTCCCTGCTTTCGCAAATGGATCAGCGAACTCTAAAGTTTCATCACACCAGTCTATGCGGAATTTTTTACTACTGCCTCTTCTTCTTTCTTCTTTGATATGTTTTTCCCAGTCGGCTAACGGACCTAAAATGTTCCGGGGAAACGTGACACACAGTGGCATTCAATCTTCCGCAGATCTCGTTTATGATACCCGTGCCTGGCAATTTTATACCGGGGCTGCAGTGCGATCTACACCGCTTATAAGCAACAGCATGATTTTCTTTGGCAGCAGCAAAGGTGATTTTTTTGCTATTGACAAAAAAAATGGGCAGGTAAAATGGAAATACTATACGGGACAAGCTATCAACTCATCAGCTGCGAGTCAAAACCAAAAAATATTTTTTGCGGATAATAAGCAAACACTGTATTGCTTAAACCAGCTAACAGGGAAAAAGATTTGGGATTTCAGCATGGGGCAAAAGATAGATTATCCCTGGCGGTTCGATTACTATTATTCTTCACCTGTTTTGTATGATGACAAACTGGTTGTTGGCAGTGACGATGGTTATTTATACAATCTTGATCAAAAAGACGGAAAAGTTAACTGGAAATTTAAAACCAAAGGTTTGGTGAGGAGTACGGCGGCTGTATTTAATGGAATGGTATTGTTTGGTGATACAGAAGGAATATTTTATGCAGTGGACCGGGAAACAGGAAAAGAAAAATGGACATTTAAAGTCAGGGGAGAACCGATGAACCTGGAAGAGTATGGCTTTGATCGCAAAGCGATCCTTGCGGCGCCGGTTATCAGCCAGGATAAAATAATCTTTGGAGCACGGGATGGCTTTCTTTATTGTTTGGATGCCAATGGAAAACAATTGTGGGTAGTGGATCACCAGGTGTCGTGGATTGTTTCTACAGTGGCTGTTAAAGACACATTCGTAGTAACGGGTACATCTGATGGAAGATTTGTGCAGGCGGTTAACCTGAATACAGGAAAAGAAATATGGAAGTTTCGCCCTAATTCATTGTTCTGGTCTTCACCGCTTATTGTAAACGATAAAGTGTACGCCGGAGGCTTTGATGGAGTATTGTATTGTCTTGATTTGGAAGCCGGCCAGCGTATTTCGCAATTTTCAACAGGTGATAAAATAATGTCATCACCGGTATGGGATGATGATAAAATCTATGTTGGATCAGATGATGGAAGTTTATATGCAGTGACCGGTCATCCCGATCAGCGTTTTGCAAAGGAGAATCTGCAGCGCTTTGTTTATTATGAACCGGATACGAAAGGTTATTTCCGCAACGGCAGTGACCTGCGCATTAAAAATTATTTGGTCAATAGCGGGTATAGGACGATTGTACAAGATACTTTGATTGCCATTTTTTCCCAACCGTCTGCCACTAATACCGTAATTGTTCTTGCATCAAGTTATTTGCCTGCTGCTGTTTTAGATAGAGGTAACCACTCATTGCTTAGAAAGTTTTTGGATACCGGTGGCCGGATAATATTGCCCGGCACCAACTCTATGATTTATGTCGTAGATGAAAAAACAAAACAACCTGTTGCTTTTAATATTCCCCGTGTTGATTCCGTATTGGGAATAAACTATGGACCCAATGATACCCGTGCTATGGGCGGACAGTTTCCCTGCTTTGCAACGGATAAAGGAAAGCAATTTGGTTTGCCCGATTTCTGGAATGCATCTATTTTCCTTAAACCGGAACAAGTGGATTTGGTGTTGGGAAAAAATGAAAATGGACAGGTATCCGCTTTTGTTAAAAACTTTGCTAAAGGTGGGAGTTTTGTACAATTATATATTCATCCTGATCTGCCGCAAAATTTAGATGCCATCATTAAACTGGCCGAATGGAAATTAGAATAAGAACATTACCACTAACTATCAAAAGTAAAGGGCATATGCCTTGAATTTTCCTTTGCTGTCCATCATCAATGCAGGCGCAGGGCTTTTAAATGCATTCAGGAAGATGAAGGTTGCTTTGAGAAACTTACTTTTCGTTTTTATCTTAGTGAAATCAATATCGGGAGACAGGTAAAATTGTCGTTTCCTTGGGATATCATTCCTTGTTATTTCATTTCCGGCAGCGTCTTCCCATTTGTTTTCAAAACCTCCAAACATACCATCAGCTCCTATCCCGATAGCGATGTTCAGCCAGGAAGGCCAGTTGCTTTGCGGAAAAAAAGATCTGACGTTGCCACTGAACCAATAAGTTTGTGCATTATAATCTTTCAGCATTCGTTCATACCATGGTTTGCCAAATAAATCATTGGCTCTTTGCTCAAGTTGTGGCTTACCATATTGAGTAGTATGAAAAGAAAATTTAAACTGGATACGTTGTTCATTCCATAAAAATTCCTGGCTCATGAAAAGGCCGGAGCCAACTATATTAGCACCAATATCACTCCAGCTCCATCCCCATTTGGAAGAATAAGCGTCAAAAAATTCAATAGTGGTTAAATAGGCAAAGCTGCTCAGGCCGCCGATCCAAACGGCTTTTTTATGAGGAAGGCCTGCCCAATCCCACATGCCTGCAGAACCCCTTGCCCCGGTATAGGCGCCCCATGCATGCCCGATCTTATCCATTTGCAACCATTCCCTGCTGTCGTTGAAAGTGTGAAAAGAAGACCTGGCATAACCCTTATACCAGGCACTGTTCAGGGCGATAAGAGAACTACCATAAGCAGCCACGTTAGAGCCGGCAATAAACCAGACACGTTTTTTATTGGGAACATCCTTCCTTATTTCAGTGCCAGAGGGATTCAACTTTTGTGTTATGCTGGGATCTTTTGTGGTTATATCCTGCGCAGAAGAGATGACAGCATATATAAAGAATGAAAAAAAGAAGAAGATTCTTTGGAGCGATGAACTAAGCGCCCTTTTGTATCGAACAGGGAAGGTTTTGGTATCACTGATCAGCAATGGGCGGAACCCTGAACGGAGCGTCGCAACAGGCGATGAGTTTTGCACAGGCGCTGGCTTCATTAAACAAAAATACGTTTCCATGCCTGAAATAGATTTGAATGTTAAAAATTGATAACTTCATTCTATATCTAACCAAACATTCAGACCAATCTTAAAAATACTATATGGACGCAGCTATTCAAAACAAAGTAAATGTATGGCTCAATGGAAATTTTGACCAGGCCACGAAAGATGAAATAACAAAACTGCAACAGGAAAATCCTAACGAACTCGCTGATTCCTTTTATCGAAATCTTGAATTCGGAACAGGTGGTCTTCGTGGTATCATGGGTGTGGGCACTAACCGCATGAATAAATACACGGTGGGTATGGCTACACAAGGCTATGCGAATTACCTGAAGCAAAGTTTTCCCGGTAAAGAAGTGAGGGTGGCCATTGCACATGACAGTCGCAACAACAGCCGCTTCTTTGCGGAAACAACGGCCAATGTGTTTGGAGCTAATGGCATCAAAGTATTTTTATTTGAATCCCTGAGGCCTACACCGGAATTGTCGTTTGCTATCCGGCATTTCAAATGCCAGGGTGGTGTGGTTTGTACCGCTTCGCACAACCCTAAAGAATATAATGGTTACAAAGCCTATTGGGATGACGGCGGACAAATGGTGCCACCGCATGATAAGAATGTCATTAAGGAAGTAGAAAAGATAGCATCTGTTGATGATGTAAAATGGACCGGCGGTGAAAGCAATATCACCCTTATTGGTAAGGACGTGGATAATGCCTATATGGATATGGTGAAAAGCCTGAGTGTGTACCCGGATGTGATCGCCAAACAGCATGACCTGAAGATCGTCTATACACCTATTCACGGCACAGGTATCATGCTGGTACCGGAAGTATTGAAGCGTTTTGGATTTACCAATGTGAACATAGTGGATGAACAAAAGGAACCGAATGGAAATTTCCCAACGGTGGGTTATCCCAACCCGGAAGAAAAAGAAACCATGAGTATCGGCCTGGCAAAAGCGAAGGTATTGGATGCGGATATTTTACTGGGTACCGATCCTGATGCTGATCGTGTGGGTATTGGTATTAAAGACAATCATGGTGAATGGGTATTGATGAACGGGAACCAAACCGCGGTACTGGCTTTCAACTATATGATGGAGGCAAGAAGAGCGAAAGGAATCGCCCAACCTAACGATATGGTGATTACTACCATCGTGACAACCGGTATGATCAACCGGATAGCGGAAAGATATAAGGTGGCCTGCTATAATGTATTGACCGGCTTCAAGTGGATAGCCGAAATGATTAAAGAAAAGGAAGGCAAAGAAAACTATGTGATCGGTGGTGAAGAAAGTTTTGGCCTGATGATCGGCGACAGGATAAGAGATAAGGATGCGGTGAGTGCCGTAGCGATACTATGCGAAATGGCCGCTTATGAAAAAAATAAAGGAAGAAGCCTCTTTGAAAAATTACTGGACCTGTATGTAGAAAACGGATTTTATAAAGAAGATCTGATCTCCATCACTAAAAAAGGAATGGATGGCCAGCAGCAGATAGCTGCTATGATGGAAAGTTACCGGAGCAACCCGCCAAAGACCATCAATGGCTCAGCCGTGGTACAATTGCTGGACTATGAATTAAGCAAAGGAATAAATCCGCAGACAGGAGAGGAGTGGGCTATTACATTACCTAAATCAAATGTGCTGCAATTCGTGTTGGCGGATGGCACCCTTATTTCAGCAAGACCAAGCGGTACGGAACCTAAGATTAAATTTTATTTCAGCATCAATGAAAAGTTAAACAGTCCTGCTGAATTTGATGTGGTGAATAAAAAGCTGGATGAGAAGATAAAAGCTATTATCGCGGATATGAAGTTGAAATAGAATTCTTATCGGTTTCTTAAAAATAGGAAGAGTGAGCAATCTTATCGTATTGTTCACTCTTTTTTTCATTTATACGTTTTACTTTTCTGAAAACTAAGATCATGAAAAATTTTTTATCATTTGCCGTTTTGTTAATAGCAACAGGCTGCGCCACCGGTATTCCATTGCAAACAAAGGAATCGGAAAACAATAAAACCTACAACGTTGATTATCTTTTTGAGCACGACGGTTGTAAAGTGTACCGCTTTTATGATCACGGCAACTATGTGTATTTTACTAATTGCCGCGGCGAAGCGATTGCGAAAACGGATAGTACGGAAGTGAGGAACAGGATATGGAGATAATGCAATAGTAAGACAATGGTTAATCCGAAGAATTACACCAGGAAACGATAGTCCCTCTTTTTCTCTTTTGATCTCTTAGCTTATCTTGCAACCCGCTATGAGAAGACCAACTGAAGATACCTACCGCCACAAAGGGCTTAGAAAAAAGTTAGTGGATACCGTCAAAAGCAAAGGCATCACTGATGAAAGAGTGCTGAATGCCATCAGCAATGTTCCCCGTCATTATTTTTTAGATTCCGCATTTGATGAGCTGGCTTATGAAGACCGGGCTTTCCCGATCGGTGAGGGACAAACCATATCACAGCCCTATACCGTGGCTTACCAGAGCCAGTTGTTGGAAATAAAGCCTTTTAGCAAAGTATTAGAAATAGGAACCGGCAGTGCTTACCAGGCCGTGATACTTGCAGAGATGGGTGCGCAGGTGTATACCATCGAACGGCAAAAGAAATTATTTGAGCAGAGCAAGACATTCGCTTTTCTGAAAAAATATTTATCCATCAAACTGTTTTATGGGGATGGTTATGAGGGATTGCCTACTTATGCTCCTTTTGACCGGGTCATCATTACGGCAGCCGCACCTGAAATCCCTCCAAAGCTGATTGATCAATTAAAACCCGGTGGCATGATGGTAATACCCGTTGGCATGGGCGAAGTGCAACGGATGATGCGTATCACCAAATTAGAGAATGGTGCAATGAAAGAAGAAGTATTTGATAATTTTTCTTTTGTTCCAATGCTGGAAGGGAAGAATAATTAAGTTAGCCCTATTTCCTCATCGCCTTATATTCATTGATCAATCCATTGGTAGATGAATCATGGTTAGTTATCGCTTCATCATTTCCCAGTTCAGGCAAAATTTTATTCGCTAATTGTTTACCCAGTTCAACACCCCATTGATCGAAGCTGAAAATATTCCAGATAACACCTTGTGTAAATATCTTGTGTTCATACAAAGCGATCAGTTGACCAAGTGTAAACGGCGTTATTTTCTTTATTAAAAAGGAATTGGTGGGTTTGTTCCCCGCGAATACTTTAAAAGGAAGAAGCCTGGCTATTTGTTCAGAAGATAAACCTTGTTTCTCTAATTCTTTTCCTGCTTCTTCATCCGTCTTTCCATTCATCAGGGCTTCCGTTTGTGCGAAAAAGTTTGAAAGGAGCTTTTGATGGTGATCGCCGATAGGATTATGCGATTGTGCCGGAGCAATGAAATCGCAAGGGATCAATGGCGTGCCCTGGTGGATCAGCTGATAAAAAGCATGCTGGCCATTCGTACCGGGTTCACCCCAGATAACAGGTCCGGTTGAATATTCTACTTCCTCTCCATTGCGGTCAATACTTTTCCCATTGCTTTCCATATTTCCCTGCTGGAAATAAGCTGCGAAACGATGCATATATTGATCATACGGCAGAATAGACTCCGTCTGCGAACCAAAGAAATTGGTGTACCACAGACCGATCAATGCCATCAGTACCGGGATGTTCTTATCAAAAGAAGTGGTTTTGAAATGCGTATCGGCGCTATGACCTCCTTTCAGCAATTGCTCAAAATTTTTATAACCAATAGTCAAAGCGATGGACAAACCAATAGCACTCCATAGGGAATAACGGCCGCCTACCCAATCCCAGAATTCAAACATGTTCTTTTTATCAATGCCAAACTTGACGACCTCTGTTTCGTTGGTAGAAAGAGCAGCGAAATGTTTGGCGATATGCTGTTCGTCTTTTGCTTTTTTCAGGAACCATTGTCTTGCTGTATGAGCATTGGTCATGGTTTCCTGCGTGGTAAATGTCTTGGATGCAATAAGAAACAACGTTCTTTCCGGTTTTACTTTCTTTAATGTTTCAGCGATATGCGTTCCGTCTACATTTGACACGAAATATGTTTCTATATCTTCTACTTTATAAGGCTTCAATGCTTCCGTTACCATCAACGGTCCGAGATCACTGCCGCCGATACCTATATTGACAATGTATTTAATCCTTTTGCCGGTATAGCC
The DNA here is from genome assembly GCA_040007815.1 of Chitinophagaceae bacterium. Taxonomy (GTDB): domain Bacteria; phylum Bacteroidota; class Bacteroidia; order Chitinophagales; family Chitinophagaceae; genus Terrimonas_B. Next base: position 379,534 of record JBDTUH010000002.1, read on the forward strand.
CCTGTGATCGCCGCTGTGCACCGCATCGCAAAAATTTTTCATTTTGCGTAAAACTTTTTTTACTTCGGGCATTACATTATTGCCCTGGGCATAAACGGGTTCCTTAGAAAAATTTCGCAAAGCGATATGCAGCACCGAACGGTTTTCGGTTTCATTGATAGCATCACCGTTGACCATGGCGGCTATCGCCTCTCTTACTTTTGATTCTTCCGCCAGTTGCAATAGCAGACCGAGTGTAGCATCAGAGATAATATTTTTGGAGTAGTCAAAAATAATATCATCCAGCCTTGTATGCAGTTTGTTGAAACGTTCTTTATCCGCTGCGAACAGATCTTTCATTTTTGTGTTTTTCATATCTGCAAAATGAGTTTGCAATGAAGACCAGGCTGCGGTTGTTGTTGGATTTATTTTTGGTAGCATATTGGTTCTTACAGTTTTTTGTTGGTAAAAATAGTGATTAGATGGATTCAACCGGAAGGCGGCTAAATAATGTGCAATAATTGACAAGATAGCTGCCAATGCTGGCCGGTTAAAAGAAAATAGCCTCGGCGGGGAGGCTATTTTCTTTTTGAAAGGGTTTTAAACTAGTACTTCAAAATAAAAGGAAGATTTGAAGTTACTCTCTCACAAAAACATTCATGCTTCTACGGCCAATACGCTGTTTCAGTCAAGTAAGATTTGAAGTTACTCTCTCACACAACATTGTGGTTACCGGCCAGGTGGACGGAATGTTTCAGTCAAGGAAGATTTGAAGTTACTCTCTCTCAAAAACAGCGCTGGGACTTGTTGCTGACATCTCACCCATGCTAACAGAGAATGAATTGAAGAAGATAGTTTCAGTCAAGGAAGATTTGAAGTTACTCTCTCACCATTAATCGCCACCCGTGGCTTTGAGGATTTACGTTTCAGTCAAGGAAGATTTGAAGTTACTCTCACACTGCTTCCTTTTGATACTCTCGCGTGGAGTCTTTGTTTCAGTCAAGTAAGATTTGAAGTTACTCTCTCACTTGAGGATTATCTCCCCTGGTATTTAGTTGATTGTTTCAGTCAAGGAAGATTTGAAGTTACTCTCTCACCAAATTCAAGTTTGCTTCCAGTGAGATTAAACCGTTTCAGTCAAGGAAGATTTGAAGTTACTCTCTCACTCTTAGTAATCAAATTCTTAACTATTAAATTCATGTTTCAGTCAAGGAAGATTTGAAGTTACTCTCTCACCCGTTGATCTTCAACTAAAGCTCAAAGATTTGGTTTCAGTCAAGGAAGATTTGAAATTACTCTCTCACTTTATGAGTCCGCTTTGATGGAAATGGATAAAATGTTTCAGTCAAGGAAGATTTGAAATTACTCTCTCACGGAAAAGTAAAACTCGTCGTGGGCGACACGGTTGTTTCAGTCAAGGAAGATTTGAAATTACTCTCTCACACAGCTGTTCCGGTGCAATACCGCGATGTATCTGTTTCAGTCAAGGAAGATTTGAAATTACTCTCTCACATAATGCTTAATTACGCCCTGTATCATTTCATGTTTCAGTCAAGGAAGATTTGAAATTACTCTCTCACGGAAGACGGAATACGTGATCTCGCGGTAGAAATGTTTCAGTCAAGGAAGATTTGAAATTACTCTCTCACGTAATAGAAGCTTCTAACGGTGCTCAACTACTTGTTTCAGTCAAGGAAGATTTGAAATTACTCTCTCACAATTTCTTGTGGCAGTACAAAGCCCATTGCAACGTTTCAGTCAAGGAAGATTTGAAATTACTCTCTCACCTTAACTAGTATTTCGCTAGGTTATGCGATGATGTTTCAGTCAAGGAAGATTTGAAATTACTCTCTCATCTCAATGTCAATGGGCCACGAGAACATTACTATGTTTCAGTCAAGGAAGATTTGAAATTACTCTCTCACTGGGCAAGTCATGGCGATTCTGTTCAGAAAATGTTTCAGTCAAGGAAGATTTGAAGTTACTCTCCCACAACAGCCGTCCTCATTAACCCGTATCCGATGAACTGTTTCAGTCAAGGAAGATTTGAAGTTACTCTCTCACGCCATTTCCTCCAGGGTCAGGCCGCAGGTCACACGTTTCAGTCAAGGAAGATTTGAAGTTACTCTCTCACGCTTTGAAGATTTACCGTTGGGAAGTGTTTTGGAGTTTCAGTCAAGGAAGATTTGAAGTTACTCTCTCTCAAAAATAGTGCTGGGACTCGTTGCTGACATCTCACCCATGCTAACAGAGAATGAATTGAAGGAGATAGTTTCAGTCAAGTAAGATTTGAAATTACTCTCTCACTTTGTACTATAAAAATATAGCACCTGATAGCATGTTTCAGTCAAGGAAGATTTGAAATTACTCTCTCACATGTGTATCTTGAAGTTGCAGCAAATTCTTCGATGTTTCAGTCAAGGAAGATTTGAAATTACTCTCTCACTGGATATCCTTAAATTGTCTCTGGAAGTCAATGTTTCAGTCAAGGAAGATTTGAAATTACTCTCTCACTTCAATGAGACATTCACGATTCCTACTGTTTCTCGTTTCAGTTAAGGAACGTTTGAAGTTACTCTCTCACGTACAGCCGTGATAGCATTCCTGTCCAGAAGAAGGTTTCAGCCAAGGAAGATTTGAAATTACTCTCTCACACAATTATCTCCGAGAAACCTATGTCAAAATTTTTGTTTCAGTCAAGGAAGGTTTGAAGTTACTCTCTCACCGAAAGGGTTCTCATTCCCCTTACTGCATCTGAAAATTTCAGTCAAGGAGGATTTGAAGTTACTCTCTCACGAAAAGCAGAGAAAAATCCGGCACCTTTTATCGCGTTTCAGTCAAGGAAGATTTGAAGTTACTCTCTCACCCACCTGCAATAACAATTTAAAAGGATAAGATATGGTTTCAGTCAAGGAAGATTTGAAGTTACTCTCTCACCTCAGTTTTCTTCCTTTGAAGAAATTGTAAAAATGTTTCAGTCAACGAAGATTTGAAATTACTCTCTCACTACAATTCTCCTGAAGCAAAATTTGCAAGAGAATGTTTCAGTCAAGGAAGATTTGAAATTACTCTCTCACTTCAATTGATTACAACAATAACGCTGGCAGTAGGTTTCAGTCAAGGAAGATTTGAAATTACTCTCTCACCAATATATTTATAAATATATTTCTGTGGTACATGTTTCAGTCAAGGAAGATTTGAAGTTACTCTCTCACCATCTTCCATCGAAGACTTGTACGGCAATGACATGTTTCAGTCAAGGAAGATTTGAAATTACTCTCTCACAATGGCTCGACGAAACCCTAATCCCTGTTCAGCCGTTTCAGTCAAGGAAGGTTTGAAGTTACTCTCTCACACATACCAGAAAAGTATCTGTTGATAGTGGATAAGTCTCAGTCAAGGAAGGTTTGAAGTTACTCTCTCACTAATTGGGGAGAATGGCACCATCACCCGTATGTGTTTCAGTCAAGGAAGATTTGAAGTTACTCTCTCAATGGTAATTATGGAGATTGGCATCACGGTGGTCTGTCTAAGTCAAGGAATATTTCAAGTGTTTTTTTATTAACCACGAACTAATTTGAGCACTATCAGCCAAGTTTCAGTCAAGCAAGTTTGTGATTACTATTACTCGGATTCAACTGTCGGTTCTCGCCTTTGTTTGCCTCAGTCAAGGGAAATCTGAAATTGTTTTCACGAATTTAATGACTTCAATGATGGCACAAGCTGGATACTTCAGTCAAGGAATATTTCAAGTTTCTCACTCATGGTAGCTGTTGCAAATTTAGTTAGTAACCGATTGCCTCAGCCAACGAAAATTTGAAATCGCTTTCACTAGCTCCTGTTTTTATTGAAAAAGTTGCCAATATGTCAAAGAACTACGGCGATGGCGTTACTAAATCATTTTCGTTCTCTGTTCTGTTCGTCTGCCATCCATACCCCAGCTTTGTTTGCCGGCCTAATGCAATGCCATCAGGCATTTCCAGGTTGCTGTCATAGTCGAGGGTGAAGCTCGCCACCTTAAAGTCTTTTATTTTTACCCAGTTAGTTTTCCATATCCAGTAGATATTGGCTACCAGTTTTTCTTTATCTAATACAAAGCCGGCCGCTTTACAAAACATGGCTATATTATTTTTCAGCAATTCTTCAATACGCTCTATTCGCCGGGAGGCTGTAGGCAATTCCTGCCAGGCTTTTGCATTAGCAGGATTTAGGGCAACAAAATAGTTAAGCGAATATCGTTTTAGCTCTTTGCCATTCATAAAGCCAAGCTCATGATTGAGTGTATCAGTCCTGGCGGGAATTATCCGGCACTGTGTACCCTGAAATTGAAAACCCCTGAACATTTCGCGAAGCATGATCTTTTGCAATACCTCAGCGCCATTATTCATTCCCCAGAGCATGAGCCTGTCTTGCTGGCACCGCAACTGTATCAGTGGATAATCCTGTTTTTTGAAGCCCGGGTCTTCATCTGTTTCATGATTATGAATATGCCCATGCTCTTTAAAGTCTTTTTGTTTTAACCATACACCTATAGCTTTTTTTACAGCTTCCAGGTCGCTATGCTGAATAGGTATGTTGGTTTGGAGAGTGGTTATCGTAATCGGGTGCATTCTACTTTAGGTTACCTGTGGGATTATTACTATTCTGTTTGTGCTTTATAAGTTTTCTGTTGTCCTCACTTAGATTACCGTTATCATCAAAGGAAAAAACGGCTCCTTTGGAGATTGTTTCGATAGTTTCAAAAAGATATACAGTCAGACTGTATTGGATAATATTTTTCCGGTCATTTCTTTTGGGTCCTTCAATCTTAAACCCGCTGAAGTTTATGCTTACTCTTTGGTTCAATATAGTTTGGCCAATAGATAATCCCCAGTTACGGATATCATTCTCACCTGCCAGCGGCGCATTCAGTACCGTTGCGAAGACCTCGTTATTGTACAGGTACACTATATCCAATTTCTTTTGCAGCGAGTTTTCCCATTTTACTACCGTTTCATTTATCCAGACAAAAACAGCTATAAAAAGAGTCGCAATTGTTATTAATGTATTGATCCAATCATTCCATTGAGTCACGAAAGGTTTACCATAGCTGTAGTAAACGATTACTGCAATAATCAAAGTGAGCATAACAGCCAAAACCTGCAGGGCTGTGGGGCGGTGATGCCACAAATATTTCAGAAGATTTCTAAACATATCGCCATTTTTATGATTTTCTGATCAGTATACCGCATTCATATTCTTCGGGTGGTATTTCGTAAGGGCCAACCACCTCAGCTACTTTCAGTCTTTTACGGATTTTAAAGATCAAAGCTTTTTCTCCTGGTTGTTGCCTGTATTCAACTCTATTTGCTTTTATATCCATCCCAGTCAAAGAAGAGAAAAGATTTGCCGTCTCATTATGCCCAATAGCTGAGACAAACCCTTCGTCTTTTAATATTGTTTTTGCATCTTCTATAGTTAATGGTCGGTAACTGTATTCTCCAAAAGTGGTAAGCACAGAAGAATTTAATATTGTCAGCATAGTATAGCATTTATAAAAATTCTACCCAGCCCAAAGGTTCTAATCCTGCGCTGCTAAGCACACGGGTGGCAGGGTAAATAGCTGGTATATCACCACTCAGGCCATCGCAATAGCTCAGGTACTCAATCCAGTCGCTGTTATTTTCATCCATCCCTGTTTTCTTATACAAAGCCATAGCAACAGTTTGATAAAACTGCATTTTCCCAAATCCCAGCCTTAAAAAGCCCTTGCTGTTGCCACTTTGGTGTATTGTTTCTTTCAACTTGTCAAGAAATGCTTCATAGATGTTTATCCTGCCGGTAACAATTTCTTCAGACCGCAGAACATTCAATTCGTAATTGATCAATTGCAGGCTTACTGAATTGAGCAATGCAAACAAATCTCTTTTTGAAATGATATCTCTGAAAATCGGGTGATGATACTTTTGATGGCAGATGTAATAATCAATGTATACTGTCGTGGACAGGGACGTTCCTCTATCAATGCATTGTTTTAAAACCGGTATCGTGTCCTTGTTGTCTGAAAGGTTAAACCGTTCTAACTGATAAACAGCAATATCATTTTCAGCAATCGTTCCTGAATCGTTTACCCGCAAGCAAGATGCCGCTAATCTTTCATCTTGTTTCAGGTTGCCAAACAGTTTTTCTTCAGCCTGCTCCCTGAACACTTTTTCTATTTCGGCCGCTTGCTGATTCTTTCTTAGGTCGCTTCGTTTGCTGAACGTAGTAAGAGCCCTTATAAAATCATCCAATGCTTTGTCGCTTTCAGGTTTGCCGCTGCTCAACCAGCTTAGGAGCAACGCACCTCTTAAAGCTCCCTTCAAACTGCTGCCGGGCAGGTACCCAAGGCCATTGGTTTGTATGCAGCAGTCTATTTCTACGGGATTGTGAATGCCATAACTTTTAAATGAAATTCCGGTAAGCATATCCTTTATTTCACGCTGTAGCGAATATCGAACAAAATCCTGCAGCATTTTCCCTTTCTTTTCTGTAACGATAGCTTCCACTTCCCTAATGTATTTATTGGTATTGCCTGTCTCGTAAACACTATTTGCCAATTCAGCCTCATTGATAAGATGGATATTTTTTTGGTCATCCATCCAGTAATCTGCCAACGGGCTTAATACATCATTGCCACCGATATGAAGCGGCGTAATTGTTTTAATGATAAGGGGTATCTGCACACCCAAGGCTTCGTTATTGCTCATATTTTGGTATCCATTGTGAACGAACCGGCAGGCCAAGAGGTTTGCCATTTCGTAAGTAGGTTTTGTCGGCACCAGGGCTCACATCTGCAAGGCAGCCTTCACAGTCTTTGTGAAGTATAGCGCCTTCCGAAATCATCCTTACACTTTTCAAAAACCTTTTTTCTTCATCATCCCCTCTTCCCAGTCTCCTTCCACCACGCATGATTGTTTTGTAATATTTCATTTTTGCCAGGTCATTTTGTAATGGAGAGAACAACGATACTGAACTCATTAAATCTGTGTCTGCATTCTCCAATCCAATTTTCCAGTCATTTACCACTTCAATCCTTTCAATCTTTCCTATTGTACTTCTTTCAGCGCCTATGCCCGTGTAAGGCAGCATATTTATCACTAAGAAGAACTTTTCCGCTATTTCTTTTGAAAGATTATCATCGTCTGTTAAAAAATAAAGATGTACAGATAATCCTATTTTCAGATGTGAATTGTCAGCTATTTCGGTTACTGTAAGCTGGTAGATACCTCTCTCTTCGGGAGTATCCCTTACCTTTACTTTTGGCAATGTGTTAAGCCTGGAAAGTTTGACCCTGTCCAATAGCCATTTTATTTTTTCTCCGTCGTTGTATTCAGCCGGAAATTTTATTTCATCTCCGGTTAATACGGTTTGCGTGTTTCCAAAATAATGATAGAGTTTAGCGTCGGTAAGAGATGATGGCAATTGCAGGTTTTCCCAAACTCCTTTTGAGATGAATCTAATGTCACGAAATTCTTTGTAATCATCCGACGCAAAAAGATTAAAGCAAATTGGTTTTGGCAGCAACCAGGTATATTGATCATTTTGTTGAAGGCAATATAGCAATGAAGAAATGCTAAGATGCCCTTCGTCAAAGGCATTCACCAGTTCCTGCGCATCGCCAAATACTTCTTGGTAGGTATTGATCAGTGCAGCAAACAGGGTATCTGAATGCATGATATCATCACTGTCATTCAGGGCAGTGTCATCATCAGGCGCATATTTACCAAAATGAAAGCGACTGCCGGGTTCGCAATGTAATACAATGGCCTTCATGGTTGTACAGATTCTTTTACAGCGTCATTAACTTTTTGAATAAAGCCAGACCATATATCAGTTGGCATTGGTAATATAGTACCCTCTTTAAATATTTTCCCTTCGACGTTGGCAATCGCAATCTTTACCTTTCCTGATCCCCTGCTGCCATGTCCGCCAAGGTAGTCATATTGCAATAGTTCTAGTGCTGATTGCATGGTCTCCAAAAACCTATTAAAATTATCCCCTTCATAAACATCAATCACCATAGAAAAGGTGAAGACAGAACCTGCGGGAACACGTTCTATTGTCCGGGGATGTTGAGCTTTTCCCGTGCTCCGGTCAATTACGTTTTCCGTTTTGGTTTCACTATACTCGAAGTCCCTTTTTGTTCTGTCCGGAAAACTTATTTCAAAAGCTTTTTTATTTAGCGCAGCATCTCTTACAAAGAGCCTTGTAATTATTTTTGAATCCTTATCCTTTCCGCCACCGCTGCCAAAAAGATCAGTAATTTGTTCTTTGTCCTGGTCAGCATTTTCCCAGCCCTGTAGTTTTGCCAGTAGCGAACGCAATTTCCCTTTAAGCGAACTGCCGGGAATGTAAGGCAAGCCATCGGCGCTTTTAATTATGCTGAGATCTACGCCTCCTATTTCCAAAGAAGATTTATTTCCTCCGATGCGCAAACCAGTAAGACATTTTATCGTTCCTTCAATAAATATTTTGTTAGTAAGCTTAGGTATCATACGATGATATTTTAATTGTTTGAATGGAATTTATGGTAAGCCACAATACTTTCCATAATATAATGCAGGCCCTTTATCTTCTTTATAACATTATCTTCCCCATCTTTTAAGTCTATAGTTTTGATAAGTTCATCCAGCACTTTAATAATGATCTTGCCATCAATTTCTCTTTGCCTTGCACCAATATAGGCAAGTTTGGGTCGCAGCCTGTGTAGTTCTTTCAATCTTTTTTCTTTGTCTTCTTCTCCAAGGTCTTGTATTAAAGAGTATATATTTCTAATCTGGTGGGTCGTAACCCGCTTGTTACTCCTCACAAGTCTTTCAATCATCTCTACTCCGATTTTAATATCATCGGGTGAAGCTTTTTCAAAAAGCAGTATTTTACTGATTGAAGGAACATATTGCTCTGCCATTGAGTCAATACCTCCGCCGCTCCCTTGCCCCTGAAAAGGTTTTCTTTCGCTTCCATAATATTTACCTGTAGCCATATATTATTGGTTTTGTTTTCTGTTTAGTAATTCTGTCCACCTTGCCGCTACCGGCATTACTTGTGATAGTTCTTTCCCAGGGCTAAACTGCTGCCAGACGTATTTTTTGTAGTAGCCATCTGTTCTTGAAAAGAAAATTTCATTGTATCCCTCATTAATAAAGTAGGATTTTTTAATTACATCCCTGAAGCTATACAGAAACCGCCAGAGGATAGCCGGATTAAAAGGTTTGACGGGATCACAGCTATGCCAATAAATAGTGTCTTTATTTTCAAAGGCATTAATAATACGTTGTAAGAAAGCTTTGCTTTCTTCTTTCACGCTGATCATTTTATGCAAAGTATTTTTTACTCTTTCCATTTCGTAAAATTCATCCCAACTAAAGACATAGCCCATGAAACTGATATTATTTTTCATAGGTTGGTCTGAAGCATCTTTTTTTTCGTTTTGCTTTACGGCTTTGGCCGCTTTCAAATCTTCCCCGGCAATCTCCGCAAAACGCACAACCGGGAAATGCGAGTCAACAATAATAATAGAGGCCGATACAGTTATGGGATTTTTTAAGACTGTTAATTTCTTTCGGACAATATCTGATTCAAACCGGGAAAATTTTTTTTGCAGTTGTACGGCAAACTCAATCACTGCATCCCATGCGCCGATAAAAAAGCAATCATCTCCCCCTGCGTACACGGTATAGATATTATCTTCAAATTTGATTGAATGTTCACCAAAGGACACTTTTTCTTCTAATAGCTTAATAATATCAACCGAGAAAAAATCTTTTAATTCTTTTGAAAGAAATTCATTGTCTTCTCTTTTTTGCAGTTTCTGAAAAAGTTTACCAAGATTATCAATATCCAATTTCAGTACGCCAATATTATCGGTCCCAGTTCTTTCTTTTGCAAAAGCCGCCAACTCTTCAAAACTGATAATATCCCCTGTTTTTGGTTTTTGATATGCAGGGTCTGAATTTTTCAATTTTTCAAATAGCTTTTCAAATTTTTCTGTTAGTGGTTTTGTCCATACCGGTAAAGGAAGAAGAGTACGGGCGCCTTTGTTTTTTAAGGTTAATTTCTTGTTGAGTATCTGTATGTATTCTGGAGTAATAATTTTTCCTGAGCCCTCTGTCGCATCTGAAATTTCAGTAGCAGAGTTTTCAGAATATGTCTTTGTGAAATCCTTAAAATCTGTTTGTAATTTGAAATTATCCCTGGCAGGCAAGAAAATGGAAAGATCATTTATTCCAAAACGTAGTTTTTCTTTGTTTAATTTCTCGTTCAATTTTTTTATAAAATCCCCGAATGAGCTAATTCCATCATAGAGATTGCTGGTAAGGCTAATGGTCATTTGGTGGGACAGTAATTGTTTTGCAATATTTTGCGCCGTCCCGATAAATTTATTTTCGTCCCAGTAACTATTTTCTACCTCAAGATATACATTGCCTCCTCCATTAAATATTTGCTTTATCTGAGGGAAGACGTCCTTAAAAATCTCTTCCATGAGAATACATGCCGCATCAACCATGAATGATCTTGCCTTCAAAGCTTTTGCAGCACCTTTGCTTTGAATAGTGAAGATAAATTCCTGTATGCCGTTTATTTCAGCTTTTATTATATAGCTCATATCCTTCGGATAAGGTTTACTACAGCGATCATTCACGGTCTTGTTACCTAGAAAATGATACAACTGCATACGATCCTATTCGGATCAAATGATAATAATTAATACCGGAAGATTTAGATAGGGACTATGATTTTCGTATCAGGCGGGAATTAGGATAACGTCAATTAAAGTTATATTTTTTTTAAAGACAGAAAAATTTATTTGTAGCGTGATAAATGCCCGAACCAGGCCTATCTCTATTTTTTTGACTTGCTTTATTATAAACTAGTGAATACTGCAACACTTTGTTTCACCATCTCACTTGTCACATCCAAATGCACCACGAATCTTACCCGATTAGGAGTGATTGCATAACAAAGAATGTCACTCTTCTTAAGGGTTTCCACTAATGCCGGTGCTGTCATCCCTTCTTTCAATTCAAAGATGATAATATTTGTTTCTACCGGTAAAACGAATTTTACAAAATCCTTTTTAGCAATCGCTTCAGCGATTTGTCGTGCATGTTCATGATCTTCTTTCAATCTTTCCATATTGTTTTGCAAACCATAAATACCTGCTGCCGCCAAAAAACCGGCTTGCCGCATTCCGCCACCAAATGCTTTACGAACTCTTCTTGCTTTTTTGATAAAATCTTTTTTGCCCAATAACAAGCTTCCCACCGGACAACCCAGGCTTTTGCTGAGGCAAATGGAAATACTGTCAAATACTTTTCCATATTGTTCTGATGTTTCGTTTTTAGCTATTAATGCATTGAACAACCGCGCCCCATCCAAATGAAATTTCAAATGATGCTCATCACAAACTTTCCTGATATTTTCTATTTCTCTAAAATCATAACAACTGCCGCCGCCGCGGTTGCTGGTGTTTTCCAGGCTTACCAGGCTGGTACGTGGGCGGTGTACATCATCGGGATTGATGGCGGTTATTACCTGTGGGGCTGTGATCCGGCCACGATCGCCCTGCAATAACTTTACGGAAGCTCCCGAGTTGGACGCGATACCGCCACCTTCGTATATGTATATGTGAGAGTTTTCATCGCAGATAACTTCATCACCGGGCTGAGTATGACATTTAATGGCTACCTGGTTCGTCATTGTTCCGGAAGGACAGAAAACAGCGGCTTCCATACCGAACATTTTCGCCGATAATTCTTCCAATTCATTAATAGAGGGATCTTCACCAAAGACATCGTCGCCTATCTTTGCTGTCATCATAGCCTGGAGCATTCCGGGAGAAGGTTTGGTGACAGTGTCTGACCTGAGATCAATGATCATGTATCAAATTTGGTTGCAATATAGTCAGTTCACTCCTCAAATATTGCAGTTGGCGAACAGAAGAGGTGGCCGGGCTTTTCATTTCTTAAATTGGCATCTTTATGAAAGAGACGTCCTTTTTGGATTATGCAATCCTGGTTACTGTTTCACTTGTCATGACCCTGGCGGGGCTGTACCTGCTGGCCAATTTCAGCCGTCTTTTCCGGGGTTCTATAAAAAATGCTTTTCTCAGGAGAAATGCAGCCGCATGGATTGTAATATTCCTGATTAACGGAGCAATGGCTCCAATAAGCGGTGGTTTCTTTTATGTTCTTTCAAAATTCGGATGGTGGGGCACCGTTGGAGGCCATTTTATTTCCACTACGGTTGCGACGCTTATCGGCTTCAATGTAGTATGGGCGGTAGCTGAAAGCAAGCGGTTGAAGCGATTAACATTCATTCAACACAAGCTGTTGTTGTTTTTCACTTTAATAGCAATGACTTTGCTGGTAAATGTGCCTTCCAGTTATATAATCTTTGGTCGCAATCTGCAGTACATTAAATATATCGTCATATCAAGCATATATGTAGGCGGCGCCATCGGTCTTGTGTATGCACTCATCAGTTATCTTGATATAGAACGAAAAAGGAAGTTTGATGAAAAAGAGCTGGAACTGATCAGGCTGCGTGAATTAAAAGCAAAAGCGGAATTGGATGCCCTTCATTCAAAAGTAAATCCGCATTTTTTATATAATGCACTTAATTCTATTGCCGACCTGTCTATAACGGATGGAAAGAAAGCAAGAAAAATGACAGTCGCTCTGGCGGATCTTTTTCGCTACAGTATCAATTATAGCAATAACAATTATTCTACTATAAAGGAAGAAATAGAAATGGCGGAAGTGTACCTGCAGATCGAGAAGATAAGATTCGAGGACAAGCTGACTTATCATATACATGTTGAAGACAAGCTGAATCATTACCTGGTGCCAAGGTTTCTCATACAGCCCCTTGTAGAAAACGCTGTAAAGCACGGACTGAAGGCAACTGGCCAACTAACGGAAATAACCCTGGAAGTAACGGAGAACGGCGATGGTATAGTCATGAATGTAGCTGATACAGGACCCTCGTTCCCGGAGGAATTAAACCCCGGTTATGGAGTAAAAAGTGTGTACGATAAAATGGACCTGCTTTTTGCAAATAACTATGAGATCCGCTTTACCAATACTCCCCGTAAACAGGTTTCCATTCATCTTAAAAAAATGATTAAAAATGAACCTGCAGTATAAAGCCATTGTGATAGACGATGAGCCCGCCGCAAGAAGGCTGATGAAAAGCCTGTTGCAGGAATATACAGATTTAGTAACGGTCATTGATGAAGCTGGCACAGGTGGAGAGGCTATTCAAAAAATAGAACAATTAAACCCGGATCTTATTTTTCTCGATATCCAGATGCCGGACCTGACAGGTTTTGAAGTAATAGAAAAACTGAGCCGTAAACCCAATATCATTTTCACCACGGCGTATGAGCAGTATGCCATCAAAGCATTTGAAACCTTTTCCATCGATTATTTATTAAAACCGATAAAAGAGGAACGGTTGAAGCAAAGCATGGAGAAACTGAAACAATTTGGACGATTGAATACTTCCATCAATGTGGCGGGATTGCAAGACATCATTAAGCAATTCCAGGCACCACCCAAGACAACCGCACTAACGATCAAGTCTGGCGACAGGATCATCCTGCTTCGTTTTGAAAATATCTCCTACCTCGAAGCGGAGGACAAATATGTATTCGTTTATACGCTTGACGGACAGAAATACCTGACTGACCAATCCCTGGCGGCTTTATCTGAAAAGCTGCCTGGCCAGTTCTACCGGATCCAGAAATCATATATTATAAATAAGGAAAGAATAAAGGAGATGCACCGTCACTTTAACGGACGCTACCTGTTTATTATGGAGGATAAAGCGGGGACCCGCCTTACCTCCGGCCGCACTTATCACGAGGAGATCAAGACAGAATTTGGCCTCTAACGCCCTGACTCTTCCCTGAAATCACTCAATTTTCACCATTCCGGATTGACTAAGCTTCGGGCTGGACCATTAGTCCGGAATAAATTTTCCACTAATACCAGTTATAGACCACTCATCCTAAAGCATTCACAATGTGTAACATGATTCATAGGCTTGCGTCCTATCCCCTGTAATTGCATCCGCCAATCATCACCGAAATCGACCGTTCAATAGAAAACAATGATCTATGCAATACAAAGTACCTACTTTTGAACTGTAATAATTAACAACAAGTACTAATTAAATAAACATAAAACTAAATGAGAAAGATTTTGACTTTGCTGACAGTCGTTTTAGCCTTATCCTTCGTCGGCCATGCACAATTGAATAATACTCCTGAAGCGGATGCAAAGGAGTTGAAGGGTAAAATCAGGGGAACTGTCGTTGATGGCAGCACTAAAACCATCGAGTCTGCGACCATTGCCTTGTTAAGAACAAAAGATTCATCCGTTGCTAAAATGAGCATAGCGGACAAAACGGGCAAGTTTGAATTTGAGAATATCGCTTTTGGTCAATATATGGTATCTATAACAGCAATCGGTCATAACAAAGGTTATTCCGAAACTTTTGATATAAATGCCTCCAATCTATCTGTTACACTCAAGACAATCGAGCTGATACCCCAGGCAAAAGCGATTTCAGGAGTTACTGTTACTTCTAAAAAACCTTTCATTGAGCAGAAACCCGGCAAGACCGTATTAAATGTAGAAGCATCTCCTACCAATGCCGGTTTAAATGCCTTAGAGTTATTGGAAAAATCTCCTGGTGTTTCTGTTGACAATGATGGTAATATCAGTCTCAAAGGAAAGCAGGGTGTTTTGATATTAGTGGATGGGAAGCCAACTTATATGAGCGGCGCTGACCTGACCGCCTTATTGAAGACCATTCAAAGTACGAGCCTTGACCAGATTGAGATCATGACCAACCCTCCTGCAAAATATGATGCGGCCGGTAATTCAGGTATCATTAATATCAAAACCAAGAAAGGTATTATAAAAGGAATGAATGGTAATGCTAACCTTGGTTATACACAGGGTCTTTATGGAAGGATCAATGGTGGTATTAATCTTAACTATCGTAACAATAAGCTGAACATCTTTGGCGGTTATAATGGTGGCAACTGGGAAGGTTATAATGACCTTAAAATAGGCCGTAATTTTTACGAAGCGGATAAGACTACATTGAAGGGATCTTCTGACCAGTTATCAAGGCCACATTTCAAAGGCATCTATAATAATGCAAAGCTTGGATTGGATTATAACCTGACCAAAAAAGACATATTGGGTGTAGTTGTCAATGGCAATTTCAGCAACGGTGACGAGGATCCCCGGAGCGTTTCCAATGTAAGATTCGCAAACGGTGATATCGATTATAAAATCAGGTCGAAAGGCGAAAACAACAGGAAATCTTCTAATATTTCTACTAACCTCAACTACAAACATACTTTCGATTCAACCGGCAGGGAAATTACCGTTGATCTTGACCAGGCTCATTACAATAACAGGAGTAATACCAGCCTCAATACACAGATATTCGATGCGGACGATATTAAGGACGGAAGTGATATTATTTTAAATGGTACTATTCCATCTTACATCAATATTTACAGTGCGAAGGTCGATTACGTGCATCCTTTCAAAAGCGGGTTAAAATTAGAAGCTGGTTTAAAAACAAGCTTCGTAAAAACAGATAATGAAGTAGGGTATTTGCGGAATAGCGGTGGAGAGTGGAGTGTTGACGATAGAAGTAATCATTTTATTTATAAAGAAAACATCAATGCGGCTTATGCCATTTTTTCAAAGACAATAAAGAAATGGGAACTGACAGCCGGTCTGCGGTTAGAGAATACGATTGCTGATGGTCACCAGATCAAAAGTGATTCTACTTTCAAACGTAATTATACAAGCCTGTTTCCTAATGTTGGCATAGGTTATAATGCCAATGAAAAAAACCAGTTTAACCTGAGTTATAGCCGCAGAATCACCCGTCCGGACTATGATGCGCTGAATCCATTTGTTTTCTTTTTAGATTCATTGACGTACGGACAAGGAAATCCCTACCTGCAACCACAGTATACTAACAATATAGAAGTAAGTCATACTTACAACAGGTTTTTGACGACTACCTTTAACTATACGCAAACGGATGATATCATTACTCAAATGCTGAAACAGAACACAGAGAAGAAAGTAACCTACCAGACACATGAAAATTTCAGTACGATGAAGCAAATCGGCCTCGCCGTATCAGCTAACGTGCCGGTAAAAAAATGGTGGAATGCCAATATCTACACCAATGTATTCAATAATCACTACACTGGTATCTATCAGAATGGTACTACCAACGATCCGATTGATGTACAATTCACCAGTTTCATGGCCAATGTGACCAATAGTTTTACACTGGGTAAAGGATGGAGCGCAGAGGTAAGTGGATGGTATCGCAGCAAAGCCGCTGAAGGTCTTTTGGTAGCTAATGAAATGTATGCTGTGAATTCAGCCGTCTCCAAACAAATGTTTAAGAAGAAAGCAACGTTGAAATTAGGAGTTCGTGATATTTTCTATACGCAACAATTCAGCGGTTATGCAAAATACAGTGACGTAGATGTAGTGATAGCAAGCAAAAGAGATAGCCGGCAGTTGAATCTTTCCTTCAACTATCGTTTTGGTAAAAACAATATTGCTCCTGCACGCAGAAAAAGGGGTGGCGCTGACGATGAGCAAAGCAGGGTGAACAGCGGCGGAGGGAACTAAACTAAAACCAATACCATCGGCCTTTCAGAAAATTCAAAGCAACCCCGGTTGATCAATCAGCCGGGGTTGTTTTTTGTGTTAATAGAGTTTAACACTTAAGAAAAGGAAGGTTTAATAATTGGTTTGCTTTTATATTAATAATGAATTTTTACCCTTTGTCACAGGAACTACGAAACTTGTCATATTTCACCCTGAAATGAAAAATTAATTTGACATCTTGAAGCCACAAACCACATTATGAGAAAGGTACTGGCACTGCTGGCTATTTCGCTAAGTATGGCTTCGTTTGTAAATGGACAAACCAAAAAAGGAAAAATCATTGGGAGCATTAAAGATGGTTCCCAAAGAAATCTTCAGTCCGCCACTCTTACTCTATTGAGAGCTATAGATTTCTCCTCTGTAAAATTCGCCGTGGCTAATAAAAACGGTGAGTATGAGTTTGTAAATATTTCTGAAGGAAAATACATTGTGTCGGTTACCGTCGTTGGATATGAAAAAATTTTTAGTGCCGTTTTTGAAATCACGGAAGCGATACCAGAAATAAATCTTGGGGTAATCACATTAACCGAAAAATCCAGGAGTCTTGGTGAAGTCACGGTTACTGCTAAAAAGCCTTTTATCGAAACAAAAATTGATAAAACGGTAGTGAATGTAGAAGCTTCACCCACCAGTGCCGGCGCCACGGCCCTGGAAATACTGGAAAAATCACCGGGCATAAGCGTCGATAATGATGGTAATATCAGTTTGCGGGGGAAGGCGGGAGTGATCGTTATGCTTGATGGTAAACTATCTTATTTATCTGCCGCCGATCTTGCCAATATGCTAAAGAATATGCCTGCTTCTGCTTTGGAACAAATCGAAATCATGACTAATCCTTCTTCCAAATATGATGCATCAGGTAATTCAGGGATTATCAATATCAAAACAAAGAAGGGAAAAAATGCGGGCTTTAATGGAAGCGTCATGGTTGGCATTACCTCCAGCATCTACAAACCAAAGGATGCCGTTTATTTTATGCCCAAATCGCAAAACAGTATCAATTTTAACTGGCGCAAGAATAAGATCAATTTTTTCGGCAACTATAATCCCAATACTTTTCGTGGCCGTAACATACTGACTTTCGAAAACAGGTTTCTCGACAATAATAATGACATAATCGGTTACAACAATACCGAAACCCGTTTTAAGTTTGGAAATAACAACCATACACTCAAACTCGGTCTTGACTGGTATGCAGATAAAAGGGATGTCTTTGGACTAGTAGTGAGCGGATTCGCATTTAAAGGTCATCCAACTCCCACAACAATTGGAGATCTCACCGATGAAAATCGTCAGCAGGAAAGCAGGCTGGTATCTCATACGGAGAACAGGATCAATTTCAAAAACGGAACACTCAACCTGAACTGGAAACATAATTTCGATACAACCGGCAAAGAGCTTACCGCTGATTTTGACTATGTAGTGTACAGCAGTGTTTCCAATATGGTATTGACAACAGATTATTATGATAACCTGTTGCAGCATTCCGGCGCTTCTTCACTGAGAGGCCATTTGCCCTCTGATATTGATATTTACACTTTTAAAACCGATTACGTTCATCCTGTAAAAGGAGGCCGCATAGAAGCAGGATTAAAATTCAGCTATGTAAAAAATGATAACGAGGTTAATTACGAAAATTTAATAGATGATATATGGGAAACAGACCTGGTACGTTCCAATCATTTTATTTATGATGAAAATATCAATGCCGCTTACATCAACTATAACAAACAAATTAAAAAGTGGTCATTCCAGGCGGGGTTGCGGGTTGAAAATACTATTGCCCATGGCAACCAGTTAGGCAACCAGGTTATTCAGCAAACAAAATTTAAAAGAGATACCACTAATCTGTTTCCTACGGCATTTGTCAGCTATACAGTAAACGATAAAAACGGTCTCACTTTTTCTTACGGCCGGCGTATTAATCGCCCCAATTACCAGGATCTGAACCCCTTTACTTTTTTCCTCGATTCATTATCATACCGTCAGGGAAATATTTATTTAAGACCACAATACACTCATAATTTTGAATTGACTCATTCGTTCAAAAGCAAATTCATTACCACGTTGAATTATAGCACAACGGACGATGTCATTTCCCAGATCACGAAAGTAGATCCTAACAATCCTGCCAGTAAGATAAGATTTGTGACCGTCGATAATGTAGCCAAGTTCCGCAACCTGGGTATTTCCGTTACTGCACCTGTCACCATAGCGAAATGGTGGAATGTGAATATTTTCACTAATGTATTCTACAACCAATACCAAGGTGTTTATGATACGATAAAGATTGATCTGTCCTTTACCTCGTTCATGGTCAATATCACCAATAATTTAAATTTTGGAAAAGGATATAGTGGAGAGATAAGCGGATTTTATCGTTATAAAGGCATTAATGGCCTGGCAGAAATGGAACCTATTTACCAGGTGAGCTTTGGCGTCCAAAAGCAGATTATGAAAGGAAAAGGAACGCTGCGTTTAAATGTTCGTGATCCGTTTGCCTGGCAAAAATTTGCGGGGCTTACTAAATATGGCAAGATTGACGGTAATTTCCTCGCAAGACCGGATATACGCCAGGTAACCGCTACGTTTACCTGGAGGTTTGGTAAGAGCAGTCAACAAAATCAGCCCCGCCGCAGAAGCTCAAGTTCGCAGGATGAACAGAGCAGGGTAGGCGGCGCCAATTAATAAGTCTTTAGTTTTTCTCATGTGTATTCGTCCTCCGTTTCTACGGGGGACTTTTTGATTTGGCATGCTTCGATTTTCTTTATATTACTAACAGATTTTTCATTTTATATCTTTAAGGCAAAGGGATGGCGATTCAAAAACAATCCTACATTTGAAAAAAAATAGATAACACATAAAATTTAGTATCATGCCCTCATTTGATTTTGTCAGTAAAGTAGATGCCCAGGCATTGGACAACGCGGTGAATGTTGTTACAAAGGAAATTACCAATCGGTTTGATTTCAAAGGCTCTCATGTAGTTATTAAACTGGATAAAAAAGAATTTAAGATTAACCTGGAAACGGATGATGATATGAAAATGCGTCAATTGCTGGATGTACTGGTTAACAGAGCTCACAAGCAGGGTATATCGCCGGAAGCCTTTGATCTTTCAAAAGAAGGTAGCCAAAGCGGGAAAGTCTGGAAAAAAGAAGTACAGGTAAGAAACGGGTTGAAGCAGGAAGATGCCAAAAAAATTGTGAAGCATATTAAAGATGCCGGATTAAAAGTACAGGCCTCTATCAACGACGACATAGTGCGGGTAACCGGGAAAAAAATAGATGATTTGCAGGAAGTGATACAATCATCCAAGAGCTGGAGCCTGGGAATTCCTTTACAGTTTGAGAACATGAGAAGTTAAGGTTGCAAGCAATGTGCATATCTGCTAAGCGTATCTTAATAAGCCGGCTATTTGGTGGATAAGAAAGTGCTAAACAGGTGCGTAACGAATCATTAAAAAATTTGGAAAGGGGTTGTACTCAAACGTATCTTCAATTTACAAAACGCTACAGGAAATTTTGGAAACAAAGAAAAATGTAGCCCGGAGAAGAAGACATCTGTAAAAAGATCGAAACGACTCCTGAAAACATCAGGTAAAGTGAATGTGCTTACGCAAGTAAATACAGGAACGAAGTCTGATGTTTTCTTTTTTTATACATACCTGGTCCACTCCGCCTTTAGATTTTTTTTGTACTCCTTTGGTGTCAGCCTTGTTTTAATCTTAAAAAGCTTATTGAAGTTGGAGAGATTTTTATAACCACATAAATAAGCAATCTCCGCGATCGTCTGTTCCTCTGATTCAATTAATAATTTACGTGCATGGCTGATACGGATATCATTTAAGAAATCAATAAAAGTGCTTTTAGTTCGTATTTTAAAAAACCGACAGAAAGATTGTGGAGTCATATGACATAATTCCGCCACCTCCGGCATCGAGATATCCCGCATGAAATTCTTGTTGAGATAAAGAAATACCTCATCTATTTTGTGATTGTCTTTTGTATCGTAAGAATTTTTGTAAGATATACTGGCCAGTGGTTCTGTTTCCTTTGATGTTGCCAGGCATTCCAGTACCTGTAATAAGTAAACGATCTTTTGCAGGCCATTGCTTTCATTCATCCTCTCCAACAATGGGACAATAGATTCGTGCGTCACTCCATTTATTTTAAGACCCCGCTGCGCTTTATTAAAGAAATCCTTCAATGACTGGCTTTCTTCCAAATGATAAAAAGTTTCACCAAAAATTTCTTTACTGAAATAAAGCACGATAGCGGTAGAATGCAAGCCGGAATCCTTTTTATAAAAGGAAGAATCGCTGTACCATACATGCGGGATATTTGGCCCCACGAAAACCATATCGCCCGGCCCGAATACTTCTATCTTATCACCGATAATTCTCTTACCTGTTCCGCTGATAATGTAAACAAGTTCGCATTCAGGATGAAAATGAAAAGGAGTATCAAAGTAAGGGACATCTCTTTTAACGATGATCAGGCTTTCCTGTGGTGTTTTACCAATATGGGTAAAAAGCGGTTTCATAGCAACAGAAATCGATGAGTTTTTTTACTAATAATCAGATTACGTTATGCAGCGTAAAAAAAGCTCTTTATCTGCAACTTACAATTACAAAGGTAGGCGGCAAAATAAAGATTTTGCATGTTCTTCTTTCATGCGGATCAGTATTTTACCAGTACCTGCCAAACAATGAGGAGTAAAAAATTTTAATAAAATGACAGCGTTCTTTATACATAAAGCCTTTATTGCTCAACCATTTAATTCTAATAATTGCTGTCCAGCCGGCGTTGTCGAATTTCAACTACAAGCAAATCATAGAAGGTACTATTTTTTGACAGGTTTAAGAATCGTTTCTTTGTGTTATCAAAGTTCGCAAGCAGTATCCATCCGAATAGAAGATCCAACATCCAATGAAGACAATGTCCAAAAATCCAAATGAAAACTGATCCTTATCCAATGAAAATCCTTACGCTAAACAACGGTATGAAAGAATTGACAGCCCTGGCAAACAAGCCGGGGTTTGTTGTTTTCAGTCAATAATCACCGGATCAACTAATTGAAAATGTTAAGAAATTGAAGAAAGCTACAGCGAGGCATGATTTTAGTGAACGCACAGCGGCATCTGATTAAATTAAAAATGTAGTGATGAAAAAAACGATAAAAGGCATTTATCTTCTTGTTTCTTCTATAGCAATCAGCTTACTGCATTTGCCTTTTGCATTCGCCAAAACAAGTTCCGCTAATAAATTAGTTTATCGTCCTGCAATTTCCTCCACGCATACTTTACAAGATTCTTCTTTGTTAATTCCGACGGTTAAATCGGTATACGACAGCCTGCAACTTGAATTTGCAGGATTAAGCCGGAAAGCTTTCGATTATGCTTTACAGGGATACGAAAAACTGGTCCACCAGGGTAAGCTGATTAATCAATCTATTATCGCCATCGTTGATTTCAGTCAGCCAAGCAGCCAAAAAAGATTGTATGTGATCGATATTAAAAGCTATAAGATTCTTTTTAATACATTGGTAGCACACGGAAGAAATTCAGGAAAAGAATGGGCTACTTATTTTTCCAACAAGCCTTCATCGTATAAAAGCAGTCCCGGTTTCTACATCACCGGTCCGGCATATTCAGGAGGTAATGGTTATTCGCTAAAGCTGGAAGGCGTCGAAAATGGCATTAATGATAAGGCAATGAAGCGGGCCATAGTCATACACGGCGCCGATTATGTTAATGAGTCTTACATTTCATCACAAGGATATATCGGTCGCAGCCAGGGCTGTCCCGCTGTTCCTGTTAAAGATGCCAGGGATATTATCAATACCATACGGGATGGCGCCTGTCTCTATATTTATGCCCCAGATCAGCATTATTTTTCCCGCTCCGCTATGTTAGGTGATAATTCAAGAGGTTAAACGGTTTCACTTCGCAAGAGATAGCAAAAGATCAAGCTTATCATAATGCTTTCTTTACATCATTTGCCATTAATGTTCAGTAACGAACATGGTAAACGTTTAACCATTCCCGCGCAGTCTTATTGATTATTATATAATCCTTAATTTAGCCGCTCATTTACTGACTATGCCAACGAATGCCAATAGACAATTTTTAGATTTTGAGAAACCGGTAAAAGACCTGATCGACGAGATAGAAAATGCTAAGCACAGGCAGGAGAAGACCAAGATCGACATGACCGATGTAATCCAGCGTCTTGATCAAAATATATTAGAGAAGAGAAAAGAGATCACTGCCAACCTGAGTAGCTGGCAACGGGTACAGCTCAGCCGTCATCCGGACAGGCCATATACATTGAAGTATATTGATAAAATGACGGAAAATTTTGTTGAACTCTATGGTGACAGGACGGTGAAAGATGACAAAGCGATGGTGGGTGGCTTTGCCTCCCTAAATGGAGAAACAGTAATGATCATTGGTCAGCAAAAGGGGATCAATACAAAGATGCGCCAGTTGCGGAATTTCGGTATGGCAAATCCTGAAGGTTACCGGAAAGCCTTACGGTTGATGAAGCTGGCGGAAAAATTTAATAAACCGGTCATTACATTAATTGATACACCTGGCGCATTTCCTGGTTTGGAAGCCGAAGAAAGGGGACAAGGTGAAGCTATTGCCAGGAATATTTATGAAATGATAAGGCTTAAAGTGCCGGTCATTTGTGTAATTATCGGCGAAGGAGCCAGCGGAGGTGCATTAGGAATAGGAGTGGGTGACAAAGTGTTTATGATGGAGAATACCTGGTATACGGTGATCAGTCCGGAAAGTTGTTCATCAATTTTATGGCGCAGTTGGGAAAGTAAAGAAATAGCGGCGGAACAATTACGGCTCACTGCGGATAAGATGCTCGGCTTTGGTTTAATTGATGGTATCATACCTGAACCGATCGGCGGTGCGCATTGGGATTATGATCAATCTGCTGAGATCCTGCGTAATTACCTTTTACCTGTAATCCAGGAATTGAAGCGAAAGCCTGCCCAGCAACGTGTGAATGAAAGGATTGAAAAATTTGGAAAGATGGGTTTTTGGGAAGAGGTGTAGCGGCTAATTAAGAAAGGTATGATAAGTGGAGAAGTTCTATTCTTATTTTACCAGCTATAATTTTTCATGGCATCGCCTGTTGTGTCGCACACCCGATAGCTATCGGGATCATCGTTCAGTTCACTACTCAGCTTTTATTATTTTATATTTTTAGTTTATTATGTCACTCAGAGAAAAATTCACCGGAACAGGTATTGCTATCGTTACTCCTTTTCATGCCAATGGTACAATTGATTGGGAAAGCTTCAAAAAGTTAATTGAATTCTGGATCGCGGGAAAGGTGGAATATTTGGTGGTATTGGGTACGACAGGTGAAAGTGCTACCGTACATGGAGATGATAAGCAACAGATTTTTTCTTTTGTAAGCAAAGAAGTAGTTGGCCGCCTGCCATTGGTAGCTGGTATTGGAGGTTATGATACTAACGAAGTAATCCATGGGTTTAAAAATTTTGATCTGACAGGCTATGATGCTATTCTATCCGTATCCCCTTACTATAACAAACCTAACCAGGAGGGGCTCTTTCAACATTACAAAATGTTAAGCGATCATACGCCGCTTCCTATAATGATGTATAATGTTCCTTCCCGTACGGGACAAAATATTACAGCCGAAACACAATTACGCATCGCCATGGATTGTAAAAATGTATTCGCTACCAAAGAAGCGAGCGGAAATTTTGACCAGATTGGGCAGATCATTAAATACAAGCCGGCTGATTTTATGGTCATCAGTGGTGATGATGCTATTACACTGCCTATGATTGCATTGGGGGCGGACGGCGTTACTTCGGTTGTCGCCAACGCATATCCCAAAGGATTTTCTGATATGGTTCGACTTTGTTTGCAGGGAAAATTTACGGAAGCGCAGCCACTGCATTATCGCTATACGGATATTATCAATACCATGTTCGTGGAAGGAAGTCCCAGTGGCGTCAAAGCCTATCTTTCTGAAATGGGTCTTTGCCAGAATACTTTCCGCCCGCCTGTATGGCCGGTGAGTGCCGCACATCATTCAAAAATTAAAGAGCTGATGAAAGCAGCCAGCTAGAAGTCCATATAATGATCACGTATTATTATTAAGGTAGCTGATAGTTAACTTGAACCCGGGAATAAAACGTAAAACAGAAACTTACAGGGAAAAGGAATTATTTATCTTTCAATCCGAAGAACGCTTACGCAGCACGGCTATAGAAAATAATAATACAATTGAGATACAGGTAAACAATTTTGAAATGAGCATATGTACAAATTGATTTTTGTAAAGAGAAAAATTGATGAATTCGTTTGGCTCATTTTCTTATTTGGCTCAGTAATTTTTAATTTCTCCTGTAACCGTCTGACTAAAAACAAATCGCATCTGGATGTTGCTGATTCCAGTATCGAAAAAGGCAGAATTTTAGCAGCTACTTTTTGTCAATCGTGTCACTTGCTTCCTGACCCTTCTTTACTGGATGCAGCAAGCTGGGAGAAAGGTGTTTTACCGGCAATGGGACCCAGGTTGGGTATTTTTAATTATGGATTTAACCAGTATCCTTCCAGCAGAAATGACGAACATCTTCCCGTAAATTTTTATCCGGATAAACGCGTGTTGAATAGTATTGAGTGGCAAAATATCATTGATTATTATACAGCCCTTTCACCAGATTCTTTACCTGGTCAGCGCCGTTCCAAAATTATACAACATGGCTTATCCACCTTTAAAGTGCAATTGCCGGAATATAAATATCCTTCCCCCGCAATTTGTTTTACAAAAATTGATACAACCACTTCCACTCATAAATTGCTAACTTTTGACCTTTCAGGAAAATATATTTTTAGCTATAGCAGTCAATTATCATTAACCGGTTCTTTTAAGTCTGATGCAACAATTACTGACATAGATTTTCACAATGATACAATGCTTGTCTGCAATATCAGTATTATCAATCCTAACAACGGCAGGTTTGGCAAGGCCAGTTATATAACCCGGAAACCTGGTGGCACACTACAAGTGGATTCAACAGCCTTATTTGATAGTTTGTCAAGGCCTGTTCAGATTACTTCCTGCGATCTCAATAAAGACGGGAAAACTGATTATCTTATTTGTGAGTTCGGAAATATGACCGGCGCTCTTTCGTGGATGGAAAATACGGGTAAGGAGAAATACCTGCGTCATGTTCTGCGGCCTGAACCAGGTGCTATTAAAGCATATATTGAAGATCATAATAATGATGGATTACCTGATATATGGGCCTTATTTACACAGGGGCAGGAAGGTATCTTTGTTTTTACTAATAAAGGGAATGGGCAGTTTGAGCAAGCCAGTATACTGAACTTTCCCGCCGTGTACGGCTCTACTTATTTTGAATTCGCAGATTTTAACAACGACGGTTTGAAGGATATTGTTTATACCTGTGGCGACAATGCCGATTACTCGGCAGTTTTAAAACCTTATCACGGAGTCTATATTTTTTTGAATACGGGGAATAACCAGTTCAGGCAAAAATATTTCTTCCCGGTTAATGGTTGTTTCAAAGCAATGGCAAGAGATTATGATGCGGATGGAGACCTGGATATAGCAACGATCGCCTTTTTTAGTGATTTTGCTTCACAACCAGAAGAGGGTTTTGTTTACCTGAGAAATGAAGGAAACTTCAACTTCGAGCCGTTTACAATACCCGAGTGCAAAACAGGAAGATGGCTTACCATGGATGTGGCGGATCTTGATGGTGATAGTAAAATAGATATAGTTCTCGGCAATTTTTCTATCCGGCCTTCCGCGATAAAACCCGTTGTTGATTGGCAAAAAGGCCCTCCATTTATTTTTTTAAAAAATATGAGTAAGTGACGGAGCTTTGAGAAGAGAATTTATATGGGCTTATTTACTATTCCTTTCCTCTTAATTTAGCTGTATAGCGGATTGCCAGATCTTGTCAGCGGATTTTATTATTTCCGGAAATACTCAGCAGAATAATGTTTAGTCAGGTAAACGTATCCAGGCAATATTTGCCTTTTAGCTTATAAGTGCTGCAGTTAATGTGTAATATATAAGGTAGAAATTGAAGTTTTAGTGATCGGGTAAATTTTGGAGCAGCAAAACATCAAAGAGGGTTGTCTTCCTGTTGTTGATTTTAGCCTGTGTAGTCTAAAAAACTAAAATCTTATTATTTCAATTGAAAGGAAAAGCAATTTTTGAGTTGCTTATCAGTATTTTTTTATCCATTCTCAGGCCAAATTATTTGTTTTATTCAGGAAGGATGCTGTAAATGACGATATACCGTTATCAGAATTCTGATACTATTTCGTCAAAATGTTAGATGATTTCTACATTTTTTTTTTTGAATGCAAATTATCAGTAAATTTTCACAGATTTTTACAATCCTAATTGACGAATAACCTTTAACTGCTTCAAAAAATGCTTGCTAAACTAACAAAAGTCAGAGCTGACATGCTCTTGCCCGATTCCCCAAACCCACTTATTTACCAACCAAGTAAACTATTATGAGACAACTACATTTAGTACTAGTTTTCATGCTTTTACTGATTGCGGGAATTCCCGCAGCTTTTGCACAGAAACGAACTGTTTCTGGTAAAATTTCTGAGTCCAATGGCAAACCGGTGCCATTTGTGAATGTTATTGTAAAGGGCACTAACGTTGGAACAAATTCCAATGCGGAAGGTGTTTTTAGTATTGACGTGCCTGATGGGTCTAATACCCTGGTGGTTTCTATTATTGGATACCAAACACAGGAGGTAAAAATTGCAGGCCGTACAAACCTGGATATTACCATGACCACTGACGTCAATGAACTTGCTACTGTAACGGTAACAGCTCTTGGTATTGAGAGAAAAACAAAATCTCTTCAGTATTCCGTTACCACTGTAGGGGGTGAAAACCTTACACAAGCCAGGGAAAACAGCGTTATCAATTCCCTGGAAGGACGGGTAGCTGGAGTGAATGTATCAAAAATCGCTACCGGCCCCGGATCATCGACAAGGGTGGTAATACGCGGAGCGAAGACGCTCGGTTCTAATTTAAATCAACCTTTGTACGTAGTTGATGGTGTTCCCATTGATAATACTAACCAGGGTCAGGCTGGTCTTTGGGGAGGTACTGACAATGGCGATGGTATGAGTAGTATCAATCCGGATGATGTAGCTAATATCACTGTGTTGAAAGGAGCCAGTGCGGCCGCCCTTTATGGATCCAGGGCTGCCAATGGGGTAATACTTATTACAACAAAAAAAGGTTCTAATCGGAAGGGTATTGGTGTTGAAGTAAATTCAAACTATGTGGCCGAAACGGTAAATAATCTTACTGACTTCCAGACAGGGTATGGTGAAGGCGGTATGGTTGGTACAACTTTGCAGAACAGGGTTGCCACGAAGCCTACGTCTATTGCACAATCTTTCGGGAACGGATGGAGCAGCCAGGCTTGGGGGCCAAAATTCGATGGCAGCCCCGTGGTACAGTTTGATGGGGTAAGCAGACCTTATTCTTATGTGGGCGACAACTGGGCCCGTTTTTACAGAACCGGTGGAACCTGGACCAATTCAGCCTCATTGACAGGCGGCACCGATGGTCAGAATTTCAGATTTTCTATCGCTGATTTGAAAAACACGGCGGTTGTCCCGAATTCCGGATTTGACAGGATAAACGTTTCACTCGCTACCAATTCTAAGGTTGCGAAAAAACTTTCGTTCAATTCAAAAATTCTATACAGTAATGAAAAGGTAAAGAACAGGCCATTTGTATCGGATTCTCCGGGAAACTATGTTCAATCTATTTACCGCCTTCCAGGAGATGTTAATGTATTAGACCTGATTGGCGATCCGAATAAGCCCGGTGCGGTGCCATCGCTACAAATGCAGGCTGACAAGGGCATTACTATTTTTGACGGAAAGCCTGTTGGTGAAGAATTCCAAAGGAATACAGATCTCTGGACGCAAAACCCTTATTGGGCGGCGTATCAGTTTATCAATACCGACGTGAGGGACCGTGTTATCGCCTCAGGTCAATTAAAATATGATATCACTGATTTCCTGTATGTACAGGGTCAGGCAGGTATGGATTGGTACACTTTGAGAAGAACTAATCTTACCCCCCAGGGTACAGGTTTTTCAAGAGGAGGATCAATGTCAGAGGGTGAAACCCGTGTTCGGGAAATCAACTATGAATGGACGATGGGCTTCAATAAAACGTTTAACAAAATTGGAGTCAATGCATTTGTCGGTGGAAACCGGATGAGACGCACTAGTGAAAACGTTTCTGCAAACGGAAATGGTTTTAACACGCCATTATTCCCTGCTATAAATAACGCCAACCAAAGAAATTTTGGTTATGGTTATGGTCAACAAGGTATTAATTCGCTATTTGGTTCGGCTGAAGTATCATACAACAACTATCTTTTCGTGGTGGCAACCGCCAGGAAGGATTGGTTCTCCACGCTGAATCCTAAAGACAATGGCATATTATATCCCTCTGTAGGTGCAAGTTTTGTATTCTCCGATGCTTTCACTATGCCGGCATGGCTTAGCTACGGTAAACTGAGAACTTCCTGGGCCCAGGTGGGTAATGCGAACTCTGTAGGTGCATACAGCACGGTACTGGCTTATTCTGCAGGGTCAACCCACAATGGTATACCATTGGGATCATACAGCTCGGGATACAGCAAAACGTCAAACCTCCCCAATCCGAATCTGAAGCCGTTTACCTCAACGGAAATGGAATACGGTTTAGAGCTGAAGTTCCTCAAAGGAAGACTGGGACTTGATTTTACTTATTATGATCAGGAGACAACAGATGACATACTTGATGCAGGTATCTCCAGGGCCTCCGGCTTTAACAGTACAAGTGTCAACATCGGTAAAATCACTAATAAGGGTATAGAGGTGCTTTTAACAGGTACCCCGGTGAAAGGTAATTTAACATGGGATGTTTCGTTGAACCTATCGAAAAACAACAGCAACGTAGTTTCTCTGATTGAAGGACAAAAAGAATTTGTTGGCGAAGAGCCCAGAACAAGAAATGTGTTCATTAAGAATATTGTAGGCTATCCCTATGGTATGATCACAGGAAAAGCACAAATGAAAGATGCTGCCGGCAACCTGGTATATGATGAAACCACGGGTGCAGCAGTAGCAGCACCGGGATATCAGATCCTTGGAAATGGTGTTGCAGATTTTACAGGAGGCGTTAATAACTCGTTTATATGGAAGGGCATTAACCTTACTTTCCTGATTGACTTCAAATCCGGGGGAGATATATTCTCAGGAACAAATATGAGGATGACCCAGCAAGGTCAGACTAAGCAAACGTTGCTTGGCAGAGCAGGAGAAGCTCCACTCGTTCTGACAGGTGTATCACCAGACGGTTCCGGCGGTTTCAAACCGTTTACAAAAACATATACTCCCGGTGAAGCCCAAAACTATTGGAATCAGTTAGGCAGCGAAGGCAATGGCGCGGCGGACAAATTTATTTATGATGCTTCTTTCATTAAACTGAGGCAGGTGACTCTCGGGTACTCAATTCCGAAGAAAATTTTCCAAAAAACCCCGGTACAAACTTTGATGGTTTCTTTTGTTGCCCGCAACCTTGCGATTCTCAAAAAGAATACGCCGAATATCGATCCTGAATCAACGTATTCAAGTTCTAATTCTCAGGGTCTTGATTATTTTGGATACCCTTCAACGCGTACCTATGGGTTTAATATCAGGGCAACTTTCTAAACATTTAAAAACAACCTTCTAAATAATAAAGGTTATGAAATATTTAAAGAAAATTATTTTTTGCTCGGTCCTCGTCGGAGCCCTTTCAGCTGGGTGTAATAAAAAAAGCCTGACGGATCTGAATATCGATCCACAGTCGCTTCCTCAGATTAACCTTAATTTCATTTTCAGCACACTGGAATTAAGTATCGCTGCAGGGGGTGGCTCTGGTGACAACCGCTATATTGACTGGAGAACAAACATAGGGTTGACCTCTATGGCGATTCAGCAGATTGCGAATGCCGGTGGCGGGATCGCTCCTGGTGATAAGTACACTGATAATCCGGAGTCTTATAATGCTCCATGGGAGCATCTGTATGGAAGCGACGTCAAAAATGCTACCACAATTCTTAGGGAGTCAGGTACAGGTGGATTCGCAGAAGGACAATACAAAAATATGCGGCAGGCTACGAGAATTATCAGGGCGTTTACTTTTGGTCGCCTGACTGATTATTATGGAAGTGTACCTTATTCTGAAGCCGGACAGGCTCAGGATGGGATTTTCTTTCCCCATTATGATAAGCAAAAAGATATTATAAAGGATTTGTTGAAGGAACTCGACGAAGCAACAGCAGCATTTGGTGCAGCTGACCCTGCTGACGGACTTGCAGCAGCTGATATGATATACCAGGGTGACGTTACAAAGTGGAAAAAATGGGGTTATTCTTTGATGCTTCGTTATGCAATGCGACTGGCTGAGGTGGATGCCGCTACAGCCAATACTTATGTGGCTAAAGCGGTTGCAGGTGGCGTGTTCTCTGCCAACAGCGATAATGCATTGGTTCCGATGGCTATTGGGCCAAGTCAATGGACAGATCAAAACGGGATTTCCCGTGCATTTTATCCCGGTGATGGCGGACAACCCACCTTTATGAGCAAGACTTTGATTGATTGGCTAAAAGGAACTGATGCGTCTGTGACTAGCGACGACGATCCAAGGCTGATGATTTTAACCGGCGGAATTGGTATCTGGAGCCCAACGGGCTGGTCGCCTACAAATACAGATCCTCTCCAACAGAAGGGTATGCCGAATGGTAAAGATATTACCATGCTTCAGATTCTCGAAGGCAATCCAAACCTGAATACGGATGCGACCTATTCAAAAATTAATCCCAAATTGTTGGACTTGGACGAGAAATACATGCTAATGAATTATGGGGAAACTCAGTTATTGCTGGCAGAGGCTGCGCAAAGAGGTATTGGTGGGCTTACTGCAGCAGCTGCACCTGGCTATTATGCAGCCGGTGTAAAAGCCTCCATGCAGATGTATAATGTGTATGATCCCTCATTAGTTGTTACCGATGCCCAGGTGGCTGCTTATTTGGTAACCTATCCTTATGGTGTTTCAAAACCTGCATTGCAAATGATTGGTGAACAATACTGGGTCAATCATTTCCTGAATTGGTGGGAAGCATGGTCTAACTGGAGAAGGACAAATTTACCAGCATTGACACCGGTAGACTATCCTGGCAACGTTACTAACGGAACCATACCCCAAAGGTTAAAATATCAAACGAATGAGGTTGCAGGCAATCCAAATTATGGATCAGGATCAACCGTCCCTGATACTTATACTACGAAAGTTTGGTGGGCAGGTGGACCAGAATAATAGATAATTTTATAGAATAATCATTAAAGCCCTTGAGTATTTATTCAAGGGCTTTTTTTGCTCCTGGTAAATGTCGATAATGATTGCTATTTGATGTTAAAAGAGCCGTTCTATAATTCCCATCGGCTTGTTTCTATTTACCGGTTATTTTCCTGGTGCCGGACAGAACTATCCCCCCTATAATTAAGATGCAGTGAATAAGGGTAATGCGGAACAAAACGGCACCTGGACATAATTTGAGGAAATGGCAATAGTCACCAATTGTGTTCAGATAAGTCGAAGAAACAGAAGGATTGACTGCCATACTAATGACAAGATACATTAGTCACAGCCCTTAGATTATTTTAAATGATTTCCCTGTCTGGCCATTACCTGTGGATTGTAGAATATTAAAATATCCATTGCTATAATATTATTTTAGTGATATAAAATTATAAGGATAGACTGTAATTAAAACTTTACCTGGGTTTTCTTTTTTCAAATAAGAGAACCTTTGCATTATTTCTTCCAACTATCAAATGCTTCGATCCTTTTAATTGAATAACACCGGCATCCCGAACTTCACCCTCAACACTTATTCCACATTCCCGGGGAGAAATAAATGTAAACGCTTTGTCACCTTTACCTTTTAAAAAAACTCCTTTGCTGGCATTATGCCGGCCAACCTGGGGCTTCAACGCATAAAAGTTTCCGCCGAGCCAGATATCAGTTTTGCCATCGTCATCCAGATCATCAGCGACAACAGCAAAAGCCGGTGATACCTGCGCTTCCAGGGGCAATGCCTCAAGCCTGAAATTTCCGTTATCATTCCATAATACCGAGCTCTGCAGGTTATTCACTTCATACTTTATCGATTTACTCCGAACGTCGGCAGAAAACAAGGAGTCGTATGTTTTATGTCCATAATTCTCATATTTCAGGATTTGTTTCTTTAACGCTGGTAATTGCGACGTCAGTTCTGGTTTGGTTGCAAATGGATAAGCAATTGAATCTAACGGTGGGTACCAGTTGATAATGGGCTCACTTTTCCCATTAAGATCGAAATCATTTACGTACATCGTCAAAGGCTTCGCAGGACTAGCTTTAAACTTAGTGTTCAAACCCCAATTGCCTACAACAAAATCCAGGTCACCGTCATGATCAAGGTCTGCGGCTGTAATCCTGTTCCACCAACCATTGCTATCAGGTATCGTGCTTTCATTTTGAAATACGCCATTGTCATTCTTGAAAATATGTATAGCCATCCAGTCGCCAACCACTACAAGATCTTTATCGCCATCAGAATCCACGTCAGCCCAGCATGCATCCGTTACCATCCCGACGTTTGCAAGAGAGGGCGGTGCGACATCTCTCCATGCGCCATTATCATTTACCAGCAAATAAGAACGTGGAGGAAGCCCATAATTGCCCGGAACATTTCTTGCACCTAAAAAAAGATCGATATCCCCATCATGATCCAAATCTTCCGCCTGTATGGTCGAGAAATTTCCAATAACGGGAGGAATGGCATTTGGCGCCGGTGAGAAATTTCCCTTCCCATCATTTAAATACAATCTTACCATAAAGTTTATCCGGGGCATTCTTGGTTCGTTGCCACCAGAGCCAACGACGAGGTCGGCGTCACCATCATGGTCATAATCGAACAAAGCGCCACAAATGCTTTCAAAACCAGCATCTTTATCGAATAAGGGGTTTGCCTGAAAATGAAAGCTTCCATCCGGCTTTTGAACAAAAAGCTTGTCAGGGTCACCCGCGGCGCCGGGTAAAATGAAATCGTTCAGTTTGTCATTATTAACATCACCCCAAATTAACCGGGGACCTTCAGTGGAAAGCAACCTCACCAATAAAATTTCATCATTGAAATCATTATACCTGTCTTCATGATGTACGGCTTTTTCGTCTATCAATTTTGTACCTGCTTCTTCAAATTCCGATTCGGTAGTTACAACGGCAACTTCTTTAATAACCGATGCGTCGCTATTTTTCAAAGTAATCGTTTGATCAGCCTTTACATTCGCTATGACCTGTACTTTTCCATCAGGCCACGTTACCTGCAGAGAATCTATTACCGTTAGTTTTCCAACACCAAATAACAGATTAGGTTCTATGCTGCTTTGAAATCCGCGTGTATTATAATTTTGAAGGACTTCTATCCCGTCTTTTAGTTTTAACCTGACTTCCGATCCGATTCCAAATAGATTTTTTTCCGGTCCTCTGAACCTGACTTTTAGAAAATGATTTCCCGAATTTTTATTTGAATTATTCTCGTATACAAAACTCTTCGAGTTGATATTGTTTACAACAAGATCCAGGTCACCATCATTGTCAAGATCACCATAGGCGGCACCGTTACTATACCCTAATTGAGAAAGTCCAAGACGGGCCGCATTGTTTTTGAAGATTAAATTTCCCGTATTGGAGAAAGCATATTTTCGTAATGGACTTGTAGGTATATAGGATATGAATTTGCGGTAGTCAAACTTCTGTTTACTGCTTAAGTTAGCCGCATTTACCTGGTCTGCCTTAAATTCAAGGAAATCCATCGACATAATATCTTTCAGAATTCCGTTACTTACATAGATGTCTTTATTACCATCATTTTCAAAATCAAAAATCAATGCGCCCCAGCTCCAGTCCGTGGCATCTACTCCCGATAGTTGGGCTATTTCAGAAAAATCAGCATTTCCGTCATTCAGGTGCAGGCAATTCTGGGTGATCTGGTAATGATAGTTCGCCCGGTATTTCATATCCTCCAGGTGATAAGGATCGAATGCCATGGTTGTCTTTAAACGGTAATTATCACCGGGCAGCATGTCTGTGGTAAATATTTCAGGGTGACCATCATTGTTGATATCCGCTATATCGGCCCCCATGCTGGATGTAGAGCAATAGTTTACCCGTGAAGGCAATTCTTCTGAAAACTTGCCATTCCCTTTATTTATATACATATAATCCCGTTCCCAAAAATCATTGCTGATATACAGATCGGGTAAATGATCACCATTAAGATCTGAAACCGCTACTCCTAAACCAAACGCGATATCACTACTATAAATGCCTGCTTCCTGAGTTACATCAGTAAATGTGTTTCCGTCATTTCGCATTAATCGGTGGCCACCAGGTGAAGATTGTTCCCTCACTTTTTTATACAATTCAATTTTACCCGGATTCCGGAAACTATTGTTCAGGATATAACAATCAAGATCACCATCCCGGTCATAATCGAAGAATGCGGCGTGAGTAGAGTATCCATCGTTGTCCAGATTATATTCTTTCGCTTTCTCTGAAAAAGTCAGGTTGCCATTATTGATGAACAATTCATTTCTTTTATTATTGCCATCTACATCACCTGAGTTACAAACATAAATATCCAGCAGTCCGTCAGCATTTACATCTGCCATCGTCACACCTGTGCTCCATACCATTTTTCCACCAACGCCGGCCTTTGCTGTAATATCTTCAAAATGAAAATTTCCTTTATTAAGGTAAAGTTTGTTTTCTTTTTGATTGGATGTAAAGTAAATATCAGGCAATGAATCGTTGTTAATATCTCCGATAGCAACACCACCCCCGTTATAAAAATTACGATAGGTTAAAATATTAAAGCTTTCACCATCGACCACTTCGTTGACAAAGTCAATACCGGTTTTTTCCGATTCAAGTAATTGAAATGTCTGAGAGGAATCAGTCGCCGGTTGAGACGGGTTGTTGTTACAGGAGCTCATTAATAAAAGGGCTAACAGACAACACAGGTAAAACTTCATGTAAAATGATTTTATATTTTGGAGCTTTGAGCGAATGTTGCCATGTCAGATCAAAGATCGCTAAAGAACGAAAAACTTATTATTGAATCAAATGGTGATCAGCATCAAACACGCCGTCTCCCCGGGATCCCAAAAAGGCTCCCCATAAAACGGGCTTTTTTAACTTAACCGAAGTATCGATCCGTTTGATCCTCATTCCGAGAAAAGCGACCAGGTCTGAATAATGAAAATATTGGCAATAAATAATGTCTAAATATCCATCATTGTCAAGATCTCCGATCCAGGGGGTAGAAAAAATATTCTTAAAGCCCTGCGCCTGGTCGATAGTCTCCACTGTTTTTTTTGCAAAATCAATGGCAATTAATTTATTTTCCATAGACCCTGGGGATTTTGAAGCGAATCCCAGGGAACAATCAAAATTATTCACGCTGATAATCGCGTCATCACGGCCGTCTCCTGTCAGATCATAAACCACGGGAGTCGAAAATCCAGTACAGCCAATAGAATCCATATAAGCAACACTTCCATCCTTTCCATCGAGCATGATCTGTACCGAGCCTGCGCTATTGGGCCATTGCCCCTTGCTGATAAACGTGAAGAAATCCGGTACATCATCATCTGTAAAATATCCGGCTGCAAAGCTGTTGCTGCATTCAGTTCCCGGAAAACTTCTTGTCCATATAAGATGGTAGTCTTTTCCATCAATCGCCACAACCTTGCTTCCATGACTGATAGCAATAATATCAAGATAGCCATCTTTGGAAATATCCGCCAGCGTGGCAGGGGCGATAAAGCCATGCCCTTTTTCGGTGGCGATTATTTTGGCTTCGGATAATTTTTTTGAAAACAACTGCGAAAGAGTGGAAACATACAAATTTCCATCAATCGTTTCCCCTCCGGTTCCAAATAAAATGAAAAGCTCTTTACTGCCAGGCTGCGAAAAACATAAAGGGGTCATATAGGACTCTTTGCCATCAGGCATTGTATCAGCGGCAATCACATTGCCTGTTTTGGCATCGAGCAACATAAGGATTCCGGGAAAACGATCAACTGAAGAATAGGGTGCGGCGCCGGCATTTCCGCCATTTATTGTAAGGAGATCATCAATGCCGTCATGATTTTGGTCCGGTACGATAACGCTATTGTTAAAATTGTACCGTGCATAGCGCATGATCGGGTCATTATCGTATTTTTTATGATCATAATCCCACAACAAGGCGCCGGATTTTCCATCAATCGCTTTCAGTTGAGGCGATCGTCCTCCAATAAATATGTCCTTTACATGGTCGCCGTTTATATCACAGAATGTAGCTGAGCCAAAGACCTGGTCCGGGGCTTCCTGCTTCCATAGCAGATTTCCCGACTTCCCATCAAAAGCTACAATACCCATATCGCTTTTCTGAAATTCATTTTTTCCGGCGCCCATAACAATGTCCAGTGTTCCATCGTTGTTCAGATCAGTGGTTCGGGGCGAAGACTGGGATCCTATAACGGGATAATCTTTCAACCAGATAACTTTAGTTTGTTTTTTTGACTCAGTTTGTGAACAGCCAGAAAGAATCAATGCAAATATTGTTGTCATGAGGACGACCGGGAAAAAAGATCGGGTTTTCACTAAAGAGAATTTAAGAAATAAATTAATTTTTAACTTTCATCTAAAGACTTTTATAAATAATTATCCTGAACATATTGTCAGCAGAATTTCTCAATAAAGAAATCCTTATTTCCGTCATTGCAGATATTTATTTAAAAGCCTGCGATATATCATTGATATTATTTTTTTTCTTGCCCGGAAAAAGTCATTGCCTTATTCTTTGACCCGTTATCCGGGCAGTGTGCAATAACAAACTTTCCAATTTGCCCACCTTCCTTTACCCCGTTTTCGATAGCGTCCCTGAAATGAATACCTCCATACAATCTCGATATCGCCGCTTCTTTTGATGCCGCAGCGAAAGAATTAAATTTTCTTTGGGGAAGTCCAAACTCAACTTCAGTATCATCAGTAAAAGAAAAGTGATCGCCAAATAAATGAGTAAGAATAGAAGATGCAGCGGTGGAAATAACACTGTGGCCCGAAGTATATTCGGGAAAAGGCGGAGTTTGAAGTAATGGAGCCCAATTTTGGTCAATAAGTTTTTTAATAGCTGTAACAGGTCTTACCCTGTTGTACTTATATTTATTGTTCCAGCAAGAAATAAACGCATCGGCCATCGCAATAGCCACCAGCGTATGCGTATAAGCGGTTTTTGATAAACTTAATTTTTGCTTTTTGCAGGCAATACCCGTAATTCCCATCCAATGCCCGCCGGGTGATATTTTTTTAATTCCAAATTCAAGATGACCTACCTGCTGCAACGCAAAGGGATTACAATCCCAGAACATCGCGATGGCTGAACGTTCTTTCGAAGGATATTTGCCAAGAATATATACTTCTTTTAATTCTTTATAAAACAATGAACTGGTATCCGTACTGTATTTATGCGGAGGTTCTCCGGAAAATTGCGAACATGAGTCCAGAATAAACGTACGCAGCGTATTCCAGTATGGTTCTATCGCTGACATAAAACCAGGAGAAGTGGGTTGCCAGTATTCATCTCCGGTTTGAGGAGTAAATTTCCGGAGCCCACTGAGCCTGACAAACCCATCAGTGTATGCGTATTTAATCACCTGTTCAACCACCTTATCGACTAATTCAATGGTTGCATTTATTTTTTCAGAAGATAGCTTTCTCTTTTTTGCGACAAGTCTTAAAGAATCAATATTTTTTTTAAGTAAGTATCCGGAAGGCAGCAACCTGGTTCCTGATTTATACAAAGCAAAGATGACCGCCAGTTGCGGATCACTCTTTTTTACGAGGGTATCATCAATTGTAATAGCATTCAACCCCTTTAATACACCTGCAAAATGAGGTTGTTGTTTGTCAAACAATGCTACTGTTTCAATAGCTGCCAGGTTAATGTATGCATAATACCTTGAAGCCGCCACGGGTGAAGTAACATCTGTTACCATCACATCCGTTGCATGTTTCAATGCACGGACATAATCATTCGTAGTGAAGGACGTCGTCTTCTGGCCATACCCGGCATAAATCCAAATCGCAGCGATAACAAATACTAAAATCTTCTTCATATTTCAACACTTCAATAGGAATAAATTACGGGCGCCTGGTTATTGATAGCGAAAATCAACCTGTCGTTATTTTTTCCTTTTATCTTAATGAGATCCCTTGTACAACCCTTAACTGATAACCCGGATTTAAGTTGGGGTAC
The DNA here is from genome assembly GCA_040007815.1 of Chitinophagaceae bacterium. GTDB lineage: Bacteria > Bacteroidota > Bacteroidia > Chitinophagales > Chitinophagaceae > Terrimonas_B. The sequence continues at coordinate 418,725 of JBDTUH010000002.1, forward strand.
ATATTCGAAATGCCCTTTTCCGTCGCCCTTTAACAATACGCCATAGCCTGCATCTATCTTTCCTATTTTTAATCTGGCATGGTCGGTATTGCCAGCCAATATAATATCCTGTTTCCCATCGTGGTCAAAATCACCTGTACTTATCGCATAAACCGGGAAGAAATTCGCTTGCAGGGGAAGCTTCTTCGCTTCAAATACTCCCTTATTATTTTCAAAGTAAGTAGTTTCAAAGTATGTCGCGGACAACTGTTTTGCTGAGTTCAACTGTTCTGGTTTTAGTATATCCTCAATAGCGGCTCTTGAGTAAGAATCATAGGTGGGGAATCTTTGCCGCAGGCTAACCATTTGATCCGTCATCTCATCACGGCTGGCCATCGGGTACGACTTGCCTTGTATATAATAACAAATCAATGGATCCATAGATCCATTATTGTCAAAATCATTGTAAAGCATTGTTGCCGGCTCCGATTGACTCACCTTTATGGCGCTGTTCAAGCCCCAGTTGCCGGCAATGAGATCCAGGTCGCCGTCTCCATCCATATCCGCCAATTCCAAACGGTTCCACCAGCCTTTTAGAGAATCCGGAAAATAATGACCGGAAAGATCAGTCAATTTTCCATTCTTACTAGATAGTAAATGCGGTTTCATCCATTCGCCACAAACGATCAAATCCTTTACACCATCGTTATCAATATCCAGCCACGCTGCATCCGTTACCATTCCGAGCGAATCTAACGGCGCTTTCATCGCAGCAGGCGCATTTGTAAATTCTCCCTTTCCATTGTTGATAAGTAATAAACTTCCCGGCGATTCAGGATACCTGCCGGGTATCACCCTGCTTCCTACAAAAATATCCGAATCACCATCGTTGTCAATATCCGCCACTCTCACGCATGAACCACTCAGCGCTTCTGCCGGCAATGATTGAATACTTTTCAAAAATTTTCCGTTAGTATTAAGATATAAACGATCCTGCAATTCTTTGTCGCCTATGTTAAAATTATAACCCCCGCTAACCACATAAAGATCCTGGTCACCGTCGTTGTCAGCATCAAAAAAGACAGCATCGATATCATCTGACAAAGCATCATCGGCAAAATCAGGTTGATCGTCTGGTATGAAGCTGCCATCTTTTTGCTGAAGAAACAACTTACCCTGTTCTCCCTGTCCGCCACAAATAAAAATATCTTCCAATCCGTCTTTATTAATATCAGCTTTAGCGATTCGCGGACCATTGTACGAAAACATATTCGGCATCAGGGGTTGCGCCTTGAAATCATTTGTTTCGGGAGAGATATGTACATATGGTAACGAAAGAGGTGACAATGAAAAAACAGGTGTAACATCGTTTACAGTGCCGGGTTCTTTCTGAACGTTTTGATAAGTTATGTTATTAATGCTGTTAACTTTCAAGTTCGTCATTGTTTCTGACTTTCCGTCGGGCCATCTGATCACTACCGAATCAATTTGCGGGGAAGGCAAGCCGGTATGAAGTGGCACACGCATGGAACTCTGGTATCCATGGACCGGGTAATTTTCAAGTGTCATTGTCCCCATGGGAGTATAAACGTTTACTACGGCGCCTAACGCATCACTATTACGATCCTTTCCTTTAATGTTGAACTGTACCCAATTGCCGGCATTGCCATTTTCTACAAGCATATTTCGAAATATTTCTACAGGAGCGTTCAAGTGATTAACAACAAGGTCAAGGTCTCCGTCATTATCCAAATCCGCATAGGCAGCACCGTTCGAAAGCGTCGGCTTATCAAACCCTGCTGTTAACGAAACATCAGAAAATTGAAGATTTCCATTGTTAAGATACATGTAGTCGTGAATAGGAGTGACAGGAATACTCTGCAACAGTGTAAACATTCTGTCGCTTTTTTCGCCCCGTAAATATTTCAACCTTTCATTCGCATAAAATTTTACAAAGTCACGGTTGGTCATGTCCCGGCCATACCCGTTAGTGATAAAAAGATCTTTATAGCCATCATTATTAAAATCCGTAAGAAGGGAAGCCCAGCTCCAGTCCGTACAATACACGCCGCTCAACTGTCCAATTTCACTAAATGTACCGTTGCCATTATTGAGTTGCAACATATTTCTCATCAGCTGATGGTGGAAACCATTTTTTACCTGGTTATTATACAGCTCATAGTTGTCGGGCATATACAACAATTTCTGTCTCCTGTTATCTTCCGGGAGCATATCAAGTGTGAATACATCGCTCCATCCGTCATTATTGATATCCGCGATATCACAACCCATAGAAAAATTGGAAAGATGCCCGATTTCCTCCTTTAATTTTTCTGAGAAAGTTCCGTTGTGATTGTTTATGTAGAGGTAATCTTCCTCTACATAATCATTCGTTATATATAGATCCGGCCACCCATCGTTATTAATGTCGCTTACTGATACTCCCAGGCCGTAACCAAGAGGATTGGAAATAATGCCGGACTGAATAGTAACGTCCGTAAAAATATTGTTATCATTCCTGTAAAGACGATCTCCCGCATCAGGGTCAATCATCTTTTTTACAAAGGAGGCATCGAAATTCCGCAGATTTTTATTGTTGTGGTTGATGACGAATAAGTCAAGGTCGTTATCCCGGTCATAATCAAAAAAGACGGCCTGTGTAGAATAACCGGAATCAGCAACACCCATGGTTCCCGCTTTTTCGGAAAATGTAAGGTTGCCGTTATTTATAAAAAATTCATTTGTTCTTTGTTCTCTGTCCACCGGACCAGAATAGCATAAATAAATATCCTGCCAGCCATCGCCGTTTACATCCGCAATGCTTACTCCCGTTTTCCATCCCCGTTTTCCTCCTACGCCTGCCTTTGATGTAATATCTTCAAATTTCCAGTTGCCTTTATTTAGGAATAGCCTTGCCGGTTGCAAGTTGCCTGAGAAATAAATGTCGGTTAATCCATCATTATTAAAATCGGCTAAACCAACGCCGCCCCCGTTATAAAAATATTCGTAGGTAATGATATTCAAACCGGGAGATTCTTTGACAACATTTCCAAAGTTGATCCCCGTTTCGCTGTTTGGGACTGATTTAAACAATGTTGGACGGGGATTCTGCGCAAAAGCGGCAAACGACATCGTAATTAGCAAACACAGAGAGAGCAGCCTCTTCTTCATATTGACAGACATTCAATAAAATACAACAATCCAGTTCCGCATTCGGATTAGCGTTATAATTTAGGATTTATAGCTTATCCTGCCAAATGAAAAAAGTGAAATTATCACATTTTGTCATGGACTGCTTACTAATTGCTAAAAAAGCATTATAGTATTTCTTTGCGGAAGGTTTATTTGATTGTAGTATCCAGATCAAGTTGAAAAGAGGATTTATCAATTACATAAATTGGGCGGCGATAAACCTGATAGGGTTCGCTACTTTTCAAGCTCTACTTCTTGCGGAATTTTATGGTATCAATGTACTCCTTAGTTTTTTCGGGATAAATATCTATACGGTGGGTTCGCACAGGATCGGGAACCAGCTTATCCGCATTAGTCACGTTTAATTTGATAGCTTCTGAAGCAAGAACCGGCATATGGCAGTCTATACAATTTTCACTGAGCACCAACCCAGGCGCCGGCGGCAATTTGCAGGAAGTATGAGCCGCATCATTGTGGCAGGTCATACAACGCTCTGAAAATATCTTTTTGTTGTTAAATTCATTGACATGCGGGTTATGGCAGGAAGAACAGTCCATTTGTAAACTCGCTTTGAAACATTTGCTTGAGGTAAGCAGCCCATATTGATTGCCATGCACATCCAGGGTGGAGACGCTGTCCATATTGTAGCCAACCGTAGAGAAATCGTCCAGTTTATCTCCAACCATGAAACTGAAAGCCGGTTTTATAGGGTCTCTGAAACCGGAATGACATAAGGCGCAGGCGTCTAACCTTGGCTGCCGGTCCATATTTTTTGCATTAATGATAAACCTTCCCTTTTTTTCACCGGGGTTTTGCTGATGAAAGGCAACATGTTCGGCGGCCGGCCCGTGACATCTTTCACAGTCCACACCATAAATAATGGCCTGGGTTTTGTCGAATGTGTTGATATTGGGAGGAGGTTCATCCTGTTTGGCAAAAGTTGTATGGCATTCGAGGCATTTGGCGGATACGGGCCTGTTATAGCGCACATAGGCATTGGGAAATCCAGGGCTATTGCACCAGCTATCTAAAGGCGTGTAATAAGAAACAGGGAGCTGAAATAAATCATTTTCCTGCCAGTATAAATAGGTCTGTCCTTTCCTGCCCGAGCCGATGACTATATCAAAAGGCTGCTGCAGGTATTCAATGCCATTGATATGGGCTGTCTGGAAGAATTTATTATCCTTTTGTTCTAAAACGACTTCTGTCCATTTATTATAGACGTATTTGTTTTTGCCCGGCGCAAAACTTCCCTTTATGGATTCTTTTGAAGCCGGCCGGGAATCACGGTAGTGGGCTGTCTCAATATGACTTTTGTAAATTTCATTATGACAGGAAGCGCAGGTGGCGGAACCGGCGAATTTTTTTTTGTCCAATACCCCTTTTTGAAGAGTGGCATTGCCGAGGGTAATGCACATTACATTCCCGAGGTAAATCAACATGGCGATTAGCAGGATGACAACGTTTTGCCTTTTTATTTTTGTCAAATATTTAAGCATAAAAAAATAGAAAGGCAACTTTTGGGAATTACAGAATGATTTTCTTTTAATACCGCGCAAACGGAATTTACTTTATTTTAAAGTTACAAAAACTTAGCAGATAGTAGTCGAAGCTGAATTATGTAAGTCAGATTGCATGGCCGTTGATTACTTTATACCATGCAAATAGTAAGTAGCTGAACAAAGGGAGCTAGTTGATCAGGCCGGCAATACTAAATTTCTTTTTATTTTCCTCGTACAGTTCTTGGCTCCGTTCCATAATTTTCAGAAACCGTGGATCATTTTTTAATGCCTCTAAATTTTTGGTTGCCAGCAGGTATTTAAAAATCAGGTAGGGAGTGTATATCTCTTTTTTAAGCGGATTATAAAAAGGCATAGTTTTTAAAGCATCTTCCTTCATGCCAAGCGCAAGTAATACCTGCCAATCATCGGGGAGTAGTTTCCGCGCTTGTTCCTTGTTTCCTAACCTGGCATATGCATAGGCCAGGCTGCCTCCCGTATGATTCGCCGGTTCAGGCTCGATTTGTAAAGATTTTGCTATCATTTTTTTTGCATCATCGAAACGGCCAATGGATGAATAGATATCAGCAAGTAAATCTAGGGGCCAATAAAAATCGGGCTCCAACTTGATGGCAATCTCCTGGTCTCTTATCGCATCGTCCGGGTTGTTCAATATGAAATGGCAATATCCCCGCATCAGGAAATTATTAGCTGTCAACGGGTCCAATTTTACGGCACGGTCAAACAGTAATTTTGCTTCTTCCACTAATCCTAATTCGCCTCCCATCAAAATAGCCAGCCCCCATAAATTCGTCGAACTATTCGGGTTTATTTCAACTGCTTTTTTAGAATAGCCAAAAGCAGCTTCCTTATTTCCTTTACTTTGTTCAATAGATCCTCTCACATTGTTTATATAATCGAGAGTTGAATCGATCTTCCATGCTTTTTCAATTTCCTGCAACTGAAGTGGGAAAAATATGGAGTCTTTTTTGTTGAGATTTTTGATTACACCAGTGTAAGAATTGTAGAGATCTGCCAGGCCGGCATGTGCAAGGGCATACCCCGGGTCCAGCGCCAATGCTTTTCCAAACATGGTACGGCTGTTGTCAAAATATTCAAGTTTCCTGGTTTCCCAAAAGCTAATATGAAGTTGACTGCCTTGTAAATAGTATTCATAGGCTTCGGCGTTTATCGTAGGTGCTTTTTCTATCTTTATTTTTTCATCTTTCGTCAGCCTTGCGTTGAGTTGGTGGGCAATTTCCTGGGCTACTTCACTTTGAATGGCGAAGACCTCTTTGAAATCCCTGTCGTATTTATCAGCCCAGATATGTTGCTGTGAATTGGCATCTATCAGTTGTGCTGTTATCCGGATATCATTTCCTATTTTCTGCACACTTCCTTCAAGAATAGATGCAACACATAGTTCTTCTGCAATTTCCCTGATAGATTTTTTGGAACCTTTATACAGCATGGAAGAAGTACGGGCAATCACCTTCAGGTCAGCAATTTTAGAAAGTTGAGTCGTTATTTCTTCCGTCATCCCATCGCTGAAATATTCATTACCTTTTTCTTCGCTCATATTGATAAAGGGCAGAACTGCTATGGACTTTTCCTTGCCTGTAAACCCTGTCTTTTTATGAAGCATTGAATAAATAAAAAAAGCGACTATCAATAATAAAACGACGGAAGCAGCAATAACTGTTTTTCTTTGAGGACCCTTGCTGCTTTTTGGTAAAACGGATTTAAGTTTCCCTTCCATGTTTTCCCGGTTCGGAACATTCAGTCCCTCATTAGCCAATGCAAATACCTCTACCGGTTCGTCCACGTTTTTAAATTCAAAATTACCCAGCGATAAAGATTTAAACCCTGGTTGATTCCTGATCTTATCAAAAACTTCTTTAGAGAAAAGAATGGTATTGGCCTGGCCAAGTGATTGAATGCGGGACGCAATATTGACTCCGTCACCAAAAGCCTTGCCATCTTCAAAAATAAGTTCTCCTACATGCAGGCCGATGCGCAGAGGCACAGGCGGATCTGATTTTAATAACTCCTCCTGTATCAGAATGGCGCATCTGACAGCATCTGTTGTACTGGAGAAAGTGCATAAGCTGCCGTCGCCATAATTATTGACGACCTCGCCATGGTATTCAGTTACTAGTTTTTCGAGGACAGCATTATATCGTCTGATTACAGCTACGGCCAGTGCTTCGTCTTTTTGCATTATGCCGGTATAGCCCACAATGTCGGTGAAGAGAATAGCGGCCAGGTGGCGTTGTTGCTGCTGCATGTGTTGGTTCGAAGAATTAGACTATTAAATATAAAACCTTTTGCTGATGAACGCTGGCGTTTATTTATTGGGTAAAAAGGTTTATTTTGATCTGTGAGTAAGACGATTCTGATTATACCAACCTTATTATTTTCCGCATCTGTTATGGCCCAAAGCATTATACAATTGAAAATAAAATCTTTACCTGTTTATCATCCATCAGGCAGTGATATCTATGCAGCCGGATCCTTCAATGGCTGGAACGCCCAGGATGACAACTATAAATTTCAACACGATAAGGACGGCAATTATTTCCTTGACCTGAAATTGGAGCAAGGTGTATATGAGTATAAAATAACAAGAGGCGGTTGGGATAAAACTGAATGTAAGAAGGACGGTGAAAGTATCGGCAATCGTTTATTGAAAGTTGAGGAAAACACAAGCATAGAATTGACGATCGAAGAATGGGTGGATAGGTTTCCCGCTGTTCCTAAAAAAAGTACTGCCAGCAAAAATGTACAGATCATTGATACCGCCTTTTTAATTCCTCAACTTAAACGTACCCGCAGGGTTTGGATATATCTTCCGGAAACCTACGCAACCGGTACTGAGAGATTCCCGGTTTTATACATCCAGGATGGTCAGAATGTATTTGATGATGCTACTGCTTACAGCGGAGAGTGGGGGGTGGATGAATACCTGGATTCGCTGGGAAAGCATATTAAGAAATGCATTGTTGTAGCAATAGATAACGGAGGCACGAAAAGGTTAAATGAGTATTGCCCTTATAATTTTAAATTGACAGGCGCCGCCGCCGTTTCAAAATCAAACAAAGGAGAAGGCAATGCGTATGTAGATTTTGTAGTGAAAACACTCAAGCCATTCGTTGATAAAAATTACCGAACGTCAAAGGAGAAGGAAAATACTTTTGTGGCTGGCAGTTCATTGGGTGGCTTGATCTCGTTATATGCCGTACTGAAATATCCGGCTGTATTTGGTGGCGCCGGCGTTTTTTCACCAGCTTTCTGGATTGCGCCTAAAATATTTGACGACATTAAAGCAAGGGGAAAGAAAGTTTCTTCAAAGATTTATTTTTTTGCAGGTGAGCTGGAAAGTGAAACGATAATACAGGGTACACGGAAAGCATATGATGAAATGAAAAGAGTTTCAAAATCAAAAATGGAAATTGTGATCCGGGAAGATGGAAAACATAATGAGGAAGCCTGGAGAAATGAATTTGGTTTTTTTTATGAATGGATATTGAAATAATAAATTTATTTGTCCGTTCCCACAATCATGAGTATTTCAAAAATCATAATGCTGTTTATTCTTTTCCAAATTCCGAATGATACTGTATTAGCCCAAAAAATAATTGATTCGATACGTATATGCCAATATCCGGTAAGTGAGGGAATAGTTTATTAATATGATCAAAGTAGTTTTCCTGTAAATTTTTGCGGTCCAGCTACGGAAGATGTTTCCATTTTAACGAAATATGATTCTGTATTTCATATTGGGGAAGGGGGAGTTATAGGTATTCATTTTTATGGTGACGGGTCTGCTATCATAATACGCACAGAAAAAGACGAGTATATTTCCTGCTACAATCTACAAACGGTTAGCGTATGCAAGGGCGACACTGTTCAAAAAGGAACGTTTCCGGGCTTGGCAGGAGCAAGCGATGATAACACATACAGGCAGATAAACTTCTTGATTGTTGACAAAAAGAATAAGCAGGTTTCTTTCAAAAAAACAGTCGAATATATTCGTTGTAAAATTTCTTGTGAGCCAGTGAACGCCTATATTCTATAAGTCACTCCTTCAATAGCCAGTTCGGTATTAGGAAAAATTTCCCTGGCTTCTTTTTCGAATTCATCCAGTTTATCATACTTGCTGCTGAAGTGGCCGATCAGTAATTTTTTGTTGCCGGCTTTTTGTGCAATCAGGCCTGCTTGTCTTGTAGTGGAATGAAAACGCAGTTCGGCACGGTCACGAAAATTGTCAAGGTAAGTGGTTTCATGATAGATCATATCCACATCTTTAATATGAGGTATCATGTCTTCATTATATTTCGTATCTGCACAAAAAGCATAGGATTTGCCTTTCGGCGCTGCTTCTGTCAGCCATTCATTTTTTAGCACTTCACCGACACTGGAAATAAAGTCTTCACCATCTTTCAGTCTCTCATAATAATGAAGCGGGATGTTATTTTCTTTTACCGCTTCCAGTATCAGCCGTCGCGGTTTCTTTTTTTCAGAAAAAACAAAACCAAAACATTCTATCCGGTGGTTTGTACGAAAGCACTTTACCGAAAACTTATCGTTATCCACCAAAATTCCTTCGTTGCGGATGGTATGAAAATGAAGATCAAAACAAAGTGCGGTATCGGCTACTTTGAGCTGCAGTTCTATCAACTGCTGCAAAGGCGCCGGACCTACAATATGCAGCTCCTGCTGACGTCCAAGCAGGCTGAAGGAGTTGATCAGGCCGATAAGACCAAAATAATGATCGCCGTGTAAGTGCGAAATGAAAATATGAGATATCCGGCTGCGGCGGATTTTGTAATTGATCATCTGTATCTGGGTACCCTCGCCGCAATCTACCAGGAAATTGAAACCATCCAGGGTTACAACCTGGCTGGTCGGGTGGCGATCAAAGGCCGGTACGGCTGAGTTATTTCCAAGGATGGTGACTGCGAGCATAAGCTAAAATACGAACAATGCAGTTTGAAGCATGACTTTATAGATGCAAATTTATTTGATTTAGCTGCTTGCCCGTCAAGGGAATGGGTGGGATATACCGTAGAGCCTTTCGAAAATGGCGATTGTTCCGCTGATAGCTACCCATAAAAGAACTTTAGGGAAAGCTGCATGATAATATAACAGCCGGGAACTTCAAATTTGTAGTAAAGACTACAAACCATCTTCTCCACCCAGCAACTCCCTCTCCACCTCCTCCATTTGCACAATATCCCATGCCTCACTTTCCGAAGGCGTAACATTCATAAGCTCCAAAAGTTCGTTTTTGTCAAGAAAATCTTCCACCGGCTGCTGCAGTTCGCAAATCACGAAAGAAGCATTACTTTCATAGAAGTTTTGTTGGATAGACACCAGCTTTTCCGCCGCAGCTATATCTATGTTTTGTATGTCTTTTAAAATGAGCACAACGTTTTTAACGTCATTTTGCAGGTAAGGAAGTAAACATGCTACCAGTTCTTCTGTCATAGTAGCAGAAAGAGAGTCCCCGGGCAGCGTGATGGCATGAAATCTTTCTTTGGTATCTATTTTGACTTTCATACAACTTAGTTTATCAACAATCCGTTTATAACTACGGAGAACATGATACCAAATATATTTGTTAATATTGTAACACAACTAATTATCTAATATGGATAATAATTTTTCAGCCCAGGTAAAAGAAATCATTTCGTTCAGCCGAGAGGAGGCCTTGCGATTGGGAAATGATTTTATTGGTACCGAACATCTCTTGCTCGGATTGATCCGGGAAGGCGATAATACAGCCGTACGCATTTTAAAAAGCTTTAATGTTGATCTTTACGAACTGAGAAAAGAAATTGAACTGGCCGTAAAAGATAAAACTGGTAAGAATATTGCCAATATCAATAGCCTTCCACTGACCAAACAAGCGGAGAAAGTGATCCGTGTAACGGTACTGGAAGCAAAAGCACTAAAAAGCACAACGGTAGAGACAGAGCACCTGATGCTCTCCATTTTAAAGAATAAAGAAAACATTGCAACTCAAATCTTAAATCAATTCGACGTGGACTACGATCTTTTTCGCCAGGAATTAGGCATTGTAAAATCAAGTGACCCCCGCGCAGAATTTACCGATGAGAACGATGATGATTTTGAAGATGAAAAGAAGTATTCTCAGCAAAAAGGTTCAAAGCAGGGCAGTACTGTAAAAAGCAAAACTCCTGTCTTGGATAATTTTGGACGGGACATTACCAAGTTGGCAGAATCAGGTTCGCTGGACCCAATTGTTGGGCGTGAGTCTGAAATAGAAAGGGTATCGCAGATACTCTCCCGCCGTAAAAAGAATAATCCTATTTTGATAGGTGAACCCGGAGTTGGTAAAACAGCTATCGTGGAGGGATTGGCTTTGCGCATTGTTCAACGAAAAGTTTCCAGGGTATTATTCGATAAAAGAGTTATATCACTTGACCTCGCTGCGTTGGTAGCGGGTACAAAATACCGTGGCCAATTTGAGGAAAGGATGAAAGCCATCATGAATGAGCTGGAGAAGAACCGGGATGTTATCCTGTTCATTGATGAGCTACATACAATAGTAGGAGCCGGTGGTGCAAGTGGATCATTGGATGCCAGCAATATATTTAAACCTGCATTGGCAAGAGGTGAACTGCAATGCATTGGTGCTTCAACATTGGATGAATACAGAATGTATATAGAGAAAGATGGTGCATTGGATCGTCGTTTTCAAAAAGTGCTCGTTGATCCCCCAAGTGTGGACGAAACCATCCAGATATTAAATAATATTAAATCTAAGTACGAAGATTATCACAATGTAACTTATAACGAAGAGGCCATTGATGCTTGTGTAAAGCTGAGTGATCGTTATATAACTGATCGTTTACTTCCGGATAAAGCTATTGATGTATTGGATGAAGTAGGAGCAAGGGTGCATTTAAAAAACATAAATGTGCCACAGAATATAGTGGAGCTTGAAAAGAAAATTGAAGATGTAAAAAATGAGAAGAATAAAGTAGTAAAAAGCCAGAAGTTTGAAGAAGCCGCTTCTTTGCGTGATACGGAAAAGCGCCTGGCTGAAGACCTGGAAAAAGCAAAATCTGATTGGGAGGAAGAGAGCAAGCATAAAAGATACCCGATAGATGAAGAAGCTATCGCCGAAGTAGTAAGTATGATGACCGGCATTCCTGTAAAAAGAATGGTACAGGCGGAGACAGAGAAGCTTCGCAAGATGTCGGATGATATGAAAGAAATGGTAATAGGACAGGATGAAGCTTTGCAAAAAGTGGTGAAAGCCATTCAGCGTAACCGTGTGGGTTTAAAAGATCCTAAAAAGCCAATTGGTAGTTTCATATTTCTTGGACCTACAGGTGTTGGTAAAACAGAAATGGCGAGGGCATTAGCGAGATATATGTTTGATTCAGAAGATGCCCTGGTCCGTATTGATATGAGTGAGTATATGGAGAAATTCACTGTAAGCAGGCTGATCGGTGCGCCTCCCGGCTATGTTGGTTATGAAGAAGGCGGGCAGTTGACTGAAAGGGTTCGTCGTAAACCATACAGTGTTATCCTGTTAGATGAAATTGAAAAGGCACATCCGGATATTTATAATATTTTATTGCAGGTATTGGATGATGGCCAATTGACTGATGGTTTGGGCAGAAAGGTGAATTTCAAAAACACGATGATCATCATGACATCCAATATTGGTGTTCGTCAATTGAAAGATTTTGGAGCAGGTGTTGGATTTGCCACATCCTCCAGGGTAGAACATGAAGATGAAGCTAATAAAGCCGTCATTGAAAAAGCGTTGAAGAAAACTTTTTCACCGGAATTTTTAAATCGTATTGATGATGTGGTGATTTTCAATAGTCTTTCAAAAGAGAATATTTTTAACATCATTGATATATTGATGAAGGGAGTGATGAAAAGATTGGCTAACCTTGGTTTTAATCTTAGTTTGACAGAAGATGCAAAATCTTTCCTCGCTGACAAAGGTTACGATGTTCAGTTTGGAGCCCGCCCCTTACACAGGGCTATTCAGAAATACCTCGAAGATCCTCTGGCAGAAGAAATATTGAATATGAACGTAAAGGCTGGCGATATCCTGGAAGCTGATCTTGATAAGGAGAATAATAAACTTAAATTCTCTTTTAAAAAGATAGAAACGAAATCTAAGGCGTAAATTAAGTTTATAACAAAATTGCGGAGGAGTGCTTTTATCAGGCACTCCTTTTTATTTTTGCGGATACGGTATGACAAGAAAGATAATCATAGCAATTGATGGTTGGTCCAGTTGTGGCAAAAGTACATTAGCAAAACAATTGGCTAAAAAATTGGGCTATGTATATGTAGACAGCGGCGCCATGTACCGCGCTATTACTTTGTATTTTCTACGTAATCATATTGACTGGACGGATAAAAAAGAAGCGCAATCTGCTCTAAAAGAAATTCATCTCGATTTTCAGTTTAATGAAAAAAATGAGACAAGTGAAATTTATCTCAATGATGAAAATGTGGAGTATGTTATCCGGGACCTGGTGATAGCGGAAAAAGTAAGTGATGTCGCAGCTATAAAAGAAGTTCGTTCATTTGCCGTAGCGCAACAGCAGACGATGGGAGAAAAAAAAGGGATCGTTATGGATGGTCGCGATATAGGTACTGTTGTTTTTCCCAATGCGGAGCTAAAGATATTTATGACAGCAGATAATGCGGTAAGGGTTGAACGCCGGTTTAAAGAATTGTTTGAAAAGAATCCTAATGTCACTATCGAAGAAGTAAAGTATAACCTCGAGATGAGGGATTATATTGATTCACATCGGGAGGTAAGCCCGTTAAGAAAGGCTGATGATGCCATTGTATTGGACAACACCAACCTTTCACCGGATGAACAATTTCAAAAAGCTCTTTATTGGGCCAAAGAAAGAAAAGCGATCGAACAGGTTATTTAGCTTTCTTCACATCTAACATTTCTATTTCAAAGATCAGGGTTGAGCCGCCTGGAATCTGGCCATTATCGTTTGTACCATAAGCCAGGTTATACGGGATATAAAACTTGTATTTGGAACCAATCGCCATCAGTTGTAAGCCTTCCGTCCATCCGTGTATCACTGCTGTCATGGGATAAACGAGCGGTTGATTACGATTATAAGAAGCATCAAATTCAGTTCCGTCAATCAGGGTACCTCTGTAATGGACTACAAAGGTATCGGCAGCGGTCGGCTTAATTCCGGTACCTTCTGTTATCACCTCATATTGCAGACCACTGGGAGTCGTTTTTACTTCGGGTCTTTTTCCGTTTTTTGCAAGAAAGGCTTTACCGGCTTCTATGGTTGGTTGAGATTTTGATTCCTGCATGTTATTTAGCAGTTTGTTTACACACATGCTGGCGGCTTCATCATCCATCAACGGTTTCTTTCCCCCGAGTATATCATTGATAGCTTTTGATACAAGCGATGTATTGAGATTGGTGATACCCTGTTGCTTGTAAAAACTGGCGACGCTTACTCCAATCGCATAGCTGGCAGAATCACTCAAATTTTTTAATGAGGGTTGGGGAAGAACGGGTTTGGAAGCACTGGTCTTTACAGCAGGTTTTGACTTAGTGTTCGATTGCGCCCAGATCATGCCGGATACAGTTAATAACATAATGGGCAGTAATAATTTCTTCATAGTTTTTTTATTGTGTGGCAAAAGTAATATTGTCTTTTGTATTTTAATAGTGACAAGTGTTAATTTCACTTTTTTAATCCCATAAATCAGCAGAATGCAAGATTTTATTCAGGAAATTCAGGTGAGGTGGTCCGACCTCGATCCCAATGTTCATCTCCGGCATTCGGTTTATTATGACTGGGGCGCATTTTGCCGGATAGCGTTTTTGGAGCAATATAATTTATCAACCGGAGTAATGCACCGTTTGCAAATCGGCCCTATTTTATTTCGGGAAGAATGTGTTTTCAGACGGGAGATAAGGTTAGGGGATAAAGTGACTATTAATTTACAGGTGCTAAAAGCTAAGAGAGATTATTCCCGCTGGACTATTCAGCACACAGTGATTAAAAATGGGGATATTGTTTCAGCCATTCTCACAGTGGACGGAGCCTGGCTGGACACTGCTAAAAGAAAACTGGTAACTCCTCCGAAAGAGGTGGCTGAGACGTTTGTTCAAATGCCCACCCATGAAAACTTTCAATGGCTGGATTGATCAGCAAACGTTGGAGAAAAGTTTTTTACTTTTCCCGGAAACTTTGCTGCATATCCATGGACGATGTTTCGGATAAAAAGATTTTCCTTATAAGGTGTCAACAGATCTTTGAGATCTTCCGGTTCGGAAATCTGAACATCTGCCGGAATATAACCCATACCGTAAAATTTTCCCTCCCATACTAAAATACAGGATTGTTCTTCCGCATTTAACCCTTTATCTACAATAGCAAAAGAAGGCCGCGAAGAAAGTGATTCAATGGCCTCCCTGACACGGATGTTATATAATTCCGGTTCTTCATTTTGTTCGCAAGCCCCGTAGCAATATTTTTCACGAACACCCTCACATGCTGAAGCAGACGTTTGGATAAAGCAAAGTTTTGGACAAAGATTGTAATCCCTGATTAATCTTCTAAGGATTGAATGTCCATCAGTCAGGTAATGAAAAGTATGAATGGGTTTCAGGTGACTTTTGTTTTTTTCTATCGCCAGCCGGTAATATCCATTTTGATCTTCGTATAAAAAAATACCGTATACACTCTCCGCGTTTTTTTGAGAATAATTAAATGTGGGCCACAACTTTTTTATCTCTGTTGATTCCAGAATATGTGCCATCAATTCAGTGCCACATGGCTGATAACTGATGCTGTAAGTATAACGAAGAAAATTTTGCTTTTGCCTGCTTTGCGAATTATTGCTGAAATGGCTGTTTACCCGGTAGCGGATATTTTTTGCTTTGCCCACATAAATGATCTTCCCTTTTTCATTATGAAAATAATATACGCCAGGCGTGTACGGTAATTTTTCAAAATCTTCTTTTGGCACATTGGGTGGTAATATTTGTTCCTTAGAGGTTTTGAGCAGGCTTTTTTCAATAACCTGTTCTTTATCATTTTGCAAAAGCAAATGAAAAACTTTTACGGTTGCCGCCGTATCGCCCCCGGCGCGGTGACGGTCATTTATTGTGATGCCCAGGGAATAACATAAGTTTCCAAGGCTATAAGAAGGAAAGCCGGGAAATATCTTTCGGCTTAATCTTACGGTACAAAGTTTTTTACTATTCAATGAGTAGTTGCTTGCTGCAAGATGACTTTTGATAAAAGAGTAATCAAAATTTACATTATGAGCAACAAAAATTTTATCATGCAGTAATTGATAAATTTTGTTTGCCACTTCTTCAAACAGGGGAGCGTCTTTTACCATGTCGTCGGTAATGCCTGTCATTGATTGAATGTAATATGGAATGGATTGCCTCGGGTTGATCAGCGTTTCAAAAATCTCTGTGACTTTGTCGCCATCAAAAGCATGTATGGATATTTCAGTGATACCGTTAGCGGCGGCAAAGCCACCCGTGGTTTCTATATCAACGATCGCATACATGGAATAAATAAAGTTTGTTGCCGAACTCGCAACAGAATAACGAATTTCGTGAAAAATAGTAAGGTGGCGGAAGAAAAAATGGATATGTTCAGGAATAGGTTAACAAAAGTATTCCGGCATATTGGTAAACAGGCTAAAAGGCAGTATATCAGTTGTTACAGGGTATATGATCATGACCTTCCGGAATTCCCCTTTTGCATTGAATTTTATGGCGATAAATTGTATGTGGCTGAATACAAACGTCGCCATAATATGACGGAGGAGGAACATGACGAATGGATGGAAAATAGTCTTATTGTTATTTCTAAAGTATTGGCTGTATCAAAGGAGAATATATTTCTTAAGCTTCGTCAAAGAAAACCCGGAAGACTGGGACAATACCAGAAATTTGATGAGGTTCAACATGAGTTTGAAGTGGAAGAAAACGGGTTAAAGTTTATCGTAAACCTCAGCGATTACCTTGATACAGGCTTGTTTCTGGACCATCGCTTAACAAGGGAAAGAGTGAGGGGGGAATCAAAGGATAAAAAAGTATTGAATCTTTTTGCTTACACGGGTTCTTTCTCAGTATATGCAGCGGCTGGGGGAGCCGACGAAGTAGTTACTGTTGACTTATCTAAAACCTATTTAAATTGGGCGGAAAGAAATTTTCAATTGGACGGGTTTTCAGATGAGTCAAAATATAAGTTCATTCAAGCGGATGTATTGCAATATTTGAAAGAACTTCCTGCCAATTATTTTGATTTGATCATACTGGATCCACCCACTTTCAGCAACAGCAAACGAATGGATGATTTCCTGGACATACAAAGAGATCATGTGGAACTGATAAATGACTGCCTGCGTTCGTTAAAAGAGGGGGGCATACTTTACTTCAGCACCAATTTTCGCAGGTTTGTATTGAATAAGGAAAATATCAAAGCCAGTGCGGTTAAAGACATTACAAAAGCTACGACTCCTTTCGATTTCGAAGGAAAATTGTTCCGTTGGTGCTTTTCGATGGTAAAATGATATATTTTTTCCCGGCTAACTATTTTTTTTATTCAACGAAAATCCATTGGGTGACAAAGCTTTTATTATTTGAAATTTTTACCAGGTACATACCTTTTGGCAGGTTGGGTAAAGGAACATTTATTCTTCCTTTATTTCCGGGGATATTCTTATGCATTATAAGAGCGCCATTCACCCCGAACAGCAGGAGATCATTATAGGCGTCTGAAATATAAAAACTCAGCATGTTATTTTTAATGATAGAAGGGTAGACTATGTTAAGCGGGATTGAATTGTTTTTAACCACTATAGTCCTGGAATAATCCCATTGGCCATTCATATTTACAATCCGCAAGCGGTAAAATTTTTTTTGAATTCCCCGGATATTACTGGTGAAGCGATAATTATTTTCCGGCGATTGATTAGTAGCCGCGACTATTCCTTCTCTTACAAAATTGACACTGTCATTGCTGCTTTCTACTTCGTAACGAAGAATATTTTGCTCGGTACTGCGCCAATTAAGCTGCGCAATACTATATCTCGCTATCCCTGTAAAGCTCAGGATATTAACCTGCACTGCAGTAGCGGCTTCTATTTTGTAAACAATACCTTCACTTAATGAACAGGCATATATGCTTCCGTCTTCACTTTCACCGAAAGATGAGATATTAGGTGGAAAAATCCCGGTTTGCTTTTTGATCACCCAGGTATTGCTTGAATCAGAAATCATCCATTGATTCCCGGATACATAGTCTGCGAAAATGTAATAACCATTCAGTGACGGATATTCGGAACCACGGTATACAAAACCACCGGTGACGGAAAATCCTCCCGTGGTATTGTTATGCAGGTAATCAAATATCGGCATTATATTGCCGGTTAACTGACATCCTCCGGAAGGGTACGTGATCTTTCCTTCATAACAGCGCCAGCCATAATTTATTCCTTTTGTCTCAGCGGCTTTTCTAAAATTTATTTCCTCCCTTGCATTTTGTCCCACATCTGCTATCCACATGTCATGCGTGCGTCTGTCAAAACTCCATCGCCAGGGATTACGTAATCCTATCGCCCATATTTCATCTGCTACCGTGGTATCGTTTACGTAGGGATTATCTGCCGGGATGCTGTACTTCAACGGGCTTATTGCAGTATTGATATCGATACGGATCATTTTTCCCAACAGCACTTTGCCGTTTTGCGCATTATTCGGAGGATCGCCCCCATTGCCTCCGTCGCCAGTACCAAAGTATAAGTAACCATCTGCTCCAAAATTGAGCTTACCACCGTTATGGTTGGCGGCTCCTGGATGGGGTATCGTTATTATTATCGCTTTGGTAGCCGGATCGGCTATATCGGGGTTACTGCTTACTTTGTATCTTGCTATTTCAATATTGCCTTGCGCATTGGTATAGTAAATAAAAAAAAGACCATTACTTTTATAAGCAGGATGAAAAGCCATACTTAACAGACCTCTTTCACTTTGAAGGGTAATACCTGTTACCGTAAGAAAATCACCTTTATAATTAAATGACGGATCATACACTTTGATCTTACCTTCTTTGTGTACTATAAAAAGGCGATTGCTGCCATCATTCGGGCTTGCTATGTCAACAGGGTTGGTAAGGGATGTAATAACGGGTTTATAATTGAGGGATGGTTGTGAAAATGATTGAAAAGGATTCATGGAAATGGCAAGAAATGCAATAATCAGTCTATAAGTATTTCTAAGGCACATTTTTTATCCGGTTTGGTTAATGAATTTACGAATTAAAGTTCCTGGAAGATTGCGGTAGGGGCTTTTACTATCACTGAAATCGGAATTCAATTATTAAAGCGAATAGGGACAAAAAAAGGTTGCTTTCCGGCAACCATTTAGGATTAATCCATTAACAGTAATACTATTATAAAGTCTTCAATACATCATTCATATTCCTGACAGCCTCCGCACTTTTATTAAACTCAGCCTGTTCAGCGTCGTTTAGCCCAAAGTCAAGAATTTTTTCCCAGCCATTTTTGCCGATGGTAACAGGAACGCCAAGGCAAATATCTTTTTGCCCGTATTCACCATCCAGCGCAACACAGCAGGTAAACAATTTCTTTTCATCCCTGACAATGGCTTCTACTAATGCAGCTCCCGCAGCGCCGGGCGCATACCAGGCGGAAGTGCCGATCAATTTGGTCAGTGTAGCGCCGCCAACCATCGTATCGGCAACGATCTGTTTTTGCTGATCAGCATTCAGGAATTTGGTTACCGGAGCAGAATTCCAGGTAGCTAATCTTATTAATGGAATCATCGTAGTATCTCCATGACCGCCCACAACTACTGCGTTTAGATCTGCTGCACTGCAACCTAAATGCTGGCTTAATTGGTACTTGAAACGGGCACTGTCCAATGTACCACCCATACCGATGATGCGATTCTTTGGAATTCCTGTTGTAGTTAAAGCCAAATAAGTCATCGTGTCCATCGGGTTGCTGATCACGATAATAATGGTATTGGGAGAGTATTTAAGAATGTTCTCTGTTACACTTTTTACAATCCCTGCATTTACACCAATCAATTCCTCTCTTGTCATACCCGGTTTGCGGGGCAGACCTGAGGTAATGATGACTACGTCGCTTTCCGCTGTTTTGGAATAGTCGTTGGTTGAACCAATAATTTTTGTGTCAAAACCCAATAAGGCGGCCGTTTGCATCATGTCCTGCGCTTTACCTTCGGCAACACCTTCTTTAATGTCTAATAAAACAAGTTCAGTGGCTAATTCTTTACGGGCAATATTATCGGCACAAGTAGCTCCAACGGCCCCGGCGCCTACAACAGTAACTTTCATGAAAGAAAAATTTATGGAATGAGGAAATTATTTGCGGGCAAAGGTAAAAGAAAGTTTGAGGTTTGAAGTTTGAGATTTAAAGTTATTTCCTGATCTCTTCTATTACTTTTTCAATAGGTAATGAACCTTCAAATACTGAAATCAGCTCTTTCTTTTTATTGTAAAAGGCGAGGAAAGGCAGGTTGCGGACATTATAAAAAGCCGGAAGCATATAATTCATATCCTTTCCCATTACGATATTATCAAATCGTCGCAAATCATATTTATTATAAAATGCCGCCATTTTATCAAAGGGAAGCATCGTGCACATGATGATCTGCACTTTTTCAAAATCATCGATATGTTTTATGATCTCTTCCGTTTCGTGTTGGCAATGTTCACAGTCCGGACTGAAAAGCATGATCATTACAGCTTTTTTCTTAGCGAGGTCATCTTTTGTAAAATGGGTACTGCTATCTGTCAGCAACAATTTAAATGGCGGTGGGGTAGGAAAACGTTTATAGGGGGCTTCCGGAATTGAATCATTTTGCGTAAACCCGGCAAAATAAAATCCTGACAAAAGCATTAAAAAAAATATCTTTTTCATTTCTCAAAGAAACGACTTTATAGATAAGTGGTTGACGTATTAACAAAACATCAGGCAGAAGTCTCCCCATCAGCTAATTCCGTAACTCGTCTTATCCATACATGGTTTTTTACATTTCCCTATCTTTGCCGCTTCAAAAAAGATTTTCAAATAGCTTGTGGCTTAAGGCTATCAGCTTAAAGTGTAAAAAAACATGGCAAATACAGCAGACATCAGCCGCGGTTTAATCATCAAATTAGATGGCAGTTTATACTCCGTAGTGGAATTTGGTGAAAACAAGACGGCACGTGCGGCCGCTAAAGTATGGGCAAAATTGAAGGGTGTAGACAATAATCGCTCTATTGAAAAGACATGGAACTCAGGGGATAACATTTATCCTGTTCGGGTGGAAAGAAAGGACTACCAGTTTTTGTATAAAGATGATACGGGGTATAATTTTATGGATACAGAAACATTTGAACAGGTGGCTGTTCAGGAAAGCATGGTGGATGCGCCCCAATTTTTAAAGGATGGGCAAGTGGTTTCCTTGTTGATCAATACTGAAACAGAACTCCCCATGAGTGTTGAGTTGCCTGATAAAATCGTAATGCAGGTAACCTATACCGAGCCCGGCCTGCGGGGTGATACGGCTACACGTACCTTGAAGCAGGCGACAATCGAAACCGGAGCTACCGTAAATGTTCCTTTATTTGTCAATGAAGGAGAATTGATACGCATAAATACAAAGACAGGCGAATATCTGGAGCGGGTAAAAGAACAATAACTTCTTAATAAAAAAAATATTGAAATGGCCCGAAATCAGTTGATTTTAGGCCTTTTTTGCCTCGATTTGAGCTATTTTTCAGCCAAAATGGTCAAAAAACCTTGATATTCTGATATTGATTTCCTTACCTTAGCCATCCTTTTAGTAATCTTAAATTCTCTATTAAATTGAAAAACATGGACTTTAAACAAATACAGGAGTTGATCAAAATGATCAACAAATCGAATATTGGAGAAGTGTCTATTGAACAAAAAGATTTTAAAGTCACCATAAAACAGAAGGAAGAGCACATCACACAAGTATTATCGGCTCAAATGCCAATGCAATCTGCGGCCTACGCAGCTCAACCATCTGTCGCAGGCTCTGCCCAACAGGCCTCTCTTCCTTCCGGTCCTGCTGCTGAAAAGCCGAAATCCACTGAATCTGCCTCCAATCTTATTACGATCAAAAGCCCGATGATCGGAACTTTCTATCGCAAATCGTCGCCTGATAAACCAAATTTTGTAGAACCCGGGGATGAGGTAGCACCAGGTAAAGTAGTTTGTATTATTGAGGCGATGAAGCTCTTTAATGAAATTGAAAGTGAGATCAGCGGAAAGGTGGTTAAGGTGCTGGTCGAAGATGCCTCGCCTGTAGAATACGATCAACCTTTGTTTTTGGTTGAGCCGGCCTAATATGAAAATGTGAAACCAGGAAAATGTGAAATTATTGTTTGATCTAATTTCCACATTTCGCACATTATCACATTCAACACCTTAATTAAATCCATGTTCAAAAAAATATTAATAGCCAACAGGGGAGAAATTGCTCTCCGTATAATTCGTACCTGCCGTGAGATGGGAATAAAAACAGTGGCTGTTTACTCTACGGCTGATCGTGATAGCTTACATGTAAAATTCGCTGATGAAGCTGTATGTATAGGTAAACCGCAAAGCAGTGACTCCTATCTCAACATGGCTCACCTGATGGCAGCGGTTGAAATTACCAATGCTGATGCTGTTCATCCTGGATATGGTTTCCTGGCTGAGAATTCAAAGTTTGCCGGGATATGTAATGATCATGGTATCAAATTTATTGGTCCTACTCCCGATATGATCAATAGGATGGGAGATAAAATAACCGCTAAGGATACAATGATCAAAGCAGGTGTGCCCGTAGTACCCGGTGGTCAAGGCCTGTTGCAAAGCATTGATGAAGCAAAAGGTCTTGCAAAAAACATGGGTTATCCTGTTATTTTGAAAGCGACAGCTGGTGGTGGTGGTAAAGGAATGCGCATCGTATGGGAAGATGGAGAAATGGAAAAGGCTTATGATACCGCCAAAGCGGAAGCCGCCGCATCTTTCAAGAATGATGGTATCTACATGGAAAAATTCGTGCAGGAACCAAGGCATATTGAAATACAGGTGGCCGGCGACCAGTATGGCAATGTTTGCCACATGAGCGAAAGAGATTGTTCTATTCAGCGGCGGCATCAAAAACTGGTAGAGGAATCGCCTTCTCCGTTCATGACGGATGAACTTCGTACCCGTATGGGCGATGCGGCTAAAAAAGCTGCCAGCGCAATTAATTATGAGAGTGTAGGAACTATCGAATTCCTGGTAGATAAGGATCGGAATTTTTATTTCATGGAAATGAATACCCGTATCCAGGTGGAGCATTGCGTAACGGAAGAAGTGATCAACTTTGATTTGATCAAAGAACAAATTAAGATAGCAGCCGGCGAACGCATTTCCGGTAATGATTATATTCCGCAAATGCACTCCATTGAATGCCGGATCAATGCTGAAGATCCTTACAATGATTTTCGCCCTTCACCCGGAAGAATAACTACGCTTCATCAGCCCGGAGGGCACGGTGTAAGAGTAGATAGTCATGCTTATGCCGGTTATGTTATTCCTCCTTATTATGATTCGATGATCGGGAAATTAATAACTGTGGCACGTACCAGGAATGAAGCCATTGATACCATGTACCGCGCATTGAGCGAATATGTAATTGAAGGAGTCAAAACAACTATTCCTTTTCATTTGCAGTTGATGCAGGATGAACGTTTCAGGTCGGGTGATTTTAATACTAAATTTTTAGAAGGGTTTCAACTTAAATAAAGTAAAATATATTACTGCATAAAATTCCTGTTAAATGGCAGGGATTCTAATTTAAAACTGAAGAGCAACAAATGCTGATAAGTTAACAGGATTTGAAAAGAATGAAAAAAGTTAAAGCTATCAGCGCTTGAATATCTTGATATTTTGAAAGCCTTCATTGGTCCTTAGTACAAGGAAATAAACGCCAGCCAGGTATTTTGTGAGGTAGATATTGATTGTTCTTTTTCCATTGACCACTTTTCCATGCAACAATGTTTGCAATTTTTTTCCTTCAACGGAGTATAAAGAAAGATCGGCGAAAGTGGCCTGTTTAAAATTGATGTCAATCTTTGAAAAGGATTCAGTAGGATTGGGAGAAAGGCTGATGGAATGTTCAGTGATGGAATCTACCGGAGAGGGTTGAGGTGGCACAGGTTCTGCAAAGTTTTGTTTATACACCCTGATACCTGAGAGATAAGCTGTATGTGAACTTGAAAGAAAGAAGCGATTATAATTTCTGCTTGTATTAACCAGGTTATCCGACCATGTCTTTCCTCCATCTGTAGTCTTGAAAAGGCTTTTTCGACCACCGGTCCATCCGGTCAGGCTATCTGCGAATCCGATCATTTCCACATCATAAAAATTATTTTTTACTATCCTGGAACGCCAGGTAATGCCGCGATCTGTTGATAGTATCATCCTCGTGGTGGTGCTCGTCGGGAGGCTGTTTACTGAACCAAAGAAGTGAATTTTATCTGGTGATTGTATCTTCCAGATATACTCTTCGGGAACCTTTGTTTTGAATTTTGTTTCCCAGGTATTGCCGCCATCGGCTGTGTATAAAACAATTCCCCCATTACTGGATGGATTAGCGGTGCCGCTTACTAAGCCGATGTCTTTATTGAGGAAATGAATATCTACCAATTTATCGGCGTAAGCTGACATATCAGTATATGTCCAGGTATTGCCGCCATCTTCAGAACGAATTAAGTAAGCGGGTGAATTCCAGATACCACAACCATAAATGTGCAGGGAGTCAGGGGCTGAAAGTCCGCAAATACCCGGGGTTTTGGATGAATACTTGAAGAAATATCTATCCATGTATTGCCAGCGTCAGTCGTTTTATAAAAGGATGAATCAAGAGATCCGCAAAAACCAAGTGTAGGTGTAGCGAACTCGATACTTCTCAAATAATGAGGAGAAGAAAACTGTAACTGCCTGGAAGCACCCCTATCGCGGGTATGGAATATTTTAAAATCTCCTCCTGCGGCCCATCCAACACTATCATTCAGGAAAAAAATATCATCGTACCTGCCCGAGGATGGTATACTGGTGTTTGACCAGTCTGATTGTGCAGTTACTTGCAGTGATATTGAAAAGCAGAGGAACCAAACAAAGTACATTTTTCTCATGTACTCAAATTTAATTCAATTACAGACAGCTGACTTAATTCACTTTTAATATTGAGTATATCCTGCTTCCCTTTGAACTGGTTCTGACAGTATATTTAATTATCTCAGGAATAACATCTCTCTATACTTTGGCAAATACCATTCTCTGTCATCTACCAGTATTTCCAGTTTATCTGCATGGTAGCGTATCTGGTCAAAGAATGCATCTTTTACCTGGCTTTGATAAGCAATAGCTTTTGTTCTGGTGTTATCCATATTGTTACATACTTTCCGGGCTTCAATCATTTTTTCAACCATATCACTGGCTTTGCTGATATGTTCGGATATTTTATCCAATATCTGTTTTTGATTGGCGTATGCTGACTCTTCTAAACCGGCTTCTTTTAAACCACGAATATTTTTAGCCAGCAAATTTTGATAACGGATAGCCGGTGGTAAAATATGGCTGGTCGCCAACTCACCCATGATGCGACTTTCGATCTGAACCTTCTTAATATATTTTTCCAATTCAATTTCGTGCCTTGCTTCCAATTCTGAATGGGTATATATGTTGTTATTCTCAAAAAGCTCTTTGGCTTTTTTGGTTACCATCGCATCCAGTGCTAACGGAGTTGTTTTTACATTAGGTAAGCCTCTTTTGGCGGCTTCTTTTTCCCAGGCTTCGCTATAACCATCTCCTTCGAATAATACTTTTTCACTGGCAACGATATATTCACGGATCACATGCATGATAGCGATCTCTTTCTTTTCACCTTTCCCGATCAGCGTATCTACATCTTCTTTGAACTGCCTTAACGTTTCGGCCATAATAGTATTCAATACTGTCATCGGGTTGGCACAATTAGCGGAAGAACCCACAGCGCGGAATTCAAATTTGTTTCCTGTGAAAGCGAATGGAGAAGTGCGGTTCCTGTCGGTATTATCCATCAGCAATTCCGGTATACTTTTGTGGATATCGATCTTGAGCATGCTTTCATCCTGCTCATCAAATTTATCACCTACTCTTTCTTTTACATCCTGCAATACTTTGCTCAGGTATTGGCCGATAAATACCGAGATAATAGCAGGAGGTGCTTCGTTAGCGCCGAGGCGGTGATCATTAGGAGCCGATGCTATAGAAGCTCTCAGGAGATCCGCATAATCATGTACTGCTTTAATAGTATTTACAAAAAAGGTAAGGAACATCAGGTTGGTCTTAGGCGTTTTACCCGGCGCCAAAAGATTTACACCTGTGTCGGTTGACATGCTCCAGTTATTGTGTTTACCACTTCCGTTAATACCGGCAAATGGTTTTTCATGCAGTAATACACGGAGATTGTGACGGCGGGCTACCCGGTCCATTACATCCATTAATAATGAATTATGATCCACCGCGACACTTACTTCTTCAAAAATAGGAGCACATTCAAATTGCGCCGGAGCCACTTCATTGTGCCTTGTGCGTAATGGGATGCCTAATTTATAAGACTCTGTTTCAAAATCACGCATATAGGCATACATTCTTTCTGGTATGGAACCAAAATAATGATCTTCCATTTGCTGATTCCTTGCAGAGTTATGTCCATACACCGTTCTTCCGCACATTACCAGGTCAGGACGTGCATTGAACATAGCGGCATCTACCACAAAGTATTCCTGTTCCCATCCCAACGTACATGCAACACGGCCTACATTTTTATCAAAATAGTTGCAGACATCTACAGCAGCCCTGTTCAATGCTTCCGTGGCTTTCAGCAGAGGAGCTTTATAGTCTAATGATTCACCGGTATAAGAAACAAAGATGGTAGGAATACAAAGTGTTTTACCATTTCCTATTTCCATGATGAAAGCAGGAGACGATGGGTCCCATGCTGTATAACCTCTGGCTTCAAAAGTGGCGCGTAAACCACCACTTGGAAAAGAAGAGGCATCGGGTTCCTGTTGTATCAGCGCATCGCCCTCGAATTGTTCTATCGGTGTCCCATCACTTTTTATGGTAAAAAAGGAATCATGCTTTTCCGCAGTTGTACCGGTCAGTGGTTGGAACCAGTGAGTAAAGTGAGATACACCTTTACTCTCAGCCCAGGCACGAATTCCATTAGCTATCTGGTTAGCAACAGTTCGGTCAATTTTTTGACCTGATTTAATAGAATTTACCAGGCTTTTGTAAGCTTCTTCACTTAAATATTCCCTGGCGATTTTGGGAGTGAATACATTGCTGGCGAATATGCCAGTGATTTTAGCGGTGCTGTCAACATCAACTTGTTTATTAGCAGTAAGTTCTTCCAGGGCATGAAATCTGAGTGACATAGTTGTAACTTTTGACAAAGAAAAAAAATCCCCTCCATATTGCTACGTCAGGGATAAAATACTTATTGACAATAAATACATCGATAATATGGTAAAGCCAAGGCATGCCTTGGCTTTACCATATTCGTTCTTTATGCTTTAACAGTCTTTACTGTTTTAATAATGCGTGCCGCTACTTTATAAGGATCAGCTGCGGAGTTTGGACGACGATCTTCGAGATAGCCTTTCCATCCGTTGGCAGGTACGCCAACCGGGATACGAATAGAAGCACCACGATCGGAAACGCCATAGCTAAAATCCATGATGCTGGCTGTTTCATGTTTACCGGTCAAACGCAGATGGTTGTCGGCTCCATATACTGCAATATGTTCTTTTACAACAGGGCGGAAAGCTTCGCATACTTTATCAAAAATGGCTTTGCTTCCGGCGGTTCTCAATAAACCGTTGGAGAAGTTAGCGTGCATACCACTACCGTTCCAGTCCAATGATCCAAGCGGTTTACAATGCCAGTTGATTGAGACACCATATTTCTCACCAATTCTTTCAAGCAGGTAACGGGCAACCCAGATCTGGTCTCCTGCTCCTTTTGCTCCTTTAGAAAATATCTGGAACTCCCACTGGCCGGTAGCTACTTCCGCATTGATGCCTTCTACGTTTAACCCTGCGTCAAGGCAAGCGTCAAGATGTTCTTCAATAATATGACGGCCATATGCGTTGGCAGCGCCTACTGAGCAGTAATATGGTCCTTGAGGACCGGGGAAACCACCAGCCGGAAACCCTAAAGGCCTGTTTGTTTTATTATCCCAAAGGAAATATTCCTGTTCGAAGCCGAACCAGAAATCATTATCATCATCCTCTATTAATGCACGACCGTTTGATTCATGTGGCGTGCCGTCGGAATTCAATACTTCACACATTACCAGGTATGCGTTCTTGCGCTGAGGGTCAGGGACGACAAAAACGGGTTTTAATAAACAATCGGACGATCCACCCGGTGCTTGTTCAGTAGAAGAACCGTCAAAACTCCAGTTGGATAAATCTGCTACTTTACCACTAAACTCTTTTTCAATTTTTGTTTTACTGCGAAGGCTTTGAGTGGGTTTGTAACCATCCAGCCAAATGTATTCTAACTTTACTGCCATAAAAGAGGGGGTTTATTTTCTTATTAAATAAATAATGAATTGCAATTTTACGACATTAACCCCAAAAATGAACCAGGTTGTTTAAAAAAAATGAATAATAAATAGTTAACGGCTAAGAATTTGTCGGAAATCAATAAAAAAAATCAAATTATTATTTTTTTTAATTACATGCCCATGATAACGGCTGATTCTGCGATAAATGTAGGGGCGATGCCCGAAGAGATGATCCTGTTCTCATAATCTTCCGGCAGCATATTTCCGGTAAGTACCAGGGCCGTGTCGAGACCAAATTTGTTGCCGCCTAATATATCAGTATGGAGGGTGTCGCCAACCATGAGTATATCTTTTTTACTAATACCAGGATGAAAAGGAAGAATGTAATCCATAGCAAACATGAATATCTGCGAGTCGGGTTTCCCAAATCGGATAAACTTCCTGCCGGTTATTTTTTCGATCATATAGGAGAGACCGCCAATAGCGATCCCGACTTCTTTTTTAGACATGGGATAAGCTCCGTCCGGATTGGCAACAATGGCTGGTATAGTTCGCCGGCGAAGCAAGTTAACGGCTTTATTCAACCCATCCATCCACTCAAAACCTTCGTCATCAAGCAATACCAGTGCAGTAATATCATTGATATTACTTTCATTCATTTCCTGCAGGGGAAGTGTTTTAAGCCCGGGATGCTCGATATAATGTGCTGAATCTGCTGTACCGAGGTAAGCTACCAATCCCTGTTTTACTTTAAGGTCGAGGAATTCTTTGGCCAGCATGCCCGAAGAGATGATTTTATCCGCTGTAATATGACTCAACCCGTTATTAATATAAGATTCCGCTAATAATTCAGGACTGCGGCTGGCGTCATTGGTAATAATGTAATAGGATTTTTGCTGCTCGTTCAGCCAGTTAAATGTCTTTTCTATACCGGGGATAGGGCCTTTATAGTTTTTAATAACACCGTAGGCATCAAAAAAGATGATCTTATAATTCTCCAGTAAAGATTTAAAATCTGTCATGGTTTATTTTTGGTTTTAGCAGTTTCTCCGCGAAGGGATTCCCCGGCTTCAACAACTTTTACTAAAGTTATGTGATGCCCAAACCGCGGCACCCCTTTATTTCCTGATTTTTAAATAATCAATAATCTTTTCAGGATCAAAATCCCTGTCTATTGACGGCAGGTAAATTTCAATAGCTTCTGTATACAATTTTTTTGCATACTGTTCACTGAAAAAATAGATCCCATTTTTGATAACATAGTTCAAAATAAAGAAACGATATACTTCCCTGAGGAAACGGATCTCATCAGCTATAAACGGATTTATTTGATGATACTCATTTAAGAAAAGCAGGAAACGGTCCTCCATCAGCGGACCTATTACATAACTCCAAACTGTTTTATCACCGGCATCACTTACCACCCTGCTGAAGAAATAAAAATCAAGCATCCGGCTGCTCATCCTGAACCAATCATAATCCCAACGGCTGAATAATTGAAAGTTATCAACGACGGAAAAATTACCAATGTTCCAGTCGATAAAAACCGGAATTGTTTCAAAGCTGCCTGCATTACATTTATTCCTGTTTTTTAAAAACTGTTCGCAGTGATGTTTGATGAGGGCGACATGTTCTTTATTGCTAAACCGTTTTTCGTCTTTTTCCAATTGCTCCAGCAAGGTATTTATATCCGTTCTTAAGGTCTTACTGCTTTTGGGCAATACATTACGGATCCGGCTGCAGGCCAGGTGAAATTTGCCGATCTGTTTTCCAAAATTCCGGATATGTCCTTCCTGTAATCTTCGCGGCATAGCCTGCATCACGCGACTTGGATTATAAAATACTACCCAGGCATCTTTTTTTCCTTTTTTATGGCGATAAGTATAGACACGGTTATTCTTTAATAGACTTTTCGCCAGCAGGTTTTCAAAAGGATAAAGCAGGTTATTAGCTAACGAATGTATGATGCGGTGGTCTTCTTTAAAATGTTCATACTCGCCAAACGTAGAAAGTTTGGCTATGATAAAATCTTCATCGGTGAAAGTGACTTTGTAAACATGATTGGTAGAAACCATGGGGCTTATATCTTCAATCGTTTTAATTGTCCGGGAAGAATCATATCCTTTCCATGCTGCTATTAATATTTCGGTGTAATTGTTCATATAGCAGTCGTTGCATGATTCTTTTTATTCTTTCCGGCGAAAAAAACCGCTATCGTATTCCAGTCAGTTTGTACGGCCATTATTCCTACCAGCAAAGGGATGATAATACTGCGATAACGTACAATGGCTCCCAGATTGTTTACACTAAAGCCGATACTCAGCAAAAGGGAAATGGAAAAAAAAACACAGAAATACAAAACATTTTTTGAGTGTATTGTATTTCTTTTCCTGAAAAAAAGGAATAGCAGGAAGAGCAATAGTATCATTTCTGTTTCAGCGGCTGCTGCAAGCGAGAGTAAATGCCTTACATCGCTGGGATACGGTCTTACAGCAGATAAGGTGATGGCCTGTGGCGTATTTTTTAAAAAACTTAGTACGTCAGGTTGCAGTTGTTTGATGGGTATACTTGAGTTGCCGACCAGTTGTATAAAGGCTTGCTGTTTATTTACCACGGCCTGGGGGAAATCAAGCCTTGTATCAACATGGCGAAGCGTAAAAAAAGCGATGGAACAAAAAACATAGACAGCCGCAAAGCAGGCGAGGCCATATTTCGGCCATTTGTTAGCCAGTAGCCAGGCTAATATAGCTGGTAAAATAATGACAAGAACAAAATTTCGTAACAGTAACAGAATGAATAGCCCCAGCAAAATACCCAGCCACCTTTTTATGCCTAACTTATTTTCTTTATTTCCGAAATAAATATGAAAGATGACCAGCGCGATGCCGGTAAAGATCAAACCTTCCTTATGTATACCACTTGCCCAGTATAAAAAGGAAGGAACCAGGAAAGTGGTTAGCAGGATAATTCTTTTTTTAGCGGGAAACACATCGGCCATTACCCTGTAAAAAGCAATAGGTCCAAAAAGCGAAATAAAAGAATAGAAGATCACATTTACATAGTAATAACCAAAACTGAAAATGTCGAAAATTGAAAGGAGTTTAATAAATACGTTTGCTTTAAGATCGTTCCAGTAAGAATCTTTGGAACCCAAAAACCCTTTCAAGCCTTCCTGGTGGTATGGATCGTGAAATAAATTCGTAAAATATTCTTTGGGGTCGTTTACCAGTAACTGGTATTCCAATAATCCGCTGTGATGATAATTCCAGGTGTCTACCATCTGGGCAAGACCCCCATAGTAGTTTCCCATCCAGCCATAAAAAATACCGGCTATTACTTTTAATAAAAAAATAATGACTAACTGTGATTTGCTCAAACCAGTTTTGGTAAAAAATCTGGTTTTGGTAACGAGCCAGGAAAACAATACGAGGTAAGCGATAAATAGCAGGTAATCCAAAAAGTAAATTTTAGCG
The DNA here is from genome assembly GCA_040007815.1 of Chitinophagaceae bacterium. GTDB lineage: Bacteria > Bacteroidota > Bacteroidia > Chitinophagales > Chitinophagaceae > Terrimonas_B. Next base: position 450,536 of record JBDTUH010000002.1, read on the forward strand.
TTGCAAAATAGTTATTATTATCAATAAGTCAGAACAGGATTGATCAAATAAGGCAAATGCTGAAATTGTCAACAAACCTCTCACATCAAACTTCTGGCGTCAAACTTTACTTCGTATTTCCTTAGCTTTGCATCTTCATTATCCAGGGGTTTCAATCAACTTATTTACTAAATTTTCATGGAAATAACCGTCAAAACAGCTCAACAACTCAGGCTGACCGAAGAAGAATTCGAATTGATCAAACAAAAGCTGGGCCGCCTTCCTAATTTTAATGAGCTGTGTGCCTTTTCTGCGATGTGGAGTGAGCATTGCAGTTATAAAAATTCCATCAAATGGCTAAAGACTTTGCCAAGGGAAGGTGGTAAAATGCTGGTGAAAGCCGGTGAGGAAAATGCTGGGCTAATGGATATTGGCGACGGACTCGGCGTTGTTTTTAAAATTGAATCACATAATCATCCTTCGGCTATCGAACCTTTCCAGGGAGCAGCAACCGGGGTAGGTGGAATACACCGCGATATTTTTACTATGGGCGCAAGACCTATTGCGGCACTTAACTCGCTTCGTTTCGGAAACCTGGAAGAAGATAAAACGCAACACCTGCTTTCCGGCGTAGTGCATGGTATTGGTCATTATGGCAATTGCTTTGGTGTGCCGACTGTTGGTGGCGAAATATATTTCGATGAATGTTATCATACTAACCCATTGGTGAATGCGATGAGTGTTGGTATTGTAAAAGCCGGTGAAACAGTTTCCGCAACGGCTTTGGGAAAAGGTAACCCGGTAATGTTTGTAGGAAGTGCGACCGGTAAAGATGGCATTGGTGGTGCTTCTTTTGCTTCTGCTGATATCACTGCTGAAAGTACACAGGAACTGCCGGCCGTTCAGGTTGGTGATCCCTTCCAGGAAAAGAAATTGCTGGAAGCTTGTCTCGAAGTGATACAAACCGGTGCGGTTGTAGGTATGCAGGATATGGGTGCCGCAGGGATTATTTGTTCTACCGCAGAGATGAGTGCCAAAGGTGAAGTAGGTATGCGGATAGACCTGGATAAAGTGCCGACCCGCCAAAAAAATATGAAGGCCTGGGAACTGCTGCTTAGTGAAAGCCAGGAAAGAATGCTGATGATTGCAGAAAAAGGGAAAGAGGATATAGTAAAAAAAGTTTTTGACAAATGGGATCTGCCTTGTTCTGTCATTGGTGAAGTAACGGATGACGGTATATTAAACTTCTACATGCATGGAGAACTGGAAGCTTCCTTACCGGCGTACGAACTGGTATTAGGTGGCGGAGCTCCGCAATATGAAAGAGTGTATAAGGAGCCGGCATATTTTGAAGAAATTAAAAAGACCAATGCTTTAGTTATACCAGAGCCAGCCAATCTGAAGGCAATAGCGGAACAGATTATTCAATTACCATCTATTGCCTCCAAACGCTGGATATATACACAATATGACAGTATGGTAGGAACAGTGAATACATCTACCAATACACCTACGGACGCTTCCATAGTATTAGTGAAGGGGTCAAAGAAAGGATTAGCTGTTACCACAGATTGCAATAGTCGTTATGTTTATTCCGATCCATACAAAGGCACTATGATAGCTGTCAGCGAAGCCGCCAGGAATATTGTTTGTAGCGGTGGTCAACCTCTCGGAGTAACCAACTGCCTGAATTTTGGAAACCCTTATGACCCGGAAGTATACTACCAGTTTGTAAATGCTATCAAAGGAATGGGTGACGCCTGCCGGAAATTTGATACACCTGTTACCGGAGGTAATGTTAGTTTTTATAATCAGAATCCGGATGGACCGGTGAATCCAACGCCTACTATTGGTATGGTAGGATTGCTGGAAGATGTTACTAAAAAAATGACATTGGATCTTAAAGAAGAAGGCGATGTGCTTTACCTATTGGGTCAATCTAAGAATGATATTAACTGTTCCGAGTACCTTCATAAAGTATTGAATGTAAGATTTTCACCTGCGCCATATTTCGACCTGGATGAAGAATATGCTTTACAACAAAAGATAAGCGAAGCGATCACAAAAAAAATGATCCGTTCGGCTCATGATATAAGCGAAGGAGGATTGTTTGTAACCTTATGTGAAAGCGGCTTTAACCGGGAGCTTGGCTTTTCTGTTATTACCAATAGTGGCTATCGCAAAGATGCCTGGTTGTTTGGCGAAGCACAAAGCAGGGCATTGGTAACTGTAGCATTAACGAAAGTGGGTGAGTTTGAAAAATTCCTGGGTGATCTGCCTTTTGAAAAAATCGGTGTCGTAACTACCGGTGAATTAGTGATTGATGGGGATTTCTGGGGTACTATTGATTGGTGGAAAGATAAATATGATACAGCGATAGAAAAATTCTTATCAAAAGAAGAAGCAGGTTCAGCATTAGCAGCGATTTAATTTTTGTTCTGCACTTATCCATGCTCAGCATGGCAAAAAACTAACATAAAGAAAGGGAGCAAGTTAACTTGCTCCCTTTCTTTTCATGGTGTACGAGGTATATCCTCCACTATTTTTTCTTCGGCATTAATACCGCATCTATCACATACGTAACACCATTGCTTGAAATAACATCAGCTATTGTTATATTGGCCCCGTTCACCGTCCATTTTCCATCCTTATAGCCGATTGTCAGTTCTTCACCCTGCACCGTTTTTAATTTCTGTCCGTCTTTCAGATCTGAGGATTTAAAAGCTCCGGGTACAACATGATATGTAAGCACCCTGGTCAGGTCGGCTTTCATTTCGGGTTTTAATAATTTATCTACAGTACCTGCGGGTAGTTTATTGAATGCTTCATTGGTTGGGGCGAATACGGTAAAAGGTCCGGCGCCTTTCAATGTTTCCACCAGGCCTGCCGCTGTTGCGGCAGCTACCAATGTAGTATGATCAGCCGATCCGGCAGCGTTATCTACTATATCTCTTGAAGGCACCATATTGGCGCCGCCTACCATTACACCTGGTTCTGTTTTTGGTTGTTCCATGACAGTGGAGCTTGTATCAGTAGTGGTTGCAGTGTCTTTTTCTGTACTGCCCGCACTTTCATTATTGCAGGAAGCAAAAAATAAACCCGAAATAAGGGTTGCTGATAACAGCAAACGCATTTTGTTTTGCATAAAATTGATTTTGATTTTTATAGTTTCCTTACCTACGAAACAAAAATGTTTCCGGTTTTCATTTGCATGAAAAAAATATATGTACCAATCTTTTGTTTAAGAGTTTAGTATCAAACAGCCTGAATGCTTTTAACTTCTGCCGTTGTATCTTTATCAAAACAAGCAGACAAATGGGAAAAAAAATCGCCATAATTGGAGGGGGAAACCTGGGGACAGCTATCGCAGAAGGATTATTGAAAAGTAAGTTCAGCAAAGCAGCTGATATTATTGTTACCAAGCGAAACATATCCACCCTGAAATCATTAAAAGATAAGGGTGTTGATATAACAGATGATAATAGCGCAGCGGTTAAAAAAAGTGAAGTGATTATATTGGCGGTAAAACCTTTCCAGGTTGCTGATGTATTGAATGGAATAAAAAAAGAACTGACCGGAGATAAGATACTCATCTCCGTAGTGACAGGCGTGCTGATCAGTGAAATGGAAAGCATCGTCAAAAAGAATATTGCTTATTTCAGGGCGATGCCTAATACAGCTATTGCCATACAGGAAAGTATGACCTGTATCTGTAGTAAGGATGCTGATAATGCTACTGTCAAATACGTGAATGATCTGTTCAGTACCGTTGGCAAAGTGGTAACGATAGATGAAAAACTGATGGAGGCAGCTACGATATTGGCTGCTTGTGGCACTGCTTATGCTATGCGTTATATCCGCGCCAATATACAGGGTGGTATTGAAATTGGTTTTGACGCTGCCACTGCATCACTCATTTCTGCACAAACCGTAAAAGGAGCTGCTGAATTGTTATTACAAAAAGGCACACATCCAGAGCAGGAAATAGATAAAGTGACCACACCGAAAGGCTGCACTATTGCCGGCCTGAATGAAATGGAACACCAGGGATTTAGTTCTTCATTGATAAGAGGGATAGTGGCGAGTTATAAGAAGATATCGAAAGATTAAATATTTATAAAGGATAACGGATGCAACGAAAGATCATTTGTAGTTGTCAGCAAGAAAAAAGCTTCATGAAACAAATAATAGTGCTGTTCCTGTTAAGCCTTTTCTTTTTTTCAGGTTGTAATAAAAATACTCGTGAAAATGGAAAGGTGAATATCAGGATCCGAAATGCAACCAGTTCATTTCTTGAAGACGTGAAAGTAGGAACGACGGGTTATGGTAATGTAACAACAGGAATGACCACCAGCTTTGTTGTTGCTGCTGCTCCTGTGTATGCAGGCTATTGTAATTTCAGGATCAATAATCTGGAATCAGGTGCGGGATATGGCGTATGCGGTACTCCACCGCCTCCGGAATTTGCGCCGGGATTTTATACTTTTAAGGTTGAGCCCACAACTCAGGGCTATTTTACTGTGTTTGTAACAAAAGATTAATTCCGGGAAGTTTCATTACTTTATTATTGTTTGTAGACCACTCCACCCTTCATCACAAAAACAACCTTCCCAAATACTTTTGCATCTTTCAGCGGATCGCCATCTACTGCAATTACATCAGCGAGTTTATTTATTTCAATGCTGCCGAGTTTATCTTTTTCTCCTAATAGTTCAGCGGCACTAATTGTAGCGGCTTTAATTGCTTCCATCGGTTTCATGCCGGCTTCTATCATATAACCAAACTCCAGCCAGTTCATTCCATGTCTGAATACACCGGCATCGGTTCCGAAAGCGATCTTTACTCCTTCTTTATAAGCTTTGGCAAATGTCTTTTGTATCTGCGGACCCGTAGATAGTGCTTTGGGTGTAACAATGTCTGTATAGTAACCTGGAATTTTAGCGCTGTCGGCTGTTGATTTGCCGGCGATAATAGTCGGCACATACCAGGTGCCGTATTGTTTCATCAGCTTTATGCCTTCATCATCCATAAAAGTACCATGCTCAATAGAACTTACTCCGCCACGCACCGCTCTTTTTATTCCTTCGGCGCCATGAGCATGGGCGGCCACTTTAAATCCATAATCTTTCGCAGCCGCTACAATAGCTTTAATTTCTTCTTCAGTGAATTGTGCATTAGCGCCGTCTTTCGCCTGGCTTAACACACCGCCGGTGGCTGTTATTTTTATAAGATCAGATCCCTCTTTGTAGCGCTGCCTCACAGCCTGGTAAGCATCATCGGCTCCATTGATCACACCTTCTTTTGGTCCCGGATCACCCATCAAATCTTTACGATAACCATTCGTTGGATCAGCATGACCTCCGGTAGTTGCGATAGATTTTCCGGCGGTATAAATTCTTGGTCCTGCCAGCCAACCTTTATTAATCGCATTGCGAAGAGATACATTGACACCGGTACCACCCAAATCTCTAACGGTAGTAAAGCCCGACATCAGCGTTATGTTTGCGTACCTGATGGATTCAAATGCTATATCAGCCGGATTCAAAATAAATCTGTCAGCCACATTTCCTTTTTTAGTTTCCATTTCCAGGTGCACATGCATATCTATCCATCCGGGAGTAACGGTCCTGGTTTTTAGATCAATGCTCTTATCATTATTACCAGGTTGTGTAAAACCAATATCTATACCGATGATCTTATCTTTGTCCACCACGATCGTCATGTTCTTTTTAGGTTCATCAGCAATACCGTCTATAAAGGTGCCGCACCAGATATAGGTTTTTTGCGCCATCAGCATTGAAACAGTGAATAAACAGCATAGCAGCAGAGATGTTTTTTTCATCAGCAATTGTTTTATAAAATGAATGTAGCTGTTTTTTGTGAAGGAGTATTAGAGAAAATATATTTACGATAATTTTAAATAGAGAATAGTAGATAGGTTTGAATGAACCTTGACTCAATACAGCTTTATGAACTATTATGCAGCAGTATCGATCCTAAGATCATTTTCAATTGTGGTTTATTTTTTCATTTTTCTGCAAGGAAGTATGATTCAAATGCCTTTTGGCTGCTTATTGATATTCGGGTTATTTGAAGCAGAACCATAAACAAGAATTTTTATCGTTCTGGCAGACATAGCCCTGGTTACTCTTTTGATCGTATCATTCAGGAAAAAAACAAAAATCACGTTAATCATAGAAATAATTTCATACCTGATTTTATTATCGCACTTAGTAAGAATATTTTTTTCCTTTCCTTTTTATATGTTTAATTTTTTTTTATTTTTATTTCTGGCAATTTGTTTTGTAATTCTTTATCCATTGTCCGTTTTTATGTCGTATAGAAATTACAGGAAAGGCACCCTTGAAGTTTAAATTTATAACGACTCTGCTTATAGTCAACTAAATCTTAGTGGCTGGTTTTGGTTTCACTTGAACGTCAATTTGAAAAAGAGGATGCTCCTTCCTGATCAACCTTAATGGTCTTCATCCTCTTTTTCTTTCAAGGTATTTTTATCCTTTGCTTTTCGTAAAGCATTTAACAACTGTTCACGTTTTTCTTCTAATCTCTCCTGCCTGTTTTCTTTATTGATTTTTCTTTTCTGATTAAAATAATAGAACGTAACCAATGAGAAAAAAATTAAAATGAGCCCCACCGGTATTGCCATGATTGAGTAGTTAAAGAAGATTTTATCAGAAAGTTGCGTAGACCCAAATTAATAAAAGTTGGGTAGAATTGCCGGAGACTCTGAAGAGTAAGTAACAGCAGGCGATGCCAGTAGTATAAAAGCTGGTTAAACAAAAAAGATTTACTACTGAAAAACCCCTGTTTTTCCACATCGGTGATTTCAGATTTTAGCAGCTAAAAAAATACCCGTAGCTTTGCCTGACCTCTTGGAGCTATCTTCAGTTTACACATGGGTTAGGTGAAGTTTCCGATGGTCAGTTTGGGTGGGCCGGTTTCTCTGAATTTTTTGATGAAGGATCGATTGTTGATACAGAACAACTGTTTTGAGCAAAATTCTATTTGCCCATCCCCTTTTTATTTTGATACTTAACAAATTGACCATATATGGCAAAGTACATTTTTGTAACAGGCGGTGTTTCTTCTTCCCTGGGTAAGGGGATCATTGCCGCATCACTCGCCAAGCTATTGCAGGCAAGGGGTTTAAAGGTTACGATCCAGAAATTGGATCCTTATATTAATGTTGATCCGGGCACCCTCAATCCCTATGAGCATGGTGAATGTTATGTAACAGAAGATGGTGCGGAAACAGATCTCGATCTGGGTCACTATGAAAGATTCCTGAATATTTTTACTTCACAGGCTAATAATGTTACAACTGGCCGCATTTATCAAACCGTTATTAATAAAGAAAGGGAAGGGGCATATCTCGGTAAAACCGTACAGGTAGTACCGCATATTACGGACGAAATCAAACGCCGTATGATGGTGTTGGGTCAGGATGATACTTATGACATCGTAATTACAGAAATTGGCGGTACAGTGGGTGATATTGAAAGCTTACCTTTTGTGGAAGCAGTCCGCCAGTTGCAATGGGAGCTGCCGGAAGAAGATACGGTCGTTATTCACCTGACGCTTATTCCTTACCTAAAAGCAGCCAAAGAACTAAAGACCAAACCCACCCAGCACAGTGTAAAAATGCTGAGCCAGGAAGGAGTGCACCCGGATATCATTGTTTGCAGGATGGAGCGGTCGTTGTCTTTAGACCTGCGTCGTAAGATCGCGTTATTTTGTAATGTAAAGCCGGAAGCGGTAATAGAAGCCGTGGATGCGACTACCATTTACGAAGTACCGCTGACGATGATGCGGGAAAAGCTGGACCTGATCTGTTTGAAGAAGCTGAATATCACAAAATATAACGAACCGGTATTGACCAAATGGAAAGAGTTTTTGGATAAATTGAAATACCCCAAGAGCAAGGTAACCATTGGATTGATTGGCAAATACCTGGAACTGCAGGATGCCTACAAGTCTATTTTGGAATCATTCGTTCATGCCGGAGCTATGAACGAATGCCAGGTACAGATAGTGAATGTACACAGCGAATATATTACTGAAACTAATGTGTCGGAAAAGCTGGCGGGCCTGGATGGATTGCTGGTGGCGCCGGGATTTGGCCAGCGGGGAGTGGAGGGCAAAATAACCGCGGTGAAATATGCAAGGGAGAAAGGATTACCCTTCTTTGGTATTTGCCTGGGTATGCAGATGGCGGTTATTGAGTTTGCCCGGAATGTGATGGGATTAACGGATGCTAACTCCACGGAGATGGATCCAAATACTAAAGATCCCGTAATTGACCTGATGGAAGAACAAAAAGAGATCACCATTAAAGGCGGTACCATGCGTTTAGGCGCCTACCCCTGCGATTTGAAAGAAGGTACATTAGCTTATACGATATACGACAAACCAACAGTTAGTGAACGCCATCGCCATCGCTGGGAGTTTAATAATAAATACCTGGAGCAATTGGAAAAAGCAGGTATGATCGCCAGCGGAAAAAACCCTGGTACCGGTTTGGTGGAAATTGTGGAAATACCTGATCACCCATTCTTTATAGGTGTGCAATACCATCCTGAGTTAAAAAGTACGGTAGAAAGCCCTCAGCCGATCTTCGTTAATTTTATTGCAGCGGCCAAGGCGCAGGCTGAAAGAACAGCTAATATCAAAACACCAATGTTGCAGAAAGAAATGATTTAATTGGGAGATACGTCGGAACCCGATGGCTATCAGGCCGGAAAGAGTTGATTGTTATCATTAGAAAGTAATCAAATATTTTACTCACTTGAGGTTTTACCCCCGTCTGCCGACTTCCCACCGATGACTTCGCTCTTCTTACCTCCGGCTTCTGCCTTTACCCTATCTTTGCGCTCTTTAAATTTTTACACCTGATGAAGTTTGACCGTAATACCGTCATAGGATTTGTAATCCTGGCGGCACTTTTCTTTGGATATTTTTTCTACACCAACCAGGAGCAGGCAGCTTATAAAAAGGAGAAGGCAAGAATAGACTCTATTGCAAATGCCAACAAACCTAAGCCTGACCCTTTAGCTCAAAAGATTGACTCAGCTAGGGCGGATACTGCCAACAAAATAGCTAATGCTGGAGATTTTCCAGCTATTGGAAACGAACAATTGCTGGAAGTAAAGAACCAGCTTTTTACCATTGCTTTTACAAATAAGGGCGGGCAGCCTAAATGGATTGAACTATCAAAGTTTAAGAACATGGATAGCGGGCATGTGAGATTAGCCGCTGCTGATTTCGATAAAATCAGTTATCGTATTAATACAGGTAAGGATAAAAGCGCCAATACGGGTGAACTTTATTTTCAGCCGGGTAAACTGGTGAAAAATGCCGACGGCAGCCAGACTATTTCTTTTGAATTGAAATCTTCTGACAGTTCAGGCGCAGCCATCGTTCACCAGTATGTGATAAAGCCAGATGATTATATGCTTGATTTCGAAGTGCAATTAAAAGGGGCTGATAAATTATTGACGCAGGGCATCATGAATCTCACCTGGAATTATACGGCTGCTCAACAGGAATCGGATATTGATTTTGAAAGACAGAATACGCAGATGGGTTTTGTGGAAGATGGTGAATTCGATTATCATACAATCGGTCGCCGCACCAGCGTAGAGTTTACTAAACCGGTAAAATGGATAGGTCTGCGCCAGCGGTTCTTTAATTCATACCTGATTGCAAAAGATAATTTTTCATCCGGCCAGATGAACTGGGAAGTTCCCACTAATGAGAAAAAGATAATTGCGCAGTCTACCGCAAACATGCGGGTCAATGTACCTGCATCTGCGACAAAAGTAAATTTCAATATTTTTTATGGCCCGGTAGATTTTCATATACTTAAAAAAGAAGATCTTAAATTAGAAAAACTGGTTAACCTGGGTCAGGGAATGTATTCATTTGTCCGGCCATTAAACAGGTATGTCGTTTTGCCTGTATGGGATTTTCTAAAAAGTTTTATCGGCAGCTTTGGTTGGGTTATCGCGTTTCTAACCATTTTTATACGATTGGTTATATCGCCGCTGTCTTATAAAAGCTATTTAAGTGGCGCAAAGATGAAAGCTCTCCGCCCGGAGATCGCAAAGCTGAAAGAAAAATTTGGCACGGATCAACAGGCGATGAGTATGGAGCAAATGAAACTATTCAGGGAGGCTGGAGTAAATCCGTTGGGTGGTTGTATTCCCGCTTTGCTGCAAATACCTATCTTCTTCGCTTTGTATAGTTTTTTTAGTTCCAGTGTTGATCTTCGCGGAGCTGATTTTCTTTGGGCTAAAGATCTTTCCGCCTTTGATGATGTAATAAAGTTTGGTACAAATATTCCGTTGTTGGGAGGCCACCTGAGTTTGTTTACAATAACAGCGGTTTTGACCAGTTTGCTTATTTCCATCTATAGTATGAGTATGTCACCGGATCAAAGCAATCCTGTGATGAAGTATATGCCCTATATTTTCCCCGTTTTCCTGTTATTTATATTTAACAAGCTTCCATCGGCTTTAACGTGGTATTATACTGTTTCAAATCTTATTACACTAATACTTCAGTTTGTTATCCAGAACTATATTATTGATCATGATAAAATAGTCACACAAATTGCAGAAAACCGGAAGAAACCAAAGGCGAAATCAAAATGGGCTGAAAAGATGGAGCAGATGCAGGAACAGCAAAAGCGAATGAAAGACATGCAGCAAAAGGGAAAGAAATAAGTTGCTTTAGTTAAAATACTCTTAAGAAGAACCGGGGTGCAGCTTGCTGAAGCCCGGTTTTTTTTGTTGCGCAACTTATTATAAATTGTTACGTCTATTAAATGAGAATAAACCGGAAAGAGAAATGAAAAAATTAAGCTTCATATTGACCATAATGGTATGTCTGTCTATATCTTCTTTGCAGGCTTTCGCCCAAAAGAGATTGACAGAAGCTACTATTTCCTACGATATTGTTATTAATACCAATAATACAACACCACAGGCAGCTGATCTCCTGGATGGTGCTGTAAGCATTATCTATTTGAAAGGTAATTCCAGCCGGTCGGAAATGATCAGTTCATTAGGAACGCAATCAACTATAGTGGATGGTAAAACAGGAAATGTGACTGTTTTAAAAGATTATGGCGAACAGAAGTACATGATCAAACTGACATCAGCCGAGTGGAAAGCTTCTAATAAAAAGTATGAAGGAAGCACTTTCACTTACGAAAATGAATTTAAAACTATAGCCGGGTACAATTGTCAGAAAGCCACTGGGAAATTGACTGATGGCAACACGTTCACCGTATTTTTTACAAAAGACCTTTTGCCTGTAAACAAGGATTTTCAATACCTGAATAAAGAGCTTCCTGGTCTTGCCATGCAATATGAAGCGGTATTAGGCAAGCAAAAAGTTACCTATACAGTTTCAAATATCAATTTCAATCTTGTTCCTGCCGCAAAATTCGACTTGCCCAAATCAGGTTTCAGAGTGATGACTTATGAAGAAACTAAAGGAGGGGGGAACTAAAACTCAATTGCGTGTAGCCGCATTAGGATTGAAAGTAATCCTGCCATTCAGCGCTACTTTCTTTTTCATTGGCATAATGTAAGTTGTATTGCCTTGCTGGTAAGTTGCCAGCGTGTTGAGGTTAAGGTACCTGTTTTCTTCAGTATTAATCACCTGGCTACCCCGGAAACTATAGCCTGACTGCAATGAAAAAAAACCAGGCTTAAGAGAAGTTTTAACTGAAAGTAAAGATTTGCTGGATTTGCTCTTTTTAACACTACCATCACCTAATGTTGCAAAAGCTCCGACAGCGGAAACAGCCAACATAAGCATTATGGCCAGTTTCTTGCAGGAAGTTTTTGATATGTGATAGTTAGTTTTCAACTTAACGCAAATTTAGCATAAAAGTGCAGAAAAACGCAAACCGTCCGTCATTAATTTTAATACTTATTTAACGGCTAAACGGCGGAATTGTTACATTATTATAGAAAAAAATCATCTTTTCTGCACAACTGGGGAAAACAAAAGGTTATGATATTTGCTTTTTTTAGGATAACTTGTTGATAGTAATAACTTACTGATTTTATTGGGGGCCATATTAATTTTGTAACTGGCTTTTATTTTGTATCTAAATCGTAGCAATTAATGAAGGAAAACCCATACCAGGAAGATCGGGAACAGTTGCAGGAGTTGCTGCGGCAATATGAAAACCTCAGGAATGGCCGGAAGAACTCCTTTATTGAAGAGGAAGCATTTGAAAAAATCATCAATTATTTCGAGGAAAAAGAAGAGCTCTCCAAAGCATTGGAGGCGGCAGACATAGCGATAGAACAGTATGCTTATTCTTCTGCACTGCTGGTCAGAAAAGCAGATATTTTGCTTACTGCACGGAAATACAGAGAGGCTTTAGAGATTCTTGACCGTGCTTCGTTATTTGATAGCAGCGATATTAACCTTTATATTTTAAAGACCGATGCTTACCTGGCACTTGACGAGCCGGGCAAAGCTGTGGCCTTATTGGAAGAAGCGCTGGTCGTTTTTGAAGGCGAGGAAAAACTCGAGTTGCTGTTTGAATTATCCGACGTATATGATGATTATGAGGAATTCGAAAAAGTATTTGATTGCCTGAAAATGATCCTTGAGCAGGACCCTAATAACGAGGAAGCTTTGTACAAGATTTGCTTCTGGACAGATTTTACCGGAAGAAATGAAGAGAGTATCCGGCTGCATCAGCAAATTATTGATGATTTTCCTTACAATGAATTGGCATGGTTTAACCTGGCGGCAGCTTACCAGGGATTAAAGTTGTATGAAAAAGCAATTGACGCATACCAGTATTCCATTGCTATAGAAGAAAAATTTGATTATGCTTATCGCAACATGGGTGATGCTTATATCCGATTGCGGAAATATAAAGAGGCAATTGAAGCACTTGAAAAGGTGACAGAACTTTCAAAACCTGAAGTAGTCATCTATGAAGCCATTGGTCATTGTTATGACAGGTTAAAGAATTTTGCACAAGCGAGATTTTATTATCGCAAAGCTTCCCACCTCAACCAGGAAGACGGTAAAATTTTTTATAAGATCGCCTGCACCTATTTCAACGAGCACCAGTGGGAGAGTTGTATAAAGCAACTTGAACATGCGATAAGAATTCATAAACCGCAGCCTGAGTATAGCTTGCTTATGGGAGAGTGTAAAATGCAGCTAGGTTTATTCAAAGATGCCATACAGTACTTTTCTAATGTGGTACGTATCCGGCCACGAAATGTCGCCGGTTGGGAGGCATTGATCAGGTGCCTCTATAAAGGAGGCTTTACCGACGAGGCAATGGAACAGGTGGAAGCCGCCTTACAGGTTACCAATGGTAAGCCACTCTTTCTTTTCTATAAAGTTTCTGTTTTGTTACTAATGGGAAAAAGTAAAGAAGCCGTCCTGCAATTAGAAAAAGCAATGGCACTTGCTCCCAAACTTCTTCGCAAGTTTATTGACCTGAACCCGGCGAGTTTGCAAAATCAGCTCGTGGTGGATGTAGTGGCAAAGTTTAAGCGAAACAGATCAATCTGAGCTTTGGCAAATCCGGATTTAATTCCTTCAGAGATTCTATTGTTAATCTTTCCTATTTTTGCGCCGGTTTTAAAAGGCCGTTTAATACAATTTATTTCTTAGTCAAAAGGAATGTCATCGAATTCCGAAATAAAATTTCAATTGCATGAATTTCAATCTTTCCCAGATGCCGGATCGCAATCAAAGGCCACGTACAGCCGGTGTCACCATGGTGATGGACAAGGGTCTCAGCATAAACGAAGCGAAAAATTTTTTGAGTGTTTCTTATCCTCATGTCGATATCATTAAATTAGGGTTTGGCACTTCTTACGTAACGCCTAATCTCAGGGAAAAATTAGAGTTATACCGATCATACGATCTCCCCATTTATTTTGGTGGTACATTATTTGAAGCTTTTTTGATTCGCAACCAGTTTGATGATTATATAGCCGTATGCAAAGATTTTGGTATCGATTATGTTGAAGTAAGTGACGGTTCAATTACTATTCCCCACGCAGAAAAATGCGGATATATCGAAAAACTAACAAAGCATGCCGTCGTTCTGAGTGAAGTGGGTAGTAAGGATGCGGCGCATATCATTCCTCCTTATAAGTGGATCGAATTAATGAAGGCGGAATTGGATGCCGGTTCAACTTATGTTATTGCAGAAGCGAGAGAGGCCGGAAATGTAGGTATTTACAGGGGTTCGGGTGAGGTAAGAGAAGGATTGGTGCAGGAAATTCTTACGCAAATACCAGGAGAAAAAATCATTTGGGAGGCTCCTCAAAAAGCGCAGCAGCTTTATTTTATTGAGTTGCTGGGTTGCAATGTGAATCTTGGAAATATAGCCCCTACAGAAGTAATACCATTGGAAGCTATGCGTATCGGCCTTCGTGGCGATACATTCGATATGTTCCTTGATAAAAAAGAATCCTGATGCGTTTATTCGGATTAATAGGTTATCCGCTGTTTCAATCTTTCTCTAAGAAATTTTTCTCAGAGAAGTTTGAAAGGGAAGGATTGGCAGATTGCCGGTATGAATCATTCAGTATTCCATCTATCAGTGAGTTGACAAAAATTCTTAAGGAAAACACTGAGCTTTGCGGACTTAACGTTACCATTCCTTATAAGGAGCAAGTGCTTTCTTTTTTGGATGAGAAAAGCGCGTTAGTAAAAAAAATAAATGCCTGTAATTGTATAAATATTGAAAAGGGTAAATTGACAGGTTACAATACGGATGCTCCCGCATTCGAGCAGTCATTAAAAGAGAAATTGCAGGCGCACCACACCAAAGCATTGATATTGGGAACAGGTGGTGCCGCAAAAGCCGTTGAATTTTCTTTACGTCAATTGAAAATTTCTTATAAATATGTTTCCCGTAAACCTTCCGCGAAGAATTTTTCATACGAGCAGTTGACCGGCGATCTTATGCAGCAATATACTCTTGTCATTAATACCACCCCACTCGGAATGCATCCTAATGTGGTCGAAGCTCCGCCCATTCCGTATCATGCATTGAGCTCAAAGCATTATCTCTTTGACCTGGTTTATAATCCTGCAAAGACATTGTTTCTTCAAAAAGGAGAGGAGCAGGGAGCAATTATCAAAAATGGCTATGAAATGCTGGTGCTACAGGCGGAGGAAAGTTGGCGGATTTGGAATAATCATCAATAAGGCAATAAGCAATCAGAACCTTTAGGTGCCATAATATATTCCTTATTGCAAATTTCTCCTTGCTTCTTCCGGTATGGTTGCAATTTTTTTATTTGCATAATCATAGCAAACCATTCCTGTTTTAGCAATGGCCGCTATGGTTCTTTTTTCCTCCGTGGTTTGAACAAAGATTTTTTCCAGCTTATAGTATATATCAAAACTAACCTTGCTGAAATCGTTACAGGCAACGGATGCAATAACCGTATCTCCATAAAATAATTCATTCCTGAATTCAACAGCGGCATCCGCCATTATTAATCCAAATCCGGCAAATTCCATTTCAGAGTAACCATATTGTTTTAAATATTGCATTCTTGCTTCATGGATCAGGGAAAGAAGGGCATCGTTGCCAACATGGCCGCCGTAATTTATGTCTGTAATACGAACCGGTATTGATGTAGCAAAAGAGAATTTATCTGGCATATCGATTTTTATCCTCGCCATGCAAAGGGTTTATAATAAAATTAGGGAAAACAAAGTTGATTATAACTCCGTGGCTTCGTTTAGTGAGTTAACCAATCCGAGAATATCCATAAAATTGCCCGGAGAAGGAGCCAATGACGAAGTGGCTATTTTTTGTTGCCATTTTTTTAATTGATCCTTACAATCCGGATCCTGCTCTTCGCCTGAGACACAGCAAAGGAGATCGCACCATTTTTTTGACATCCTGATAATATTTCCATCGGGTGTCATTAACATAACATACCTGTCGGCCAGGTTAGGAACATGATCTTCGTACGCATATATTGATTGTGAGAGTTCCGGGTCCAAATTAACAGTATAGCTGACTTGGCTCTGGCCCGCACTTAATTTTCTTGCAATAGCTTTAACAGGACGATCAAGTCTGGCCACCATATTCTTACTTTCTTCCAGTGCCGCATCATCTGAATTTGTGTCGCTTTTATCTGTTTGCGTTTCCGTAGTTATGGCTGCTTTATTTGTTCCGGATTCGCTGCTGTCTTTCTTAACTGATGTTTCAGCAGCAGTGTTTAAGTTATTTTTATTGCCGGCGGTCAATCGAATGATACCAAATGCCGCAACGCCAATAAAAATGGCAGCGGCAGCATAGCGTAGAAACGGAATTATTCTTTTTAAAAATGGTAGTGAAGCGTCTTCACCCACGGGATTTAATAAAGCATCGATTTTTTGCCACGAACTAACAGGCGGAGTAGCTTCCATACTATAAAGCCGGTTGGGAAATTCATTAGCCAGTTCCGCTTCATTAAGGTCAATAGCTATTTTATCCCAGGTTCCTGCCGGGGGAGTTACTTCATAATTGTATATTCTGTCTTTCAAGCTGCTCATGTCCTATTTCTCCAACTCTTTTTCTTCAATAAATTTCTTAACCATCTGCTGCAATATCACTTTAGCCCTTGACAATTGCGATTTACTCGTGCCTTCGCTGATGCCTAACATGTCACCGATCTCTTTGTGGGTATATCCTTCTACTACATACATATTGAAAACCGTCCTGTACCCTGGCGATAACTGCTGCACCAGTTCCAATATGTCCCTTTCGGCCAAATTATCTAATACAGAGAGATAATTTCCTTCCAGTGTGCTTTCCTCTTTTTCGGTCACCGGCTGCAGATAGCGTTTGCGGCGGAAATGTTCAATGGCCGTGTTAACGAATATTCTTCTTACCCAGCCTTCAAACGAACCCTCACTCCGGAAGCTGCCAAGTTTTTTAAAGATCTTGATAAAACCTTCCTGTAAAATATCCTCTGCTTCTTCGGCATTGCCAGCATAACGGAGACAAACAGCATACATGCGGGGAGAAAATCGGCGGTATAATTCTTCCTGCATACGCCGGTTACCATCAATGCATCCACTGATTAAGTCGCTTTCGGTTATATTTTGGTTGCTTTGGGGGTTCAAGTTTATAATTTAGGTTCAGGGGTATTCTCCGTAGGAGTCCATTCTGACAAAAATGCTACCAGTTTTTCGGTGGCTTTTGCCCGGTGACTAAAATGATCTTTCTCTTTAAGTTCCATTTCCGCAAAGGTTTTATTCGATCCGTCAGGAACAAAAATGGGGTCATAGCCAAAGCCATTTATCCCCTTTCTTTCCGTGATGATCCTTCCATTACAAATGCCTTCGAACTGACTCTCGCCTCCATCCATTATTAAGGAAATAACAGTCCGGAAGCGGGCGGTCATATCTTTCTTTCCCTCAAGATTAGCCAGTAATTTATCAATATTCTTGTCAAATGATCTTCCGTTGCCTGCATAACGGGCACTCTTAACACCCGGTTCGCCATTAAGTGCGGCTACTTCTAACCCGGTATCTTCGCTAAAACAATTTGTATTCGTAAGCTGGTAAATGGTTCTTGATTTTTCTGTGGCATTCGCCTCCAGTGTGGCATGAGGTTCGGGTATATCAATATCGATTCCCGCTTCTTTTAAGGTCAGCAGCTCAAACTTCGAATTAATCGCATGCCGTATCTCATCGACTTTATGTTGATTATTAGTGGCAAAAATGAGCTTCATGGATGACAAGATAAAAGAAAAGAATTTTAAATACCAAAAATGCTACGCAGGCTGACCCAAAGTTTACTCTTTAATAACGCATCGGTATGCCTTTCTTCAAGCGCAGGGGTATATAAAAAAGTGCTGTTGGCAACCGATTGAACCTGGAAATAGGGAAAGCTGACCGGTAGCCCGAACTGAGCAGGTTCTACGCCAAACAGGAAAACGATCTTGCTTTGAAAATGACTGAGTAAATCTTTATACAAAACATCTTTATAATTATTCCTGTTTACAATGGCTACATCTCCAAGGTTCAATTTGCAGGCGGCCAGCATACTGGTTAAAAAACTGAGCTCTTCATCCGGTAAATGAACAGCATCGTTGTAGTTAACCACAACAAGGATCTTTTGCTGGTTGCTGCCAAGAAATTTCCATGTTTGGGCAACTGGTTTTTCATTTTCTGTTTTCGTTGTAGGTAAGCCTTTAAGCGGTATACCGGGCTGAACAATGTCAATAGTATCAATTTTATCAGTGTTTATAAGCGAAGAAGGATATAGCCGGGACAGGACGGCAGGAGATAGATGCAGATCATTCAAACTCATAAAACTTGCTTATTACAAATGAGTGTTAGCTTTTTTTTGTTTCTTTGACGCTCAAAAATAACTATTATGACTGAGGCATTGGAGATTTCAATTACAAAAGCCGAAAGAAGCAAGTTGCTGGATATTAACCTGGAGAATATTCCATTTGGCAAATATTTTACCGATCATATGCTGGAAGCGAATTATGAAAACGGCGAGTGGACAAGCGCAGAGATAAAACCCTATCAGCCCATTTTGATGGAGCCGTCATTGGCGGCTTTGCATTACGGGCAAGCTATTTTTGAAGGCATAAAAGCATATAAGACCACGGAAGGTGATGCATTTATTTTTCGCCCCATTGACAATTTTAAGCGTTTCAATAAATCCGCCAAACGAATGAATATGCCCGCTGTGCCGGAAGAAATATTCATGGAAGGGATGAGACAATTGATCGCACTGGATAAAGACTGGATACCGGCCAGGAAAGACCACTCGCTATATATACGCCCGGTTATGTTTTCTACGGATGCCATGCTGGGTGTGAGGCCTTCTGAAACGTACAAGTTTCTTATTATTTTAAGCCCCACCGGCCCTTACTTCGCTACTCCTATGAAGATATTGGTAGAGGAGCAATATACAAGGGCAGCACCGGGTGGGGTTGGTTTTTCTAAAAATGCAGGTAATTATGGAGGTAGTATGCTGGCAGCGAGCCTCGCTAAGGAAAAAGGCTATGACCAGGTATTATGGACTGATTCAACAGAACATAAATGGTTGCAGGAAGTAGGAATGATGAATGTGTTTTTCATTATTAACAATATCGCCATCACTCCATCATTGGAAGAAGGTACTATCCTGGAAGGTGTTACCAGGGCAAGTGTCATACAGGGGCTTAAGGAAATGGGTATTCCCGTGGAAGAAAGAAGAATTAGCATTGACGAAGTGGCGGAAGCTTATAAAACAGGAAAAATCACCGAAGTGTTTGGTACTGGTACAGCGGCTGTTATCGCTCCTATCAAAGAATTGAATTACAAAGGTTTTGAGATGCACTTTAATACCGATACTTATAAATTATCCGGTTCGGTAAAAAAGTGGCTGGCAGATATACGGGAAGGCCGGGTAAGTGATAAGTATGGCTGGATGTTGAAAGTGTAACTGGCTAAACAGTAAAACATTAGTCCACTAATATAACAAGCAGATCCAAACCGGGATTTTGTATGTTAATAAAGCGGGTTACCTGGCGGGATAAAGGCGAATAAATAAAAGAATGAAATTTTGGTATTTAAGCTTTGGGCCGTTACCTTTGCCCTCCCAAAAATAAAAGGTTCATAATGCCTACTATTCAACAATTAGTAAGAAAAGGAAGAGAAATTATCAGGGCCAAGAGTAAATCAAGGGCTTTGGATCAGTGTCCGCAGCGTCGTGGCGTATGTACCCGTGTGTACACTACCACTCCTAAAAAACCGAACTCCGCGCTTCGTAAAGTTGCCAAAGTTCGTTTGACGAATAAGATTGAGGTGATTGCCTACATTCCGGGTGAAGGTCACAATTTGCAGGAGCACTCCATCGTGTTGATTCGCGGAGGCCGTGTGAAAGATTTACCAGGGGTACGTTACCATATTGTTCGTGGTTCTTTGGATACGGCGGGTGTCAAGGATCGTAAACAAAGTCGTTCTAAATACGGAACCAAGAAAGAAAAAGCCAAAAAGTAATTTAATAAGCAATTAAGAATAAGTCATGCGGAAAGCACAAGCCAAAAAACTCCCTTTAGCCCCAGATCCTAAATTCAATGACAAACTCGTTACCCGTTTTGTCAACAACCTGATGTGGGAAGGAAAGAAAAGCGGAGCTTTTATTATTTTTTATGATGCACTGGACAAAGTTGCCAAACAAACTAATGAAGATGGCTATGAAGTTTGGAAAAGAGCATTGGCGAATGTAACACCCGGTGTTGAAGTTCGCAGCCGTCGTATTGGTGGAGCCACCTTCCAGATACCTTCCGAGGTTCGCCAGGACAGGAAAGTATCATTAAGTATTAAATGGCTTATCCGCTATAGCCGTGAAAGAAATGGTCGTAGCATGGCAGACAAATTAGCCGGCGAAATAGTAGCTGCCAGCAAGGGTGAAGGCGCTGCATTCAAGAAAAAAGAAGATACACACCGTATGGCTGAAGCTAATAAGGCTTTCGCTCACTTCAGGGTGTAAAAGATACAAGCACGATTATCCTTAAGGCCATCCCAATCCGGGGTGGCTTTTTGATTTAATACAACAGGTTAATGAAAAGACAGAGATCAGTTGTATAAAAAAACCGCTCAACCATGAGCGGTTTTATAAAATCATTATAATGGTAGCTAACGTTTAGTCAGTGCCGTTTTCCGTAGAACCAGTTGATGTCTCAGCAGGGGTTTCAAAAATTTCTGCCTGAACAGGAGTAGGCTCAACTACAGGAGCTGGCTTAGGCGCGGGAGCAGCAGCTGGTTTTTTAGCTACTGGCTTTTTCTTTTGCGGCGCTGCTGCTTTCTTTGCAACCGGCTTTTTAATCGCCACTTTCTTCACGGCTTTCTTAACAGCTTTTTTAGGTGCCGCTTTCTTCTTTGGTGCTGCTTTTTTCACCGCTTTTTTAGCCACTTTCTTTGGCGCAGCCTTCTTAGCGGCTTTCTTTTTTACAGCAACTTTTTTAGCTGCTTTCTTTGGCGCCGTTTTTTTCTTTACCGGGGTTTTCTTAGCCGCTTTTTTTTTCGGAGCTGGTTTGGCCTTCGCTTTCTTTTTAGAGGGCATACTGCAAGATTTTGGAGTTAATGATGAATTGGAAGTTAATTAAAGAGTGTTGAAGTTACAATGATTCACATTTGTATTATAAATTAATTGGTTTTTTTTTGCACCTTTTAGTTTTTTTTCGGTGTAAAGAGACGACAAGTCGGTAGTATTCTTCTTCCATTTATCATATAAACTTTCCCTTACAGGAGTTAAGAAGGTATTTTTAAGATAAAAAATCAGGATGAATAAAAGCCTTCTTTTTTGCTTCATGGGTGTCGGCCTGTTTATATCTGCAATCGCAAACGGACAGGCTTCAGAAAAGAAATTATATGCTATCAGCAATGTGACCGTTATCCCAATGAACAAAGATGTGATTTTGCAGGATCAGACGGTGATCATTGAGAATGGGATCATTAAAACCATAGCAAATGCCAAAAGCATTCTGATGGAGAAGGGGATTACAGTGATTGACGGTAAAGGAAAGTATCTTATACCAGGTTTATTCGACATGCATGCCCATTTCTTTTATGAACAGGGTGAACATAACAATACTTGTGAAATGGAATTGAAAATGATGCTGGCTAATGGTCTGACGACTGTCAGAATATTGGCCGGTCATCCTGCCTACCTGGAAGCAAGGGATAGAGTAAGAAATGGCAAATGGAAAGGACCCGAACTTTTTATCGCAAGCCCTCAATTAGTCGGCGCATGGCCCTGGCCCCCTGAGTTTAAAATTTTTGAAATTGTTGATACAAAAGCAAAGGCCATTGTCGCGGTACGACAATTTAAAAAGGAAGAATACGATGAAATAAAGATCACTTTCATGGTAAAAGCGGATGTATATGATGCGATAATAAGTACTGCGAAGGAAGAAGGTATCAGGGTTACCGGTCACGTGGGTCCGTTGGTTAAGTTGCCCAAAGCATTGAAAACCGGCCAGCAAATAGAGCATATGGATGAATTTATCGATATGCTTTTGCCGGACAGTTCTTACAACCATGGACAAAGTGTATCGGATATGAATATCTGGCGAAAAGAGGCCTGGGCGACCGTCCCCTATTTAGATGAAACAAAAATTCCTGCATTGGCTCAGCTGGTGAAGGATGCCGGCATTTATGTATCACCTACTAATTTTTTTTTCGTTTCCACTTTTGGTGAGACAGTAACGGAAGATGAGGCAAAGCAGAGTCGCGGATATGATTACATTCCTTCGGTAATTAAAACTGAACGATGGGAGAATTGGAATTATTATAATAAAATTTTGCCAGCCGCTGAAAGCCGCAAAAAATATGTACGCCTTCGAAAGAAAATGGCGTATGAATTATGGAAAGCCGGCGTACCGTTAATGGCGGGATCGGACTCGCCGGAATTTTTCCTGGTGCAGGGTTTCTCACTCCATGATGAACTGGATATGTTTGTACAATCAGGATTATCCAACTTTGCTGCTTTGCAAACGGCTACCGTTAACCCGGCCAAATACCTGCGAATAGACTGTAGAAAAGGGACAATTGAAACAGGTAAAGAAGCAGATCTCCTTTTATTAGACAATAATCCTTTGGAGGATATCCATAATACCAGGTCCATCATTGGCGTATTCAGGGGAAAAAATTGGTATGATTATAAGGCGGTTCAACAAATGCTGGATGATGCAAGATCATTGGGAAAATAAATAAACACAGTTATGGGAATTCCTCTATTTACAATCCCCATCCGTAGCACAAATAACTTCAGTACTGGTATTTAAATTCTGTAACGCCGGTCTTTCCTTTTCCCATTCTCCCCATGCTTTGTTTAAAGCCCCGAGAAATGTTTCCGTAGCCTGTGCGCCGGATACGGCATAGCGGTCGTTCAATACAAAGTAAGGAACGCCTCTTACACCAATTTGACGTGCTTCATAAATATCTCTTTCCACCGCTTCAGTATAATCATTGCTATTCAACACTTTTTTTACCTCATCATGTTCAAGACCGATGGTGGTAGCCAGTTGAATTAATGTATCATGATCCGCGATATTCTTTCCTTCCGTAAAGTATGCGTTAAATAATTGTTCTTCCATCGCATCGCCTTTGCCATTAACCTTCGCTAATTGCAATAATCTGTGCGCATCAAAGGAGTTGGCCACAACCGCTTTGTCGAAGTCATAGTTCAAACCCATCTCTTTGGCCATGCTGGTAACATAATCATTGGCCTGTTTCGCTTGTATTAATGACCAGCCTTTTACTTCTGAGAGATATTGATTAATGTTTTTTCCCGGTTCTGTTTTCATAGCAGGATTAAGCTGAAAACTTTTCCAAACCAACTCAATATCATCCCTGCCGGGAAATTGTTCCAGCGCCTTTTCAAAACGCCTTTTACCGATATAACAAAACGGGCACATTACATCCGACCATATTTCTACTTTCATAATCCAGTTTTTTTTATGATAAGTTATAACAGATTTCGGACCGATTGGTTTGATCAACGGTATGACCATGGCAAGACCTGACAACATGATTTGCAAGAATTTTTAATATACAGGACAGCAGTATACAACAGGATTTTCTCTTCGGCCATTTAACCCATATTTATCCTAAAGTTTTCAGACAATTTCCCCTACCTTTGCGCCCTGAAAATTGGCGGGCTATGCCTGCTTTTAAACAAGCTCAATAGCGAACAGAACCCTGAAGAGTGCGACGCAACAGCAGCCAAATCAGGGAACTGAAGCCGGTAAACAAAAAATACAACACAATTCATAAAACATGGCAGACTTAAAGTTTCAACGGAACTTCGGTATTGCGGCTCACATTGATGCTGGCAAAACCACTACTACGGAGCGTATCCTGCGCTATACCGGTATGATTCATCGTATTGGTGAAGTGCATGACGGCGCAGCTACTACCGACTGGATGGAGCAGGAGAAAGAAAGAGGTATTACGATCACTTCTGCGGCCGTTAGTTGCCAATGGAATTTTCCTACGCTGAAAGGAAAGGAATATGCTGATACAAAAAAGTATTCGTTCAATATTATCGACACCCCCGGACACGTTGACTTTACAGTAGAGGTAGAACGTTCTATGCGTGTACTGGATGGTTTGATCGCTTTGTTTTCCGCGGTTGATGGTGTAGAGCCTCAATCTGAAACGGTATGGCGCCAGGCTAATCGCTATGGGGTTCCCCGTATCGGCTTCGTTAATAAAATGGACCGTGCCGGTGCTGACTTCCTGATGGTAGTTAAGCAGGTAAAAGAAATGCTGGGTTCAAAAGCTGTTCCTCTTCAACTGCCAATCGGTGCGGAAGATGATTTTAAAGGAGTGGTGGATCTGATAAAAATGAAAGGGATCATCTGGCACATGGAAACAGAAGGTATGACCTTCGATGAAATTGAGATTCCTGCTGATATGCTGGAGGAAGCAAAGGAATGGAGAGCTAACCTGGTGGAAGCCGTGGCCGAATATGATGATAAACTGATGGAAAAATTTTTCGATAATCCTGACACTATCAGCGAAGATGAGATACATGAGGCGATCCGTAAAGCAACGGTTGACCTGAGTATCGTTCCGATGATGTGTGGTTCATCTTTTAAAAATAAAGGTGTGCAAACCGCATTGGATGGAGTTTGCCGTTATCTCCCTTCTCCAATTGATATTCCGGATACCATTGGTACCAATCCTGATACAGGTGAGCCGGAAAGCCGCAAAGCCGATCCCAAAGCGCCATTCGCAGCATTGGCTTTTAAGATCATGACCGATCCGTTTGTGGGTCGCCTTGCATTCTTCCGTTGCTACTCCGGTCATTTGGATGCGGGTTCTTATGTTTTGAACGTAAGAAGCGGAAAGAAAGAACGTATCAGCCGTATCATGAAGATGTTTGCGAATAAGCAAAACCCGATTGATTTCATTGAAGCGGGTGATATCGGCGCTGCGGTTGGATTTAAAGAAATAAAGACCGGTGATACTTTATGTGATGAGAATCATCCTATCACCCTGGAAAATATGTTCATCCCTGAGCCGGTTATCGCCGTGGCGATTGAGCCAAAAACCCAGGCCGACGTTGACAAAATGGGTATGGCTATTTCTAAACTGGTGGAAGAAGATCCGACATTGCGGGTGCATACGGATGAAGAAACAGGTCAGACCATTCTTCGTGGTATGGGTGAGCTTCACCTCGAAATTATCATTGACCGTATGCGTCGTGAGTTTAAAGTAGAAGTAAACCAGGGTGCGCCACAGGTGGCGTATAAAGAAGCATTCAATATTACTATCGAACATCGTGAGACATTAAAGAAACAAACCGGTGGTCGTGGTAAATTCGCGGATATACAATTTAGCCTGGGTCCTGTAGATGCGGAATGGAAAGCGGAAAATCCTGACAAGCACTACCAGTTTGTAAACGGATTGTTTGGTGGATCTATTCCCAAGGAATTCGTTCCGGCTATCCAGAAAGGTTTTGAGCAATCAATGACTACGGGTGTATTGGCAAGTTACCCGGTTGATAATATGAAGATCCGTGTGTTTGATGGTAGCTTCCATGCGGTTGACTCCGATGCCATGTCATTCGAACTTTGCGCCAAGCAAGGTTTCCGTGAAGCGGCAAGGAAGGCTAAGCCTGTTTTGCTGGAACCCATTATGCGGGTAGAAGTAATTACTCCTGCCTTGTACATGGGTGATGTTACGGGTGACCTGAATCGTCGCCGCGGTATGCTGGAAGGTATGGATACAAGAGCGGGAGCCGAAGTGATAAAAGCCAAAGTACCATTGAGCGAAATGTTTGGTTATGTAACTCAGCTTCGTTCATTGAGTTCCGGCCGTGCATCCAGTACGATGGAGTTCTCTCATTATTCCCCGGCGCCTAACAATATCGCTGAAGAAGTGATAGCGAAGGTGAAGGGAAAAGTGAGCGCATAAGTTGATTAAGAGGTAATACTTAATATGAAACCCTGGCTATGAGAGCCGGGGTTTTTCTATTATATTGGGGTTCGTTTCTATTGATTATAGTATCCTAACTTTAATTTTTTATGAGAAAACTTCACTGCGTCTTAATTTTTGTGTTTATTTCATTCCTTTCTTTTAGTCAAGCCCCGCAGATTCAATGGCAACGATGTCTTGGCGGAACAGGGAAAGATTATATAGATGACGAAATAATTCAAATTTACAACGCTGAGCAAAAACCATTGTTAGTAACCTCGGATAGTGGTTATATGGTAGGTGGAGTAGTTCAATCAAATGATGGGGATGTGAACGGAAATCATGGTGGTGCTGATTTGTGGCTCGTCCGCCTCGACCGTTACGGGAGCACCATATGGAAAAAAGCTTATGGTGGGAGTGGCACCGACCTGATAGGAAATATCCAGGAGACAGCGGACCACGGCTTCATTATTGCCGGTTCTTCGAGTTCAAATAATGGAGATGTGAGTGGTAATCATGGTGGCCTAGATGCATGGGTACTTCGGATTGACGGATCAGGCAATATACTCTGGCAAAAATCATTGGGCGGCACCGGTACCGACAAAGGCTACCACGTGAAAGTAACCCCCGATCAAGGTTATTTAATAGCAGGATTAACCAGGTCGGATAATGGCGATGTGTCTGGTCGTCATACTGGTTCTGATTCAACAGATGCTTGGGTAGTAAAGTTAGATGAGGCAGGAACAATACAGTGGCAAAAATGTTTAGGTGGATCAGCATACGATGAAGCTGTTATTGCAGATCTCACCAGTGATGGCGGTTATATTATCGGAGCAAACACAACTTCAAATAATGGTGACGTTTCCGGTCAGCACGGAAAAAAAGATATATGGATCGTTAAATTGAGTGCAACCGGAATAATTTTATGGCAAAGATGTTATGGAGGTTCTCAATTGGAGCTAATAGGAAATATCAGGCAAACATCTGACAACGGGTTTATCATTGGCGGCGTTGCCTGTTCAAGTAACGGCGATGTAACCGCTCAAAAAGATAATGAACTTTTTGAAGCAGGAGATGGCTGGATCATTAAGGTGAATGCCGACGGAACTCCTGTTTGGAATAGGTGTTATGGTGATTTAGCGACCGAAGATGCATTGTATGATATTACGGAGTTATCAAACGGCGACTTTTTAGCTTCTGGATTTTCAAATTTATCCTCTTTCAGTAAGTATGGCTTGCCTGCTGAGGTTTTGCTGTTACAGGTGACATCGACAGGATCACTGGTATGGATGGAGGCATACGGTTCAGTAGGCGGTGAAGCGGGATTCGCGATTGTCAAATCTCCAGGTGATGGTTTCTTAATGTTGGGAGTAACATCCGGCGACAATATCCATAGTGGCTATCCCAAACTCCATACATATGTGAGTGGAAGTCATGGAACAGCCGATGACCTGTGGGTTGTAAAGTTTGGCAGAACTAATACAATAAAAGGAACTGTGTATCTAGATAGAAATTTAAATGGAAATAAAGAGAACGATGAGCCATTAGTAACCGGTGGTTTTGTAAAATCATTAAAGGCAAATATTGGCAATTTATCTATTCCATCAAATGGGATTTTCATTAATACAGTTGATACCGGTACTTATATTACTACTATTGATTACAGTCCATATTTTTCTTCTGTTCC
The DNA here is from genome assembly GCA_040007815.1 of Chitinophagaceae bacterium. Classification (GTDB taxonomy): domain Bacteria; phylum Bacteroidota; class Bacteroidia; order Chitinophagales; family Chitinophagaceae; genus Terrimonas_B. Next base: position 478,161 of record JBDTUH010000002.1, read on the forward strand.
GGCATCAAAGATTTCAAACTTTATTGCTTATGATAAGAAAGACTCTTTCAGTTTTGCTTTACAACCAATACCAGGAAAGCGGGATTTAACAACCATTGTTGTTCCATTAAGTGCTGCAAGGCCGGGTTTTGATATAGCCTACAAGCTGATTTATAAAAACAATGGAACAGAAGTAATAACCAATGGAGAGGTATTGTTCAAAAAAGATTCCCGGCTTAGTTTTCTTTCCGCTTTGCCAGCCCACAGTTCTAGTAGTGGTGATACGATAAAGTGGAGCTATAACGATTTGAAACCTCTTGATACAGCAGCCATATTAGTTTACCTGAGAGTAGCACAACCGCCAACTGTCAATCTAAATGATACCCTTTCATCGCTCGCTATTATTACTCCTGTTACCGGCGATCTTACACCCGCCGATGATACAGCTTATTTAAATCAACGGGTTGTAGGTTCCTATGATCCTAATGATAAATCAGAGAACCTGGCAGGAAAGATTTCACAACGGGAAGTTTCGGGCAATGCTTATATCAATTACCTGATCCGTTTTCAGAACACCGGAACAGATACGGCCTTTAATATAACCATTCGGGATACATTGGATGATAAATTGGATTGGAACACCTTGCAAATGGTATCAGCAAGTCACCCTTATCAATTAAACATAAAATTCCAAAATCAATTGACCTGGAGTTTTAATAACATTCTGTTGGTCGATAGCTTTCGCAATGAATCAGCGAGCCATGGTTTTATTGCATACCGGGTAAAACCAAAAAGTAGTCTCGCAATCGGGGACGTTATTAAAAATACAGCTGCTATTTATTTTGATTATAATCTTCCTGTTGAAACAAATACACAGGAAACTGAAGTTGTACAGTTTAGTATTAATAATCCGCAGGTGGGAATACCAACTATTTCATCATTTACACCGGCATCGGCAGGTTCAGGAACTGCGATCACAATCACGGGTACTAATTTAAGTGGTGCGTCCGCGGTAAGTTTCGGAGGAACAGCCGCTGCATCTTTTACGGCAAATTCATCAACAAGTATAACAGCAGTAGTTGGAACAGGTGCATCGGGAGATGTGAGTGTAACGACATCAGGTGGAACAGCAACTCTGGCCGGGTTCATGTTTATTCCAGCACCAACGATTATATCCTTTACACCAACAAGCGGAGGAACAGGAGTATCTGTAACAATTACCGGAACCAATTTAACAGGAGCAACTGCTGTAAGCTTTGGAGGAACTGCTGCTGCATCGTTTACGGTTAATTCAGCAACAACTATCACAGCGGTTGTCGGTGCAGGCGCATCAGGTGATGTAAGTATAACCACGCCGGGCGGAATAGCTACGCTGGCAGGATTTACATTTATTCCAGCGCCGACCATCACTTCATTTACTCCTGCAAGCGGAGGAACTGCGGCTTCAATAACAATAACCGGGACAAACTTTACCGGAGCAACGGAAGTAAGCTTTGGAGGAACGGCGGCCACATCATTTACCATTAATTCTGCTACAAGTATTACAGCAGTTGTTGGAACCGGGGCATCTGGCAACGTAAGTGTAACAACTCCCGGAGGAACAGCAATACTGGCAGGATTTACATTTACGGTGGTAACAGCTATAGATCCTGTACCTGCCAACAGCCTGGGTATTCGTTTCTATCCAAATCCTACAACAGGTAGCTTTGTTATTGACACGCTGAAGCTTTCCGATAAATGGGAAACATTGGAAATATTTGATACGCAGGGAAAACAAAAGCTATCAAACTTTAATATTAGAAATAAGACAAGAGTGATAGTCAATGTTGAGTATTTATCAAAGGGTTTGTATATGGCCATCCTGAAGAGAAAGAATGGACCCGCTACAGTTGTGAAAATTTTAAAGCTTTAACGTCCGACAGGCAATATCGCTGATAAGCTGCTGGCTAATCGTAAAATCAATGCTAATTAAAAGGAAATACAGAGTTTGAAATCCCGGCTATGGCAGCCGGGATTTTTCTATTATATTGGAGGTGTTTATTTTGGCATGACTCTAAGCAAATTGATATGAAGAAGCTGAATATCTTTTTATTTCTTTTTTTTCTTTCCTTTCTTTCATTTGGCCAGGCGCCAAGAATTGAGTGGCAAAGATGTTTGGGAGGCTCTAACTCGGAAGAAATTTCATATTATGGCTTTCCTTATTCATCATTTCAAAATTCATTAGCTGTAACCAAGGATAACAGGTATATACTCGGATGTCAATCGAATTCAGCCGATGGGGATATAAGTGGAAATCATGGGGGCGTTGATATATGGCTCACATGTTTAGATCAGTATGGTAATAGCTTATGGAAAAAAGCGTATGGCGGGGGGGCTGATGATATAATAGGAGGAGTACAGGAAACCCAGGATCATGGTTTTGTGTTGCTTGGTACGACCGACTCTGATGACGGCGATGTAAGTGGTAATCATGGTGGCACGGATATATGGGTTGTCCGGCTCGATGCCTCAGGAAATATTTTATGGCAAAAATGTCTTGGAGGAACAGGATATGATTATGGGTTCCAGATAAAAATTACTCCAGATAAGGGTTATATAATTGCCGGGGCCACAAATTCTAATAATGGAGATGTTGCGGGCTTTCATCCGGGCGTTGATTCGTATTTAACAGATGCATGGATAATAAAACTCGATTCTTCCGGAACAATTGAATGGCAAAAGTGTTTAGGAGGAACAGATAACGAGTTCGGGGCGTCAATTATCCCTACAAATGATGGCGGTTATCTTGCCGGTAATATTACACTCTCGAATGACGGTGATCTGAGTGCCAGTTGTAAAACTGGTAATTGGCTTGTGAAGTTAGATCGGGAGGGGATTGTTTTGTGGCAGAAATGTTACGAGGGTCAGGGAAGTCCGTTTCTTAGTAATATCATCCAAACATCGGATCTCGGATTTATAATCGTTGGTGCTTTCTATAAAGAGGAATTAAATAATTACGAAAGTTATTATGACGCGCAAATTATAAAATTGGATTCGAATGCCGCCATTGTATGGGAAAAGGTTATAGGTGATTTAGTTCATGATGAATTCTTTACTGATGTAGAACAATTACCTGATAGCAGCTATATAGTCAGCGGCGTAAAAGCCAAAAGTCCTCAGGGGATAGAAAACCCCTCAGACATCTCGCTAACCAAGCTTTCACCGACGGGTCAGATTCTTTGGGAAAATAATTATGGTTCGACGGATTTCGACTACAACCCAACTATTGTTAAATCACCGGAGGATGGTTATCTTTTAACTGGACTGACTTGGGGGAACGACGGTGATGTAAGAGGCAAACACCATCTGAAAACTGATAACACGGATTTGTGGGTAGTAAAGCTAGGATCCAGGAATACGGTAAAAGGAATAGTTTATTACGACAAGAATTTAAATGGAAGCAAAGATGCCGACGAAGTGCTTATTACCGGGGCCTTTGTAAAGTCAGCGAAAACAGGAGCAGCAGTAGAATATGCTTCTGTTTCAGCTAATGGCTTGTTTATAAATACAGTTGATACCGGAAGTTACACTACGTCTGTTAATTATAGTCCTTACTTTACTCCTGTACCGGCATCAAAAAACTCTGTATTTTCTACTTATAATAGTACAGACTCATTCAGTTTTGCTTTACAACCACTTCCCAATAAACGAGATTTAGTTGTCAATGTTATTCCGTTAAGTGTAGCCAGACCGGGCTTTGACCTGGCGTATAAAATAGTGTATCAAAACGTCGGAACGGATACAATAGCAAATGGGCAGATACTATTTAAAAAAGATTCTCTTATCGATTTTGTCTCTGCTATTCCTGCTCAAAGTTCTGTGAATGGCGATACCATTAAGTGGAATTACAGCAATTTAAAGCCCTTTGATACAACCTCTATTATTGTTAATATGCGGGTACAAACTCCGCCAGCTGTCAATCTCAATGATACCATTTCCTCTATAGCGATCATTACTCCAGTTGCCGGTGATCTTACACCTGCTGACGATACCGCTGCAGTGAGGTTAATTGTGCAAGGCTCCTACGATCCCAATGATAAAACGGAAAACCTTGCCGGAAAGATCACAACCCAACAGGTTTCAAAGGTCTCGTATATCAATTACCTGGTTCGATTTCAAAATACCGGAACTGATACTGCTTTTAATGTAACTATTCGTGATACATTGGATGCGAAACTTGATTGGAGCAGTTTGCAAATGACAGCGGCGAGTCATCCATATCAACTGAATATTAAGTCGCAAAATCAACTGACCTGGAGTTTCAGCAACTTAAAACTGGTGGATGCTGGTCGCAATGAAAAGGCAAGCCATGGTTTTATAGCTTACCGGGTAAAGCCAAAAAGCAATTTGATGATCGGGGATGTCATAAAAAATACAGCGACTATCTATTTTGATTATAACCTTCCTCTTGAAACGAATACGCAGCAGACTGAAGTGGTACAGTATAGTATTAATAACCCGCAGGCGGGGCTGCCAACCATTTCATCATTTACGCCTGCTTCAGCAGCTTCGGGAGGAACTGTTACAATTATAGGAACCAACTTTACCGGAGTAACAGCAGTAAGCTTTGGAAGCATTGCAGCCGCATCATTTACTGTCAATTCAGCAACAAACATTACCGCAGTCGTTGGAACCGGTGCATCTGGAAATGTAAGTGTAACTACGGCGGGTGGAACATCAACATTGGCTGGCTTTACATTTATTCCGTCACCAACTATCACGTCCTTCACGCCTGCAAGCGGAGGAGCTGCTGCTTCCATAACAATTACAGGAACCAACTTAACAGGTGCAACGATTGTAAGCTTTGGAGGAATAGCCGCCACATCATTTACCATTAATTCTGCTACAAGTATTACCGCAGTTGTTGGAGCCGGAGCATCTGGCAGCGTTAATATAACAACACCGGGAGGAACAGCAACACTTGCAGGATTTACATTTACTGTGGTAACGGCCATTGATCCCGTACCTGCCAACAGCCTGGGAATTCGTTTCTACCCCAATCCAACAACAGGCAGTTTTGTTATTGACACCCTGAAGCTTGCTGATAAATGGGAAACATTAGAAATATTTGACACACAGGGAAAGAAAAAGCTTTCAAACTTTACTATTAGAAATAAGACAAGAGTGACAGTCAATGTTGAGTATTTATCAAGGGGTTTGTATATGGCAATCCTGAAAAGAAAAAATGGACCAGCTACAGTTGTGAAAATTTTAAAGCTTTAAATTTTTCCGAAATAATTATTCCAACCCCGCTTTTATGCGGGGTTTACTTTCTAAATAGTTTAATTACTTAATCTTGATCAAGTAATTTCACCAACTGTGGCATTGGGTTTGATGGATGTGCGACGGAACTCACTCCGTTTTTAAGATCTTATATAAGGCGAAAGCCATTTTATGAAAAGCAAAAACTAAAAGGTTAAGGACTCATTCTTGGGTCCTTAATCTTTTTATATAGTTATTCCTTTCCCTCTTTAAATGTGTTGTTTCTTTGTCCTTTGTTACCCTGGCATTAAACTTGGGCAACTTGTACACTCCAAATTTCACTTTATGAAAGCCAGGATGATCTTTTCACCTATTGGTCTTTTTCTTTTATTTATTTTCCCGGTCTTTATTTCATGCGCAAAAAGCGATAATACAGAAAAGGGACAGGCCCGTTTCCAGGTTTTCCTGGCGGATGATCCGGGAGATTACGAAGAAGTTCTAATAGATGTACAGGATATCCAGGTAAATCTGAAAGGAGACAATGACGATGGCTGGCAAAGCCTGGCCGGTGTTAACTCAGGCACCTACGATCTTTTAAGGCTCGTAAATGATCAGGATACGTTGTTAGCGGATGCAACTATACCATCAGGCCGGCTTCACCAATTGCGTTTGATTTTAGGTACTGAAAACTATGTAAAAGTCAATGGAACTATGATTAAGCTGAACACTCCCGTTGATCAGCAAGCAGGTTTGAAATTGAATATCCAGCAGGATGTTTTAAATGGGATCCTATTTAAAATTCTTCTTGATTTTGATGTGGCCAAATCTATTGTTGCTACCGGCAGTGGTAGTTACAACCTGAAGCCAACTATTCGCACCGTGTTCGAGTCAGTAGGTGGAAGTCTGAAAGGATGGGTAAACCCCGGGGATTCGGCAACTTTAGTGTATGCTATTCAGAGTGCGGATACCATAGCCAGTACCCGCACCGGACTTGATGGTGGCTATGTCATCAGGGGATTGGCCCAGGGTTCTTATATGGTATATTTTAACCCTTCCGGTTCCACTTACCGGGATTCGATAATAGCAGGTATCAATGTCGTTAATAAAGAGGTTGCGGTTATTGACACTATGTTTTTACAGCCATAAGAAAAACACATCAAAATACTGAAAGTCATTTTGCTTGTTGCATAGTGGCTTTTTTGTATTTAGCTTTAAGAAGTAATTTGTTACCTGTAAAATAAACTCATGCGTAAAATAGCATTTTTGATACCCGTTATTTTCTTTTTTTCAATGCAGGTCAGTGCGCAGGAGAAAGCTGTGATAAAAGGAATGAAAATCACGAAGACTACAAAGATCAGGAAAGGAGTGTATAAGGTGGACGCTTCAGAAGCTTCCGGGTTTGCAGTTATCACTATTACCGGAAATAACATCACCATAGATTTTAATAACGCTTTATTAAAAGGAAGTAATAAAAAAATAAACCCGGATGAATTTTCAGGTATTGGTATTCTTATTAAGAACAGTAAAAATGTAACGATCAAAAATCTGAAAGCAAGCGGCTATAAAGTCGCTTTAATGGCAACTAATGTTGAGAAACTTACATTGGACAACTGTGATCTTAGCTATAATTACCGCCAGCATCTTAACAGTACGCAAGAAAAAGAAGATATATCCGATTGGATGAGTTATCATCAAAATGAAAAAGACGAATGGCTGCGGTATGGAGCAGCCATGTACCTGAGAGGGTGCAATTTTGTAACTATTAAAAATTGTAAGGTAACCGGTGGGCAAAATGCATTGATGATGACGGAGTCTAACGATGGCTTGATCTATAACAATGACTTTTCTTTTAATTCAGGAATAGGAATTGGTATGTACCGCAGCAACCGTAATAATATCATGTATAACCGGGTCATATTTAATGTCCGGGGATATAGTCATGGTGTGTACAATCGCGGACAGGATAGTGCGGGTATGCTGGTCTATGAGCAAAGCAGTAATAATTTATTTTATAAGAATAATGTTACTCATGGTGGTGATGGCTTTTTTCTTTGGGCAGGTCAAACCACTATGGATAGTGGTAAAGGCGGTTGCAATGATAATGTAATCCTGAAAAATGATTTTTCGTATGCACCAACCAATGGGATAGAAGCGACATTCAGCCGGAATGCGATTTCTTATAATCGCATATTTGAATGCGATCATGGAATATGGGGAGGCTATAGCTATGAGTCAACGATCAACAACAACAATTTTCGCAATAACAGGATCGGTATCGCCATCGAGCACGGGCAGAATAATAATATTACCTACAATCTTTTTTTACGGGATAAAGAGGCTATAAAACTATGGGCACGAAAAGAGCAGCCGTCTGATTGGGGCTATGCAAAATACAGGGATACACAAAGCAGGGATTATATTATTCTTGGAAACAGTTTTAACAATAATCCGCTTGCTTTTAATTTTAGCCTCACGGATAAACTAAATGTGTTCAGCAATACATTTTCTGAGACTGAATCATTGTTTAAAACGGATTCAACAGTCACAAACCTGGATACGGCGATTGATTTGGAAATGGCATCGAAATTTGATGAAGATTCCGCTGTTAACATTCCCGAAATTGCCCGGCCAAACGATCCGTTTAAAGGCACCGGTTATTTAGCAGGAAGAAAAAACATTCTTATCACCGAATGGGGACCTTATGATTTCAGGTATCCGATTATCCGGAATACCAACCCCGTTGACAGTTCCGCGGTGATGACATTTGATCTTTTGGGCCCAAAAGGTAAATGGCTGGTGAAAAGTTTCAAAGGAGTGAAAAACATCTCTCAAATGAAAGGAGAGTTTCCTGGCGCCATTTCTGCGGAAAGAATGCCGGGAGACAGAACCGATATATCTATTGAATTGGAATATACCGGACCGGCCTTTACTGATCCGTTCGGAACAACTGTCGGGACAGGAAAGCCCTATAAATTTTCTTTTAAAAAATTTTTTCAGCCTATGGATTGGGACGTGCTGTGGTTTTCAATGGATACCACCTTTTATAATCCCATTAAAACCGGGCAGCTTTTTTCACCTACTGTAAGAATGGCGCCGGTTAAAAGTGAAAAGACAAATAGGCTGGATTATGCCTGGTGGGGAGGTTTAAAAGCGGGAGATGAACAATTCAAGCAATTTATTACTACGGCTGAAGCGACTTCCGTTTTTGTAAAAGGACGGTATGAGATATCTGTCACCTGGGATGATGCCATGAGATTATATATAGATGGCAAACTGGTTCTTAATGAATGGAATCCGGCTAAATACAAATTTGACGAATCGCCTAACCGCAAACTCGTCGTTAACCTGGATGGAAGGCACCAGTTTAGAGTAGAACACCTGGAGCTCGGTGGATTTGCGACTTTAGCCTTGAAAATAAAGCCATTGAGGTAATAGCAACGAGTAAATTGCGGGGTTTTCAAAACATAAAAAAATATTCCTCAACTATTTGGCGAATATGGTTGTCCCCCCTACCTTTGCACTCCCAAAAGAAAATTTGGGCTTTACACAATGTCTCAGCGAATCAGAATCAAATTACAGTCTTACGATCACAACCTGGTGGATAAATCCGCAGAAAAGATCGTGAAAACTGTTCGCAGCACAGGTGCTGTAGTAACAGGTCCTATTCCGTTGCCTACACGTACAAAGATTTTTACGGTGTTGCGGTCACCACACGTAAACAAGAAGAGCCGTGAGCAATTCCAATTAGCTACGCATAAGCGTCTTTTGGATATTTACACTTCTTCAAGCCGTACGGTAGATGCGCTGAGCAAACTGGATCTGCCCAGTGGTGTTGAAGTAGAGATCAAAGCATAACGGCCCATCCCAGCCTTCCCGAAGGGAAGGAGTTGGAGCCTGAAAGCACAAAAGTTCTTATAAATAAAAATGTGGTTACCTCTCAATCCTTCTTATTGGCAGGAGAAAAGAGCTCTGACAATTAAATCACGCCTTAGGCCCCTTCAGGGGTTTGGGGTTTACATAAAACAAGCCATTCAGGGTTTGTTTACTGCCGGTACTTCCCCATAAAGGAAAAGGTCGGTAGCAAACGGGGATTGAAACCTCTTTCGTACAAAACGAAAGACGTACAAGGTTGTCCCAATAATCCTGCAGGCTACAAACTGTACAAACAATGAAAGGAATTATTGGTAAAAAGATTGGGATGACAAGCATCTTCGATCCCTCAGGCAAACAGACAGCCTGTACGATCATTGAAGCAGGTCCCTGTGTTGTTACGCAGGTTAAGACCCTTGAGTCTGATGGTTACAATGCTCTCCAGGTTTCATTTGGCGACAAGAAGGAAAACCACGTAACCAAATCTGAAAAAAATCACTTCGCCAAAGCAAGCACTACCGCTAAAAGTTTCTCCAAAGAATTTCGCGACTCTTCCCTACAAAAAAATATCGGTGACACCATTACAGTTGACATTTTCGCTGAAGGCGATAAGGTTGAAGTAATAGGCACTACCAAAGGCCGCGGTTTCCAGGGTGTTGTAAAACGCCACGGTTTCCATGGTGTTGGTCAGCAATCTCACGGTCAGCATGATCGCCAGAGAGCTCCGGGTTCACTGGGTAACTCATCTGATGCGGCCCGTGTAATGAAAGGTATGAAGATGGCTGGTCGTATGGGAAGTGACCGTGTTAAATTAAAAGGTCTTAAAGTGGTAAAGATTTTCGCTGATAAGAATTATATCCTTGTTAGTGGTTCTGTACCGGGTCACAACGGATCAATTGTGTTGATTCAGAAATAATGATTGAGAGACAAGGCATGCCTTGTCTGTACAAACAAAAAGAAATAAGATGCAAGTTGAAGTTCTAAATAGTAAAGGAAAGAAAACAGGAAGATCGGTTGAACTGCCTGAAGATATCTTTGGTGTAGAGCCTAACGACCATGTGATCTACCTGGCAGTAAAACAATACCTTGCTGCGCAGCGCCAGGGAACACATAAAGTGAAGACCCGTGCTGAAGTGCAGGGTGCGAGTAAGAAACTGCATCGCCAAAAAGGTACTGGTGGTAGCCGTAAGGGTAATATCCGTAACCCATTATATAAAGGCGGTGGTACTATCTTCGGACCAAAACCTCACAGCTACGATATTAAACTTAACCGTAAGGTGAAGGACCTGGCAAAAATTTCAGCTTTAGCCTATAAAGCGAAAGAAAAAGCCATTGTAGTAGTAGAAGATATCACGATGGATACCCCAAAAACAAAAGCGTTTATGGATATCCTGGGTAGCCTGAAAGTAGCGGATAAAAAATCGATGTTCATTATACCGGAATACAATGAAAGTCTTCAATTGTCCATGCGTAATGTTCCTTCTGTATTAGGAGTATTGCTTAGTGACATTAATACGTATGACATTGTCAATTCTGAAGTGCTGGTGTTGACAGAGAGTGCGGCAAAGATTTTTTCAGAGGAAGAAAAAGCAGAAGCTTAATTAAAAACATTCTAAAGAGAGATACATGAAACTTTCTGAAGTATTAGTAAAACCCATTTTGACAGAAAAGGCAAATGCTCAGCAGGAAAAACTGCGTCGCTATGCTTTCAAAGTGGCTAAGAAAGCAAATAAACTGGAGATCAAAAAAGCAGTAGAAAGCTTTTACGGTGTAAGTGTTACTGATGTAAACACATCTGTATCTCCTGGTAAAAATAAAAGCCGCTTTACAAAAGCCGGTGTAATATCAGGCCGTAAGCCTTCTTATAAAAAAGCTTATGTGACCGTAGCAGAAGGAGAAACGATTGATTTGTATTCAAACATTTAACCCTTCGAAAGAATGGCTTCAACAGCCGCTAATGTTGAATTAAAAAAAGAGATTAAAATGGCATTAAGAAAATTTAAACCTATTACAGCCGGAACTCGTTGGAGAATCGGTAATGCGTACGCTGAGGTTACTACCAATGTACCTGAAAAGAGCCTGGTAGAAGCTAAACCAAGAACCGGCGGACGTAACTCGTCTGGTCATCTTTCTATGCGTTACAAAGGTGGTGGTCATAAGAAAAAATACCGCGTTATAGATTTCAAACGTAATAAGCAAGGTATTGCCACTGTAGTTTCTATTGAGTATGATCCAAACCGTACCCCATTCATCGCATTATTGAATTATGCGGATGGAGAGAAGCGTTACATTATTGCTCCGCAGGGACTGGAAGTGGGTGCAACCGTTGAAAGCGGTGATAATGTAGCTCCGGAAATAGGTAACGCATTGCAGATGAAAAATATGCCGTTAGGTACTAACGTGCACAACATTGAAATGCAACCTGGCCAGGGTGGAAAATTAGCCCGCAGCGCTGGTTCTTCTGCACAGTTAACCAACAAGGAAGAAAAATATGCGGTACTAAAAATGCCCTCTGGTGAGTTGAGAAAAGTGTTGATTAATTGCTATGCGACAGTAGGCGTGGTAAGCAACAGTGATCATAGTTTGCAGAGCATGGGTAAAGCCGGTCGCAACAGGTGGAAAGGTATCAGGCCAAGAACCCGTGGTGTAGCTATGAACCCCGTAGATCACCCGATGGGTGGTGGTGAAGGTAAAGCATCAGGTGGCCAGCCTCGTTCAAGAAATGGTCAATACTCAAGAGGTCTGAAAACAAGAACTAAAGGAAAAGGAAGTGATAAGCTGATCATTCAACGTAAGAACGGAAACAAATTAGCGAAGTAAAGAAAGCTATGAGCTGTGAGCCGTGAGCCAAGAGTTAGACTCTCGAAGCTCAGAGCCCGAAGTTCGAAGCCAACAATAACGACAAACATAAATTATTAAGAGAAATGGCTCGTTCGATTAAAAAAGGCCCTTATGTAGCAACTCATCTTGAAGCAAAGGTGGTAGCTATTAATGAAGGCAAAAACAAAAAAGGCGTCATCAAAACATGGAGCCGCCGTTCCACTATCACACCTGATTTTGTGGGCCACACATTTGCTGTACACAATGGTCACAAATTTATCCCGGTGTATATAACGGAGTTCATGGTTGGACACAAGTTGGGAGAATTCGCACCAACCCGCCAGTTCAAAGGACATTCTAGCAAGAAAGGAGACTAATAGATAATAAAGTCCCGGAGAGGATTCTCCGGAAAAAATTATAAAAATGGAAGCAGTAGCAAAACTGAGAAATTATCCCACATCGCCCCGTAAAATGCGGTTGTTGGCTGATCTGATCCGCGGTCAGAAGGTTGAAAAAGTATTGGCCGAACTGGAGCACAATGCAAAACACCCTGCAGTTCCACTGCGTAAACTGGTGTTGAGCGCTATCAACAACTGGAAACAAAAAAACGAAGGTGGTGATGAAAGCCAACTGGTGGTGAAAACCATTTTTGTAGATGGCGCCAGGACATTAAAGCGTATGCGTCCGGCACCACAGGGTCGTGGGTATCGTGTTCGCAAACGCAGTAATCACGTAACAGTGATCGTTGACGCAAAAGAAAATAAAAACTAAACGAATTAATAAACCAATAACATGGGTCAAAAAGCAAATCCGATTGGTAACAGGTTAGGCATCATCCGTGGATGGGAATCTAACTGGTACGCTGATAAAAAGAATTATGCTACGAGGCTGATCGAAGATCATAAGATCAGAACTTACCTGAATGCCCGTATCAACAAAGGCGGTATTTCAAAGATCGTTATTGAAAGAACGCTTGGAAAACTGATCATCACGATCCATACATCTAAACCCGGTATCATTATCGGTAAAGGTGGTGGTGAAGTTGATCGTATCAAAGAAGAGTTGAAGAAATTGACTGGTAAAGACGATGTGCAAATCAACATCCTTGAGATCCGCCGTCCCGAATTGGATGCGATGATCGTCGGAGATACTATTGCCCGCCAGATTGAAAACCGTATCAATTTCAAACGTGCTACCAAAATGGCGATCGCTTCTTCACTTCGTATGGGTGCTGAAGGTATCAAGATCAAATTAAGCGGGCGTTTGAATGGAGCTGAAATCGCCCGTAGCGAAGAATTCAAGCAGGGCCGTGTTCCACTGCATACGTTCCGTATGGATATTGATTATGCTAACGTATTTGCTCAAACTGTATATGGTAAGATAGGTATCAAGGTTTGGATTTGTAAAGGTGAAGTATTGACTAAAAGAGATCTGAATCCAAATTTCGTAGCCGGTGGTAAGAATGAAGGTGCCGCAGGTGGTGAAAGAAGAGAGAGAAGAGATGATCGGCATGGTGGTGGTCATGACCGTCGTGATGATAGGAGAGGCGGCGGAGGTGGAGGTGACAGAAGAGGTGGGGGCGGTGGCCGTGGTGGAGACAGAAGAGGATAAGAGAAAGCTACGTCCGCCGCGGCGGAACGAGCTACGAGATATAAAAAGTAGATAACAAAATTTAGGCAAGAGCTCGAAGCTCGAAGCTAAAAGCTAAAAGCTTTTTAAAATGTTACAACCGAAAAGAACGAAACATCGGAAAATGCAAAAGGGTCGCATGAAAGGCGATTCAAAAAGAGGTACAACAATTTCTTTTGGTTCTTTTGCCCTGAAAGCATTGGATAGTCATTGGATCACTGACCGCCAGATAGAAGCCGCCCGCCAGGCGCTTACCCGTGAGATGAAGCGTGAAGGTAATGTGTGGATCCGCATTTTTCCTGATAAGCCAATTACGAGGAAGCCGGCTGAAGTGAGAATGGGTAAAGGTAAAGGTAACCTGGAGTTCTGGGCTGCCGTAGTACAACCAGGCCGCATCATATTTGAAGTGGATGGTGTAAGTGAACAAGTTGCCCGTGCATCACTGGCATTGGCAGCGGGTAAACTGCCAATCAAAACAAGGTTTGTTGTTCGCCGTGACCTGGTTACAGCATAATAATATTTAAATCGTAGAAGCGATGTCAAAGAAAGCAGATTTTGTAAAAAGTATTCATGGCCTGAATGAAAGTGATTTGAAGGCCCGCCTCGAAGAGGACAAACAGCGGTTGAAAAAACTGGAGTTTGCTCATGCCATCTCCCCATTGGAAAACCCAATGACTATTCGCGGAGTACGCCGGGATATTGCCCGTCTGAAAACGGAATTGAAGTTAAAGCAACAGCAAGCATAAAAAGCTAATAAAATGGAAGAAAGAAATTTAAGAAAAACAAGAACAGGTGTTGTTACCAGCAACAAAATGGCGAAGACCATTACTGTGGCTGTTGAAAGAAAAGTAAAGCACCCGATCTACGGTAAGTTCGTAAAAAAGACTACTAAATTTCATGCTCATGATGACAAGAATGAGTGCAGCATTGGTGATACAGTGAAGATCATGGAAACCCGGCCGCTGAGCAAAACAAAGCGTTGGAGACTGGTAGAGGTAGTAGAGAAAGTGAAATAAGAAGTTACGAGCTACGTCCGCCGAGGCGGAACGAGCCGTTGAAGAAAGAACAATAATAGTTTAAACTGCTCGCAGCTCACAGCTAAGAGCTCAAAGCTTAAATAAAATGATTCAGCAAGAAAGCCGGTTAAATGTAGCGGACAACAGTGGCGCCAAAGAGGTGTTATGTATTCGTGTGTTGGGCAACAGCGGACAACGCTATGCCAGGATCGGCGACAAAATCGTGGTGACGATCAAAGATGCGATACCTGCCGGCGGTATTAAAAAAGGTACGGTTGCAAAAGCGGTGATTGTTCGTACTACAAATAAGCTGCGTCGCAAGGATGGCTCTTATATCCGTTTTGACGACAACGCAGTGGTAATATTGAACCAGGCTGATGAGCCCCGTGGCACACGTATTTTCGGACCAGTAGCGAGGGAGCTTCGTGATAAAGGTTATATGAAGATCGTTTCATTGGCGCCCGAGGTGCTGTAAACGTGAGGCGTGAACCGTGAGTGGTTTACAAAATTTGAAAGGTACTCACGACTGACCATTCACGATCGACGAACAATAATAAAATAATCTCTAAAAGAGAACAGATAAAATGAAAACAAGATTCAAACCAAAGTTTAACATCAGGAAGGGAGATAGCGTGGTTGTTATCACCGGTGAAGACAAGGACCTGTCTAAACCTCGTGTTGTAAAAGAAGTGCTTCTTGATAAAGCTAAAGTTTTAGTAGAAGGTGTGAACATTGTTACCAAACACACTAAGCCTTCTGCGCAGAATACCAAGGGTGGAATTATAAAAAAGGAGGCTCCTATCCATATCAGCAATGTGATGCTATGGGATGCTAAAGCGAAAGCTCCTGCTAAAGTGAAGAGAGAAAAAGAGAATGGTAAATCAGTTCGTGTATCAAAAAAATCGGGAGAAAAGATATAAATCTTTGCAGCCCAATAAAAGTTGAATTATATGAGTACAAAAACATATACCCCGAGACTGGCGGACAAGTACAAAAAGGAAGTTGTACCTGCCCTTGTAAAAAAATTTAGTTACGATTCAGTGATGCAGGCCCCTAAATTGGAAAAGATCTGCTTGAATCGTGGTGTAAATGGCGCCGTTACGGATAAGAAGCTGGTTGATATAGCGCTGGAAGAGTTAACAACTATCAGCGGACAGAGAGCAGTGGCTACCATGTCTAAAAAAGATATCTCCAACTTTAAGCTGCGTAAGAATATGCCAATTGGTGCAAGGGTTACGCTGCGCGGAGTAAAGATGTATGAATTCCTGGATCGCCTGATCGCAGTGGCTTTGCCCCGTGTTCGTGACTTCAAGGGAGTGAATGAAAAGGCGTTTGACGGTCGTGGAAACTATACTATGGGTGTTACCGAGCAGATCATCTTCCCGGAGGTTGATATTGACAAAGTAAACAGGATCACAGGTCTTGACATCACTTTTGTAACAACTGCTAACACTGACGAAGAAGCATACGAGTTACTGAAAGAGTTGGGAATGCCTTTCAGGAATGCAAAAAAAGATAGTAATTAATTCCGATAGATATCGGCATAAAAAAACAAATTCCAGATCATAAGAAAGGAATTTTAAAATTGAAAATTTAATAAATTATGGCTAAGACATCAGTAAAAGCCAGGCAGCGTAAAAGAGAGAAAATGGTTGCCCAGTTTGCCGCAAAACGTGAAGAGCTTAAAAAAGCAGGCGACTGGAAAGCGTTGGATGAACTGCCTAAGAACTCTTCAAAAGTTCGTTTGAAGAACCGTTGCCAGATTACCGGCCGTCCAAAAGGGTATATCCGTTACTTCGGTGTATCCAGGATAGTCCTGCGTGATATGGCGCTGAACGGAAAAATTCCAGGGCTGAAAAAAGCAAGCTGGTAAAGTGAATGGTGAACGGTGAATGGTGAGTGATTCTCACAATTGACAATTCACAATTGACAAAACAAAATTTAGAACTGATTTAATCGATATAAAAATGGTAACAGATCCTATAGCAGATTTCCTGACAAGAATCCGTAATGCGCAGATGGCGGGTCACCGTGTAGTAGACATTCCTGCTTCTAATTTGAA
The DNA here is from genome assembly GCA_040007815.1 of Chitinophagaceae bacterium. GTDB lineage: Bacteria > Bacteroidota > Bacteroidia > Chitinophagales > Chitinophagaceae > Terrimonas_B. Next base: position 494,778 of record JBDTUH010000002.1, read on the forward strand.
AAAGCGTATGACTGAAATTTTGTACAACCAGGGTTATATCCTGAAGTACAAATTTGAGGATGATAACAAACAGGGCGTTATCAAGATCGCTTTGAAGTATGAT